>JAUNCZ010000008.1 GCA_030526405.1 Lachnospiraceae bacterium | reverse complement strand
AGCCTTTTTCTTTGGCTCTGTTTTTTCATAACTTAGTTGACACTACCATTACCTGTCCGGGAATCAGTTCCTCTGACTTCCACTCTTCCATCCACTCAGGAAAAGGTGCTTCCAGAACAATCTCCTTCCTCGTAAAGGGCTGCCGAAAGCTCACATAGCCTGCATGAAGACGAAGCTTTTGACAGGATCTATCCCCCTTCAGATACACCTCATTATAAATAGAATCCCCTGTCACGGGATGCCCTGTTGCAGACAGATGCACCCTGATCTGATGGGTGCGCCCCTGTTCCAGTTCCAGAAGAAGCAGACTTTTATCCACACGCTCCTGCAGCACTCTGTAATGCGTCGCTGCAGCCAGACCTTCCCTGCCCGCGCGCATGCGATTTAAAAAGTCGGGATCCTTTTCAATGGACAGATCAATGGTCCCCTCTTTCTCTTCCAATCTGCCTGTCGCCTCAGCAATATAAAGTTTTCTGAGGGTCTTTTCCTGCCGCTGGGCAGCCAGTGCAGCGGCAGCCTCCGTATTCTTTGCAAACAGAACGATTCCCGAGGTATCCCGATCCAGACGTCCCACCGCCCGTGGAGTCCACTGCTGTCCTTTTATCTGCTGATAAGAGATCACCAGATTCCACAGAGTATCCCGACCATGACCATGGGAGGGATGAACAGGAATCCCTGAGGGTTTATATACCGCCAGAACATCCTCATCCTCATAAATCACTGTGATTTTCTGATTCTGAATTTCCTGGTCAGGAATTTTCAACTCCTGAATCCCCTGACCCTGAGGGGCTTCGTAGCCCTCCTGCTGCCGCCTTGCCTTTCCCTGGGAATCCAGTGTGATACCAAGACAATCTCCCTGTCTCAGGATCTGGTTGACTCTGCACCGTTCGCCATTGAGAAGCAGCCCCTCCTGCCTGAATTTCAGACGGCTGATCTGCTTTTTTCCAAAACCCTGTCGCTGCTTCAGAAAATGCTCCACACTCCAGCCATCCTCCTGTTCTGTTATACAGTATTCCAGTCTTCTCACCTGCCTGCTCCCATTCCATTTATTTGATCAATTCCAGATCTTCTTTGCACTGACAGTATAGCATTGCCCCCGAAAAAAAGGAAGTACGGCGCCGGGGCGCTGCACTTCCTTATGCATCATTTTCATGGGATCTTGGGTTCTGTCATCTTCCCCTTACATCAAAGGCAGTTTCCGCTGCTTCGGATCCCTCTGTGAAGTTATAAATCTGACTGAGTCTTACTCCTCATCGTCAAATACGGTCTGTTCTTCTACCATGGCATCGATCTCATGGAGATTTGGCAGCTCGTATTTTGCAGCAAATGTATTGAAGGCCTCCTCAAAGTTAACCTTCTTTGCTTTAATAGTCTGTCCGTATGCGTGAATATCTGCATTTTCTCTGTCCTGCTCAACTACAGCAATGGCGATATTGGAGCAGTGTGCCGCAATACGCTCTGCATTGGTCAGAACATCATTGAATGGAAATCCCTGGGCAACACTGCATTTTCCCTGCTGAAGACGTACCACGTGACGGATCTTCAGCTCGCTGCAGATGGAATTGATAAGACCTCTCATGGCCTCGATCTTCGGTGCACAGTTCTTATCATCCTTGATAAAGCTGTCATAGGTCAGATCCACAATCTCACGGATGGCTTTGAAAAGCACCATCAACTCGGCATTAGCAGCATTTGAAAAGCCGATCTTCTTATCTTTCAGCTCCTTTGCCACGTAGGCAAGACCTGCAGAGTGGTCACCAAGACGCTCGAAGTCACTGAGGCAGCGCATATACTTTGCTGCTCTGGCAGACTGTTTTCCGGAAAGAGGACTTGCTGTGATCTGCATCAGATAGGCACCCAGCTTATCCTCATATTTATCAAGAAGGTTCTCTCTTGCCAGCACCTTCTCATACTTCTTATCCTCAAACTCCTTCATAAGGTTCATGGAACGGAAGATATTCTTTCTTGTTTTTGAAGCCATTCCGTTGATTACGGTCTGCACCTGTCCAAGAGACAGATCCGGATATTTCAGGAAACGCTCATCCAGCAGTGAGAACTCATTCTCCTCTTCCTTATCAGCTGCTGAATCCTTCACAAGAGCAAATACCAGTTTCTCAATCTGTTTGATAAACGGGCAGAGAACAAGAATGGTCAGCACACGGTATACAGTGTTCATAAGAGCGATTCTCACAGGACTCATGGTGATGTCCAGGAAGCTGAAGCCTCCCACAACCGCATTCACTGAATAGAAGATAATGGACCAGATGATCATACCAAGAAGATCGTTGATCAGGTACACAAGTGCTGTACGTTTTCCGTTTTTATTGGTTCCGATGGAAGACAGAAGAACAGGGGCAGCTGCACCTACACCGATACCCATGGTGATGGGAAGCGCTGTTGCAAAGGAAATTCCTCCTGTCACAGATAATGCCTGCAGAATACCAACAGATGCAGATGCACTCTGAAGGATCGCTGTGAAGACAATACCAATAAGGATACCGATGAACGGATTAGCAAATTTTGTCAGCATGGAAATAAATGTTGGATTGTCCTTCAGAGGAGCAACCGCACCACTCATGGTCTGCATTCCGGTCATCAGAACTGCGAAGCCCAGCATGATAGCTCCCAGATGGTGATTTGCCGGCTTCTTTGTGAATTTCATCAGAATGATACCCACAATCGCTACAATAGCTGAAATAGTAGCGGTGGACAGCAGAGAAGCAATTCCTGCTGAACCCTCAATGTAGGAAAGACTGAGGATCCATCCTGTGATACTTGTTCCAATGTTGGATCCCATGATGATTCCGATGGCCTGAGCAACCTTCATCATTCCTGAGTTAACAAAACCAACTACCATAACTGTAGTGGCAGATGAGGACTGGATAATAGCAGTAACTGCAGTACCTAAAAGAATTCCCTTCAGAGGTGTGTTGGTAAGCTTATACAGTAATGCCTCCAGTTTGTTTCCTGCGGCCATTTTCAGTCCGTCACCCATGACCGTCATTCCATACAGGAACAGGGACACGCCGCAGAGAAGCTTAAGAATCAGCGTAATAGTTGAGATCATAATCTCCCTCCTTACTATTTACACACTTGTTGCACGAATCCGCCGGCTGAAACTTCCCGCCTTCAGCGAATCCGCAGGTTACATGCATCCGCCTTATGCTGCTTCGGCGGACATCTCTACTCTATTCCGAAAGCCATGGCTTTCTTTCACATTTTCCCAGAAAAGCACCTGTCGTGCAACTGTTTTCTGTAAAAACCAGGTAAAGAAATGTAAAGAAATGTAATGCCCTGTAAAGAAAAAGAAAATGCTGTGTAAAAAACACAACATTTTCTCTCTTTTTAAATACATTTTTTATTTCCTGTCAGGATTCGGGTGTCAAAAGCCCCCAAAAACAGATTACACGGATTGTTTCGTACTTCGTACTCCCACAATCCTCCCCAAGATTCGGATATCGTGGTGCTTGCGCCCCACTTACATCCTCATCTTTGGGGCGTGTCACAAGGTCTATCACCACCGTACGTGCAAGCACCGGTGGCTCTGACCTTTTGACACTGTAATCCTGTCAGCAAAGAAATTATTTCGCATCACAGACCTGGAAAATGTAGAATTTCAGATAATAGCTCTCATCTGCCGCCCAGAGAATCGGATGGTCCGGGGACTGGGTGCGGAATTCCACCTGGCGAAGACGCTTGTGAGCACTTTTTGCCGCCTGTCCGATAACCTTTGTAAAATTCTCATAGTCCATGTAGTGGGAGCAGGAACAGGTGGCCAGATAGCCGCCGTCCTTCACCAGCTTCATACCCTTGATATTGATTTCTCTGTAGCCCTTCTCTGCATTTTTGATGGTCTTTCTTGACTTTGTGAAGGCAGGAGGATCCAGGATCACCACATCATACAGCTCCCCTGCCTCAGCCAGACGCGGCAGCTCATCAAATACATCTGCCGCCCGGAAATGCACGGTATCCTGCAGATTGTTTCTCTTTGCATTCTCTGTGGCCTGCTGCACTGCATATTCGGAGATATCCAGTCCGGTCACCTCAGCAGCCCCTGCAATACCTGCATTCAGAGCGAAGGTGCCCATATGGGTGAAGCAGTCCAGCACACGTTTTCCCTTGCAGAGGCGGTGCATGGCGAGACGATTGTATTTCTGATCCAGGAAAAATCCTGTCTTCTGTCCGTCCTTCACATCCACCAGATACTTCACACCATTCTCTGTGATCTCCACATTGGTATCAAACTCAGGTCCGATAAAGCCCTTGACTCTGGCCATTCCCTCCTTGATACGCTCCTTTGCATCACTTCTCTCGTAAATGCCTCTGACCTGGATTCCGTCCTCTGCCAGTACCTCCTTCAGCAGCTCCAGAATGGTCTCCTTCATTCTGTCAATACCCAGAGCCAGAGACTCCACCACCAGAATGTCCTCATATTTGTCCACCGTCAGTCCCGGAAGAAAATCTGCCTCTCCGAAGATCACACGGCAGCTGCTGGTATCCACAGTATTTTTTCTGTACTCCCAGGCATTCTTCACCCGCATGCGGAGAAACTCCTCATCAATCTCCTGCTCAATATTTCTTGTCATTACACGGACACGGATCTTGGAGTTGCTGTTATAGAAGCCTCTTCCCATGGGATATCCGTCAAAATCCCGCACCAGCACAATATCTCCGTTCTCAAAAGTTCCTGTAACGGAAGCGATCTCATTGTCAAAAATCCATGCTCCGCCGGCCTTCAGGAGACGTCCCTCTCCTTTTTTTAATGTAACAATACCTAAACTCATATATTCTCCTTTATTACTGTCTGCGTCACCGTTTCCCACAATAACTCACTCAAACCAGGTACTTTGCCCTCTCCTGGATCGTCAGAACAAGGGACTCATACCCCTTCTCCATTAAACACAGGGATAAAGCTCTCCTCTGCAGTGTCTCCCTCCTGGAAAAAGCCATTTTCCACACCCAGCTCCAGGGCAAAGTCCAGCAGTCTTCCGTATTCTCTGCTGGTCACTTTTCTGGAAAGCTCCGGATATCTCTCTCCAACCCTTTCAAAGGGAGTATACTGATTCATCAGACTGATATAGATCCGGTCTCCAAAGGCTTCATACAACTGGCTCACTGCCTGCTTTGCAGCCTTCACCCTGCCAGGCAGAAGAAGATGTCGCACCACCACGCCCTTCTGCAGTATTCCCTCTTCATCAAAGACACATTCCGGCTGCTGGCGGAGCATTTCCTCCAGGGCAGCCCAGGCAATCTCCGGATAATCCGGTGCATGGGAATACTTTTCTGCCCCCTGTGGATCTGGATATTTGTAATCCGCCAGATAGATATCCACAAAATCTGCCAGTTTTTTTAAGGTATCCACTTTTTCGTATCCGCTGCAATTATACACAATGGGGATACAAAGTCCCTGGTCTCTTGCCATCTGCAGCACCTCCGGAAGAAGGTGGGAATAATGGGTGGGGGTCACCAGATTGATATTATGAGCGCCTTTCTGCTGTAATTCAAGAAAAATCTCTGCCAGACGCTGTTTTGTTATAACTTTGCCTACGCCTCCTGCAATTTCATAATTCTGACAGTACACACAGTGAAGAGGACAGCCCGCAAAAAATACAGCTCCTGATCCCCTCTCTCCTGATATGCAGGGCTCCTCCCACATATGCAGGGCGGCTCTGGACACAAGAATGACATCTGCCACACCGCAGACTCCCCTTTTTCCCTCTTCTCTACCAGCTCCGCATTCTCTTGGGCAGATCCGGCAGCCCTCTTCTGGAAATATTTCTTTAATTCCTGTTCCGGTCTTCATATACAATACACTCTCCTTTGTTGACGCAGCTCTCTTCCGGAAGTTCACGCTCCAATCCACAGAGGATCACCGTCTCGTCCTTCACACGGAATTTCACCTCGAAGCCTGCAAAGGGAAAACCATAAACCCGATCCGGATCTTTCTGATAGCCAGGTCTTGGATCCTGGGACAGCACCCCTATAAGAGACTCCCGTTTTTCCTCCGGCACCAGAGTGAGAAACCCGGTGGGATCCTCCACTGAAAGACTGATTTTTGAAGTGTCGGCAGTAAAACTCTCCCGGGCATCCGGATGAGCGTCTGCATAGGGAATATAGGGTTTGATATCATAGATGGGGGTTCCATCCATCAGATCCGCCCCTGTCACCACAAGAACCGGTCCCTCCGGTGAATCCGGGATTACCCGCTTTAGCTGTACACAGGACAGACCAAGGGCGTTGGGGCGGAAGGGGGATCGGGTGGCAAATACCCCCTTACGCACATTCCCCCCCAGCTTAGGAGGCCTTACAGTGGGGGACCAGGTATCCCGCACTGCCTCTGAAAACTGCCAGATCAGCCAGATATGGGAATACTCCTCCATTCCCCGGAGGGCATCCGGATTTCTGTACTCCGGATCAAAGACAATACGGGCCTCCAGAGTATCCACCACACCGCTCTGCCTTGGTATCCCGAATTTTGTAGGAAAATCAGAGCGGATCACTGCTATTTTTTTCAGCATATAATGATCATTCATTGTAATTCACCTCGTATTTCTGCCCATTATAGCAAAAGGAACATTCTCCGAACAAGTCGATTCTGAAAACCCTTCGGAAAATGTCCCTTTTATTCTTTTTCTTTATTTATTTAATTCCTGCACCAGCATAGGAAGTGCCTTCTCAAATTTCACACCATACCAGTGGCTGTCATCATCCACTGTTTTCTTAATGCATTCCACCACGAAATCTGCGGCAATCTTTGCAGCCTCCAGAGTATCTCTTCCCTGCATCAGCGCTCCTGTAAATGCTGCCGCATAACAGTCTCCTGTTCCATGGGAGCCCTTGCTGATCTTCTCTGTAAAATAGTACTGCAGAGCTTTTGTTGTGCTGTCGTATACAGCCACACCGATCTTGTCCGGCTCATAGGAGATTCCCTTCAGCACCACCTTCCTGGCTCCCAGAGCAGAGAGTTTTTCAATCAGATCCAGAATATATTCCTCTGTATGGTTCTCCAGCATCAGTTCACTGCCTGTCATGAATGCAGCCTCTGTCATATTTGGAAGAATCACATCTGCAGTTCCACACAGCCTTGCCATATGCTCCACGAAGTTCTGGTCGAAGCCATAATAGAGACTGCCAAAGTCTGCCATGGCCGGATCCACAATGAGAAGTCCATCCTCCCTGATCACCTCTTTTTTCAGTTCTGTCACATAGTCGATCTGAGTAATGCTTCCCAGATAGCCGGTATAGAGACAGTCAAATCGGATATTTTCGCTTTTCCAGTGATTCATGATCCCGGGAATATCCTCCGTCAGATCCCGGAAGGTATATCCGGTAAATCCGCCTGTATGGGTGGACAGCACTGCCGAAGGAAGAATGATGGTTTCTACGCCGCAGGCAGAAATAATGGGAAGGGCCACTGTCAGGGAACACTGTCCCATGCAGGAAATATCCTGAATTGTTAATACTCTTTTATCAGTCATTGCTGTATCTCCTTTTTTAATAAAATCTCTTTATACCATAACAGATTTTTGACATTATGAATAATGCCAATTTATTGTTTTCAGACAATGTCAGATTTACATTCCCCCCTGAATCCGCTACAATAATCCCGATAAACCATGACCCTTCATCCGAAAAAGAGTTTTCTTATAAGGAGTTTTCTTATGCTGACCTATTCCATATCTGACAGAGGCAGTAAAAGCCTCTATGAATACCTGTACACCTGCATCCGGCAGGATATTATTACCGGGGTGCTGCCTCCCCATACAAAGCTTCCCTCCAAGAGAGCCTTTGCGACAAACCATGGCATCAGTGTTGTCACGGTAGAAAACACCTACGGCCAGCTTCAGGCAGAGGGATATATCTATTCCCGGCCCAAAAGCGGATTTTTTGTTTCTCCCATTGACCTTCGTATTCCGACGGAACAGCCAAAGGCATACTCTGTTTCTGTCAGTGACCCGGCCCCCGTTTCCGCCTCCTTCAATCTGATTTCCAATCATACAGCACCGGACAACTTTCCCTTTTCCATCTGGGCGAAGATCATCCGTCAGCTGTTAACTGCCCAGGATAAAAAACTGCTGATCTCCCCTCCCACCGGAGGTGTTATGGAACTCCGTTCTGCCATTGCTGATCATCTCTATCAGTTCCGCGGTATCCTCTGCGATCCGGAGCAGATCATCATCGGTGCCGGCACTGAATATCTGTACAGTCTCATTGTGCAGCTGCTGGGAAGAGACAAGATCTATGGACTGGAAAATCCCAGTTCAAAAAAAATCCGCAGCATCTATCAGGCTGCCGGAGTCAGAGTGGTACCCTTGTCCATGGACCAGGAGGGAATTGAACTGACACCGGAAAATCTCACCATGCCTGATATTGTACAGATTTCCCCCTCCCACCACTTTCCCACCGGTATAGTCACCTCTGTAAGCCGCCGGTACGGACTGCTGCAGTGGGCCAATCAGGCACCAAATCGCTATATCATCGAGGATGACTACGACAGTGAATTCCGCCTGCAGGGAAAACCCATCCCCTCCCTGTTTTCCATGGATGCCACCGACAAAGTGATCTATTTTAATACCTTTACCAAAAGTCTGGCATCCACCATCCGCATCAGCTACATGGTACTGCCCCGCCCTCTGCTGGAGGTATTCAGAAGAACTCTCGGATTTTATGCCTGTACCGTATCCAATTTCGAACAGTACACTCTGGCAGCATTTATCCAGAACCAGTATTTCGAAAAGCACATTAACAGAATGCGCAATCACTACAGAGGCCTTCGGGATGTTCTGATCAGAGAACTCACCCGCAGCCCGCTGAAAAACAGGATCCGGATTTCAGGGGAGGATGCGGGACTGCATTTTCTTCTGAAACTGGATACAGATTGCAGCGATGATTTCCTAAAAGAAAAAGCCAGAGAGAAGGGCATCGACATTGCCTTTCTCTCTGACTATTACAGTTCTGACTATAAGCAGATGGACAGTTCCTATGTCCATACAGCCATTGTTAATTATTCTGCCCTGGGAGAGCAGGATATGGACTCTGTGGCAAAGGCTCTTGTTGATGCCTGGCTGCCCTGGATGCAGGATCAGATTCCGTATTCCTGAATAAAATGCTCCATATGGGCTCTGATCTTCTCCCAGACTTCCGGCTCCTTCTCCGGCTCCCTGTCCACCAACTGAATCAGGATGGATACGGGGGCCGTGAATTCGAAGGCCAGCAGCTCCGGATCCATCTTCTTCACTTTTCCCAGTTCCAGCAGGTGACGAAAAAACACAGTATTCATGGCCTCCACCGCAACGCAGGTGTGATAGGTGGTCATCTGCCGACAGCGGTCATTGCGAAACTGCTCCATGATAAGAAGCTTTCTGGTCTTTTTGATCATGGGATCATGGAGGGTAAACTCCAGCCGCTTCAGGGACATCTCTGCCAGTTCCTCCAGTGTCTCCGGATACCGGCGGATTCTGTCAGCGGAACCGAAATTTGCCGCATAATGCTCTGTCATGGCATCCAGAAGCCCGTTCAGAAGAGCTTCTTTTCCTTTGAAATAGTAATACAGGGCAGGGCCCTTCATTCCGACCTTATCTGCGATCTCATCCACACCTACACCGTCATAACCCTTTTCCGAAAACAGTGTCAGGGCTGCGTCCAGGATCATCTCTCTCTTTGTCATATCCAGGCCTCACTTTCTTTCCTGTATCCACAAAATCCTTCCTCAGCTTTTCTGTTATACACAGAGATATACAAAATAGGCTGCGTAACAGAGAAGCATTACGATTCCGCAGGGTCTTCTCAGTTCCTTTGTTCTCACAGTGCCAAACCAGAGCACCAGTCCGCTGGCCAGAGCCACCGCTGCATCCACCAGGAACTTCGGTTCAAATGGAACGGCACAGATCAGGGCTGTGGTTCCGGTTACAAATAAGATATTGAAGATATTGCTTCCCACAATATTTCCGATGGCGATTCCCACATTGCCCTTCTTTGCAGCTGTAACAGAGGTTACCAGCTCAGGAAGAGAGGTACCGAAGGCCACAATGGTCAGTCCGATGAAACGCTCGCTCATTCCGAAAAAGCGAGCCAGACCTGATGCACCATTCACCGCAAAATCACTGCCGAAGGCGATCATGGCAGCCCCCACCAGGATAAACAGAAGGCATTTCCAGAGGGGCAGGTCCTTCACCTCTTCATCATCCTCCTGATTCTGTCCTTTTTTTGCCATTACAAAGAGATAGGCAAGAAAGCCGATAAAGAGAATCCAGAAGATCACACCCTCCCAGAAAGTGATCTGGGCCCCTGTGTACCCGAAGAACATCAGAAGGGCTGTAATTCCCAGCATAAAGGGCAGTTCCACATACTGGGTGGATTTCTGAATGGCCACATTGGTGATCACCGCTGTGATTCCAAGGATCACCAGCACATTCATGATATTGCTTCCCGCCACATTTCCGATGGTGATGCCGGGATTATTCTTCAGGGCAGAGGTAATGCTCACCGCCGCCTCAGGAAGGGATGTTCCCATGGCCACAATGGTCAGTCCGATGATCAGTTCCGGGATACCCAGCTTTTTGGCAATTCCGGCAGCGCCCTCCACAAACCAGTCTGCTCCTTTCACAAGAAGACAGAAACCGATTACCAGTAATCCTACCTGTAAGATCATTTGCATACTTATTCCTCCTTTGAAATGAAAATATTTTTTCTGCAGGAGTCCTATGAATGAAAAAAAAAGAGACTCCTACTGTGTTACAGTAAAAGTCTCGCTGTTTAATCACTTTCCGAGCTGCCGTCCCCGGCAACTGTACTGACGAAGAAGTGAACACATCTGGCCAGCTACTCCCTTTTATTCGTTTTCATACTAACAAATGAAGATTCATTCGTCAATGCTGATTTGCCTTCAAGGGAGCATTTTCAGACCAGAATGTATTTCTTCTGTTTTTATCTCAGCAAAAGCCAGACAAAATTGCACTCCCGGTCTACCCCAGGTTACACCTGCATATTCTTAAGCCTCTGCCTTTGGAGTCTCCGGGAAGATGATCTTATTTACAAAGAAGAATACGATCATGGAAACGCCGCCGTTCAGTACAGTGGTACCGATGTTGTAGATAAAGTCCGGAACGAAGATTCCTGCAACTGCAACCCAGATGCAGTTGATGGAGTTTACGATACAGGTGATCACACAGAAGGCAGCTGCATACCAGCCGATCTGTTTTCCTGTGTTTCCGTGGCTTCTGAATACAAACAGCTTCTGGATCGGGAAGTTGATGCACTCTCCCAGGATCATGGCTGTCATGTAGGCCATGAAGTATGCCAGTCCGCCGTGGGCCTGATCATAGCCCAGGATGTTCCACTGGAAGGTCTCTCCGAACAGTGTGAGAGGGATGCCCGGCCAGCCAAAGGATCTTGTTCCCAGTCCTGCGAAGGCATATGGTAAAAACTGAAGCATAAAGTATTTCAGTACGGTGATCACGTTGGATACGATGACGAACAGTCCGCCCTCTCTTACCCATTTTGCAAGCTTTGGATTCTTCTCTTCAAAAGCTTTCCAGAAATTCATGTGGTGCTCCTCCTATTTTGCATGTTTCAGAAGCTCTTCAAATTTCTTGTTCTCGCTTCTGTTTTTAAAGAAACCGCTGATCAGCCCTGCCACTCCGCGGAAGAAATGTCCGTTGGCCACAGTGACAATGGCTTCCGCCATATCTCTTGAAACCATTCCTCCTGTCATCTTTGCAATGGCACGGAATGGCATGTTGTAGATGAACAGTGTATTCAGATCCGGTGTTCCCTTCTCCATGGCCTTGTCCAGCTTGCTCTGCAGCACCTTGTATACAAGACGGCAGAGGCCGCTCTTTGCGTATTTCATCTGGCAAAGGGCATCGTTGATATCCAGAAGTCCTGTTTTCTCCTTTGGAAGCTCTGCACCGTACAGCAGGCGGAACTCCTCATCGGAAATATTGCGGACCTGTCCGGATCTGTAGCCAGGCAGTTTATTGATATCGTAAGGAAGGGCCTCAGTGGTTCCCTGCACCTGCACTTCAGCAGTAAGAAGGATCTCTGCAGAGGAGGCACCGATCATCACTGTGTATACACCGCCCTCGATCTCCCACTGGTCTGTAACAGTGTTGAAATAGCGGAAGGTCTTGTCATCAAATGGGATCTCCACCTCTTTTGCCTCACCGGCCTCCAGAGCTACCTTGGCAAAGCCCTTCAGCTCCTTGGCAGGGCGGATGATCTTTGAATCCTTCATGCCCACATACAGCTGAGCGATCTCAGCGCCGGCACAGTTTCCTGTATTTCTGATGGTGAAACGAACACCATTTTCAGTGAGCTGCAGATCCTCGTAGGCGAAGGTGGTGTAGGAAAGACCGAAACCGAAGGGGAACTGCACCTCCACACCGGCGGTATCGTAATAGCGATATCCGATGAATGGTCCCTCTCTGTACTCCATGTTTCGTTTCTGCTCATCTGCATAGTTCACCATGGAGCAGTCCTCATAGGCAAAGGGATAGGACTCAGCCAGTTTTCCGGATGGAACAGCCTTACCTGTCAACAGATCCAGCACAGCTCCTGCTCCTGCCTGTCCTGTGAGATAGCCGTGCAGCAGTGCTGTCAGCTTATCCAGCCATGGCATCTTCACAGAGGAGCCTGCAGACATGACACCCACCACATTTGGGTTTGCTGCAGAGAGCTCTGTCAGCTCCTTTACCTGGTAAGCAGGGATCTCCATGGATACCCTGTCTGCACCCTCAGACTCAGCGATCTCATCCAGTCCAAAGAAGAACAGCACCACATCTGCTGCCTTTGGATCCTCCACGATCTCCAGATCATAGCCTTTGATCTCCTCAGCGATGGTCTCCACCTTTGTGGCATTTACCTGGGAAGAGCCTGCCCCCTGGTAACGTGGCTTGCTTACAAATGGTCCCTTCAGGGCAACCTTTGTTCCTGCCTTCAGAGGAAGGATCTGATTGTCATTCTTCAGAAGCACTGCACTCTCCACCGCCGCCGCTTTTGCAATGGCATGGTGGGCTTCCTTATCGAATTCTTTTCTCTGATTCTCTTTAAAATAGATGGCTGCCTCAATGACAGGTGTGATGGCACGATCGATCTCTGCCTCTGTGATCTTGCCGGCCTTCAGATCTGAGAGAAGACCCCTTGCAGAATCATGACCCGGATTTGGCATCTCCACGTTGGACTGACATTTCACACCCTCAGTGTGATCGTTGCTTGCGCCCCAGTCAGTGACAACGATGCCGTCGAATCCCCATTCCTCTCTCAGAATGTCCACCAGCAGATGCCTGTTCTCGTTGGCATAGCTTCCGTTCACCTCATTGTAGGCAGACATGATGGATTTTGCCTGACCCTCCTTTACAGCGATCTCAAAGGCTGTCAGGTAGATCTCCCGCAGTGTTCTCTCATCCACCACTGCATTCATTGCCATACGGCGGTACTCACGGGAGTTTACTGCAAAATGCTTCGGACAGGCATATACATGCTGGCTCTGGATGCCTCTTACATAGGCAGCAGCCATCTTTCCTGCCAGGATAGGATCCTCTGAGAAGTACTCAAAGTTTCTTCCGCACAGAGGGGATCTCTTCATGTTCAGTCCCGGTCCAAGAAGCACATCAACGCCCTGAGCCACAGCCTCCTCACCAAGGGCTGCACCGATCTTTTCTCCTAATGCAGGATCCCAGCTGTTTGCTGCTGTGGCTGCAGTAGGAAAACAGGTGGCAGGAAGAGAGGCATTCAGTCCCAGATGATCTCCGGCTCCCTCCTGACGGCGCAGACCGTGAGGTCCGTCTGAAAACACGATGGACGGAATATCCAGTCTTGGGATATCTCTGGATTCCCACTCATTTTTACCGCTGAGAAGAGCGGCTTTTTCTTCGATTGTCAGTTTAGAAATAATGTCTTTAACTTCCATGTTTCCTCCATTGAAAAGGGGCTATCGTACTGCTACGATAACCCCTCAGAAAAGTCAATCAGCTTGTCTCAGGCTGCTTTCTTTTTCTTTGAAAAATAACGAGCCAGCACAAGTGCAGCTGCACCAAGAAGTACTACGCCACCGATGATATCCACTTTCATGAAGAGTTTTGTCATCGGAGTCATTCCTCCTGTAGGATCAGAATCACCAGCATAGAAGCCGCTGTTTACGATGGTGTACATGATGTTCTTACATGCCTCACGCATTGCCAGAACAGCTGTTGCACTCTCATCAGCCAGAACGTTGGAAGCTGCACTTCCGAATCCCAGCATCAGGTCGTTTCCTGTACGGATGCAGTGATCTGTGATCTGATATCCGTAAGAACCGTTGTAATCAGTCTCAACCATACCAACGAATCCCCACTCATCTCTGAGTACAGTTTTCAGCAGGTTTGCGTTGGCGTGGCAGGACTCTGTTCCGATGAAGTTGAACGCAGACATTGCTGCCTGAGCTGTTCCCTCAAAGCCTTTTACTGCTAACTCAAATGGTTTCAGGTAGATCTCACGGATTGCCTGCTCAGAAGCAAATGTCAGCAGGAAGCTGCAACGGTTTGTCTCCTGGTCATTCAGTGCAAAATGCTTGATGTATGCATATACACCGTGCTCAGCAGCTCCGTTAATCTGCTGTGCTGCGAATAATCCTCCAAGGACACCGTCCTCAGAATAGTACTCGAAGTTACGTCCTGCGAAGGCACTGCGGTGTGTATTCATAGCAGGTCCGTACCATCCGAAGTTGTTTGCATCCTCGTACTCCTGTCCCATTGCCTGACCGATCTCATATGCCAGAGCCTTGCTCCAGGTCTGAGCCATCAGTACCTCAGATGGATAAGCAGTACCGTATGCCTGAGTGATAAAGTTGTTCAGACCAGCAGGTCCGTCACAGTCAGATGTTGCAACTTTTCCTACAGACTCGATCTTAGCTGTCTGCCATCCACCGATGTTGATCATGGTGGACATATCCTCGAAGCTAAGCTGATCCAGCAGCTGCTCCCATCTCTCATCGTCGTATGCTGCGCCTTTGAGATCAAAGAGCTTCAGTCCATTGTCAGCACCCATTACAGGCATCTCATCTGCATCATTGTTGAAGGCAGTTCCGTCGTAACCAACTACTGCATTAGCTACAACAGCAGCGCGAACCTCATCAGACATCTCAAATGCCTCAGCCTTCAGCTGTCCGCAGGCAGACTCATAGTTTGCAAATCCATCCTTACGGGACAGCTGCTCAAAGTCGCCTCTTGCATAATCCTGGAACTGGTTTACAGCCGGGATTCCGTCAGAAGAACGTCCATCTTTGCTGTAGTCGATGTCAGCAGCAACCTCAAAGCTTGCCTCTGCATCTACTGTATGAGAATCGGAACGAACAGAGATTGTGTAGGTTCCTGCCTCAAGAATGTATCCGCCGTTTGCGATCTTGATTCCCTCAGAATCATAAGCTGCCAGGTCCTCTTTGTTGATGTTGAAGCTTACTGTCTGGGAAGCGCCTGGCTCGATGATATCTGTCTTCTCAAACTCAATAAGGTTTACAGAAGCCTTCTCGATTCCACCATTTGTGTATGGTGGGTTGAAGTAGATCTCTGCAACATCTTTTCCGGCAACATCACCGGTATTGGTTACAACAACGTCGAAGGAAATGCTGTCTCCGTTGTCTGCAAAATTCTCGATTGTTTTGCTGAAGGATGTGTAGGACAGACCATATCCGAATGGATACTGTACATAGTCGTCAAAATTGATGAGACCTTCCTCAGCTGCTGTCTCATAGAATTTGTATCCTACGTAGATACCCTCTACATAGTTTGCGAATGCAATGTTACCCTCAAAAGCACCATCAGCCTCTGCCAGCTGCTGTTTCAGGTCATCTACATTGTTGTATGGCATGTTGCCAAAGTTGTTGATGTAAGGAGTTTTCATCAGATCCTTAACATAGGTATCAACAGTTTTTCCGGATGGGTTTACAGTACCGTTGATGATCTCACCAAGCGCAGCGAAACCAGTTGCACCGGCACCAGGAGCCAGGATAACAGCACCAATCTGCTCATACTCATCTACCCAGCCAAGCTCCATTGTATTGTTTGCGTTGATGATTACAACAACGTTGTCAAACTCGGAACATACTTTCTCAACCATGTCCTCCTCAGTTCTGGACAGCTCAAGGTAGGACTCACCCTCCTCGAAATCGTCGTAGGAACCGTTGTTTGTATAGGATGCATTCATGTATCCAAAGTTTGCAGGTGCAGCAGAAATCTCCTCAGCAGGATTGTATGTGCCTTTAATTACAGCATTCATATCCATTGGAAGATCAGCACCCTCACCACCGGAACGTCCGATTACGATCACAGCAGTGTCAGAGAACTCTTTTGCCTCTGTCATGATGGCATCTGTGTATGCATCAACAGTTGGCTCAGGCAGAGTCCAGTCCTGCTCTTTCATTCCAATACCAGGACGATCCTCTCTGTACTCTTTATACATGTTTGTCAGAGTCTCGTTGGTTGTATATCCGGCATCTGTCAGAGACTGAAGAATACCAACAGCTTTAGAAGCATCGGAGGAACCGGAACCAGTACCACCGAACAGTGGATTAGTGGAATCCCATCCGAATACGTTCAGATTTGTAACCTCAGCATCCAGTGGAAGAAGTCCCTCGTTTTTCACCATAACGAAGCCCTCTTCACCCACACGTTTGATCACATCTTTACTCTGTGCTACGGTCTCATCAGAAAGCTCCACCTTTGAAGCATTCAGAAAACCAGAAACGTTTGTGTACATTGGACCGTAACAGATCACGTTTGCCAGTACAAGGACAACCATCAGGAATGCCAGAGCTGCTTCCCAACGGATCACATGCTTAAAGCCTTTTTTTGCCTTGCAAGCTGCGACCATTACCACGATCATCACTACTAATGCTGCCAGGATTCCGTAGATGTATCCCTGAAGCTGTGTCAGGTAGGAAAGCAGATCTGCTTCGCTGACACCAAGGCTACCGAAAAACGGTCCTAACAGGCGTGCTAATAAGTTTACCATGTTAACCTCCTTCTTTTTGCGCGCGGGTATCTGTGATACCCGGCAATCACTTTCGTGAAGAGAATATAACATACTTATTCTTCTTCATAGCAAGACTTGCACAGATTGCAGTTTTTTCAACATATTTTGTACAACTCTGTTTTTCTTTTCCAAAGCAGCATTTTCATCTTTGTATATTATGCACAATGCAAAAAGTTCTATTTTATGCAACATTGCCATTGCAAAAATTTCAGAACAAAATACATTTTCCTGTTAAACCATGAGAAACACGCTTCGCCAGTTTCTCAAGTTATGGCGGCAGTCGCCAAGGTCTCGTGTAAGCACGGACTTTGGCTCGTTGCTCGCGTAAACAAAAAACGCAGCCCTTTCAGGACTGCGTTTCAGGCATAGGAATCATAATCAGAAGACAGAACCAGTTCTTCTCCTGACTGATGCGGATGGTTCCTCCATATTTCTCAGCACTCTGCTGAATACTTCTCACTCCAAATCCGTGGTATCCATTATCCTGCTTTGAGGTCTGGGGAATTCCATTCATCAGCTTCAGCTCCTCCTCACAGTAATTCTCAAATCGCAGGATCAGAAACTCCTTCTGAGCAGAGACTGTCAGATGGATCAGCCGCTTCTCCTTCTGGGGGATCCTCAGCTCACACTCAATGGCATTGTCCAGCGCATTGCCAAAAATGGTGCAGATATCCATCACATCCATAAAGGAAAGAAGGCTTCCGTCCACCACACTGGTGATACTGATCTGGTGTTTCAGACAGTACAGACTTTTGGAGGTAAGCACCGTATCCAGAATGCTGTTTCCCGTTTTGTTCTGTGCCTCGTAAACCCTGATCTCGCTCTCCATCTCATCCAGAAACTGATTTCTTTTTTCCTCATTGTTCTCCCTCCGGAGAACTGCGATCTGATGCTTCAGGTCATGGTATTTTCTGTTTATCAGGTCAATACTCTCTCTGGACAGCTTGTACTGCATCATCTGATTCTGCAGCATATTTTCCATGGTATCCTTCTCATAGCGCAGATGCAGCTCATTCACCAGTGCATGATAGGCATAGAGAATGGCAAAACCCGACAGATCCATCAGGGTACGGATATTGAAGATCTCCGCCTCCACCGGGCTGGTAAATGGGGTGTTGGCATAGACAAAGCTGAGGTTGCTGAGACCAAAGGTAATACAGCCCATCAGCACCGCTGTCACCATCTCCCTGTCCGAGATCTTCAGAACCTTTCCCTCATAACGAACCCTTCTCTCCAAAAGATACACCAGAGAGAAGCAGCAAAGATAACAGACCACAAGAACCATAGCTCTCATCAGGATTGTATCCGTGGATTTCCCGTAATACTGAAAATGATAAATCTGCCACTCCAGAGAGGCTGCCAGCTCAGCTGCCAGAAATGCTCTGGCTTCATTATAAAATGCCTCTTTCCAGCCCACTCCGGTGCAAAGCCGGATCAGACCTGTCATAGCCAAAACAGCAGCTGCCATGCCCGGGATCCAGAGAATTGCCGGCAGTTCTCCAGCGATCAGCTGAATCAGAACCAGAACGCCAAGGCCTCCCGATAACCTTCCTGCCATCTTCAGATTGAAGGCATTTTTATTCAGAATCAGAATATAGATCACACAGGCAGACCACTCTGCCAGGGCGGTGTAGACCCTTGGTATGGTTGGGATTACCTCTGTAAACATCAGAACATCACCTCACTCATATAGGCTGCCAGTTTTTCCTGAAAAACCTTCTTTTTTGGCCTGCTGATGGGCAGAAAATCCTCTCCCACCTTCACCAGACCCTCACGGATTCCCTCCACATGCTCCAGATTCACCAGATATCCGTTGTTACATCTGCAGAAATGCAGACTCTCCAGCTGCTGCTCCATGCTTTTCATGGTGCCCTGGGTTTCCACAATCCCCTGTTTTGTATGGAAGATCAGAGAGTGTCCCTGACTTTCTATATAAAAGATATCGTTGGTCACCAGCTTTCTGCTGCCCCCTCTGATTTTTATCACCACATAGTGCTTTTCCTTCTTCTTCAGTCTTCCAATGGCTCTGTCGATCCGCTGGGAAAAGGTAAAGTAGGAAACCGGCTTCAGAATATAGTCCAGCGCATTCACCGAATATCCTTTGATGGCATACTGGGCCATATTGGTGATAAAGATAATGGTCACCTCTTCATCCACCTGTCGGATGGCCTCCGCTGCAGACATGCCATCCATAAACTTCATCTCAACATCCATCAGAATAATGTCATACTGGGCGCGATAGCCCTCCACGATGTCCGCACCATCCTCAAACATCACGCACTGAATACTTTCCCCGCTTTCCGACTCATACCGGGTCAGATATTCCCGTATGATCTCTGCATAATCCTGATTATCCTCAACAATCGCAATTCGTATCATCCCATCTGTTCCCTTATATACAAGATATTCAGAATCCCTTATACAGGATTCTGAAGAATAGTTTTCCTTTCCATTGATCTGCCCCCCGGCAGATCCTCCCACAGACAGTATATCGGATAATTGGATATCAGGCAAAGGGAATCCATCGTTGTTTCACAGGAAATCCGCAGGACTTCCCCATCCAAAGAGAAAAGCAGGGCGGATTCTTCTCCGCCCTGCCCTGTTCTTTTTACATAAAATCTGATGAAATCCTGCCCTCCACTGCATCCAGAAGGGAAATACCGCCCAGATATCTGACAATAAGGGAATACAGTCCCTGGTAGATGGGAAGGGTTCTGCACTCATTGCAGCGACTGCATTGAATGGGATTGTCCTCCATACAGTTCACCGGCACAAGACTTCCCTCCGCACTTTCCAGAATCTCCAGAACCGTAATATCCTCCGGTTTTCTGGAAATCTTGTAGCCTCCTCCGTGTCCCTTATTGGACAGCAGCAATTTACTTCTGGTTAAAAATGGGATGATCTGTTCCAGATATTTTTTTGAAATATTCTGTCTTGCCGCAATATCCTTCAGCGTGATAAATCCTTCGGACCCGTACTCTGCAAGATCCATCATCAATCGCAAAGAATATCTTCCTCTTGTTGAAATTTTCATGTGGTACCACTTTCCTGTAATAATATGAATCCTATTGAAATACTACTGATGACAATACCATAGCATATTATTATTGCGTCAGCAATATTCTATTCATGTCAGATCACCCAGTCCCAGTTCTCGTTGATGAAAACGATCTTTCTGTAGGTCTCAAATTTTGCCCATTTATTAAAGAATTCAGCACTTGGATCTGTTCCCTGTGTCTTTAACTCCTCTGCAAATGCTGCAAGGGTCTCAGCTGAATCAATAAGCAGCTGGAATCCTCTACCGTTCAGCACCGGTACTCCGCTGAACTGATAGTCACTGATATCCAGGATGGCAGCAACCTTCTTATCACGAATCTGAACAGCAATCTTGTCACGGATTACGACAATATCAAAGCTGTCCGGATACTGGAAGCTGCGGCCCTTCACCGGAATCTCATCTCCCACAGTATAGGTGATACGGTCCGGTTTCACCTTCTGGATGATCTTGCTGTCAAGATTATAATAGAACTCCTCGAAGATATCTCCGTTGGCCTTCTTATCGCCCTCTTTAAAGGCATATACATTCTCCTCTGAACCGGAGGAAGTCTTCTCAATCACACCGCAGGCAGAGGTCATATTACTGATACGGTCGATGATGATAAATTCACCCAGTGTCTTGTGGTCTGCAAAGGCATCCAGCACAATTGCCTCCTGAAGCTTCATCTCCACCACAGCGATCTCATTCTTCTTCAGCACAGCTGCTCCCAGCTGTTCACCTGTGTTCACATCGATCTTATACTGGATGTTGCTTAACACACCCGGAATCTGTTTGGTACCCAGTTTCACCAGATAATCCTTGCCCAGGGATAATTCCTCATCATCCATCCAGAGAATGGTGGCTGTGAAGGTATTACTGAGGGGCAGTGTCACATCCTTTGCCAGAACGCAGCCTCTGGATACATCCACCTCACGGTCCAGCTGAATGGTTACAGGGCGACCCACCTCAGCAGTATCTGCCTCCTTGTCACCGATGAGAATCTTTTTCACCTTTGCCTGCTCCTTGCTTGGCAGGGTAATGATCTCATCTCCCACAGATACCTGACCGGCCTCGATCTGTCCCTGGAATCCTCTGAAGGTATGATTCGGACGGCATACACGCTGCACCGGCATATAGAAGCCTGCTTCCTGTCTGTCATCTGTAATATCCACATTCTCAAGGTAGGTGAGAAGGGCCTCTCCCTCATACCATGGGGTATTCTCTGATTTTTTTGTTACATTGTCACCCTCTGTGGCGGAAACAGGGATCAGTTTCACGTTGGCAAGATGTAATTCCTCTGCCAGTTCCTGCACCTGGGCCTCAATCTCCTTAAAACGATTCTCATCGTAGCCCACAAGATCCATCTTGTTTACAGCAAATACAAAATGACGGATACCCATCAGCTCGCAGATTCTTGCGTGGCGTCTAGTCTGCACAAGCACTCCCTGCTTGGCATCGATCAGGATAATGGACAGATCTGCAAAGGAAGCGCCCACCGCCATATTTCTTGTGTACTCCTCATGTCCGGGAGTATCTGCCACAATAAAGCTTCTTTTCTCTGTTGTAAAATAGCGATAGGCAACATCGATGGTGATGCCCTGCTCTCGCTCTGCCATCAGACCATCCAGCAGCAGGGAATAATCAATGGCGCCGCCGCGGCTGCCCACCTTGGAATCCAGTTCCAGAGCCTTCTCCTGATCTGCATATAATAATTTAGAATCGTATAAGATATGTCCAATCAGTGTTGATTTTCCATCATCAACACTGCCGCATGTGATAAATTTTAATAATCCGCTCATTTTAGAAATACCCCTCTCTTTTTCTTCTCTCCATGCTGCCTGCAGCCTCATTGTCAATTACCCTGGTGGTACGCTCTGAGGATACTGCACCCAGTGTCTCCTCGATGATGGCCTCCAGTGTATCTGCAGTGGATTCGCATCCGCCTGTAAGCGGATAGCAGCCCAGTGTACGGAATCGAACACTTTTGTTCACGATTTCCTCTCCCGGCAGCAGCTTCATGCGCTCATCATCCACCATGATAATGTTGCCGTCGCGGTACACAACGGGGCGCTCCTTGGCAAAATACAGGGATGGAATCTCAATATTCTCTCTCTGAATGTATTCCCAGATATCGGTTTCCGTCCAGTTGGAAAGGGGGAATACACGGACCTCCTCTTTTTTATGGATTTTTGAGTTATACAGCTTCCACATCTCCGGTCTCTGATTTTTCGGGTCCCAGCCATGGTTCTCATTGCGGAAGGAGAAGATTCTCTCCTTGGCACGGGATTTTTCCTCATCACGTCTGCCGCCTCCGAAGGCTGCTGTAAAGCCATATTTGTCAAGGGCCTGTTTTAAAGCCTGGGTTTTCATGATATCTGTGTAGGCTGAGCCGTGATCAAAGGGGTTGATGCCCTGGGCCACGCCCTCTTCGTTGATGTATTCCAGCATCTCGATGCCCAGCTTCTCTGCTGTTCGATCTCTGAATTCGATCATTTCCTTAAACTTCCATGTGGTGTTCACATGTAAAAATGGAAAGGGTGGTTTCTCCGGGTAAAATGCCTTCATTGCCAGATGCAGCATTACCGAGCTGTCCTTACCGATGGAATACAGCATTACCGGCTTTTCACACTCCGCTGCAACTTCCCTGATAATATAGATTGCTTCCGCTTCCAGTTCATCTAAATGTGTCATTGTACTCATACGTTACTCCCCCTCTAATATTTATTCGATTCCTTCGTATTGATCACGATTGATTTTCTATTTCCGTCCGGAGACTCCACTGTCCAGATTCTTTCATTGCCCTTCTCCTGCACAGATAAGACAGAACCTCTGCCTCCCATATCTGCTCCCAGGAAGTAGGAAATTGCCGATACCCTGCACTCCTTCAGACAGGAGGTACAGCCCCAGCAGTCCTTTTCTCTTCTGATCACTGCCTTTCCATCCTGAATCTTGATCAGGTTTCCCGGACAGGCTTCCACACATCTTTTGCAGCCAACGCATTTGCTCTGATTGATTGCAATACTCACTGTGCAACACCTCCGATCTTCAGCTTATTATCCCCATCAAAGGAGAATTCCAGGCTGTGGTCTGCATCCACCAGCTCTCGTAACAGAATCTGTATCTCTCCGTTCTTATAACAGGAATTTACATATTTCTTAAAGTCTTCACTTTCCTTTGGATAATCCATATTTTCGGCAAAGCTGTGCCATCTGGTTTCCTTTCTTGCCATCAGATGCTCAATTACAGAAAAGCAAACCGTCAGTCGCTCCCGGATCTCATAGATCTGCAGCAGTTCGTCCATATCTCCTGCCTGAAGACCTTCCACCACAGGAATCAGATTTTTCAGTTTTTCCTTTGCCAGCTTCAGCTCTGTCTCATTGAACTGGTAGTTGCTTCCGATTCCTCCTGCATAGGTATCCATGATTCCCTGCATGGTTTCCTCTGCCTGTTCGATGGTGATAAAGGAAGTAGAATTATGGAAAAATTTCTCATACTCATCTATGTACTGTCTTGCCTGCTCTGTAAAGATCTGTTCCAGATCCTCCTGACCACTTCCCTGACTGCAAAGCTCCCTCTCCTGGGTCTGCAGAAAATGCTGAATGCTCTCTCCTGCAATTTTTCCTTCCACAAGGGCTCCTGTCACATATTTCTGTGGGGCTCCTCCTGCCACATCTCCTGCGGCATATAAACCCTTAATGGTGGTGGCTCTGTGATTGTCGATCCAGTAACCGCTGGCAGTATGTCCTCCTACGATATAGGGCTCTGTTCCCTCAATCTCCACATTTTCGGTGGCAGGACCGCTTCCGTTTTCCAGCCACCGCAGGGTCTGGGCGGGAGCCATATTCAGATAGGCCTTGTACAGATCCTCCTCCTGCTCTCTGGTGATCTCATCGGTTTTCAGATAGCAGGGACCTCTTCCCTCCTGCTTCTCCTTTGTGGTTCCATAGACCCTCTCGCAGGTGGCAATGCCATATTTCTTCTCGTAGATCTCTCCTGCACCGTTCATCTGCTTTGCCTGAACACCCTGGGCAATGGTGCCGGTGGGAGCGATGGTATCCTTACAACGCAGAGCAATGAAGCGCATCTCAAAGGTGGTCATCTCCGCACCGGAGCGGATTCCCATGGCATATCCGGCTCCTGTGTTAAAGGGAGGATACCACATCTTATGTCTGGAAAATCCCGGATTGTTGGGTCTGTATAAACCGGCAGCTCCTCCGGTGGCAACGAGCACTGCCTTTGCCCGGATGACATAGGCTTCTCTCTCATCCACAGAAAAACCAACAGCTCCCAGAATCTGATTGTTTTCTACTATATAATCGGTAATATTCACATGATTCAGAACGGTGACATTCCCCTGCTGTGCAGCCATTTCCGCAAGAATGGGCTTGATGTTTTCCCCGTTGATCTTGATATTCCGGTTTCCTCTGGTTACATAATTGCCCTGATCGTCCTTCAGGATCACCAGTCCGTTATCCTCCAGAACCTTTGTAACCTCATTGAGGCCCTCTGCCATGGAAAGAAGCAGATCCTCACGAACGATGCCCTTGGCATCCTGCTTTGCGTAATTCACGTAATCCATGGGCACTCTGCCCTGGGTAATGTAGGCGTTGATGGCATTTACCCCTGCTGCCAGACAGCCGCTGCGCTTAATATTTGCCTTCTCTGCGATCATCACCTGATGGTTCTGATTCTGGCCTAATACATAGGCTGCATAACAGCCTGCAGTACCGCCGCCAATAATCAACACATCTGTCTGTAAAGTTTTCACCTGTAAGCCGTTATCCATATCCCTTACATCCCATCCAAACCTTTTCCACAAGGTCTGGATCTGTTCCTTTCTCCCGGTTGCTACCGGGTTATTATTCTTTACATAAATACGTCGTCTCCAAGGAGCACATAGTTGTCAAGGATTTTTACCTGTTCCTCTCTGGTGAGAATCAGACGGTACACAAGCACGTATACATTCTCTCCCACATTCACCGGTGTCTCTCCCATGCTTCTGGAGCCCACAATGATCTTATCTCCCACCTGCACGGTAATCTCTGAGGAATCACCCCGGAATACCACATCCAGTACCTTTCCGGGAGATGAGGTGGCAGAAAACTGCTGCTGTTCATTCTCCTTATAGATCCTTACGAATTCCGGACGGATCAGCACCTGGTCAAAGTCCGGAACCTCCTCAAAGGAGCGAAGTCCTTCGTAATCCTTCAGCACTGCATTTTTCCCAAAAAACTGTGCGGTAAATGCCGTCTGGGGATTTGCATAAATATCTGCAGGTGTTCCGATCTGTTCGATTCTTCCTCTATTGGTGAGGATGATCTCATCCGACACCTCAATGGCCTCGTCCTGGTCATGGGTTACAAAAATACTTGTGATACCAAGATTTGTGATCATTTCTCTCAGCCAGCTTCTCAGCTCCTGTCTCACCTTTACATCGATGGCTGCAAAGGGCTCATCCAGCAGCAGCAGCTGTGGATTAGGGGCAATGGCTCTGGCAAAGGCCACCCTCTGTCTCTGTCCTCCTGACAGCTGGTTGGGATATCTGTCTCCCAGCCCTTTCAGCCCCACCAGTTCAAGAAGCTCCTCCACTCTCTCCTGAATCTGCTTTTTCGGCATCTTCTGGATCTTCAGTCCGGTGGCAATATTCTCTGCCACCGTCATGTAGCGGAACAGTGCATAGTTCTGAAACACAAAACCAATACCTCTTTTGCTTCCCGGCAGATCATTGACCACCTGTCCGTTTATGATAATGTCTCCGCTGTCCTGCTTTTCCAGGCCGGCAATCATACGAAGAATGGTGGTTTTTCCGGAACCGCTGGGACCTAAGAGAGCCACCAGCTTACCCTTTTCTATGGAGAAATTCACATCCGTCGACGCCTGATAGGAGCCATATGTTTTATTAATATTTTTTAAGGTTACATATTCCATATTAGACATCCTTCTTTTCAAAAATATTTCGTAAGATCAGGATCACGATGGCCATCAGTATCAATAAGGAAGATACTGCAAAGGCCCCTGTGAAATCGTATCCCTGGTACAGCATTTCCACATGCAGTGGCAGTGTATTGGTAAGACCCTTTAAGTGTCCCGATAAAACGGACACCGCTCCGAACTCTCCCATGGCTCTTGCAGAGCAGAGCACGATTCCGAAGAGAAATGCAAATCGGATATGGGGGAACGTGATCTTCCTGAAGATGGTGAAACCCTTCATTCCCATTAAGGCTGCCGCCTCCTCCTCATCTGTTCCAAGGGAATTCAGCACCGGAATCACCTCCCGGGCAATGTAGGGGAAGGTTACAAAGATGGTGGCCAGCACCACTCCCGGTACCGCAAAGATAATGGAGACCCCTAAGCGGTCCAGTAATGGATACAGAATACTCTGTCTTCCATAGGTTAATAAGAACACCAGTCCCGCAATAACCGGGGATATGGTAAGGGGAAGATCGATCAGTGCACTGATGACCTTTTTCCCTTTAAACTCAAATCTGGTGAGACACCAGGCTGCACAAAGTCCGAAGATGGTATTGACAGCCAGGGCCCATACAGTGGCAATGATGGTCAGCTTCATGGCCTTGATGGTATAGGGATCCGTGATCTCACTGAAAAATTTCTGAAATCCCGCTGCCAGTGAGGTATAGATAATGTAGATCAGGGGCAGCACCAGCATCACTGCCAGAAAAACTGCACACACACCGATCAGCAGCCACTTCACCAGCCTGTTTTCTTTCTTGATCTGTGATGTATTGTCCATTCTGTTTTTCTCCTATTTCACCATTCTGGCTGCTCTGTACTGGAAGGCCGAGTTCAGCAGAAGGATTACAAATGCCGTAAGCAGCATCAGCAATGCAATGGCAGTTGCTGCCTCATAGTCAAATTCCTGCAGCTTTGACATGATCATCAAAGGTGCGATCTCTGTATCCATGGGCTTGTTTCCAGCAATGAACACCACGCTTCCGTATTCGCCCAGGCATCTTGCAAAGGCCATGGTAAAGCCTCCGATCAGTGCCGGCAGGATTTCCGGAAGAATCACCTTCACAAAGGTGTAGGCAGGTGTTCCACCCAGGATTTCCATGGCCTCCTCATAGGAGCCATCCAGCTTTTCCAGCACCGGCTGAACACTTCTCACCACAAATGGAATTCCCACAAACACCAGGGCAAATACGATGCCTGCCTTTGTATAGGCAATCTGGATGCCGAACCGGTCAAAAAATGCTCCGATCCAGCCCTCCTTTGTGGTCAGGTGTGTCAGGGCAATGCCCGCCACTGCAGTGGGCAGTGCAAAGGGCAATTCGATCATGCCGTCCATGATCTTTTTTCCGGGAAACTCATATCTGACTAAAACCCATGCCATGATAAGACCGATCCCTGCGTTGATCAGGGAGGCGATACAGGCCGTTGACATGCTGACAAAATAGGCATGCAGCACTCGTTTCCCTGAGATGATTCCCCAGAATTCTGCCGGGGATAATTTTGCTGAGTAGATGATCAGAGAGCAAAGGGGAATCAGAACGATCACACTGAGCATGGAAATGGTAATTCCAAATGTCAGACCAAATCCCGGAATCACTCTCCTCTGTTTTCCTTTATTCATAGATACTGTCAAAGACCCCCCCATCTGCAAAATGTTTTCTGGTGGCTTCCTTCCAGCCTCCAAAGTGTGCAATGTCTACCAGATCCACATCCTCCACGATCCATTTCTGATCCTCCGGAATTTCCTGGATCACTCTCTGGCTGCCTTCTATTGCATATTGCTGAAGAACCTCCTGCTGAACAGGTCGGTAGTAATTCTCTGCCACCAGTTCCTGTGCCTCGTCACTGTACAGATACTGCAGGTATTCCTGGGCGATGGTCTCTGTTTCATGCTTTCTTACCATCTCGTCCACAATGGCCACTGTGGGCTGACATCTGACGGAAACGGAAGGCACCACAATCTCATATTCACCGGGATATTCCTTCAGACTTAAAAAGGCTTCATTTTCCCAGGCAAGAAGTACATCACCCTGTCCGTTTTCCACGAAAGTGGTGGTGGATGCTCTGGCTCCTGAATCCAGCACCAGAACGTTATGGAAGAGGGTTTCCATGGCTTTTACCACTTCCTCCTCTGCCATTCCCTGCTTTTCAAAATAGTACCAGGCTGCCAGGTAATTCCATCTGGCTCCGCCGCTGGTCTTGGGATTGGGAGTGATTACATCCACATCCTCCCTCAGCAGGTCATCCCAGTCTCTGATATCCTTGGGATTATCCCTCCGTACCAGAAAAACGATGGAGGAGGTGTAGGGAGCAGAATCTTCAGGGAACTCATTGATAAATCCCTCATCGATCATTCCTGAATCTGCAATGGCGTTGATGTCCTGCTCCAGGGCCAGTGTAACCACATCCGCCTCCAGGCCGTTGGCCACCTCCAGCGCCTGCTTTCCTGAGCCGCCATGGGACTGGATAATCTCAATTTCGGTTCCCCCTATCTCCCTCCAGTGCTCCAGAAACAGCTGATTGTAGCTTTCATACAGCTCTCGGGTGGGATCGTAGGAAACATTGATAATGTAATCCCTCTTTGTCATTCCGCATCCCGAACACAGCACAGCAGCTGCAAGGGGAAGCATACATTTTAATATTTTTCCTGTGCTCTTTTTCATAGCTTCTTTTCACCTTATTTGCCTATATGTTTAATAGGTTATATATTTAAAAAATAAAGGAGTTCTTCATCTCCCTATATAACCTATCGGCTTAGTAGGATATTAGCACAGGATGCTTAGGCTGTCAATGTTTTTATTTCAGTACAATATCGCTGTGTCACGCTAAAGAAACAGAATTTCAATACTGCAAATGCCCAGACTTTGGCTCTTTTCTCCCATATACAACAAAAAGGGGCCATCGCAACAGTTGTTGCGACAGCCCCATATCCTCATTCGATACAATAACCGGTATTCCCTGCACTGTAATTTTTCAAAAACAGCTAATCCACAGCCTCAAGTACTCACGATTCAAATCACGAGAATGCGTCGCATAATTTTTCAATGCAGGTCTTCTGGCTCTGGTATCATAACCGTATTCCGTTTTCCTGATTTCCCAGTGACATATATGAAATACAGCTCCTCTATTACATTGGCGTGACCGTGAGAGAATTACACTCCTCTTCCCTATTATTCCGCATGGCGGACACCTTGTATATCTGAATTATTTCTGTTTCTCTTCTGTTCTGCAGATATTTTTCTACAGATTTGTGTTAAAAAAGTTCTTCAATTCATCAAATGCGTTCTGCTCATCTGGACCGGAGATTTCCACTTCCACATCCTGTCCGCATTTAATACCCAGACTCATGATCGCCATCAGTTTTGTGGCTTCCACAGACTTTACTCCCGTTTTTATCATGATTTTGCTTTCGTACTTCTTTGCTTCTTTTACAAGAAGTCCCGCTGGTCTTGCATGAATTCCGGACTCATCTGTAATGGTATAATGAAAAGCTAACATATATTCATCTTCCTGTTTTTTACTCTTCTTCAAAAGCTGCTTTCAGTTTTTCCTGAATTTCCTTTACAGCAACCATATTATTTAATCCAATCGCTTTACCTGCTTTTTCTGCATTCGGAAGAAGATCCGCACTGCAAATAAAGAGATCTGCCGCTCCCGGAACCACATCATCAATAGTAGAATGCTCTACTGTAACACCTTCAATCCCAAGATTTTTTAATGCTTTTTTTGCATTCATTTCCATCACAAAAGAGGTACCTAATCCTGAGCCACAAAAACACATTATTTTTTTAATCATTGCTATTCCTCCGTTATCTAATTCTAAAATAATAATTTATGCTTCCCTTTTTCCGGTTAATACGTTATATACAATCGGAATCAGGAATAATATAACAATAATTCCAAGCATCATATTTCCGCTGACATACTTTGTCAGATTTCCAAATACAATACCCACAATTGTGAAGTCTGTATCTGAATAGGTTGTATTTGCAAATCCCATAGAGCTTAATACAGGATACATTCCCGCAATCAGAAATGTTGCAACCACTCCATGTATAAATGCGCCGGCAATGCAGCCTTTTAAACCACCTCGCGCATTACCGCAGACACCTGCTGTTGCTCCACAAAAGAAGTGAAGAACCGCACCAGGAAGTACAATTGCAACTGCAAGTCCTGCATTTCCCATCAGAGCAAGAATGGCAAGTGAAACAATTCCACCAATGAATGAACAGAAAAATCCGAGCAGTACTGCGTTTGGAGCATATGGAAAAACAATAGGACAGTCTAATGCCGGTTTTGCATTTGGCACTAGTTTTTCAGAAATACCCTTAAATGCCGGAACAATTTCATTGATCAGCATACGTACACCTGATAAAACAATGTAGATACCTGCTGAAAATGTAATTGCCTGAATAATAGAATAAATAATCCAGTTATTCTCTCCGATAATTTCCGCGGCTTCAGCCGGAGCAGTAAACACTGCCGCTCCAGACACTACGATATAGCATAAAAACATTGCAAGTGCTATGGAAATTGTATTCTCTCTCAAGAATGATAAAGTCTTAGGAAAGTTGATATCTTCAGTTGTCTTTGTATCTTCTTTTTTTCCAAACAGTTTCCCGATCTGTGCACTTAACCAATAGCATCCGCTTCCAAAGTGTCCCAGTGCCAGAGAATCATCACCTGTGATTGCTTCAATGGTCGGCTGCATAAGTGCCGGAAATACAGACATAACCAGACCCAAGAGTAATGCGCCTGCAATAATAAGTTTTGCACCTGTAAGTCCGCTAATTGACATAATTATTGAGATCAGACATGACATATACAGCGCATGATGTCCTGTCAAAAAGATATATTTCAGTCTCGAAAATCTGGCAAGCACGATATTTGCGCACATTCCAAGAGCAAAAATTGAAGCTGTCTGAACAGCATAGCTATTTAATGCCAGTGATGTAATTGCTTCATTATTTGGTACAACACCCTCTACATGGAAGGCTGCCTGAAACAATTCTCCAAATGGAATAATGGAATCCTGAACCACACCAGCACCCGCATTCAGAACAATAAAGCCAAGTATTGTTTTAATAGTACCCTTAATACATGTCTGCGGATCCTTCCGCTGTAATAATAATCCCAACAAAGCAATCAGACCCACAAAAATTGCAGGAGTTGATAATATCTGCTGAATAAACTGTAAAATACCGAGCATAATCCTTATCCTTTCTTTTTCTAAATGCGCTCAAAATACTGATATAATGCCTGTTCGTCCGAAGCTGTCAGAATATCTTCAACCATTGCTTCGTCTGATAATAATTCTGAAATCTTAACCAATGCCTCCAGATGACTATCATTATCTTTTGCAGCCAGCGTTACAAAAAGTCTTGCAGTTGATTCCTTACCATCAAACTGAACGCCCTCACGAAACAATGTAATACCGATCTGTGTTTCAATCGTTCCCTGTTCAGGTCTTGCATGAGGCATTGCAATGTCATCTGCGATCAGAAAATACGGACCAAGTTTTTCCACATTTCCAATGATCTCATCTTTGTAACAACTCTTGACATAACCACCGTCCTCCAAAGGCTTTACAGAAATCCTGATCGCTTCTCGCCAGTCATCTGCCTGCTTGTAAATCTTTACATTTTCCAATTTTACAAGTCCCATGTCAATTCTTTCCTTTCTTGGTTATTTCTGTTTCCTTGCCGATCGACTTTGTTCTTCCGAACTGGCCTCATCATATCATCAACTGCCGTTGCACAGAAGTCCAGAAAATGTAGCGCATTTATGCAAAATAGGATACTCGGATTATGCTTATTTTTCATTGCTTAACATCTCAAATACAGTGCCAAGCAGTTTTTCTTCTTCTGTACACGCTAAAAGCCTTTTCATTTTTTCTTCGTCACTGACGATCTCAAGGATATCCTGCAGAATTGTCAGATGTTTTTCCTGATCTTCTGCTGCAAGAACGATAATTAACTCGGCTCTTCTTCCTCCTGCAAATGGAACCGGCTCCTTGAATACCGTCAATGATACATCCAGTGTATTTACACCATCTTCCGGTTTCGCATGGGCCAACAATACTGAATCAGATAAAAACATGTATGGTCCATAGTACTGAAGCTGCATAATGATTGTATCCAGATAATGCTGATCTATACTTCCGCAATCCACCAGATACTGTCCTGCCATCCTGATGCTCTGCTGCCAATTGCATTTTTCCGGAATAATCTTCACTCTGAGTATGTCCAACAATTTGCACAAATTCAGTTCCAGCTTATCTTCCATTGAAAATTCCTGTATTCCGCCCTGAAGATATGCCATCAGATCATCTTTCAGGTTTTCGTAATCTTCCGGCGAGACATATTTTTTAATCACCTGAAAAATCTGATCTCTGCGAATTTCTATTTCTTTCGGTGCAATCAATCTGTGATTAAGAATGTTTTTGCGATCTAATTCAGTCAGTATCGGATGTACTACGATAGTTGGCACAATCGTGTTTATTTTCACGGTACTGATGATAAGATCACAGATATCCTGAACGTTCAGAATATCCACCATTGCTCGTACATCCACAATTTCCGCAAAGGGGAGCAATTTCTGAACCTCCCGTTTGATCATATTTCCAGTGGATATGCCATTTACACATACAATAAGAATCCTCAGTCTCTGTCCATCTTTTTCAGCTATTTTCAAAGTACTCCCAAAATGCAGGGCAAGATATGCAACTTCACTGTCCGGAATTGGTACACCAATACTTTCTTCCAGTTTTTTACTCACTGCACGGGTAATAGAAAACAAATTTGGATACTCCTTTATCACATCATTTCCAAGCATGTTCCCAATCTGAATTCCATACTGATAACGGAATAACGAGGTTCCAAGATGAACAAATAAATTTCTTTCCAATTCCTTCGGATCTTCAAAAATAACACAGGCCATCTTTTCAAATAAAGCAATCATTTCCTTTACAAGATCCCTTATATATTGTCTGGAAGGATTGGTATAAAAATGGGGAGGGACAGTATTTACCCTTGACCCACATAAATGCATTGCAAGATAGCATTTCTCTTCTGTAACGAGCTGGGAAAAGTATTTTTCCACCAATTCGTACTCCGTTGTTTCCTGCATCTGATGTATTTTTAATCCAGGAAACGAAACACTACGGCGATGTCTGAAAAGCAGAGGAATCATCGCAGACATGGCTAACAGCGTCCCCTCCACATAGCGCACTTTCAGCTCCTCTTCAATATTCTTTAATTTCATATAATAGCTTTCTACTTTTTCCAGATCAAAGAATTTCATTGCTCCATTTTGAAACAGTGAAGACATCTCATTAAAATACAGCATAAACAAAGCTCTGACACGAACTGTATCTCCTTTTATCTGATAACCTGTTTTAGGGTGATAATCCAATTCTAGTTCATACTGTTCCAGACGTTTTGACACCATCTTCAGATCTTTGAATACGGTATTCCTACTCACATCAAAATATTCGCTTATCTGTTCCAGATAAACCGGTTTATCAGAATAGATCAACGCACAGATAATTCCTTTTTCTCTTTCTTCCGGTGAAAAAACGTAAACCGTCGCTTCATTGTTTTCCTCCACGTACTGCAGAATCGCTTCACGATCCTTGTAGGGAATAAACAGGCCCTTCTCTCTTACAATCTCAAGTTCTGAAATCCCAGCCTGCTTCAACCAGATATTCACCTTACTGATGTCGTAATAAACCGTACGTCTCGAAACATCCAGCGCCTTTGTCAGATTACTTATGGTAATATAATCTCTTTGTGCCAATAAAACATCCAACAATCTTTTCCCCCGCTCAGATATATAAAGCAATGCCATCCCATCTCTCCTCTCATTCTTTTCCTTAAAGTACCCTTATTATCACCTATTCTGCTGCCTGCTACAATAAATATCCAAACTAAGTTATTGCATTCTCTTTGTGCAACAACTTAAACACAAAAAGACCAACCACCCAAAAGGACAGTTGATCTTTTTTCATTTCAAATAGCGAGAACTATAGTATCTCTCCATTATCAGCAAAAATTCTGTTTAAGTTTCAATTGACAGTACATCCAAGCTGTCCATATTCGCCTTCGTATCGTTAGTACTCTTCACTTAAGAAAGTTTGGACAAAAGACATACCGTCTCCACATGCACAGTATGGGGGAACTGATCCACCGGCTGTACCTTATCAAGGGTATATCCGTTGCTGCAGAGGATCTTCAGATCCCTTGCCAGAGTGGCAGAATCGCAGCTTACATAGACGATGCGCTTAGGCGCCATCTGGATCATGGTATCCAGCAGGCTCTCGTCACAGCCTTTTCTCGGAGGATCCACCACGATCACATCTGCATACACCTGCTGGGTCTCATAGAGATGTGGTAGCACCTCCTCTGCCTTGCCCACATAGAACTCTGCGTTCTCCATTCCGTTGAGCTTTGCATTCTGTTTTGCATCCTCAATGGCCTGGGGCACGATCTCCACGCCATATACCTTCTTTGCCTTCTGAGCCAGGAACAGGGAGATGGTTCCGATACCACAGTACAGATCCCACACAGTTTCCTCCCCCTGCAGGTCTGCATACTCCAGTGCCTTGCTGTACAGCTTCTCTGTCTGCACAGGGTTCACCTGGTAGAAGGACAGCGGGGAAATCTGATAGCGGATCTCACCGATGGTATCTGTGATCCAGGGCTCTCCCCACAACAGGGTGATGGAATCACCCATGATCACATTGTCTCTTCTGGTATTTGGACAGAAGGTGATGCTGGCCATGCCGGAAATAGCAGTGAGCTTCTCCACCAGCTTTTCGCTTTCCGGAAGTTTCTTTCCGTTGATCACAAGACACACCATCCACTCACCGGTGCTGTGTCCGATACGGATCAGGCAGTGGCGTACCAGTCCCTTTCCTGTGGTCTCATTGTAGGCGCTGATGCCATTTTCCTTCATCCACTCCAGCACAGCCTTCAGAATGACTTCATTGCCCTTCGCCCCCAGCTGACAGTCCAGACAGGGAATAATGGAGTGGGTGCGGCCTGCATAGAAGCCTGCCACAGGATTTCCCTCTTTATCTGTTCCGATGGGGAACTGTGCCTTATTTCTGTATCTTACAGGCTCCTCCATACCAATGGCCGGCTGAACCTCCGGATTCTCAAATCCGCCGATACGGATCAGATTGTTTCTGACCTTTTCCTGCTTCCAGAGCAGCTGCTCCTTATAGGACATCTGCTGCAGCTGGCAGCCGCCGCAGGCTCTGGCATTCTCACAGAAGGGCTCTGTGCGCTTCTCTGAGGCTTCGATCAGTCTCATAAGGCGGCCGTAGCCATACTGCTTCTTGGCCTTGATGATCTTGATCTCCGCCAGATCCCCTGTCACTGTATCCTTCACAAACAGAGTATAGCCGTCATCGGTTTTTCCTATTCCTTCTCCGTTCAGTCCCATATCCGTGATTCTCACGGTGAGAAGTTCATTTTTCTGATAGCTCATCAGATATCTCCTGTCTTTCTCATATTCGATTCAAAGAAACGGTTGTAACCCAGCCACTCTGCATGGGGATCTGCATTCTCAAACATCTCAGTGAGGGTTTCCATCTTTGCATCGGTATTGTCTGCCATGTTCAGGGCAACCGCCTCTGCCAGAGCCGGTTTTTTCGGTGAGCCGTACTCCAGCTCTCCGTGATGAGCCAGAATACAGTGTTTCAGCTTCTTCTCCAGTTCAAAGGGGAAGCCCTCAATCTCTCTGGCTGCATCGTGGATCATCTCCGCTCCCATCATAATGTGTCCCAGCAGCTGTCCGTCGTCGGTGTAATCATTTACCGGGAACAGTGCCAGTTCTCTTACCTTTCCGATGTCGTGGAGGATTGCAGCTGTAAGCAGCAGATCCCTGTTCAGGATCGGATAGACTCTTGTATAGAAATGACACATTCTTGTAACGCTTAAGGTATGCTCCAGAAGACCGCCCACAAAGCCATGGTGCACAGTCTTTGCGGCAGATGCCTGTTTGAAGGTGCGGATAAACTCCTCATCCTGTACAAAGAACACCTCCAGCAGCTGTTTCAGATCTGTGTTCTGGATGCTGCCGATGTATTCCATCAGCTTTCCGTACATCTCCTCAATGTTGTAACGGCTGCAGGGCAGATAATCTGCAGGATCATACTCACCCTCGTATACTCGCCTTACTCTGCGAATGGAAACCTGAAGAGATCCTGCAAAGCTGTTGATATCCCCCATCACATCAATGTAATCCAGTGCATCAAACTCATCAATACCGCTGGAATTTGGATCCCAGATCTTTGCATCGATGGTGCCTGTCTTATCCTGTAGAATCACATTTTCATAAGCTTTTCCGTTTTTTGTTACTGCTGACTGTCGAAATTTGCAGAGATACACACCGGCAACCCGGCCGCCCTCTCTGAATTCTTTAATATACTTCATTTTTGTTAAAATCCTTCTATATATATTTCAGGTACGCCAAAGCGTACCTGATTAATAATGCACTATTTTGTTTCAGGTTTCAACCGGAAAGTGATTTCTTCGTAATTTTCCTTGCCCATTCTCATGGCCTCCACCTTCACTTCCTGGTCTGCTGCCAGTGCTGCAACGGCTCTCTGGTAGGAGGCAAGATCATCCACCTGTACACCGTCCACCGCAGTGATCACATCCAGTTCCTTGATTCCCGCATACATGGCCGGTGACTCCTGGTCCACGGCACTCACCAGCAGGCCCCGGGGAATACCTGCCACTGCGCTGATGTCGGAGGATACCGCCTGGCCCTTGATACCGATTCTGATCTGTGCCTTGCCGTTGATCATATCTTCGATAAGAGCATTCAGCTGCTTCACGGGAATTGCAGTGATGAGATTCTGACTTTCCTCCCCCAGGTTCTGGTTGATGATTCCCACAACCTCACCCTGCAGATTGATCAGAACTCCGCTTCCGGCACTGTTGCCGATCATATCGGTGGTCAGCACATTGTAACCGGTATCCCAGAAGCTGATGGTATTATTCATGGAGGTGATAATGCCGTACTCCATGCTGTCACCCATGCCGCTGACGCTTCCCACAGCAATCACCGGAATTCCCATGCGCAGGCTGTTGGAATTGCAGAATCGGGCTATTTCGATATAGTTCCAGGTATCATCCCGGATGTCGCTACGATTAATGGAAAGAATTGCAAGACCGGTCTCACTGTCAGTGGCCTTTAATTCGGCCGTTACCTTTGATCCGTCTCCGAAGATCACCTGAATCTTCTCCGCTTTTTTCAGTCCTCTGTTCTCTGTGAGACAATACAGGACACTCTGGGATTCTGCCACAAGTAGACCGGATACTGACTGCCGGTTCTCATAATTGTGATTGAAATAGTCCATCTGGCTGGTGATCCCTATTACCTCCGTCATGGATGCCTGCTGAGCCTTTGCAGTGTCCATCATTTCCTGATAGACCTTCCTGAACTGGTTCATGGCCTCCTTCTGTTCATCCTCAGGGGAACGTACTGTTTCCGCTTTGTCTTCTGTCTTAGCCTTTTCCTCCTCCTCATTCTCTTCCGAAGAGGAAGCAGTTACTGCTGACATCTCAATTTTTTCCGGTTCGTCCGGTGTCTTTCCCAGCAGATTCTGAAATACCGGTACGGAAAGAACAAACACCAGTGCAGCAAGAATGCCGGCTCCTACAGCCATACCACACAGGATCAGCCCCCGCCTGATCCACACGGACTTATCCTCCGGCTTCTTCTTTCTTGTCTCTTTAATAAAGGAATATGACTCATCCATCTGTGCTTCTCCCTCGTGTTTCCATTGCTTCTGTCCGCACATGCTCCAACTCATGTCCCTCTGAAATGCGATAGCTTCAGTTATACAGATTCTAGCAGATAAGTATGAACAATTTATGAATGGAGCAGTGGCATTCAATCTTTTTCTCCAAATAACTTTTCTCTGCAGGGATTTTAGAGTACAATATACCGTGAGTTACAGTGCCATCCGGAGCATTTCTGCATAAAGCCGAACTGCACTGTAAAATATGATGAATCAACAAAGGAATTCACAATGAATAAAAAAGCAATAAAAACACTTGAATTTGACAAGATCATCCAGCAGCTGACAGCAAGAGCAACCTCCCCCTTAGGTCAGGAGCGCTGCCGCAATCTTCTTCCCTCTGACTCTTTAGGAGAGATCCAGACCATGCAGACCCAGACTGCCGATGCATTATCCTGTCTTTTCAAAAAAGGCAGCATTTCCTTCGGAAGTGTCAAAAATATCTACTCTGTGATCCGCCGACTGGAGATTGGAAGTTCTCTTTCCACCTCTGAGCTGCTGCAGATTGCAGCACTTCTTGAGAACACTGCAAGAGTAAAAGCCTATGGTCGCCGGGAAAGCGATACGGAGCAGGCAGATTCCCTGACTGTTCTTTTCGATTCTCTGGAGCCGCTGACTCCTCTGTCCACAGAGATCCGTCGCTGCATCCTCTCTGAGGAGGAAATCAGCGATGACGCCAGCCCCGCTCTGAAATCCATTCGCCGCAGCATCAAAAACTCCTCTGACAGGATCCATACACAGCTGTCCGGCATGCTCACCGGTTCCATGAGAACCTATCTGCAGGACGCAGTGATCACCATGAGAAACGGTCGTTACTGTATTCCTGTAAAGGCAGAATACAAAAATCAGGTATCCGGTATGATCCACGATCAGTCCTCCACCGGTTCCACCATCTTTGTGGAGCCCATGGCCATTGTAAAGCTGAACAACGAGATCCGTGAGCTGGAGATCCAGGAGGCCAAGGAGATTGAAACCATTCTTGCCCAGTTAAGTGCCCGTGCCGCAGAGTATACAGAACTGCTCCAGTATAATCTGGAAAACATGACAGAACTGGATTTTATCTTTGCAAGGGCTGGTCTTGCCATGGATATGAACGCCACTGAGCCGATCTTCAATACCGATGGAATTGTCCAGCTTCGCAAAGCCCGTCACCCACTGATTGACAAAAAGAAGGTAGTCCCCATTGATCTGACCCTGGGAGAAACCTTTGATCTTCTGATCATCACAGGACCTAATACAGGTGGAAAAACCGTATCACTGAAAACAGTGGGACTTCTTACTCTGATGGGACAGGCAGGTCTTCATATTCCTGCTCTGGATCGTTCCCGTCTGGCACTGTTCACAGAGGTCTATGCAGATATCGGAGACGAGCAGAGCATCGAGCAGTCCCTGAGTACCTTCTCCTCCCATATGACCAACACCGTTTCCTTCCTGGAGAAGGCAGATGAGAATTCTCTGGTGCTTTTCGATGAGCTGGGTGCCGGTACAGACCCCACTGAGGGTGCTGCCCTGGCCATTGCCATTCTTTCCTTCCTGCACAGACAGGGAATCCGCACAATGGCCACCACCCATTACAGTGAGCTGAAGGTATTTGCCCTGTCCACAGCAGGTGTTGAAAATGCATGCTGCGAATTTGATCTGGAAACTCTCCGTCCTACCTACCGTCTTCTGGTGGGTGTTCCCGGAAAGAGTAATGCCTTTGCGATTTCCAGTAAACTGGGGCTGCCGGACTTTATCATTGATGAGGCGAAACAGCAGATCAGCGAAAAGGACGAATCCTTCGAGGATGTGCTCACCAACCTGGAGCAGAACAGAATTGCCCTTGAGCAGGAGAAGGAAGAGGTAGCCCGCTATAAACAGGAAGTGGAATCCCTGAAAAAACAGCTGGCTGACAAACAGGACCGTCTGGACAGCCAGAAGGAGAAGATCCTTGCAAAGGCAAATGAGGAAGCCCGTACCGTACTTCAGGAGGCCAAGGACTTTGCAGATCAGACCATGCGTGATTTCCAGAAATTCGGAAAAAACAACATCTCTGTTAAGGAGATGGAGAAAAAACGTACGGATCTTCGTGGCAAACTGGATAAGACCAGAGCAAAAAACACGCTGAATGCCGCACCAAAACCAACCAAGCAGCTGAATCCAAAGGATGTTCACATCGGAGACAGCGTAAAGGTTCTCAGCATGAACCTGAAGGGTACCATCAGCTCCAAGCCAGATCCCAAGGGATTCCTGTTTGTACAGTGTGGTATCATCCGCTCCAGAGTACATATCTCCGATCTGATGCTCATCGATGAACCGGTTATCACAGGCGGCAGCTTCTCAAAAACCGGTTCCGGAAAGATTAAGATGGCGAAGTCCTCCACTGTCCATACAGAGATCAATCTTCTGGGAAAAACAGTGGATGAGGCCATTGCAGAGCTGGATAAATATCTGGATGATGCCTATCTGGCCCATCTTCCAAGCGTTCGAATCGTCCATGGAAAGGGCACCGGTGCACTGAGAAAAGGTGTACAGAATTATCTCCGCACCCAGCGGATCGTTGAAGAATTCCATCAGGCAGCCTTCGGTGAGGGTGATGCCGGTGTAACCATCGCAACCTTCCGGAAATCCTGATCCGGACTGTAAAACAGGAGAAAACCTATGGCTAAACAGAAAATTCTGATCGTCGATGACGATAACAATATTGCAGAGCTGATCTTTCTGTACCTGACAAAGGAATGCTTTGACTGCATGATCGTGGGCGATGGCGAAGAGGCCCTGTCTGCATTTTCCTCATTCCAGCCGAATCTGATCCTTCTGGATCTGATGCTTCCCGGCATTGACGGATATCAGGTATGCCGGGAAATTCGTCAGAAATCCAATGTCCCCATCATCATGCTCTCCGCCAAGGGAGAGGTCTTTGATAAGGTACTGGGACTGGAGCTGGGGGCTGACGACTATATCATAAAGCCCTTTGATTCCAAGGAGCTGGTGGCAAGAGTAAAAGCTGTTCTGCGACGCTTCCAGCCTGCGGCAGCTGCTGCTCCTGCAGGAAGCAAGTTTGTGGAATACCAGGATCTTACGGTGAATCTTACCAACTATTCCGTTGTATACAAGGGAAAGAACGTGGACATGCCTCCGAAGGAGCTGGAGCTGCTGTATTTTCTTGCTGCCTCTCCCAATCAGGTATTTACCAGGGAGCAGCTGCTGGATCATATCTGGGGCTATGAGTACATCGGTGATACCCGTACAGTAGATGTCCATATCAAGCGACTTCGCGAGAAGATAAAGGATCATGCCAACTGGTCCATCAGCACCGTATGGGGAATCGGTTATAAATTTGAGGTCAGAACCACATGAAACGAACCCTTGCTCTGAAATTTATCCTGAGCTACATCATTCTGATTCTGGTCTCCTTTCTTTTCACCTCCACGGTGGGCTCTTATCTCATTGAAAAGAACACGCTGAAGACCAGAAGCACACAGATCTACAGTCTTGCCTCCGGCATTGCAGCCAGTCAGGCACAGAACTACTATAAAAACGGATCCAGCCTGTCCAATCTGTACGATGATCTGAAGACCATCTCCTCCGCCGAGGAGATTCAGATCTGGCTGGTGGATCCCTCAGGCCTGATCTTTCTGAATACAGAGAAGGCCATTACGGAGAAATCTCAGGAGCTGAAGGATTTTGATCCCATTTCTCTTGGAAGCTCCTATTACTCTGTAGGTGATTTTTTTCATTACTTCAACAGCCGTATGCTCTCCGTTATGGTGCCCGTCACCTACAATCTGAATCTGCGGGGCTATGTTGTCATTCACAGCACCTACAGCGGCATCATCGCCCAGAGAGAAAAACTTCTTGTCACCTTTTACTGTATTGGTGCAGGTATTTTTCTCTTTATTGCCATGGTAATGGTGGTACTTCTGTTTCTCATTGACATTCCTCTTCGCAGGATCACACTGGGTGCCAAGGAGTATGCCTCCGGAAATCTGGCCTACAGAATTCCTGTGAACAGCGATGATGAACTGGGGTACCTGGCCAATACCCTGAATTATATGTCCTCCGAGCTGGGGAAATCCGGAGAATATCAGCGAAAGTTCATCGCCAATGTATCCCATGATTTCCGCTCTCCCCTCACCTCCATCAAGGGCTATATCGAGGCCATGTTGGATGGTACCATCCCGTTGGAGATGCAGGAACGGTATATGCGTATTGTTCTCAATGAAACAGATCGACTGAACAAGCTCACCAGAGAAATGCTGACCCTCAACAACCTGGACAACAAGGGCTTTCTTCTGAACATCACCAGCTTTGATATCAATCAGATCATCAAGGATACCGCGGCCACCTTTGAGGGCATCTGTACCTCCAGAAAAATCCAGCTGGAGCTGCTCCTTACAGGGGATACCATGACAGTGTCTGCGGATGTGGGCCGTATCCAGCAGGTGCTGTACAATCTTCTGGATAATGCCATCAAGTTCAGTCCTGCCCATTCTTCCATTGAGATTGAGACCACAGTGCGCCACGGAAAACTGTATCTCTCTGTCCGTGACCACGGTGCAGGAATCCCCAGGGATTCCCTGAATAAGATATGGGAGCGCTTCTATAAGATCGATGCCTCCAGAGGCAAGGATAAGCGTGGAACCGGACTGGGTCTTTCTATTGTAAAGGAGATCATCCACGCCCATGGTCAAAGGATCGATGTGGTCAGCACCGTTGGAGCCGGCACCGAATTTACCTTTACCCTGGATATCGTAAAAAAAGAAAATGAAAAAAAGAATGCTGTCTGAACCCCTTAAGTTCAGACAGCATTCTTTTTATAGAATCTTCTTTTTAACAGGGAATCGTTATTTCCATTCATACTCCCGAAGAGAGCCTGTTCCCTGCATATGATCAAAGCCATGCTGGCGCAGGGCCTCGTACAGCACAATGGCTGCGGAATTTCCCAGATTCAGAGAACGGATGTCCTCCAGCATGGGAATTCTGATACAGGTATCCTGATTTTCATAAAGGATTTTTTCAGGAATTCCTGCACTTTCCTTTCCGAACATGATGAAGCAGTCGTCCTCGAACTCTGCCTCTGTATACATTCTGGGTGCCTTGGTGGTGGCATAGTAGATCTTTGCCCCTGGATTCTTATTCAGAAAGTCCTCATAGTTGATATAGGTCTTCACATCCAGTTTATCCCAGTAATCCATTCCGGCTCTTTTCAGCTGCTTCTCACTGATACTGAAGCCCAGAGGCTCGATCAGATGAAGACTTGCCCCGGCAGCCACGCAGGTTCTGCCGATGTTTCCTGTATTGGCGGGAATCTCCGGTTCAAGAAGAACAATGTTGATATGTGCCATGTCTATTCACCCTCTGCTACAGCAGCTTCCTCAGCTGCCTTATTCTCTTTCTCTTCTTTTTCCTTCTTTTCCTTCTTGGTCATTGCGCCCGGATGATTGTAACTCACCCTGCCAAAGGCTGCAATCACCTCGTCATAGTCATCCTTTGCAATGGCAGCTGACAGATCCTGCACCTCCGAGTCAGTGGCTCCCATAATTCCGATGGTAAGGATCATCGGAGACATTCTGTATTCAGTTCTGGACAGCAGTTCTCTGCTCTGCAGCTCACCATTGATATACACACATTTATATCCCTCTGCCTTCAGACCGTTTCGTGGCTCAGTGGCCTCAAAGGTACCTGCCTCCTCTGTATAATCCAGCTCATACTTGTAAGTGTAGTCCTCCTGCTCCAGGATCACCGACTCAAATTCCAGTGTTCTCGCAGGATCTCTGGTCTCATGACCATAAACAGTAAAGGAAACAGTTCCGCCTCCCGCATAGCCTTCAATGAGAATCGGAGCATCTGTATTATTGGTAAAGATCAGATCCTTCGTATTCTCTGCGATGGCTGCATCCAGAGAGGGAGCAATATAGCCCACGATCATCGAATGGGGACATCTCTCATCGATCTGAAGCTCCGCCCGGAGAAGGGCATTATACAGAGTACTGGATATCTGGCACACACCGCCTCCGATGCTGTCCACGATCAGTCCCTGCTCATAGGCATGGGCCGCTGCATATCCCTCCTCCTCTGTAAAGGGCTCCAGCATGTTGCATACAGAGGCTGACTGACCCGGATAAAGCAGAAGACCGCTGATCTTTGCTGTACCCACCTCAATATTTGTACTTCGCTCTTTTTCAGAGGTATCGTAGGTGGTGGAAAATGATCCCAGTGGACTCTGTACCAGTTCAAGAGCTGCCACCTCATCGGAAATATCCCCCTCCTTGACAGCCAGATTGGTGCTTCCCACACCGCCGGTCCACTCCTGATTCATATAGTTGGTGAGGATTGCCACAGAAGGGTCCTCATCCACAGTCACACCATTTTCTCCCGGAATAACGGTAAAGCTTCCATCCTGGTTGTGTACCAGCACCGAACCGCCGCTTCCCTCACTCAACGCAGGGGTTTTGTCATTGATCACAGCCCGGACGATCTCCTCATTTACCGCATAGGGAATATCAATTACATAGGCCCCGTTCTTTCTGATATATTCATGGTCCTTAAACTGCTGAACAGCAGAACCGCTTTTTCCGAATTCCAATGCCTTCTGGGCCAGGGAAGGATCTGTACAGTACAGCCCCAGCTCTCCTGCTGCCACAGTCACCGACATTCCGTTGGCATTGAGAAAGATCTTTTCCTGAGAACGAGCCACGATATCCTGGTCGATCACCGCCTGGATTTCCTCCAGTGTAAGCCCTGCCACATTGTGGTTATTGATCCATACGCCCTCCTGGGCAGTTTCCGGCCCGTTATCCACCGGAGACTCTTCCCCCTTGCCGCAGCCCTGCAGGGACAGCAGGAGCATTGCTGCCGCTGCCACAGCCCCCATACGGCTGATTCTTCTGATGATTGAATGATTTCCTGTTTTCCGCATCACTTCAAACAAGAACTCCTTTCTTCTGATATTTCTTATCCTACACCATTGCACTGAGAAGCATCGGCACAACCATCATGAAAATCAGGATGACGGCGATCACTGCTGCTGCAATTCTTTTTCTTTTTTCACGCTTGCTCATCTGTTCCTCCTGTTACAGGAAAAACCTCTGTCACGTCCAGAATTCTGGCGGATCCATCCAGAGGATTTCTGTTTGCATAGTCAAATAATAACACAGTGTATTTTTTATGTCCATCTGAAGAAAGGGGCTCTGACAGCACCTCCAGATGGGTCATGGAGCGCAGCTGCTTCCAGTCATAGGCACTGTAGTCCGGCAGCAGTACATGCTCCTCTCCCTCTTTCCTGAAAAATGCCTTGCTCTTTTCCTTCCATTCGCTCTGGTCCTCCGCCCAGGAAGGTCTGCTCTTGCAGTTCTCTCTGGCATACAGATCTATGATCATGTCATTTCTGAAGCGGGCCTTTTCTTCCCCGGAAAGGCCGCGCTGGTCCAGATACTCCAGAAGGATCTCATACCGGCGAAGTCGGGTATGACTCAGTCGCAGATATCCCTTCTCCTCATAATATCTTCCCAGGGCCTCATACATGGAAAATGCATCCTCAAACAGGGTCTCCATGCGTTTCATGGTGGCAGTAAACTGGCCACTGTTATAATACACCTCCACCATCTCCTCCACCAGCTTCAGATCCAGGATTTCCCGGTAGGAAAGCCATCTTGTGGAAAGCACCTCATAGGGCTGTTTCTTCTTCCAGACAATGCCGTATTCCATGGCCATCTCATACATGTAGGAGCCCCGCAGCACCTTCAGAAAGCCCAGCTGCAACTGCTCAGGACGAAGTCCATAGACATCATTAAAGGATTCCCGGAAACGCTGGTACCCTTCAAAGGGAAGACCTGCGATAAGATCCAGATGCTGGTGCACATTGTTTCCTTCCATCACTGCCTTCACCTTTTCGGACAGAACAGAAAAATCCACCATTCTGCGAATCTCCCTCAGAGTTTCAGGACAGGTGGTCTGAACACCGATCTCCAGCTGGAAAAATCCAGGCCGGAGCCCCCTCAGAAGCCGGATTTCCTCCTGATCCAGAAGATCCGCTCCGATCTCAAAATGAAAATTGGTCACACCGTTGTCATGATCCCTGAGGTACTGCCAGATTTCCATGGTATGTTCCTTTTTGCAGTTGAAGGTACGATCGATGAATTTCACCTGAGGAACCCTGTGATCCAGGAAAAACTGCAGTTCTCTCTTCACCTTCTCAAAGCTTCTGAAACGCAGGCTCTTCTCCACGGAGGACAGGCAATAGCTGCAGCGGAAGGGACATCCTCTGCTGGTCTCATAATACAGGATCCTGTTGCTGAAATTATCCAGCTCCTCATAGGGAAATACCAGCTCATCCATGGAGAGGGGCTCCTGATCAGGATTCACCAGGACCACACCATCACGGTTCCGATAGGTGATACCCCTTACCTCTGACAGCTGTCTGTTTTCCTCCCTCTTCCAGCAGCCCAGCAGCTCTGCAAAGGTTTTTTCTCCTTCCCCTCTCATGATTCCCTCAATGAAAGGGTACGCCTGAAGCAGCTCCTCTGCCCGGTAGGAAACCTCCGGACCACCAAGCCAGATCCTCATGCCAGGAAGAACACTGTGAAGATCGGAGAGCACCTGAAGGACCTGCTCCACATTCCAGATATACACAGATACCGCCAGTACTTCCGGAGCAGCCTGCACCAGTTCACGAAGCACCTCATCCTCCTGCTGGTTGATGGTAAACTCCTTCAGCCCCACATCATATCCTCTTTTTTTAGCATAGGACTGCAAAGAATACACTGCCAGATTCGAATGGATATATTTTGCATTCATTGCCATCAGAACAACCTTCATAGACCCTCCTTAAACTTAAAAACACAAAAAGGTTCCGAATGAATCCATTCGAAACCTGTCTGCTGATAAAGAAAGTGCCCAGTTCCGGAATCGAACCAGAGACACGAGGATTTTCAGTCCTCTGCTCTACCAACTGAGCTAACTGGGCATCTTCAACGACACTTATATTACCACACTGTTTTCGAAAATGCAACCGTATTTTTATTTGTTTTTCAAATTATCTCTTCCCCTACTCCATTTCCTCTGCAATCTCGAACATCATGGAACTGATACCGATCTTCTGAGAACAGAGTTTCTCACAACGACCACAGCGAAGACAGTCATCAGCCTTATGGTGAAGGCGGTTATAGAGAAATCTGGTATTTTCCAGACCATTCACAGGAAGTCGATTGTAAATCTCAAAAACCTCCGGGATCACGATTCCCACAGGACAGGGAAGACAGTCGCTGCATCCGGTGCAGGGAATCAGAACTTCACTCATCACACATTTCCTTTCTCCCTCTATTTTCTTTTATATACAGAAAAAGCACCAGATAAAATCTGGTGCTTTTCAAGAGCGCGAGACGGGATTCGAACCCGCGACCCCAACCTTGGCAAGGTTGTACTCCACCCCTGAGCCACTCGCGCGTATCTCTCTGTTGATGTGTTCCGCATCAACACGTTTATAATACATCCGATATCCTGATCTGTCAACAGTTTTTTTTAAATTTTTTAAACTTTTTCTACAACTGTGAAAACACCCTTCCGATCAGGATATCAGCACTGCACTTAAGAGATATTGCTCCGGCTTATACTGGGTGTGAACAACGGAATCAAGCCGGATCAGATCCAGTTCCAGCCAAAGTTCCTCCCCCGCCACCACAAGGTTGGCAAACAGAGCTCCGAAACATAATTCCTCCGCAAAGGAAAGAGCAGATCCGGAAGCACCTGTGGTATAGATGTGGATACAATTGTCAAACACCACAAATCTCCAGGGCTGACTGTTGTGTCTGGAAGGTGCCATTCTGGCTGCCTCCACCATCTGACGCACCCACTGTCGCGGCTCTTCCCGGAATGTACAGACCTTCTCCATGGGGATTCTTGAAGCCTGCATGGGTTTTCTCACCACACCCTCTCTGGATTTTCCGAAGGCAAGGGCGGCAACAGCCATTTTCCCATCCTGCATCATATGCTCCCGCTTCAGATGGAGCCTTCTTACAAAACAGGCTCCCAATCCTCTCGTACAGAGGTACAGCGCCATCTGCTGCATCAGATAGCCAAGATTCATCTTGTATCTTGGTTTCTCTTCTGAATAAAAAACAAGATAATAAGGAGCCTTTACACCCATCAGTCCTGAGACATGGTTATTTCCCTTCCTGTTGTCCAGGATTCGTATATCCACATCAATATTCCCAAACAGATTTGTAACCTGTGAAAAATGCCTGCGTATCCTGTCCAGTTCCTTTTCCGGAAGCTCCGTCATGGCAAATTTTCGTACAGTTTTTCTAACATGGATTGCTTCGTACAGATTCATACATTACTCCTTAATGTTTTTGCAACATCATTGTAACATACGCCCTCTGTTTTTCAATCTTTTTTTCAGACCAGTTTTTCCAGTTTTGACACATACTCCCTGAATACTCTCAGCGCCTCTGTTACGGCATCTCCTGTGGTCATATCCACACCACAGAGTTTCAGAAGGTCAATGGGATCCATGGAGGATCCACCGCTTAAGAACTGCCTGAATTTTTCCACAATCCCTTCCTCACCGGCAAGAATCTTACTGCTGATGGCAATGGCGGCAGAAAAGCCTGTGGCATACTGGTACACGTAAAACGGTGTATAAAAATGCGGAATCCTGGACCATTCCATGGCGATCTGGGAATCCACCTCCATATCCGGACCGAAATACTGCTGATTCAGTTCATAATACAGATCGCAGATGCTCTGAGCAGGAATGCTGCCCTCATCGGCAAAACGCTGATGCATCAGCTTCTCAAACTCAGCAAACATGGTCTGTCGGAAGAGGGTTCCCTTAAACTGATCCAGAAAATAATTGATCAGATACGCCTTCTCCTCTTTGGAATCCGCCTTCTCCATCAGATAATGGATCAGCAGTGCCTCATTGCAGGTGGATGCCACCTCAGCCACAAAAATACGGTAACCCGCATATACATAGGGCTGGGTACGGTCTGAATAATAGCTGTGGATCGCATGTCCCATCTCATGGGCCAGAGTAAATACTGCGTTCAGATTGCCACTGTAATTCAGCAGCACATAGGGATGGGTTCCGTAGGCCCCCCAGGAATAGGCACCGCTGCGTTTTCCCTGATTTTCATACACATCAATCCAGCCATTGTCAAAGCCCTCCTGGAGAATAGAACCGTATTCCTCCCCCAGCACAGAAAGCCCTTCCTTTACCAGCTTCTTTGCCTCTTCAAAGGAAATCTCCTTATCCGTATACTCCACCATAGGAGCATATACATCATACATATGAAGGGTATCCACCCCCAGAAGCTTCTTCCTCAGCTGCACATAGCTGTACATGGAATCCATGGATTCGTGGACTGCCCTGATCAGATTATCGTATACAGAAACAGGAATATTTCCCTCATCCAGAGATGCCTCCAGCGCAGAAGGATACTTTCTCATTCCTGCAAAAAATGCTGCCTGCTTCAGATTGGCATTAAAGCATGCTGCCAGCGTGTTCTTATGATCCTCATAGGCTTTGTACAGGGTCTCAAAGGCCTCTTTTCTCACCTCTCGGTTCCGGCTCTCCATGAAGGAAATATACCGTCCATGGGTCAGCATTATCTCCTTACCGGCATCATTTTTAACAGTTCCAAAGGTGAGATCCGCATTGTTGAAGGAAGTAAAGATCTCCTGGGGGCTGCTGCCCATCTCACCGGCCTTTGCCAGTACGCTTTCCATCTCCGCAGAAAGGATATGCTCCCTGGTTCGCAGCTGTTCCTCCAGAAAACGACGATAGATCTGCAGCTCCGGTTCCTCCTTCATCCATCCCACAAGCAGTTCCGGCTCCAGCTCCAGGATCTCCGGTTCCAGATAGGCTGTAGCATCCGACAGCCTGGTCATAAGAGCCATGCTTCTTCCGGTCATAGCCTGATAGACCTGATTGCCCGTATCCTGGTGATAACGCTGATTTGCATATACATAGACACGCTCAAACAGTTTATTCACTTCATCCTTCTTCTGCAGAACATTCAGCAGCTCTTTTCCTCCCTTTTTCAGAGTTCCCTTCAGCTGGGCAAGATCAGAAATCCTGTTTTCAAGAACAAGATACTCCTCCTCCCAGTCCTGATCCGACGGATACAGATCCTCCATTCTCCAGAAGAATGCCGGATCCATCTCCTCTCTTTTTGGTAATGTATTGACCATACTCATTCACCTCTCTCTTTTGTATCTGAAATTATGTGTCTTACAGATGCAGTCTGCCAGCAGCTGCCTGTCTGTATTTTGCTTAACGGAAAATTGATACAATTTTCCGTTAAACAAACAAAAACCATCCTGACAGTTCCCTGTCAGAATGGTTTTAATAAGTCTTACTTTGCGTAATCTGTCACGCGACTTTCGCGAATTACATTTACCTTGATCTGTCCCGGATATTCCAGTTCGTTCTCGATCTGTTTGGAAATATCCCGAGCTAACAATACCATGTCAGCATCAGTTACCTGCTCCGGTACAACCATGATACGTACTTCTCTACCTGCCTGAATTGCAAAAGATTTTTCAACCCCTTTAAAGGAATTGGTAATATCTTCTAACTGTTTTAATCTGTTTGTGTAAGTTTCCAGTGTTTCTCTTCTTGCACCTGGACGTGCAGCAGAAATCGCATCTGCAGCCTGCACGATGCATGCGATCAGTGACTGTGGCTCCACATCGCCGTGATGTGACTCAACAGCATTGATTACCAATGCAGACTCTTTGTATTTTCTACACAGATCCACACCGATCTGGATGTGAGATCCCTCTACCTCATGATCAATGGATTTACCGATGTCATGGAGCAGACCGGCACGTTTCGCCATTCTGATGTCGAGACCCACCTCAGCAGCCAGAAGTCCTGACAGCTGTGCAACCTCGATGGAATGTCTCAGTGCATTCTGTCCGTAGCTGGAGCGGAATTTCATGCGACCCAGAAGGCGGATCAGTTCAGAATGAATTCCATGAACGCCTACCTCAAGAGACGCAGCCTCACCTTCCTCACGGATCATTGTGTCAACTTCACGCTGTGCCTTCTCCACCATCTCCTCAATACGAGCAGGATGGATACGACCATCAACGATCAGCTTCTCCAATGCAATTCGGGCAACCTCACGGCGCACCGGATCAAAAGAAGACAATACCACTGCCTCCGGAGTGTCATCGATGATCAGATCAACTCCGGTGAGGGTTTCAAGAGTACGAATGTTACGACCCTCACGGCCGATGATTCTACCCTTCATCTCGTCACTTGGAAGCTGTACAACAGAAATAGTTGATTCGGAAACATGATCTACTGCACATTTCTGAATTGCTGTAACAACATAGTCTTTCGCCTTACGGCCAGCTTCCTCTTTTGCCTTGCTCTCCATCTCTCTGTAAAGCTTGGCAGTGTCAATTCTTACTTCATTTTCTACAGATTTTAACAGATATTCTTTTGCTTCTTCGGAGGTCAGACCGGAAATTCTTTCCAGTTCCCGTACTTCCTGTTCATGTAACTCGTCGACTCTTCTTTCCTTTTTCTTCAGCTCTGATTCGCGACTATTCAGATCGTTCTCGCGTCTCTCAAGAACCTCTGCCTTATGATCAACAGATTCTTCTTTTGAAAGGACACGTTTTTCATACTTCTGCAGCTCGGATCTTCTCTCCCGATATTCTTTATCCTGCTCGTTTTTCACACGCAGGTTTTCTTCCTTAGCTTCCAAAAGAGCTTCACGTTTCTTTGTTTCAGCAGTCTTTAATGCTTCATCAATGATGTTTCTTGCTTTTTCTTCCGCAGTACCAACCTTTTCAGCGTCCTGCTGAACTTTCTTGGTAACAGCAATATTACTTGCTACAGGAACTGCAATAAGTACGGCAACGATCACTGCAACAACCGCAACAATAGCACAAAGGGCAATTGTCGGCATAGCAGGAGTACCTCCTTATTAAGTTTTCATTATACAGTACAATAAATATTGTACAAATACAACAAATCAATTTTAATCTTTTTTTACTGCTTTGTCAATCCGACATTGCAGATTTCTGGTAATCCCGGAGCACTCCCCACACAAGGGAGGAGGAGAAGCCTTTCCTTCCAAGAAATCCCGCTGCCCGCCTCAGCTCTCTCTCATCAAATTCATGGGGATCCCCGTATCTTTTTCTCAACAGTTCCTCTGCCAGCTGATGCTCATCCGTTTCCAGCAGCTCCAGTGCAGCCTGGATCGCCCCCTCTCCTACACCCTTTCTTGTAAGTTCGCTTCTGAGCATGCCTCTGCTTTTTCTGCTGCCGTTGCAATATACATAGCTCTCAGCATATTTCCAGTCGTTGAGATAGCCGAAATGGCTTACGTACCGGATGGCACAGTTTACAGCCTCCGGCTCATAGTCGCAGCTCTCAAGTCTCTCCCTCAGCTCTTTTTCCGTTCTGGGCTTGTACAGAAGAAGATTCATTGCCTTCTGAACCGCAGGTCTGTATTCCTCCGGAACAGAAAGAGAAGAGCAGGGAACAGTCTCCTGCTGTACCCCTGCTCTGTCACGATTTTCAATTTCCAGAATCTCCTGCCGCAGCTCCTCCGCTGTCATCTGCATTCCTGTTCTGTTTTCCTTTCTCATGGCTCTTCAGATACTTCCTGAACAGGTGCACAGGGCTCCATTCCATAGGCCTCACGTACCTTGTTCTCAGCTTCAGCCATTACCTCCGGATGCTCTCTCAGGTACTGTTTTGCATTCTCACGTCCCTGACCGATCTTAGCACCATTGTAAGCAAACCAGGCACCGCTTTTCTGAATGATTCCCAGCTGTGCAGAAAGATCCAGTACATCACCCTCCTTGGAGATTCCCTTTCCGAACATGATGTCAAACTCTGCCTCACGGAAAGGAGGTGCCACTTTGTTCTTGACAACCTTGATTCTGGTTCTGTTTCCGATTACCTCACCACTCTGCTTCAGAGATTCAATTCTTCTTACATCGAGACGGACAGAGGAATAGAATTTCAGAGCACGGCCTCCTGTGGTGGTCTCCGGATTTCCGAACATAACACCCACCTTCTCACGAAGCTGGTTGATGAAGATCACTACGCAGTTTGTCTTGCTGATGGCAGCTGTAAGCTTACGGCAAGCCTGAGACATCATACGGGCCTGCAGACCCACATGGGAATCTCCCATATCGCCGTCGATCTCAGCCTTTGGAACCAGCGCTGCCACAGAGTCCACGATTACAATATCCACTGCTCCGGAGCGTACCATGGTCTCTGTGATTTCAAGAGCCTGCTCACCGTTATCTGGCTGAGAAATATAGAGATTATCAATATCTACTCCGATATTTTTTGCATATACAGGATCCAGCGCATGCTCCGCATCAATGAAGCCGCAGATTCCTCCCCGTTTCTGTGCCTCTGCCACCATGTGCAGAGCAACAGTAGTCTTACCGGAAGACTCCGGTCCATAGATCTCAATGATACGTCCCTTTGGCACACCGCCCAGACCAAGGGCGATATCAAGGCTGAGAGAACCAGTAGGAATTGTCTCCACATTCATGCTGGCTCCGCTGTCACCCAGCTTCATAACAGCACCTTTTCCAAACTGTCTCTCAATCTGTCCCAGAGCAGCATCCAGTGCCTGCTTTTTTGCATCTGTATTTGTATTTGTATTCGTATTCGCCATCTGTAAATCTCCTTTATCGATACACAAACAGAACAAGTGTTCGTCTTCTGAATCAATAATAGTACACTTGCCCACCTCTTGTCAACTCTTAAAATACTGATTTTTCAGGGAAATCACAGCGACCGCTGCGCAAAAAATATGACACACTCATCATATCATTTCTTCTCCCTCCCGTCAATTTCCCGCCAGATTACAGTGTCAGAAAGCTCTTACGCCACGTCATGCTTGCATGTAAGGGGCGAGAGGGCTTTCTGACACGCCCCCGGATGAGCACGCAGGGGGGCAGGGGCCCCATGGAGTGCGAATCCCGGGGGGATTGCGGGAGTGGTAACACGGAGCAATCCGTAATCTGGCCTTTTCCTGTATACGGCTGCTTACAGTGGCAGAAAGCCCTTTCGCCACGTCATGCTTGCATGTAAGGGGCGTGAGGGCTTTCTGACACGCCCCCGGATGAGCACGCAGGGGGGCAGGGGCCCCATGGAGTGCGAATCCCGGGGGGATTGCGGGAGTGGTAACACGGAGCAATCCGTAATCTGGCCTTTTCCTGTATACGGCTGCTTACAGTGGCAGAAAGCCCTTTCGCCACGTCATGCTTGCATGTAAGGGGCGAGAGGGCTTTCTGGCACGCCCCCGGATGAGCACGCAGGGTGGGCAGGGGCCCCATGGAGTGCGAATCCCGGGAGGATTGCAGGAGTGGTAACACGGACTTTGACTCGTTGCTCGCGAAAAACAAGAGAGGCATCCATTGTTTTAATACAACAGACACCTCTCGATTTTGGAAGGATCCTCCTTTACAGGACAGACCCGGTATTTCAGCCGATCAGCCAGTCATACAGCTCCTGATATTTCCTGGCAGATGCACTCCAGGAAAAATCAGCTGCCATGGCACGATCCACAATCTTGTTCCAGTCACGTTTTTTATCGTAGTAGATGCGTTCTGCATAGCGCACAGTGCCCAGCATCTCATGGGCATTGTAGTTCGCAAAGGAGAATCCGGTTCCTGTACCCTCATACTCATTGTATGGCTGAACCGTATCCTTCAGACCACCTGTCTCACGAACAATCGGCACAGTACCGTAACGGAGACTCATAAGCTGGCTTAAACCGCAGGGCTCAAAGAGGGATGGCATCAGAAATGCATCACAGGCAGCATAGATCTGGTGGGAAAGCTCCTCTGAATAGAAGATGTTTGCAGATACTTTCTTATCATACTTCCATGCGAAATGGCGGAACATGTTCTCATAACGTTCCTCACCGGTTCCCAGCACCACAAGCTGGATATCATCCTGGCAGAGTTCCTCCATCATATAGGCAATCAGATCGAATCCCTTCTGGTCTGTCAGACGGGAAACAATACCGATCATCATCTTCTTCGGATCCACCTCCAGTCCCAGTCTCTTCTGCAGCTCTGTCTTGTTTACCTTCTTCTCTCTTCTGAAGTTCTTCACATTATAATGCTTACTGATCATCGGGTCAGAGGAAGGATCATAATCGGTGTAGTCGATTCCGTTTACAATACCACGGAGATCTCTTGCTCTTGCCTGCATCAGACCGTCCAGACCCTCGCCGTAGAAAGGAGTTTTAATCTCCTCTGCGTAGGTGTTGCTGACTGTGGTGATGGCATCTGAGTACACAAGACCACCCTTCAGGAAGTTACCGTCTCCCTTGAACTCCAGTTTATCCGGGGTAAAGTAATAATCAGACAGACCAGTGATGCTCTTCATGCTGTCCATGCCCCAGATGCCCTGGAATTTCAGGTTATGAATGGTCATAACAGATTTGATTCCATGATAGAATTCATTTCCCTGGAAACGCTCATTCAGGTATACCGGAACAAGACCGGTCTGCCAGTCATGACAGTGGATCACATCCGGTCTGAAGTCGATCACCGGAAGGATGGAAAGCACTGCTTTTGAGAAAAATGCAAACTTCTCCAGATCCCATGGCATTCCTGCATAGGGCTTATCCCCTCCAAAATGCTCCTCATTATCAATAAAATAATAGGTGATTCCATCCAGCACCAGGGAGAAAATACCCACATACTGATCTCTCCAGTTCAGATCCATATAAAAGCTGGTAACAAACTCCATCTGCTCTTTATATTTTTCTTTGATCCCCGCATATTTCGGAATCACAACGCGGCAGTCAAAGTACTCACTCTGATACTCCTTTGGAAGCGAACCAACAACATCCGCCAGACCTCCTGTTTTGATAAACGGCACACACTCAGATGCCGCAAACAGAATTTTTTTCATATTCTTTTATCCCCCTTTTATCGGATTACACACATCCCCTTTATTATAACGAATCAGTCAGCTTTTGTCACGGAATCCCGTGGTTTTTGCCCTCTGGCAGCTACTGATTTCTGTACTCCTCAATCTGTCGCTTCAGCTCAGCCTCCTCATCCACAGCTGCCATCAGACCCAGATGGGCAACAAAGCGCTGGCAATAATGATTTCCAAGAAAACGGGCTGCGGAAGGATTCTGGGAAAGAGACGTCATAAAATAGCCCATCATTTCCCCTTCACCTACGGATTCCTCCAGAAACTGCAGCGCTCTGTCTACCATGGACAGCAGTTCCCGGGCATTTCTCTCCCCTGCTGCCTCGGCCTCTGAGAGTTTTTTCTCCAGCCTGTCACCTGCCAGCTCCGGATCCGTCACCCGTTCTCCCTTCAGCTCATACATACAGTCAGCATAAAACCGACTCACAGCCTCCTCCCGCTTTCTGTCTGCCTCCGATATGATCTGATGCTCATCCTTGATCTTCAGAGCATTGTCAAACTGCTCAAGAAAACGGACCAGCAGCTGTTCAGCCGCAAGACCCTTCTGTCTCTCCCCGAAGCTTCTGATCTGAAGAAATACTTCCTGTTTGCGCTTCTGGAGCATTTCAGCCTCCTGATGCCTTCCAAACAGACCATGAAGTTCCGACAGAAACATCTGCAGGATACTGTACTGCTCATCCGGCAGTGCCTGAACAAGCAGCTTCTGCTGGCGAAGAATCTCCTCACCGGTGGCACTTCCCTGCAAAATCTTCTGGGGTGCATATTCCTTCTTATATCCTGTAAACATACGATAATAGGCTGCAAAATCCGATGCGATCCTGTCACTGTGAATATACTCCCGGATCACAGGAAGAGTCACCGGAATTTCCTCCTCCTCATAGGCCTTCAGAAGCACAGAAAGATCATCCCAGCCTCTCGCTGTGACGAAATCTCTGTCTCCCCTTGCCTCTTCTATATAGTAAAAGTTCTGTGTTTTGGAGGACAGATAGGAGATAATGGCACTGTGCATGCCCATCTGCGATGCATAGCGCTTCCATACTGGAAAATCCACCTCGATGTTGATACTCTTTACCCTGTCAAGGGTAACCACATCAAACATTCGGGCCGATTTATTGTACTCCGGAGGATTTCCCGCCGCCACAATGATCCATCCCTCCGGCACACGGTGGGTTCCGAAGGTCTTATTCTGCAGAAACTGCAGCATGGTGGGGGTCAGTGTCTCAGATACACAGTTAATCTCATCGATAAAGAGAATTCCCTCTGGATTTCCTGTCTGCTCAATGCACTCGTAGACAGAGGCAACGATCTCAGACATGGTATATTCCGTTACGGATACCTCTCTTCCGCCGTAGTTCCGGGTACTGACAATGGGCAGGCCCACCGCGCTCTGTCTGGTGTGATGGGTAATGGTATAGGCCACCAGACCCACCCCACAGGCCTCAGCAGCCTGGCGCATGATGGCTGTCTTTCCGATTCCAGGCGGTCCGATCAGAAGAATTGGCCGCTGGTGCACCGTAGGGATCAGATACTGGCCCTTGTCATTTTTCCTTGTATAGATTTTGACAGTATGAATAATCTCATCCTTTGCTTCCTGTATATTCATGGAATTATTCCTCCAATTTCAAACCCAGATTCAGGCGAATGGCCCACTCCGGGATCTTCTGCTTTTCATATGCCCGGTTCAAAAAGATAAATGCCGTCTCAAAGGGTGGTTTCTCCTTGGGAAAGACACCGTCTCCATCTGTAAAATAGAGAAGTGCCTTCAGATTCAGTAACTCCTTCTCCTGGATCAGCTTCTGAACCAGTTCAAAGACAGGTCTGAAATCTGTTCCTCCCAGTCCCTTTACAGTCACATCCTCCATATATTCCTGAAATTCCTCCCTGGAATGCACCACCACATGCTCCTGAATGGCAGAATCGCACTGGATAATGTGCACATGCATCTTTTTAAAGAAATTTCCACTCTCCGTGAGGATGGACCAGGTCTCCTGAAGAAAGCGCTTCACGATTCTGCCGGAGCAGGAACCGGAGGTATCAATGGCAATCACCATCTCATCCAGCTTATGTACTTCCTTATATTCCAGTGGCTCGATCAGCACAATATCCTTATAGTGATTTCTGCTGTACCAGTAGGGCAGATAATCGATGCTGTCCAGATCCAGCTCTACCTCCTCCTGGCAGACCATAAAGCCCTCCAGAAAATGCCTGTAATCATACTCCTTTTTCTGCTTCACAGGGGTTTTCTGCACCGCTACACCGGACTGATTACCTGCCCGGTTATGTTCCTCCCCCATCTGAGGATTCCATTCCTTCCGCAGACGGTCCCATTGATCGATAAATGCCTTTCCATCACCGGTTCCCGGCTGCCCTTCACCGTCATCAGAGGATTCCCGTCTGAAATCCTCATCCTCCTTAGGCCTGTAGACCAGCCATCTGCAATGGTCATCAATCCGGTTCAGCTCCTCCAGCTGCTTCAGTTTCTCCAGAGAGGGGTACTGCTCCATAAGGGTCTCGTACATGGTATCCACGCTGTTCCAGCGCCTTGGAAGCTTCAGTTCCTTCAGATGATAGGAGCGGAAATCAGCCCCCGGCCGCTCCAGTCCCTTCAGCTGCCAGCTGTCCAGGATCCGTTCCACAGTGAGATCGCAGGCCAGATTCCAGTGGGGCTGGCTTTTATTTCTCATCAGCACAGGATGAAGATACATGTTGTGCAGGATCATATGGAGAAGATCCCTCTCCATTCCCCCTGCATTCTGCCGGTAATGCTGCAGCACCGAATCCGGAGCATAGTATACCGTAAAGCCGTCACAGGCCAGATACTTCACCTCTGCATCCGGAGTAAAACGCAGGGTTCCCAGCGCCTCTGAAAGTCCCGGCAGCTTCATTCTGAGATTTTTCAAGGTCAGTTCCCACACTCTTTTACAGAGACCGACGGCGGCATCGTAAGCAGGGGACGCATTCCCCTCAGCATTCTTCTGAACGGCACTGCAGGCAGTCTCTTCTGCAGCAGCACTTTTCAAAACAGCTGCTCCTGTCTCTCCTGTAACCTCTGTCTTTCTGCAGAGATCATCTTTGGGTTTGCTACAGTTCAATGGCAGAGCAGAAGACTCCGGTTCCGGCTGTACTCCGTACCTCACCAGCCAGGCCCAGATCTCCGTTTCTTTTGCCTGTATCGCCATCTCTCTGTAATTCTCCAGATACTGCTCCTCCAGCCAGCCCCTTTTTTTCAGAGCCCGCAGCCGGACCAGATCTCCCCTCTGAATCAGATACTGGACAGCAGATCGCTTCCTCCATTCCAGATAACGAAAAATCTCCTGTCTCTCCTCCTCTGACAGCTCCTGCTCCATGCCCGGCCGGAATATCTCCAGCGCGATTTCCAGTTTCAGTGCGTCCCTTCTAACTCTTTTAAATTCTTCCAGAAGTTCCTGTCCCTTCATATTCTCTGCACCTGTGTACTTCACTCTGACAAGCATTTTCCCTGACACCCCGGGAAAAATGACGTTATTTAAATCCCAAGAACCCTTTTTACCACTGCTGCATCTGACTCATAGGGTACAGATTTCCCTTCTATCTTCTGGGCAGTCTCACTGCCCTTTCCAAGCACCAGCAGTACGGCACTGTCCTTTCCTTCCGCTCTGATCTCGGCAATGGCCTTCTCAATGGCCTCCGCTCTGTCGGGAATACACTCATAGCTGCAGCGCTCCCCGTCAATGTGCTCTGCAATCTGTCTGCAGATCTCCTCCACCTTCTCAGGTCCCGGATCATCCGCAGTGAGATAGGCCTTCACACAGGACTCAGACACAGCCTCGCCCATATCCCCCCGTCGGTTGATGGCTTTTCCACCGGGACAGCCGAACACAACTCTTCGCTCCGCCTCCGGATACTCCAGTGCAGAGGACTCAAAGATCTTGCGGAAGCTCAGTCCATTATGAGCATAGTCCACAATCACATGAACAGCGCCATCCCTGCTTGTATATTCCTCCATACGGCCACCTACCTGAACACGCTCCAGGGCTGCTTTCATAGCCGCTGGCTCAAATCCCAGTACAGTTCCCACAGCAATGGCTGCCAGAGCATTCTCCACATTGAAGATTCCGTGCATGGCCAGGGTGAATTTCTCGTCAAAGCTCTCTGTTCTTACCCGGAACGTGATCTTTCCGTTTTCAGTACGAATCTCATAGCCAAACACATCCGCATCCAGCTCTGTACCAAAGGTCACCACCTGCTCTGCGCAGGCTGCTGCCTCCAGAATTCTCTCATAATGATCAGCATTTCTGTTGATCACCGCTGTTTTTACTCTGGAAAACAGTGACAGCTTCGCCTGGAAGTAATCCTCAAAATCCGGATGCTCCACAGGGCTGATATGATCCTCGGAAATATTCAGAAACACACCGATCTCAAAGGGGATCCCCAGCACACGGTCATACTTCAGGGCCTGACTGGAAACCTCCATGGTCAGAAGAGAGATGTCGGAGTCGGCAGCATTTCTGAAATGACGATACAGCTCCATGGATTCCGGTGTTGTGATGGATGAGCCCTGGCGGCTTTTTCCATCGTATACCTCCACGGTGGAGAGAAATGCACTTTCAGGCTGACCCTTCCGCTCCAGAGCCTCATCCAGAAGCTCCTTGATAAAATACGCAGTGGTGGTCTTTCCCTTTGTTCCGGTGAGGGCCACGATCTTCAGCTCCTCATCCGGTGCACAGTAGAATTTCTTTGCCAGAGAAGGCATTGCCTTACGGATATCTTTTACAAGAAGATGGGGAACTCCCGGAATTCCGTAGTCTTTCTCGCTTACATAGCCCACAGCGCCCCTGGCAAGGGCATCCTCCAGATAGGCCTGTCTGAATGCAGCTCCCTTGCATACAAAGAGACAGCCCGGCTGTACCTTCTGGGATTCATAGGTGAGCTGTGTCACTGCAGGATTCTCTGAAGGATCCCAGGCATCGGTCAGCATCGCCTCTTCCATCAACAGTTCTTTATATTCATTCCATGTAAATTGGTTCATAATACTCTCCTGTTTTTAAGCATAGATTTTCTAGTATATTTTACTGGATTACCACTGTATTTGCAAGTTACAGGGGGGAAACAGGGCGCTTTCCCTCTGTCCGGATCCGTGGACTTCCGGGAGAAATGCTGTACATTTACAAGGCCATTGTATTTTGTTATAATCAAAACAGGAACAACCGTTCGATAGATTTTGAAAGGAAAATCTCATGGATCATTTTGAATTAGTATCTGATTTTGCCCCCACCGGCGATCAGCCCCAGGCAATCCGGCAGCTGGTGGATGGATTTCGTTCCGGCAACCAGTGCGAGACCCTGCTGGGTGTCACCGGTTCCGGAAAGACCTTCACCATGGCCAATGTTATCCAGCAGCTGAATAAGCCCACCCTGATTATTGCCCATAACAAAACCCTGGCTGCACAGCTCTACGGAGAATTCAAGGAATTTTTTCCGAAGAATGCTGTAGAATATTTTGTATCCTATTACGATTATTATCAGCCGGAGGCCTATGTTCCCTCCTCTGATACCTATATCGCAAAGGACTCCTCCAGAAATGACGAGATTGACAAGCTTCGTCTTTCTGCCACTTCCTCCCTGATCGAGAGAAAGGATGTCATCGTCATATCCAGTGTTTCCTGTATCTACGGTCTTGGAAGCCCAAAGGACTATGAGCAGATGATCATTGCCCTTCGTCCCGGTATGCAAAAGGACAGGGATGAGGTAATACGTGCTCTTATTGACATCCAGTTTGAGAGAAATGAGATTGATTTCCACCGCGGAACCTTCCGTGTCCGGGGAGATGTGCTGGAGATCATTCCTGCTGAGGAAACAGATATCGCCATCCGGGTGGAGTTCTTCGGTGACGAGATCGATCGTATCCTTCAGGTGGATGTCCTTACCGGGGAGATCCGCTGCTCTCTGAATTACTGCGCCATCGCTCCGGCTTCTCACTATGTGGTTCCCATGGAAACCATCATGAAGGCCACAGGAGAGATAGAAAAGGAAATGCAGGAGCAGGTCCGCTTCTTCAAAAGTCAGGACAAGCTGCTGGAGGCACAGCGTATTGAGGAGCGCACCAACTTTGATATCGAGATGCTCCGGGAAACAGGCATCTGTTCCGGTATTGAAAACTATTCCCGTCATCTTTCCGGTCTGGAGCCTGGACAGCCTCCCTATACACTGATGGATTTCTTCCCGGATGATTTTCTGATCATCATCGATGAGTCCCACAAGACAATCCCTCAGATCGGTGCCATGTACTCCGGTGACCAGTCACGAAAGACCACCCTTGTGGATTATGGATTCCGTCTGCCCTCAGCCAAGGACAACAGACCTCTGAATTTTCAGGAATTTGAAGAGCGCATTGATCAGATCCTCTTTGTGTCTGCCACCCCCGGTGAGTATGAAGCAGAGCATGAGCTGCTTCGTGCAGAGCAGATCATCCGTCCCACAGGACTTCTGGATCCAAAGGTGGAGGTACGACCTGTGGAAGGGCAGATCGACGATCTCATCGGCGAGATCAACAAGGAGGTAGCTGCCCATCACAAGGTACTGATCACCACCCTTACCAAACGTATGGCAGAGGATCTTACCGCCTATATGAAGGAGGTGGGAATCCGGGTCCGCTATCTCCACTCTGATATCGATGCCCTGGAGAGAACCAAGATCATCCGGGATATGCGTCTGGATGTATTTGATGTGCTGGTGGGAATCAACCTGCTGCGAGAGGGACTGGATATTCCGGAGATCACACTGGTGGCCATCCTGGATGCGGATAAAGAGGGATTCCTTCGTTCCTCCGTCTCCCTGATCCAGACCATCGGACGTGCTGCACGAAATTCAGAGGGCCATGTGATCATGTATGCCGATGTGATCACCGATTCCATGCGGATCGCCATTGATGAGACAGCCAGGCGCAGGGAAGCCCAGCAGGCCTATAACCAGGCCCACGGAATCACCCCAAAGACCATCCAGAAGGGGGTACGTGATCTGATCAGCATCTCCAGAGATGTGGCCGAGACAGAGCATCGCCTGGAAAAAGACCCTGAATCCATGTCCTTCAAGGAACTGGAAAAGCTGGCTAAGAAGCTGGAAAAACAGATGAAATCCGCTGCTGCAGAGCTGAACTTCGAGTTGGCTGCAGAACTCCGCGACAAACTGCTCAGTCTGAAGGACCATATGCGGGATGCCCGCGGTTAAACAGAAAAGTAAAAAGAAGACACCTGGCATCACTGATTTTCAGTGACACCAGGTGTCTTCTTTTTACTTCATCTTCCGAATCACTTCCAGCGCTTTTTCCAGCTGCACATCTGTCTCACTGTCAGCAGGCATCTCCACCTTCACATCCGGTTTAATTCCCACCTTATGGATATCATGACCCTTTGGTGTATAATACCTGGACACGGTGAGCTTCAGATAGCTGCCATCGGAAAGGCGGAATGCGTCCTGTACAATTCCCTTTCCAAAGGTCTGTTCCCCCACAATGGTACCCACCTTATAATCCTGGACAGCACCTGCAAAGATCTCCGCTGCACTGGCACTTTCCCCGTTCACCAGCACAACCAGAGGGATATCGATCCTGTTGATCCCCTCACAGGTACGCTCCTTTCTGTCACCGTTCTTATCCACTGTGTAGACGATCACTCCCTTCGGCAGAACCTGACTGAGGGTATCACAGACACTGTCCAGCAGTCCTCCTGGATTGTTCCGCAGATCGATGATGAGCTTCTCCATACCCTGGATCTTCAGCTCACCATAGGTGGTTTTGAACTGATTGGCAGTAACCCCTGTAAATCCGGAAATTGCAATATAGCTGATGGAATCCTCCAGCATTTCACCCGTCACAGAGGTGCGCTCCATCTCTGTCATCTCAATTTCAATTTCAAGGGGTTCCGCTATGGCTTTACGCTTCAACTGCAGAAGAACTACATTGCCTTCTGAGGACTGTATCATGGCTGCCACCTCAGAGCTTGTTTTCCCCTCCACAGAGGTTCCGTTTACCGCCAGAATCACGTCCTCCGGCTGTACGCCTGCCAGTGCTGCCGGATAATTATCCAGACATTCTGTGATCACGACCTCTCCGTCCTGTTCCTCTGATACAGCAATGGAGATACCGATTCCCATAAAGGAGCCTGATTGCTTCTTCTGGATTGCCGCATACTGCTCTGCTGTATAGTAGGTGGAGTATTCATCCTCCAGACCTGCTACCTGCCCCAGAAACATATAATCCGTCTGCTTCTGTTCATCAATCTCATCCAGGTAATTATTCTGAATCACTCTCTCAATCTCTTTCGCTTTTCTGAGAGCCTGAAGAGTTCCCGGCTTTTTTGCAGCCCCGCCCACCGGCAACACCATCGATGCAAAATAGACGATGGCTATCACTGCTATGGCAGTCAGAGCACCTCTGATAAAGCTGAGATGCTCTCTGCTTCTTCTTATTTTTTCTTCCATTTTTACCTCCAAACCCAACGATCTTCGTCTGTGTTTATCTCAGTGGAGAAGGATCCCACCTCTATAGCTGGTGAGTAAGAAAAAAAGGGAACGGATACTCCGTTCCCTTTCCTTCTTCATACTATTCTCTGTCAGAATCTGCTGACTCTTAATCAGACCCTCAGATGTTTTCTGATTGTAAAGATACATCCCAGGAAACCGATTCCCATACCCAGCACAAGACCTACAGGAATGAGAACAACAAATACACGGTTTGCAGGAAGCAGACCATTCATGATGCCTCCCAGCACACTGAATTTCAGCAGAATAAACTTAACTGCCTGATTATAAAGGACATACAGAATAGCCAGCGGAATCACTGCACCGATGAGACCGATCAGGATACCCTCCAGAATAAATGGCAGACGAACAAATGTGTTTGTCGCGCCGATCAGCTTCATAATACCGATCTCTTCTTTACGAACAGAAATACCTACTGTTACTGTATTGTTGATCAGGAAAACTGATACCGCCAGCAGAATCATGATTACAATGATTGAAATTGTGGCGATCAGTCGGTTTACTGTACTCAGTGTCTGAGATGCCTGCTGAGAACGGTTAACCATACGGACACCTGGAATTCCCTCGATAAAGGCTACCAGCTCATCCTGATTCTCAATCTCATCCACAAATACCTCGTAATGTGCAGAATTCGCAAGTGGATTATCCTGATTGTTTTTAAATCCCTCTGCTGCATTTTCATTGCCTTTGAAGTATTTCTCAGAGAAAGACTCCCATGCTTCGTCAGCAGAAACATATCTGCAATCTGTTACCTGTTCACAGTTTATGATCTGCTCACCAATGGAATCCATGGAGGCCTGATCAAGATTCTCATCAAAAAATACTGTGATTCCTACGTTTGTCTCCACATTCTTCAGAATGTAATTAAAGTTCATTACAATAGAGAAAAAGAGACCAAACAGGAAGATACATGCTGTCATGGTTGCAATGGATGCAATGGAGAACATTCTGTTTCTTCCGATGTTTTTAATACCCTGTCCGGCGCTATAACCAATCGTACTAATCCTCAACGTAAACACCTTCTTTTTCGTCGCTGATTATGACGCCTTTCCTCAAGCGAATTACACGCTTTCTCATCTCATTTACAATTTCTCTGTTGTGGGTAACCACAAGAACAGTGGTTCCTCTTGCATTGATCTCCTCCAGAAGACGCATGATCTCGATAGAATTCTTCGGATCCAGGTTTCCTGTAGGCTCATCCGCCAGAAGAATGTCCGGATGATTTACGAGAGCTCGCGCAAGGGCTACTCGCTGCTGCTCACCACCGGAAAGCTCCTTTGGTTTTGAACGATATTTGTTGGCAAGACCAACAAGGGTCAGAACCTCTGGAACACGTTTCTTAATAACGCGGTTTGGTTTCTCAATAACGCGCTGAGCAAATGCAACGTTCTCATACACATTTCTGTCCTTTAACAGACGGAAATCCTGAAACACCACGCCAACTCCACGGCGATATTTCGGAACCTTTCTTCTTGGAAGCTTTGTGAGATTTGTTCCATTGACGGTGATGGTGCCGGATGTGGCATCCAGCTCCTTCAGAAGCAGCTTGATCAGTGTAGATTTTCCAGATCCGCTGTCACCTACAATGAAAACGAACTCACCTTTGTCAATGTGTAAGGTCATATTGTTGATCGCAGGCTGAGCCTTTGGATCATAACTCTTACTGACACTGTCTAAAGTAATCATTCTATTCCTCCATTTTGTCTGAAGACAAATCAGATTCCTTAGAAATCCATTGTCTCCATGTATTTCATATAGCGAACTACCATCAGAGCAATTTTGAAGGTAATCGCATCCTCAAACACGCGGAGATCCAGACCGGTACTCTTCTGAAGCTTATCCAGTCTGTACACCAGTGTGTTTCTGTGAATATAAAGCTGTCTGGATGTTTCTGAAACATTCAGATTATTCTCAAAGAACTTATTGATGGTTGTGAGAGTTTCCTCATCGAAATCATCAGGAGATTTGTTTGCAAAAATCTCACGGATGAACATCTTACACAGTGGAATTGGAAGCTGGTAGATCAGACGACCGATTCCCAGTGAGCTGTAGGCAATAATGTCCTTCTCAGCAAAGAAAATCTTTCCAACATCCAGGGCCATTCTTGCCTCTTTGTAGGAACGGGAAACCTCCTTCAGCTCCTTAACAATGGTACCGTAGGCAATATAGGTCTTATTATCCCCATCACGTCCCACTGCCTCAAGGATGGATGCAGCAATCTTATTTGCCTGAGAATAGCTCTCTCCAGGAGCCAGCTCCTTTACAACGATAATGCTCTTCTCGTCAACAGCTGTGATAAAATCACCGGATTTATTGCCGAAAAGTGCCTTGATATTCTCAATAGAGCCCTGATCTCTGTCCGGACTTGCCTCAAGAATAAATACCACACGAGGTGCATCAGAGTTGATGCGCAGTTTTTTCGCGCGGTTGTAGATATCCACCAGCAACAGGTTATCCAGCAGCAGGTTCTTGATAAAATTATCCTTATCAAAACGCTCCTTATAGGCAGTCAGAAGACTCTGAATCTGGAAAGAAGCCATTCTTCCCACCAGATAACACTCATCCTCATCACCCCTTGCCACAAGAATATACTCCAGCTGATGCTCATCGTATACTTTGAAGAAATGATAATTTTTGATAGTCTGTGTATCAGCCTGGGACTGGGCAAAATTTGCCACCTCAGACTGATTAACCTCTGAGTCAGAGAAGGTGGATACCAACACCTTACCTTCCACATCCAGAACCCCGAGATCAGTTTTTGTAATATTCTTTAATCCTTCAATTGTGCTTTGCAGAATCTGGTTTGATATCATAAAGCCCTTCCTCCATGGTATAATTTACTAAAGTTTATGGTTATTTTACACTAAATTGCACCAAATTGGAAGAGAAAATCAGACAATTTCCTCATTGCGAAATTTTGCTGCAACCCGTTTAAAATTATTCTTCTTCAGCAGCGTACCAAACCAGGAATGTTTTATTCCTGCTTCGTTCTGAATATTGGTGTCCTCACCAAGACTGAGCCAGATCTTTCCATTGATCATCTTCCTGTTTTCCAGAAGAAATGCTGCCTGAGCAGAACTCTGCAATCCGCTGATGATCACATCTGCACCGCTTCCGTTGATCTCGTTCACAAGCCACTCAGCCGAGAGCTGCTGCCCCGGAGTGTCCGAAGCCCGTCCTCTTACCAGAATATCCGGATATGTCTCTTTTACATATGTCTCGAGAATCTCAACCTCTTCCTCACTTTCTCCCAGAAGGAAAAAAGAATGGTTGTTGCTGATCAGATTCCAGAAGAACCGGGCCAGAAATTCTGCCTCCTCCGTTTCCTCATAAATCTGACCGGATGTAACACCAGCTGCCTCCAGCACCTCCAGTTCCCCTACAACACCCAGATCCAGCTGCTCCAGATATTCCTTCTGGACAGGATCCTCTGCTGCAATAAGAAGTGCTTTCATAGTAATTATGCCGACAGTATTAAGAGAGTCTGTGCTCAGGAATTCAGAAATCCGCTCCATCTCTGAAGCAACATTCATATGATCAATATGAATCCCCAACACTTCTACTATTTCATTCATTTGAACCAGCCACTCCCGTATATAATCCCATAATATTCCATAGTATAACAGAAACGGCCTCAAAAAGCAATATCCCAACCAGATTGCGAAAAAAGGCAGAAAGAGGGTGCAGTAATACCCCTCCTCTGCCTTTTTGTTTCTATCTTATATGCGTATGCACAAGGGTGACTTATACCTCGAACAGAAGATCACCGTAGGATGGCATAGGCCATACATTTTTATCCACCAGCAGCTCCAGACGATCCACAGGTGCACGAAGTGCCTTCATCGCAGGAGTAACCTGGTCATGATAGAATCTCGCTCTCTCCTCACCCTCCGGAACCTGCATTGCCTCAGCCTCAAGACGATTCAGCTCATTCAGTGCTCTCTGGGTCTCAGCCAGCTCAACACTGATCTCTTTCAGAAGATCCTGCTGTACAGATACAAGATCCACTCCTGCAGCTCTCACTGCATTAACAGAATCAGCCAGTGTTTTTGCATAATTGATCACTGCCGGAATAATCTGTTTTGCAGCAATGTTGGACATTGCTCTTGCCTCAATGTTGATGGTCTTGGAGTAGTTCTCGTATTTTACCTCCTGACGGGAGATCAGCTCTGTCTTGCTGAATACACCGTACTTCTCAAACATGTTCACGTTGATATCCCTTGTAAGTTCAGGAACAGCATCCACCATGCAGGAAATATTAGGAAGTCCTCTTCTTTCAGCCTCCTGCACCCACTCATCAGAATATCCGTTTCCGTTGAAGATTACTCTTCTGTGCTCACTGAAGTTGCGCTGTACAAGATCATACAGTGCCTCCTCAAAGTTCTCAGCATTCTCCAGCTCTGTGCAGGCCTCATCAAATGCCTCTGCTGCAATGGTATTCAGAACCACAGTAGACTCTGCAATGGAGTCTCTGGATCCAACCATACGGAACTCAAATTTGTTTCCGGTAAAGGCAAATGGAGAAGTTCTGTTTCGGTCAGTGGCATCCTTGCTTACGTTGGAAATGCTCTTAACACCTGTATCCAGTGTACCACCTTTCAGACTGTGGGTAGCATTTCCCTTGGAAATAAACTGATCCACCACATCCTGCAGCTGCTCTCCCAGGAAAATAGAGATAATAGCCGGAGGAGCCTCATTGGCACCAAGACGATGATCATTGCCAGGATCAGAAGCAGACTCTCTCAGAAGGCCTGCATGAATGTCAACCGCCTTGATCACGCAGGAAAGGGTCAGCAGGAACTGGATGTTCTCGTGTGGTTTCTTTCCAGGATCCAGCAGATTGATACCATCATCTGTTGTAAGAGACCAGTTGTTGTGTTTTCCGGAACCATTCACCCCGGCAAATGGCTTCTCATGGAGCAGACATTTCATACCATGTCTGTTGGCAACTGTTTTCAGAGTCTGCATGATGATCTGGTTATGATCTGCGGCAACATTTGCCTCAGCATAGATCGGAGCCAGCTCATGCTGTGCAGGAGCCACCTCATTGTGCTGTGTCTTGGAGGAAACGCCCAGCTTCCACAGCTCAATATTTGCATCCTTCATAAATGCTGCAATTCTCTGACGGATAACACCAAAATAGTGGTCATCCATCTCCTGTCCCTTGGCAGGCATAGCGCCGAACAGAGTTCTTGCTGTATAGATCAGATCTTTTCTCTTTTTAAATTTCTCAGCATCCACCAGGAAATACTCCTGCTCCGCTCCCACAGAAGGAGTAACCTTTTTGGATGTGGTATTTCCAAACAGTCTCACAAGACGAAGAGCCTGTTTGTTGATGGCCTGCATGGAACGAAGAAGTGGTGTCTTCTGATCCAGTGCCTCGCCTGTATAGGAGCAGAAAGCAGTAGGGATGCAAAGAGTTGCTCCTGCCGCATCCTGACGTACAAATGCAGGTGAAGTGCAGTCCCATGCTGTATAGCCGCGAGCCTCAAAGGTAGCACGTAATCCACCTGACGGGAAGGAAGATGCATCGGACTCACCCTTGATCAGCTCCTTTCCTGAAAAGCTCATGAGAACCTTTCCATTTGCCATTGGTGCTGTGATAAAGGAATCATGCTTCTCAGCAGTAAATCCAGTCAGTGGCTGGAACCAGTGTGTGAAGTGTGTAGCTCCCTTCTCAATCGCCCACTCCTTCATCTCATGCGCGATTACATCGGCAGTCTCCAGATCCAGTTCTCCGCCTTCTTTGATGATTGCTTTCAGCTTCGCATAAACCTTTTTTGGCAGGCGCTCCTGCATAACTGTATCGTTAAATACATTCTCGCCAAAAATCTTTGCAACATTTACATAGTCTCCCATGCGCTTTGTTCCTCTCTATTCAGTGATTCGTAATAATCTTAAAACGGGCATTCCACCTAAGCAGAATGCCCGAATCCGATTATTCATAGACATGCGTTAACTGAACTAAACATACATTAATTTCTTAAAAATTGCAAGTCTAAGGAAAAATTCCTGTTGTATTTCGTGAAAACTTATAATATTCCCTGAAATATATCCACGGTTCAGTTAAAACTTACAAAGTTCAGCCGCTGTTTCCTGTTAAATATGTTTACTTCTGTATGCTCGCCGCCTCTTTCTCCATCCATGGTCCAGGCAACAGGGTATTCTGATGAAAATCGGATCTTCTCTGTCTGGAATTTAGTAACCAGCGGAGACTCCAGATCACCAATGAAAAGGGCCGCCAGTATCTCGCTGAGTTCCTTTGGATTCTTCGGTGTATGCACCAGAGTCACCTCCAGAAGTCCGTCATCCAGCTCCACATTGTCACCGGTAAGGTTTTTCATGCCACCGATGGATTTGGCATTACTTACCATTCCGTAAGTGAAATCGTCCTCACAGCTGTAATTATCCGCCTCCACCTTCATGTGAAGAGCAGGAATATTCCATACCTTTTTCGCAGCCTCGATCACATATGCCATATGGCCCAGGGAGTTTTTCATTCCCTGATCCGTCTCATAGGACACCTCAGTAAACATACCAAATGCTGTCACATAAACAAAATTCTTTTCATTGAAGGCTCCGATATCACAGGGAAAAAGAGAACCCTTTACAATGCGGTTGGCTGCCTCCAGCATATCCTTGGGAATGGAAAGACTGCTTCCGAAATCATTGGTACTTCCAGATGGAATATAGCCGATGGGTACCTTTGAATTGGCTTCCATCATGCCATTTACCACCTCATCAAGGGTGCCATCTCCTCCGCTGGCCACCACCAGATCATACTGATCGGCATACTCTCTGGCAAAATACTCCGCATCCCCTGATTCCTGTGTAGGATGAACGGTGACAAGATAGTCTGCCTTGGTAAAAACATCCAGAATATCCACCAGATGGGTGCGGATCAGCCCCTTTCCTGATCTGGGATTATAGATAAATAATAATTTCTTCATATGAACATCACTCCAAACATACTGTACTATGATTGTTCCTGCAGCATTTTTCACTTTGAACAGTATTATTCTACCAGATTTCAAAAAAACCCGCCACTTTCGTGACGGGTTTTTCATACAATTTATAAAAGTTTCAGATTAAACAAGCTCAATCAGAACTTCCATAGCTGCATCACCTTTACGTGGTCCGATCTTAACGATACGTGTGTAACCACCGTTGCGGTCAGCATATTTTGGAGCGATCTCATCGAACATTTTTGCTACCATATCAACTTCTTTAGTGTTTTTCTTTCTTCCTTTGTTAGAAGCAGGAACCTCTGTTACAGGATAGAAAACTTTGTTCATCTGATGACGAGCATGCAGTCTGGAAGGAGAATCTTTTTTGATCTCTTTCTGAACTTCCTCGTATACAGTAACTTTCTTTCCGTCTTTAACCTCTTTAACGCGTTTTCCGTCAGCATCTTTTTTAGCAACTTTAGCTGTAACGGTAACTGTCTCGAAGTTATCTTTCTCGCGTACTGCAAGAGCGATCATGCTCTCAGCGATCTTACGGATCTCTTTAGCTTTTGTCTCTGTTGTACGGATTTTTCCGTGGTACAGAAGGTTAGTAACCTGGTTTCTAAGGAGAGCTTTTCTCTGAGAAGATGTTCTTCCTAATTTCTTGTAGTTTGCCATTGTATATTTCCTCCATTCGTGGGACAGAATCCTCATGCTTCTTTGGTCTTACTGGGACTCCGCCATATCAATCCATTCAGGAATGAAGCACCACGCATCTTTGGACTTACTGGTGCTCCATCACTTAAAATCTTATGTTAATTACTGCTCTTCACTTGGGCTAAGCTGCAGACCAAGCTCTTTCAGTTTTGCAAGTACTTCCTCCAGGGATTTACGTCCAAGGTTACGAACTTTCATCATGTCGTCAGGAGTCTTGTTGCAGAGTTCCTCTACAGTGTTGATTCCTGCACGTTTCAGACAGTTGTAAGAACGAACAGAAAGCTCCAGCTCATCGATGTTCATCTCAAGAACTTTTCCTTTCTGATCATCCTGAACCTCGATCATAACCTCTGCAGTTTTTGCATTCTCAGAAAGATCGATGAACAGTTTCAGATGCTCACTGAGTACCTTTGCTGCAAGGCTGACAGCCTCATCAGGATCCAGAGTACCCTTTGTGTATACATCCAGAGTTAATTTATCGTAATCTGTAATCTGACCAACACGGGTGTTCTCAACTGTCAGGTTTACACGCTCAACCGGTGTATAGATTGCATCAACTGCGATCATACCGATCGGAATGTCATCTGACTTGCCCTTGTCAGCACTTACATATCCACGACCTTTTGTAATGGTCAGTTCCATGTACAGTCTGCTGTCAGGACCACCGTTTAAGGTAGCGATCACCTGATCCGGATTCATGATCTCGATATCCGCATCAACCTGAATATCAGAAGCCTTTACAACTCCTTCGCCTTCGAACTCGATATAAGCAACCTTTGGCTCATTAGTCTCGCTGCTGTTCTTGATAGCAAGATTTTTCAGGTTCATGATGATCTCTGTTACATCTTCCTTCACTCCTGGAATGGAACTGAACTCATGAAGAACACCATCAATTTTTACCTGGCTTACAGCTGCGCCCGGCAGAGAAGAAAGCATGATTCGACGAAGAGAATTTCCAAGTGTAGTTCCATAACCACGCTCAAGTGGCTCTACAACGAATCTACCGTATTTCTTGTCTTCAGAAATTTCTGTGATCTCAATTTTTGGTTTGTTAAAATCAAACACTCTATGCCCCTCCTTTTTGGGTAAAATGAAAATCGAGGGTTATCTAGTCAGATTATTTAGAATACAGCTCGACGATCAGCATCTCGTTAACTGGCACATCGATCATGTCACGAGATGGAACCTCTTTAACAGTACCCTGCATTGTCTCCTGGTTAACATCTAACCACTCTGGAACAAGACGAGCGCCTGTTACATCAAGGATGTCTTTGTAACGCTGAGAACCTTTTTTATTCTCTTTGATCTCGATAACATCGCCAGCTTTTACCTGGTAAGATGGGATGTTAACAAGTTTTCCATTTACAAGAACGTGTTTGTGGTCAACGATCTGTCTAGCCTCTTTACGAGTTCTTGCAAGACCAAGACGGAAAACAACGTTGTCAAGACGCAACTCAAGCATAGCCATCAGGTTAGCACCTGTCTGTCCAGCCATACGATCTGCTCTCTCGTAGTAGTTACGGAAAGGTTTCTCCAGAACGCCATAGATGAATTTAGCTTTCTGTTTCTCTCTCAGCTGAAGACCGTACTCAGAAACTTTTCTGCTTGCTCTTTTCAGCTGACGAGTGGATTTTTTATCAATTCCAAGATATACAGGATCCAGGCCGAGGGATCTACATCTTTTAAGAACCGGTGTTCTATTTACTGCCATAATTATGACCTCCTGTTAAAATTAGACTCTTCTACGTTTTGGTGGGCGGCATCCGTTGTGAGGAACTGGTGTTACATCACAGATGCTTGTTACCTCAAGACCTGCAGCTGCCAGTGCACGGATTGCTGCCTCACGTCCTGAACCTGGTCCCTTAACGAATACTTCTACGCTCTTAAGGCCATGAATAAGAGCTGCCTTTGTAGCTGTCTCTGCAGCCATCTGAGCTGCGTAAGGAGTAGATTTTCTTGAACCTCTGAAGCCCAGACCACCAGCGCTTGCCCAAGAAAGAGCATTACCCTCTGTATCAGTCAGAGTAACAATTGTGTTGTTAAAAGATGACTGAATGTGTGCCTGACCGCGTTCAACGTTTTTCTTGACACGACGTTTTGTCGTTTTCTTTGTAACTTTAGCCATAATAAAAACTAACCTACACTTTCCAAATTATATGAATACTTAACCTTGTCAATTCAATGATCCGAAGATCATATGTCTGCTAAGCAGCAGATCTATTATTTCTTCTTGTTAGCAACAGTTCTCTTTGGACCTTTGCGTGTTCTAGCATTAGTCTTTGTTTTCTGTCCACGAACAGGAAGTCCTTTTCTATGTCTGATTCCTCTGTAGCAGCCGATCTCCTGCAGACGTTTGATGTTCATAGCAACCTCACGTCTCAGATCACCCTCTACGAGCTGAGTCTCATCGATAACTGCAGCGATTTTCTTAACCTCATCGTCTGTCAGATCTCTTACACGTGTATCAGGATTTACTCCTGCATCTTTAAGAATACGCATGGAAGATGTTCTTCCAATTCCGTAGATATAGGTCAGACCGATCTCTACGCGTTTGTCTCTTGGTAAATCTACACCGCTAATACGAGCCATGTACTTTTCCTCCATTTACAAATTTAATATTTTCCTAATTGGGATGCCGGTATGATGCATCCAGCCGCTTTCTCTTCTGCGGCCTTTCTCTTTCCGTCCACTCTTTCAGGACGAAAGAGTATTAAGCAATATTATAAGGGATGTCACGCTCTGGCGTACATCCGCCGGAGGTTTCCTGACGCAGCCGGTCAGGTCTCACTTTATAATATTAACAGTACATAAACACTGGGTTGTTTGACGGATTAACCCTGACGCTGTTTATGTTTTGGATTCTCACAAATGATACGGATGCTTCCTTTTCTTTTAATAACCTTGCATTTCTCGCAGATCGGTTTTACAGATGATCTTACCTTCATGTGAATCCTCCTTTCTTGATACTGTGCTCAATTTTACTGTTACCGTTGTGTGCTCCCGGATGGGTTAGTCCTACGCGAAATCTGCAACTGAATTTCCGCATAAAAAATAGAGCGCACAAACGTACGCTCTAGAGTATAGCACCAATATCCAGATTTTGCAAGGATTTCCTTTTGTTTTTTTTCAAGAACAATCACACTTCCTGATGACGGATCTCCCTTGTGTTTTTTTCCACCTGCTTCCTTGGAATCATGATCTGATGTCCGCATCCTGTGCATTTCAGGCGAAAGTCAATTCCAACTCTCAGGATCTCCCATTCTGCACTGCCGCAGGGATGCTGCTTTTTCATCCTCACAATATCACCTACCTGATAAACTGCCATAGCAAGCTTCCTTTCTTACATATATAGATTAGACTGTCAAACCCGTTGTTCCAGATCAGGGACTGCTTTCTACCGCGATTCCCTGCACCACAAGCCGTTCTGTCCCCTCCGAGGAGGCACAGGTGGACAGGGTCACCAGCCGGCTGTTCTCTGAAATCTCCGGCAGCTGCTTCCTCTCCATCATTGTACCTGCCAGAATCTCCTCCAGATATGCCAGATACTCATTGTCCGGCTCTTCAAAGAGAGTATAGGTACTGCTCAACGCATCTGTATACCGGATGTCAATAATCTGGTATTTTTCCTCACCCTGGGGAGTAAGGATCCAGAACCAGGGCTCCTCCCTGTACAGTTCCTCCTGGAGGAGCAGCTTCAGCTTACCGAACATGGTCTGGTTCTTCATATTGTGTCCATACAGAATGGTATGGGGCATAACCAACGGCTCCCGTATATTCGCATCCACAAAAATCGAGCCTGCAAAATTTTCTGTCCCCTCAAAGGTATGATGCAGATACTGCTCATTGTCCCGTCCCTGCACCACAGGATAACTCAGCTCCAGAGCAGGAATATACAGCCAACACACCAGATCCGGATTGATTTCTCTGAGATGTTCAAAATCCACTGTTATACTACAGCCCGTATCCCGGGAGGCCGCTTTTCTCTGCGTCTCCTCTTCCTGATCCAATTGCTCTGCAGACTCCGCCATCTCATCCTCCGGCTCCGTCTTTTCTGTAATATAGCTCTGCAGAATGTCGTATTCCTTCTCACTCTGCCTGTATTCCATAGAGATCGTGACCAGCTTGTACAATGAAAACACCATGATTCCCAGACAAAGAATCATCAGCACAGGCAATACAATGCCAGCCTTTCTGTTTTTTTCAGAATATTTTTTCAACTTATGTCACTCCTTCTTCTCTCTTCCGTACAAGTATCATAATAATCTGTGTTTGCTTTGTCAAGCAACAGCCTTTACCTCCGTCGGGGACCATGTTATTATGGGTACAGCTGATATGACACCTGTCAACTGTCATCATGTAAGGAAAAGGAGAACAATAGTGGAGAACAAAACAGAAGGTACAAAGCGAAGAAAGATGCTGCTTTCTATTCTTCAGAAAGCAGAAAGGCCCGTATCAGGAACTGCTCTGTCCGGTGAATTAGGCGTCAGCCGCCAGATTATTGTACAGGATGTAGCCCTGCTCCGTGCTTCTGATATTGATATTCTTTCCACCCCCCGTGGATATGTTCTATATCAGAAGGAGCAGTCTGTCTATACACGCCGATTCAAAGTGAACCATGCAACCGAGGATCTCCAGAACGAGCTGCAGCTGATTGTGGATCAGGGAGCGATTGTTACCAATGTGATCATTGAGCATCCCATCTACGGTGAGATTCAGGGCCGTCTTGGTCTTTGCAGCCGAAGAGACGTAAACACCTTTCTTCAGAAGGTGAAAGAGCAAAAAGGTATTCCTCTTCTTGAGATTTCCGGTGGTCTGCATTATCACACTGTTCAGGCAGATCAGGAAGAGATTCTGGATGAGGTGGAGAATCAGCTCCGCCAGGCAGGCTATCTTATTGATTAAAGTCAACGGAGGATTCTATGCTTACCAAAAACGAACTACTATATATAGAAGAAACAGCCCGATCCCTTTCTCAATGGACCGTGGAGCACAGAAGAAATCTCCATCAGATTCCAGAAACAGCCTGGAAGGAAAGCAATACCACCGCCTATCTGATCCGTGAAATGCAGCAGTTGGGCTACCGCATTATTTCCGGTGAAAGAGCAACCGGAAATATCAGTGGTCTGGTGGCTGAAATCGGAAATGAGCCACATCCGCTGGTATGTATCCGCTTTGATATAGACGGACTGGCCGTGTCTGAAGAGCAGGCGCCTTCCCATCTACCCTCCAGAGAAGGCTTTGCTTCTACCTGTCAGGGAAATATGCATGCCTGCGGTCATGACGGACATATGGCCATTGGTCTGACCACAGCCAGAATTCTTGCTCAAAAGAAAGATCAACTCAAAGGAACTATTCGCTTCCTCTTTCAGCCGGCTGAGGAGGGCTGTATGGGAGCCCGAGAGATGGTAACCAGAGGATGGCTGGAGAAAGTGGATTACTTTCTTGCCGGTCATATTGTGGGCCGTGAATATGGGCAAACAATTCCCTCTCCAGTGGACTGTATCACCGGGGTTAATGGCTCGCTTGCCACTTCAAAGATCAACGTAATATTCCATGGACGCTCCTGTCACGGTGCCTGTCCTGAGAATGGAAATTCCGCCATTACAGCATTGTGCACAGCAGTTCTTGCCTTAAATGCCATTCCAAGGAACAGTGCCGGTGCCACAAGGATCAATATCGGCAGGATCAACGGCGGAGAAGGAAGAAATATTGTGGCTGCTCAGGCCTCTATGGAAATGGAGGTTCGCGGAGAAACCACTGAGCTGAACCAGTATATGGAAGACCAGGCCATGCATGTGATTCAGTCTGCAGCCGCTATGTATGGCTGTACTGCAACCATACAGATTCAGGGGAAAGCTCCCTCTCTTGTAACCTCTGAGGATTTTCACCAGAAGATCAACACTCTCCTCAATAAGCTTTCCAGCCTTCGTATTGCCACTGAGGGGGAACGCTTCAGAGCCAGCGAGGATGCCGCACTTATGATGGAAGAGGTAAAACGACAGGGTGGCAATGCTGCTTTTCTGCTGTTCCCATCCGACACCACCGCTCCGCTTCACAGCAGGAATTATGATTTCGATGAGACCATTCTATCCAAAGCCGCCACAGTATTCAGTGCTGTGGTTCTGGATCTTCTTCTGGATACAGGTGCTTCATTGTAATATCGAAAGGTACCGCTGATATTCAGCAGAGTTTACAAACATCGTACTTTCTTATTATGAAACAGAGCATCGTAGCTAAAAGGTAAAGAAAAAAGGATCTCAGAAAATCTGAGATCCTTTTTTAAGGCGTCGACCGGATTTGAACCGGTGGATACTGGTGTTGCAGACCATTGCCTTACCACTTGGCTACGACGCCCTGTTTTATATTCTGACAGCGAACTGTCTTATAAAAAAATCCCAGTTCATACTGAGACTTTTTAGAGGCGTCGACCGGATTTGAACCGGTGGATACTGGTGTTGCAGACCATTGCCTTACCACTTGGCTACGACGCCTTATTTTGTTAAAAGTGACTCCAACGGGAATCGAACCCGTGTTACCGCCGTGAAAGGGCGATGTCTTGACCGCTTGACCATGGAGCCATAATAGCTCCCCGAGTTGGGCTCGAACCAACAACCCCACGGTTAACAGCCGTGTGCTCTACCATTGAGCTATCGAGGAATATTTTGAAGATCGTACCTTCAAAACCGCACACATTTTTCAACATCTCTTCTCATGTTTGAACTAACCA
>JAUNCZ010000053.1 GCA_030526405.1 Lachnospiraceae bacterium | reverse complement strand
ATGTGCCGTAGGCACTAATGGGAAGCACGTGTTTTAAAACATGTGAGACTTCACTCAGTGAAAATCAGATGTTGACGAATCGGTGATTTCCATCTGACCTATGTTGAGCGGAACCAGGAATCAGATGGTGTAACAAATTACTGCGAATAGACAAATTTAAATAAAAAATAAAATGAATGCGGAGGATAAAACTATGAAATTTGAAGAATTATGTATGCAGGCAAAGGATGCCATGCTTGATCTGGACGAGGATCTGGCTTACGAGACACTGGATGATGCAATTGCAGCAGGCGAGAACCTGATGGAGCTGCTCTCAAAGGGCTACAGTGCAGGAATGGAGGAGCTGGGAGAGGCATTTTCCAGAAAAGAGGCATTTCTCCCGGATCTGATGTATGCGGCAGAGATCATGCAGACAGTTTCAGACAAAATCGAGGAAAATCTGCAGGTGGATACCGTTGCAGCAGGAACAAAAGGAACCGTTGTATTTGCCACTGTGGAGGGTGATGTACATGATATCGGAAAGGGAATCTGCTGTGCACTGCTGAAGGCAAATGGTTTCACTGTGTACGATATGGGCAAGGATGTGTCTGCTGCAGCCATTGTGGAGAAGGCTGAGGAGACAGGTGCTGATGTAATCGGACTTTCTGCCCTTCTGACCACCACCATGACTGTTCAGAAGGAGGTTGTGGAGCTGCTGCAGGAGAAGGGAATCCGCGATAAATATAAGGTAATCGTTGGAGGCGCCCCTGTAACTGCCAACTGGGCACAGCAGATCGGAGCTGACGGCTATTCCGGCAACGCCACAGAGTGCGTAAAACTGGTAAATACTCTGGTGTAAAAAGCACATAAACCGGAGAAATGCCAATAGTTTTAGAGTAACTAAGAAAAATGTCACTAACTCTATAGAAGTAAGAGAAATCAGATGTTTAAGTGAAACAGAGCAATAATGCCTGATTGAAGAGGAGTATTATGAACTACAGAGAAGAAATACTGAAAACTATACAATTTCAGAAAACAGAGAAAACCCCCTTCGCTGTCCTGTACGGTCAGATGTGGATCTGTGCATCCCACGGACTGACTGCAGCACAGCTGCTGGATCTTCCGGATGCCGGTGCACAGTTGCTTTTTGATGAATATCAGAAGATGGGAACCTACATTCTGACTGCAGGCTGTACCGATGCCTGGGTTATGATGCGTGTGATGGGCGGAGAGACGGATCTGAATCGTCTAGTATCGGAAATTATCCGTTCTCCTCTGAAAAAGATTGAGGAGATTGAAAAATTTGATGTTCAGCAGGTGATTGCAGGAATACGGGAAGATCATTATTATCAGAGATCTCTTCTTCAGATGAGAAAACTTCGTGAACTGGCAGGAGACCAGTATCTGATCACAGGTGGCTTTTTTGGACCATTTACCCTGGCGGCTCAGATGGTGGGCCTTGGCAAATTCATGCTGCAGCTGAGAAAGGGCGCTGCGGCGGAAAAAATCCTTCAGTTTGCAACAGAACTCTGTATTGCAAATTATAAGGATCTTGCGGAGAATGGTCTTGATCTTGTGATGCTCTCAGAGCCAATGGCATCCGGTGACATGATCAGTCTTGCCATGACAGAGGAACTGGCCGTGCCGGCAGACAAAGTGGTGAGGGACAGAATGGCAGAGGTTTGTCCAAATACAATGGTTCACATCTGCGGCGAAACATCAGATCGAGTGGCACCTCTGGCCAGGGAAGGTTTTGGAATTTTCTCTGTGGACTCCATTGATATGGTACAGGCCCAGAAGGATTCTGACGGAAGAATGGCTCTGTTCGGAAATGTAAGCCCTGCAAAAGTGCTGGGTGAGAAGAGTGCAGAGGAGGTATATGATATCTGCCTGGAGCTTTGCAGACAGATGAAGCCTTATGGCGGCTTTATCCTGGCTCCGGGCTGTGACCTGGCACCAACTATTCCTCTTGAGAACATCCAGGCAATGGCGAAAGCAGCCCAGGATGCATAAGAGGTAAGGATTCAACATACAAAAACCATCATATAAAAGCAGCCATGAGTATCTTTTTGGATACCGTGGCTGCTTTTATGTTTTGTTAAGATTTCATTTATCAGAGAGAAAACCAGAGGCGCTATCATTACATCATCAACAGGAACAACTTTCAGAAGCGGATTACAATCCCTTTCTGAAAGGTATTCCCCCGGTGAATGTCCGTTTTTCTACAGATACGAAAGTATACACGAAAGGAGAGAACAACATGAAAAAGAAAATGAAATCATTAGCAACAGGATTTCTGATGGCCCTTGGAATTACAGCAACAGCAGGTATATTTACAGCCTTTTCAGCAGAATCTGCATATGCAGAAGATCTTTCTACAGCGAGAGGAGAAGTATCATTAGGCTATTTTGTTAAGGGGGATAAGACTTATAATTGTATTAACTTTGCAACCCCATTGGATCCAAGGGAACCTTTCGAACTGACATCCATTGATGGGACTCCTTTGTCTGAGCTGATTACATTTGGATCCAGAGGAAAGGTTGACGCTATTAGAGTAGGCAGGAATGGAAATGACTGGTTTATCTATGATTATGCGATTCAAGTCGATGGAAACAGTGACGGTAATACCTATGATCTTGTGTTTACTGACTGTTCAAATGATATTTATAAGCTTGGTATTCGCCTGGGTCGTACAGTGACTCATGATCTTGATTATAACAGTGAAAAACCAGGAATTCGTCAGGTTTGCTGGCAGCGTACTTATTATCCTTATAGTCCGGCATTTTCCCAGTATATTCCTGATGATATCCCTGAGAATGCAATCATTGGCTGGGAGGCATCAAACGACAGAAAATATATCGAACTGGATCCCAGTGCATATGGTATTGATTATGAGAAATACACCAGTATTACTAATATCAACGGCATACCATTAAAGGATATTATTCGCTTTAAAGATGGAGGCTATGTTTCTAAAATCAGTTTTTATACGACAGAAGGAGCATATACCAGTATTAATGTGTTTGCCAGCGGACCAGATGGGTTCTGGGATTACGGAAGTCTTAAATTCACTGATGAGGAAAAGGAAGAATACAGTTTATCCATTTGGCGAAAGGCAGAGGACAAACATTATGTAACATATGATAAAAATGTAAAGATTGTGAGAATTGAGTGGGAATAAAGGGCATCTCCGATGCCCGGCATCCCGGAAGAGAATAGAAAAGGCATCGGAAACACAAGATAATTGAGTTTCCGATGCCTGGTTTCGTTTCTGAGACAATATATGTGTTTTTGCATTTTGACAGCATGCACTGAAATCTATTTAATCTTCTTCATAAATCCCCGGATGATCACCAGTGCCATAGCGGCGGTCAGCAGGTCTGCGATGGCCTGGGATACGAGAACTCCCTGGTAACCTGCCAGAGTGCTCATGGCAGCCAGCACAAGGATGTAGATCACACCCTGACGGCTGATGGACAGGGCAAATGCTCCCAGGGCATTTCCCACGGACTGGCAAACACAGGTAGAAACCAGTGTGACAGCCATGAACAGCATACCCATCTGCTGGAAGCGCAGCATCAGGGCACCATGTTCGATGATGGAAACATCCTGCATAAAGAATCCGATGATGGCAGGGGCGAAGAGGCACATGACAGCACTTAACACAACTGCAGCACCGGCCATAAAGATGTAGGCAAAGCGCAGGATCTCCTTAAGGCGTTTCTGGTTTCTGGCACCGTAATTGTAGCCGATAAGAGGCTGTCCGCCGAAGGCAAAGCCCACCAGGATCAGCATGGTGATCATGTTCACCTTCATGGCGATACCCATAGCGGCGATCTTGTCTGTTCCGTAGGGCAGCAGATATTTGTTTGTCATCATGATCATAAAACTCTGCATCAGATTGGTGATGGAGGCAGGGATTCCGATCACCAGGATAGAGCGGATCATTCCGATTCCCGGCAAATGCCCATTCAGCCGAATGTCTCCCAGGGAGATGGAAAGACGCCTGCTGTATTTCACCACTGCGTAGGCGTAGTAGCAGTCAGCCAGGATATTTCCCAGAACAGTGGCCATGGCAGCGCCGGCGGCACCCTGTCCCAGAACAAAGATAAAGATTGGGTCCAGGATAATATTGGCAACGGAGCCAAGAATGGAACCAAACATGGCCTGCTTTGCAAGTCCCTCGGTACGCAGCAGATTGCTGGGTACAAGGCCAAGGATAATAGCTGCGGCACCCACTGCAATCCAGGTATAGTAGCCGGAGGAGTGCTGCATGGTGGAGGCATCCGCTCCAAGAACAGTAAGGATTGGGGTACGGAAGAGAAGCAGCATAAAAGTAACAGCAAGACCGAAGGCGATGGCAGCCCAGAAACAGAAGGCACAGGTCTGTTTCGCCTCCGCATCACGCTTTTCTCCGAAGAGACGGGAGATCAGGGAAGCGCCACCCAGGCCAAAGATGTCTCCAAAGGCGATCATCATGGTGAATATGGGTACCACAAGGGAGGTGCCCGCCACCAGCTCCGTTACTCCGGTAAGAGCAATAAACCAGGTATCCACCATATTGTAGATGAGAGTAACCATCATACTGAATACAACAGGCAGTGCCAGTGTCATATAGGCCTTAGGCACAGGCACTTTTTCAAATAAAGCATTTTCCATACAAATACACACTCCTTCTATTTCTTCTATATAATACAAACCTTCAAATCCTATGCATGACAGATCCAGTCAGAACATCACCAAAGAAGTTCAAAGCCCCAGTCAGAGAAACACGGAAGATTTCTACACAAAAAAAACCACAATCATCTTAGAAAAGAGGATTGTGGATGTCCCGACCGTAGCACAGAAAAAGCCGTGCCCTATCGTATTGTGTTTTTGTTTTGGTTTGTACCAGTCATAAAATAGCAGAAATAGTAGTATTCTGTCAAGAGGTACATGTGAAAAAATTATCATTTATGGTTATTCTATTCATTAATGGATTAATTCTCCCCGTGACGGTGTATCCCCGGGGCCTTTTGTGTTACAATAAGGTTGCCACTACTGACAAAATATTGTAAAATACAAAAGTTATGAAGAAATATACCACTGTTCAATATAAAGTAAATATGATTCGACCTGATATCGCACCGGGACGGTTGCGGCTGGCATTTCTCACAGATCTTCACAACTGCGAAAATGCTCCCAAAAACCAGCAGATTCTGGATGATATCAGAGAGGCGGATCCGGATCTGATCCTCTGCGGAGGAGATATGCTGGTGGGAAGTCTGAATACCCCCTTCGAGGCAGCAGTTGAACTTCTGACTACCCTGGTGCAGGAGTATCCCCTTTACCATGCACTGGGCAACCATGAATCCAGGCTGATGCGCTATCCCCATCAGTACGGTCTTATGTATCAGGATTATACGGAGACTCTGATGGAAGCTGGGGTTCTTTTTCTTGATAACCAGTCGGAGCTGATCTGCATTAAGGGAATCCCCCTGCAGGTGGCGGGACTTACCCTGCCTCAAAGGTTCTACAGGAGGATCGCCAGGGATAAGCTTCGGGCAGAGGATATCCTGGATGATCTGGGAGAGCCGAATCCAAAAGCACTGAATATCCTGCTGGCCCATCATCCCTACCATATGGAGGCCTATCGAAACTGGGGTGCTGATCTGACCCTTTGCGGCCACTACCACGGTGGAATGGTGCGTTTTGGTAAACATACCGGTCTTCTGGCACCGGATGTGCGCTTTCTGGATGAACATTGCCATGGACTGTTTGATTTCCATGCAAGGATCACAGAGGGACAGGTGGTTGGCTATGACTCCCATGTGGTGGTCAGTGCCGGCCTTGGAGAGCATTCCCTGCCCATCCGCTTTCATAATCCCCGGGAACTGGTGTTTGTGGACCTGGAATTATCCAGAAAATAAGGGAAATTCCGGCAATGAGCAATAGAAAACGGGATTTCAGGAATTGCTGCCATATAATCGTGGATTGCAAAATAAGAATGTACGGGAAATATAACAACAGGAGTGACTAGAATATGCCGATTCCGGTAAAGCTTCCGGTGTTTGAGGGACCTCTGGACCTTCTGCTGCACCTGATAGAAAAAAACAAGATAGATATCTATGATATCCCCATCGTTACAGTAACGGATCAGTATCTGGAATACATCCGGCAGATGGACCGGGAGGATATGAACGTGACCAGCGAATTCATGGTCATGGCAGCCACCCTCATCGATATCAAGTGCCGTATGCTGCTTCCAAAAGAGGTGAACGAGGAGGGCGAGGAGGAGGATCCAAGAGAGGAGCTGGTTCGTCAGCTGCTGGAGTACAAAAAGTACAAATATATGTCTGTGGAGCTTCGAAGCATGATGAACGAGACCGGCGACATGGTGGTCCGGAAAAAATGCCTCCCCGATGAGGTGAAGAACTATGCCCCTCCTGTCGATCTGGACGAGCTGCTGGCAGATCTGGATATCAATAAGCTGCATAAGATCTTTCAGGCAGTGCTGAAAAGACAGGAAAACAAGATCGACCCCATCCGAAGCAAGTTTGGACGCATTGAGAAGGAGGAGGTTTCTCTTCCGGAGCGCCTGACCTATGTGGAGCGCTTTGCCATTCGGGAGCGGCATTTTTCCTTCCGGAGACTGCTGGAGGGTCAGAAGGGGAAGATGCACATCGTGGTGACATTTCTGGCAGTGCTGCAGCTGATCAAGACAGGAAAGATCCGGATTTCCCAGGAGGAGATCTTCGGAGATATCATAATCGATTCCCTGGAGGAAGAGGGAACAGAAATCGACGACTACAGCGAAACAGAAGAGGAATTTGATGAGTATTAGAACAGATAAAACGGACAACGCCAAAGCTGCCCTGGAGGCCATCCTCTTCGCCATGGGCGAGAGTGTGGAGCTGATCAAGCTGGCACAGGCAGTTGGCCTTTCCGAGTTGAAAACAAAAGAGCTTCTGGATGAGATCAGACAGGAGTGCGACCAGGAGGATCGTGGAATCCGCCTGCTGGAGCTCAACGGATCTTACCAGTTCTGCACCAAAAAGGAATATTTCGACTGTCTCATCACCATCGCAAAGACAGGAAAAAAACCCTCCCTCACCGATGTAATGATCGAGACACTGGCAATCGTTGCCTATCGGCAGCCCATTACCAAGGGTGAGATCGAAGCCATTCGAGGGGTAAAAAGCGATCATGCCGTGAATAAACTGATCGAGTACGATCTGGTACAGGAGCTGGGCCGACTGGATGCACCGGGACGACCAATTCTCCTGGGAACAACGGAGGTGTTTCTCCGGTACTTCGGTCTTGACAGTATGGAGGAGTTACCGGAACTCAGTCCTGTGCTTCTGGAGGACTTCAAGGCAGAGGCAGAGGCGGAGATCCCCATCTGATCTGAAAGAAGCGTAAACCCTGAAATATAGGACAGATAACCTTATGAATAATGAAAATGAAACACAGAAGGAGGATAAGCTCCGACTTCAGTCAGAATCCATCCGCATCCTGCTGGGGCGATGGAGGGATGGTACCTTCGGGGAGATTCTGGATGACTGGAAATGGATCTTTTCCTATAGTAAACGTTATAAGGGTGCCATCGCCTTCTATGTGCTGCTGGGAATCTTCAGCAGTACCCTGGGACTGGTGTCCAGCGTAGTAAGCAAATACCTCATTGATATCGTGGTGTCAAAGGACATGTCCCGGCTGGGACTTCTCATTGCTCTGGCACTGGGATCAGTGGCATTTAACCTTACCTTCAGCAATATCATCAACCGAATATCCACCAAGCTCAGTATCTACATCAACAACGATATTCAGGCGGATATTTTTGATAAGATCATCGATGCGGAATGGCTGTCCCTCAGCAAATATCCCTACGGTGATATTCTGAACCGCTTCAACGGTGATATCAGCACCGTGGCGGGCAATGCCATCAGCTGGCTGCCCACCATTATCATTGCCCTGTACAATTTCATCGCCACCTTCTGTCTGCTTTGGTATTACGACAGGGTGATGGCGCTGCTGGCCTTTGGAAGTGCACCATTTATGCTGCTGATGTCCAGATTTCTTATCAGAAAGCAGCGGGAATACGGAAAAAAGGTCCGGGAAATGAATTCGAACCTTATGACCTTCGAGGTGGAAACCTTCTATAATATAGATACCGTGAAATCCTTCGGCATCACAGAGCTGTACAGCCGGAAGATGCGGGGATGGCAGGAAAAGTACAAGACATTGTCTCTTGCCTACAACTGGTTTTCCATCTGGACAGGAATCCTGCTGAAGATCATCGCCACCGTTGTGGAGTATGCAGCATTTGGCTACTGCCTGTTCCGCATGTGGACAGGGCAGATTACCTACGGAACCATGACCCTGTTTCTGCAGCAGAGGGGTGCTCTGAACAGCGCCTTCAACAACGTGGTTTCCATTATCCCCTCATTTCTGAACAGTTCCATCTCCGCCCATCGAATCCGTGAGCTGGTGGAGCTGAAAAAAGAGGTACATATTCCGGAGAGTACCGAGATGGATGCCTATATCCAGCAGGGTTTCTCCGTGGAAATGGAGCAGGTGAGCTTTTCCTATGTGGAGGATAAGCAGGTGATTACGGATTCTGCATTTGAGGCACATCCGGGAGAGATCGTGGCACTGGTTGGTCCCTCCGGTGAGGGAAAAACCACCATGATCCGTCTGATTCTGGGCCTGATTCGTCCGGATCAGGGAACTGCAAGGCTGAAGGCCTTCAATGGGCAGAGCGTGGAGCTGAATGCAGATACAAGGCATCTCTTCGCCTACGTGCCCCAGGGAAATGCCATTCTTCAGGGCACCATCGCGGAAAATATGCGCATGGTGAAGGAGGATGCCACCGATGAGGAGATCATTGAAGCTCTGAAAATTGCCTGTGCATGGCAGTTTGTGGAAAAACTGCCCCAGACCATCCACACACCGGTGGGGGAGAGGGGAAGAGGTTTTTCCGAGGGACAGGCCCAGCGTATCTCCATTGCCAGGGCTATTCTCCGTGATGCCCCCATTCTTCTGCTGGACGAGGCAACCTCCGCTCTGGATATCACAACGGAGCGTCAGGTGCTGAAGAACATCATACAGCAGAAACCCAATAAGGTGTGCATCGTAACCACCCACAGACCATCGGTGCTGAACATGTGCCAGAGGGTATACAGGGTGATGGAAACCAGAGTAACACCTCTGTCTGAAGAGGAATCAGCCAGAATGGCCATGGATTTCTGAGAGGACAGCAATACCTGTTCAGGGTTACATAAGGGAGTAAAGCGGACATTCGCAATCCGCTTCGCTACTTGCTCATGAACCATTGCTGCCTTTGGCAGCTCATCAGCAGGAGCTTTTACTCCTGCTGATGCAAGCATCCCCCTTTTACCCCCGCCTACGTCTCTACGTCTTAGAGGCGGGGGACTGCTTGTAATGGTTCAAACAGTGGAATTTCCATGGAAAACAGAGAGGATTTAGCAATGAAAATTGTGGATACCTATGAATATGTCAGCGTTCTTCGGGAGCTGACAGAGGAGGGGCAGAGTGTCAGTATGCTGATTTCCGGCAGCAGCATGAGTCCCTTTCTGGCACATCAGAGGGATTATATCTACTTTGAGAAGCCAAAACGCCCTCTGAAGAAGGGGGATATGGTGTTTTATCAGAGAGACACCGGACAGTATGTGATGCACCGGATCTGCAGAGTCTGTAAAGACGGCACCTTTCATATGGTGGGAGATGCCCAGATTCAGATCGAGAAGGGCATCCGTCCGGACCAGATTTTCGCTCTGATCACCCAGGTAAAACGGAAAAACAGGCTTCTGAAGCCCGGGGACTTCTGGTGGGACTTCTTCCAGAAGGTGTGGATTCGCATGATTCCCCTGCGCCCCCTGGCAAAAAGAGTGTACAGTGTGATCTACAGACTCAGAAAGCAGGGAAGCGAATAAAGCAGAGAAAACCGGAACAGAGTCACTGAGCCGGAAGAATCTGAAACAGAATACAGAACCATCAGTATAGAATCAATACAGAAAGGAAGAGAAAACTATGAAATTTATCTACCCGGCGGTATTCCGCAAACAGGAAGACGGAAGTGTCTACGGTTATTTTCCGGATCTGGCCTGCTGTGAAGTAACTGCAGGAGATCTGGAGGACTGCATCGAGAAGGCCAATGATGCTGCCTACAACTGGATCGAGCTGGAATTATCAGAGGACGAGCCAAATATGCCCCCTGTATCCGATCCGGCAGATCTGGAGCTGCAGGAGGGCGACGAGGTTCGCAATATCTCCGTAATGATGCGATTCTTCGAGGGCTGGGACGAGTAAAAGCCCTGGATATCCGGGATTCGGATGGGAAGAATGCATGGGTTTCCGGATAACCGGTACAGGTAAAAACCCGGAAACGGTTCTGTGAAAAGGGATAATCAGAACAATTGAAAAATCAGGAGAAGAATCAGTAGAAAAATCAGGAGAAGATCATGAATAAGAAGAAAAATATCTGGGGCACCATTATGGTGCTGGCTCTTATTGCACTGATTCTGGTGCTGGCCTATCTTGCCTGGTATCTGTTCCAGGATTATATGGGAATCAGACACCAGCAGGAGCTTCAGGAGCAGGTAACCATCTCCCAGACGGAGGAGGAGACACAGGAGCCAGAGGAGCAGGAAGAGGAAGAGGAACCGGATCCGGATTCCCTTGGAAAAGAGGGAGAGTCCACAGAGGTACCGGACAGTGTATTTGTGGATATGGAGAATCCCATTGATTTCAATGCGCTGGAGGAGATCAACCCTGACCTCTATGCCTGGATTCAGCTGGATAACACAAACATCAACTACCCCATTGCCCAGAGGGAGGGGGATGATGGCTTTTATCTCCATCACGATATGTACGGAGATGCAGTATTTGCAGGCTGTCTGTATACAGAGGGCTGCAACAGTAAGGACTGGACAGATCCCATGACCATCGTCTACGGTCACAACATGAGAAATCAGACCATGTTCTATGATCTGCACAAGTTCAACGATCCTCAGTTCTTTGAGGACAACAGATACTTCTATATTTATACAAAGGACTGCATTCGCGTGTATGAGATCTACGCAGCATTCTTTTATGATGACAGAAGAACACTGGAATACTTCGATTTAGATGACAGGGAGCAGTTCCAGAGCTATATTGACGATCTGAAGAATGGCACCCTGGACGGATACCAGGGAGGAACCATCCGCCAGGAGACACAGGTGGATGCGGACTCCAGAATCGTCACACTGCAGACCTGTGTAGGATCCGGCGGAGAATCCCGTTTCCTGGTACAGGGAGTGCTGGTAAGTGAAGGTGGAAAGGTGGTGAATGTGGAAAATGAGTAATTCTGACAGAGAAGAATTCCATGGCAGTTCCCACACCCATTCCGGATCTTCCGGGCACCACAGTTCCCACAGTCATTCCGATTCCCGGAGTCACCATGGCTCCCATAGCCATCATCACAGATACAGAGGCCCTCGCAGCAGCCAGCCGGAGGGACTTTCAGATGAGTACATGACAGCCCTTACAGAGGATGCCCTGAGAAGCTCCCGGGAGCTGGAGAATCAGCTGCTGGAGGAGGAAAAGGCATTTGCAGAGGCTGTTTCCAGAAGCATTGAAGCGCAGACCGGTGAGAATACCGGAGAGCAGGCAGGATCCCCCGGCGGTGACAGAGGAAACAGCGAAGAATCTGACAGCACAGGCTGCTTTGGAAAACGGCCTGGAAAGGGCAAAAAACACAGAGATTCCTTCACCAGAGCAAAGAGAAGAAAGAAAATTCTGATCCGTATCCTGCTGGGAATCGTACTTCTGCTGTTGCTTCTGGTGGGTACATTTTTCTGGCTTCGCTACATGGGAGAAAACAACCTGAAGAAGAATATTGTGGAGACTCCTGTGGAGGTGGTGGTGCCGGAGGAGGTAGCCGAAGAGGTGGAGGAAGAAGATAACGAGAATTTAGTTGTTTACAATGGAGAACGCTATTGGTATAATGAGGATGTAATTACGGTTTTATGCATTGGCGTGGACAGAGAGGAATTCAGTTCACCGGATGACATGGTAATCGGAGGAAACGGCCAGGCGGATGCCGATGTTCTTGTTATATTCGATAAGAAAAACGGCAAAATCTCCTTCCTGAACATTTCCCGAGACTGCATGGTTGACCTGGATCGTTACAATATTCAGGGTCAGTATCTGGATACAGTGAAAGAACAGCTTTGTCTTTCCTTTGCATTTGGAAACGGACAGCAGACCAGCTGCGAGAATACGGCACTTTCAGTCAGCAGACTGTTATACGGTATTCCCATCAACGCCTATGTGGCGATTGATTTCAACAGCATCGGAACTCTGAATGATGCTGTGGGAGGAGTGTCAGTTCCTGTAACAGAGGATATTGCACATCTTTTCCCTGGAACAACAGTGGGGGCTCTTGTAAATCTGGTGGGCAGCGAGGCTGTTACCTACGTTCGTACCCGTGATACCGAGCTTCTGGATTCCAACAATACCAGAATGGCTCGTCAGAAACAGTATATTCTTGCATTCCTTCGTAAAGCATTGGAACAGATAAAAGAAGATCCTACAAAGGCACTTGCATTATTCAATTCTGTTTCTGACAATATGGTTACAAGCATCAAGCTTTCCGAGGTGACCTACTTTGGAACCTTCTTTGCACAGCATGGATTCAAGGAGGAAAACCTTACATCCCTACAAGGCGAGGTTGTACTGGGAGAGGACGATTTTGCTCAGTTTATCCCAGATGAGAAGGCACTGTTTGAGACTGTATTGAATCTGTTTTATGAAAAAGAATAAGTAATGAATCAAGGAGGACAATTTATCATGAAGAAAAGAGTAATGACTGCACTTATGCTGATGACACTGGGACTTGGCATGACAACAGCTGTATACGCTAAACCAAGCAAAGAGAGCAAACCGGTTGAGACACCATCCAAAGCTCCTGCAACAGGAGAGGCTAACACAGTAGCCGGAGCAGTTGCAGCAGCAATCGCACTTGGCGGAGTTGTAGTTGTTTCCAAAAAGAAAATGGCTTAATTTCATATAAGTTATGCATCTGAAAGGGGCTGTCGCAATGCGACGGCCCTTTTTATATGTTACACTCCGTTGCAATTCCCCTGCTCTTCTGGTATAGTATAGGATTGGGTAGGGTGTACAGTGAACTGGTCACGTTTTACCCACGGATTTAACAACGGACTTCCGGTGAGGCAGAATTCCGGAGTTCAGACAGTGCTTTTTGTACAATTGAAAAAGGCTAAGAGAAATATGAGGCGATTACTATGATAGATATTCATTCACATGTTCTGCCACTGGCAGACGATGGATCCTCAGATATGCAGGAATCCCTGGCTATGATCCGCCAGTCTGCAGAGAGCGGCGTAAAGATCCTTGCTGTAACACCCCATGCCAATCAGAAAGGACGATTTGAGAATTATTACCGTGAAAATCTGAAGCAGCAGTTTCGCAGACTGAAGGCGGAGGTTCAGGCGGCAGGAATTCCCATCCGTCTTGTGGTGGGCATGGAGATCTATTCCTCCCCGGATCTGGAGGAACTGCTGGATAACAGACTGTTTGTGGGTCTGAACTGTACAGACTATTACCTGGTGGAGTTTCCATTTACCGCAGATACAGGTCTGATCTATCACGGCATAGACATGATCTTCAATGCAGGAGGAATCCCTGTCATTGCCCATCCCGAGCGCTACACCCAGATTCAGAAGAATCCATCCATCCTGTATGACTGGATCCAGGAGGGGGTCTGCACCCAGGTAAACAAGGGCAGCATCTTCGGTGGCTTCGGTTCAGGGGCGAAAAAAACAGCAGACTACCTGTACAGTCATGATCTGGTGACCTGTGTGGGAAGCGATGCCCACGGTGTTGAGAGCCGTACCACGGACATGTCTCAGCTTAGAGAGTATCTGCTGGAGAATTACGGGCAGGAGTATATGAGAAAGATCACCAGGGACAACCCCTTCCTGATGCTTAACAACAAGGACGTGCCAACCCACGGCCGAAGATAACACCAGGATATCCGTCACAGAGATGGATGTCCCTGAAAAAGATAACACCAGGATATGCGCCACAGAGATGGATGTTCCTGGAGAAAGATAACACCAGGATATCCGTTATCAGGACAGATCTCCTCTGGTGGGATATATGGATAAGAGGATGACGAACACTGACAGTTAAGAAGGAGTGAAACACAGAACATGAAAAAGATCAGAATTTTCAGCATTGTACTATTTGTATTTTCGTTGGGTCTGTATGTGTTCTTTCATGTGAAGCATTCCCGGATCGATGACACCATCGCTCCCCGCATCAGCATGAACGAGAACAAGATCGAGATTTCCGTAGAGGATCCGGAGGAGAAGATCCTGGAGGGAGTATCTGCAGCAGACAGCAATGACGGAGATGTTTCCGACACTCTGATTGTGGAGAGTATGGGCCAGTTTTTAAGCCCGGGAAGAAGAAATGTCACCATTGCAGCATTTGATTCCAGCAGCAATGTGGCAAAGCTGCCCCGTGAGGTGGTGTACACAGATTACACAGCACCAAAGTTTGACATGACTGCCCCCTTACGATTCCCAATCAATACAGAGAATATTCTGGAAAATGTCACCGCCACAGACTGTCTGGACGGGGATATCACAGAGCAGATCAAGATTTCCACAGCCACCTATGTGGATGTAACTGTGGCAGATGACTACAAAACCACTCTCACAGTAACAAACTCAGCGGGAGATACAGAGAAGCTGCCCTGTACAGTTACCATCTATAATGCCTCTGACAACAGCGGCTCACCGGAGTTTGAGCTGTCCAAATATCTGGTTTATGTAAAAGCAGGCAAAACAGTGGATCCCTGGTCCTATGTGACAGGGCTGTATATGCGGGGGGTACACTATGAGAAGGCGGAGGACGGTGTCCTCTATTCTCCGGACAGAACCCTGTTTGTAACAAGAGACGAGGTAAAGATCAAGGGAGAGGTGGATTTCAACACACCGGGTGCCTATGAGTACACCTACAAGATTACAGATTCCAACAGCAGAACCGGAAAAGTCCGTCTGATTGTTGTAGTTCGATAGGAAGGGAGGAAAACCATGAATCAGGAAAATGAACTCTTTGAGCAGTTGGACCTGTTCAGCATGATCAAGGATATTCTGCGCCAGTGGTGGGTGATCCTTTTGTTCTCCCTGTCCGCAGCTCTGCTTACCAATGTGATTTCCACAGAGACCTTTGAGCCGGAATATACCGTCAATACCACCTTCGTGGTAAGCTCCAAGGGTCTGAACACCAGCGTTTACTCCAATCTCACCAATACCATCAGTATGGCAGAGCAGTTCAAACGGATTCTGGAGTTTAACCTTATGAAGACCACCGTCATGCAGGATCTGGAGCTGGATTCCTTTGATGCAAAAACAGACGTAAAGGTGGTGGAGAACACCAATATGATCCGAATGAGCGTAACCTCCGGATCCGCGGTGCTGTCCTACCGCATCACCAAATCCATCCTGAAGAATTACCATCAGGTATCCGATTACGTTCTCACCAATATTATTCTGGAGATCATGGATCCACCATCCATTCCGGCGGGTCCCTCCAATGCAAAAAACGTGTGGCGAAGCATGGAGAAGGCATTTCTCCTGACAGCGGCAGTGCTGATCGTGATCTTTGCAGTATTCTCCTATCTGAAGGATACCGTGAAGAATGAAAAGGACGTGAAGCGCAAGATCGATGCCCGTCTTCTGGGAACTGTGCATCAGGAGAAGAGAAAACGCATGGTGAAGACAGAGAACAGAGCCATGCTGGTGACCAACCCACTGATCAGTTATCATTTCACAGAGAGCTATCGAATGATCACTGCCAAGCTGGTAAACCGCATGGAGAAACGCCGTGTGAAGGTGCTGATGGTAACCTCTGTTACGGAAAATGAAGGAAAATCCACTGTGGCAGCCAATATTGCCCTGTGCCTGGCAAAGGAGGGAAACAAAGTCCTTCTGATGGACTGCGACTTCCGTAAACCTGCCCTGTACAAGATCTTTTCCGAGGCAGGCAGCGAAAAGGTGGTGAATCTTCCAGCCATTCTCATGGGAAAGGAATCCAATCCCGGCAAGCTGGTACATCACCTGAAGGAGGGTGGCATCTACACCATTCTCAATAATACCCAGTCCTTTATTCTGGAGGATCTGATGAATACAGGTGCTTTCGAGAGAATCATGGCCACCTGCCGTGCCAATATGGACTATGTGGTAATGGATACCTCTCCGGTGGGACTGGTATCAGATACCGTTCAGCTGGCAGAGCATGCGGATGGCGCCGTTGTGGTTGTCAGCCAGGACCGTATTCTGGCCCGTGACATCAACGATACCATCGATTCTCTGAACAATACCAATGCAAAGGTTCTGGGCTGCGTATTCAACAATGCGATGAATTTCAGCTTCGGACAGAATCAGGGGGTATGAGCATGGCACAGTATGTAAACAGGAATAACAATAACAGATACAATTCCGGGGCCTATAAGGGCCAGGAGGAAACCTATTACAGAGCAGAAAGAAACAGTGCCCAGGAGGACAGGGCAGAGGAGCAGGTGGAAAAAATCTCCCTGGCCATGCTGGTGGACGACCTGTGGAAGGGTCTGAAGAAGTATTTCCTTCTGATGATCCTGATGGTGGTGCTGTGTGCAGGCGGATTTTACGGGAGAGCAAAGCTCAGTTATAAGCCGGTGTACCAGGCCTACGCAACCTTCGTGGTGGTGGTGTCCGACGGCTACGGCTATTCCATGGACTACTACAACAGAACCACAGCCAGCCAGCTGTCCAAGACCTTTCCGGATCTTTTGGAGAGCTCTGAGCTGAAGACCATTGTGGCGGAGGATCTGGGGACAAATGGCATTCCCGGAACCATCTCCGCAGATGTGATGGAGGATACAGCCCTGTTCACCCTTCGTGTGGATGCGGCAGAGGGTCAGCTGGCCTATGATATCCTTCAGTCCGTGATCAACAACTATCCAAAGGTGGCAGAATTTGTTATCGGTGACTCCAAACTGACACTGCTGGATGAATCAGGAGTTCCAGAGAATCCCTCTAATCCACTGAAGGCAAAGGCACCGCTGAAGAAGGGTGCCATCGCCGGCGGCGTGCTGGCCATCTGCTTCCTGTTCTTCTACGCCCTTACAAGGAGAACTGTGCGTACCGCAGATGACATGAACCGCAGAGTGAATCTTGCCTATCTGGGCAGTGTTCCTCAGGTGAAATGCAAAAAGAGAACTGCCAGTACCCGGGTACTGATGGACAGCCGAGAGCATTCCAACGTGTTGGGTGACTGTTTCCGCTCCATGCGAACCCGCACCCTGCAGGAGCTGGATCCGGGAAATCGAAAAATCTTCGTCACCAGCGCCACTGCAGAGGAGGGAAAGACCACCGTTGCAGTGAATCTGGCCCTGTCTCTGGCCATGAAGAACAAAAAAGTCCTTCTTCTGGAGGGCAATTTAAGAAAACCATCCCTGGTACAGGCCCTTGGACTGGAAGCACCAAAGGCAGGCCTGGAGCAGGTGCTGGGCGGCAAGGCATCCCTGGCAGATGCCATGCTCCGTTACAAAAACCTGCCCCTTCATGTTCTGGTGGCCCTTCAAAGCACCCATCACGGTGCAGAGCTCTTCAGCAGCCAGAAGATGCAGCGCATGATGGAGCTTCTGGAGAGGGATTACGACTATATTGTCATGGACGGCCCGGCAAATGCTGCCTCAGAGTGCTCTGTTCTTGCCCGTTTCGCAGATTCTGCCGTGCTGGTGGTGAAGCAGGATACAGCCCGGTTTGAGAAAATCCTCTCTGCCATCGAGACCATCAAGGATGCAGGACTGCAGGCAGTGGGCTATGTGATCAACAGCACCCAGGTGGGTCTCACCGGCTATGGCTACGGCTACGGAACAAGCTATGGCTACGGTTACGGCTACGGCTATGGCAACGGTTATGGCTATGGTTACGGCTATGGCAAGGAGAAGAAGAGCAGAAGAAAACGCCCGGTTGAAACCCAGGAGATTCAGGAGGCTCAGGAGACAGCTCAGACCGCAGTAGCTGACAATGAGGATGCAGAGGAGTTTCTGGATGAGTTCGATGAGTAGGGATGAGGAGCTGCAGCAACGTCTCATGGATCTGCTGGATGAATACGGATATCATATCAACGGATTTCAGCGTGCCATGAAGCAGATGATCCGGGAAGAAAAGCTGGACGGAAGAGAATGGCAGATGCTGCAGCATTATACGGCCACGGAACTGCTGTGAATTCAAGTCGACCCTTGCGGAGACCTGGCCCGGGAGTCTGATCAGCTTTAGCTGACATCTTCCTACCACTGAAAACAGAATAGACAGAAAGAAAAAGGGCTCAATCACAAATTCTGTGGGATTTAGGATTCCTCTCATAGCTCCGACGG
>JAUNCZ010000111.1 GCA_030526405.1 Lachnospiraceae bacterium | reverse complement strand
AAAATAAGAGTAAGCAAAAGTGAAATAAATAGCAAAACAAGGAGTAGTATAATATGGAAAGCTTTAATCTGGCACTGTCAGTGGTAGTGCCCATGCTTGTGTATATGGTGACAGGAGCCATCATCAAAAAACTGGGAATCTTTCATCCGGACCAGTTTCGTGCCCTGAATACAATGTTGTTCAAGGTATTTATTCCCCTGTCTCTGTTCTGTAATGTGTATGCAACAGATCTTCGCACTGTAATCGTACCGGATATCTTTTTGTTCTGTGCACTGGGAGTGATCATCAGTGTGCTGCTGGCCACCTGCTTTACAGGCTTCTTTACAAAGGAAAAAAGGGATCGTGCCACACTGATCCAGGGAATCTACAGAAGTAATTTCGTACTGTTTGGACTTACCATTGCCCAGTCTCTGTGTGATGCGGAGGGTGTGGCTCTTGTTTCTGCTCTTTCAGCGGTGGTGGTTCCACTGTTCAATATGATTGCTGTAATCATCTTTGAACTTTCCAAGGGTGGAAATGTCAGAATCGGAAAGCTGGTGATCAGCATTTTCAGGAATCCGCTGGTGGATGCAGGTATCCTGGGAGCAGTCTTCAGTCTTCTGCGGATTCAGCTGCCAGTTCTTCTGGCTGGTTCACTGAAAACCCTTGGGGGCATTGCCACACCACTGGCCCTGGTGGCCCTTGGAGGTATCCTGTCCTTTCAGAGTGTCATGGCCCACAGAAAACTTCTGGTTGTTGGCATGATGGGCCGTCTCTTCGTGGTGCCCCTTCTTGCCGTGTGTGCAGGTGTGCTGATGGGCTTCAGGGGAAATGAACTCATCGCGATCATGGCAGTATTTGCCTCTCCCACAGCTGTGGCTTCAGCCCCTATGGCGCAGTCCATGGGCGGCAATGGGGATCTGGCAGGGGAGATCGTGGTAATGACCTCTGCATTCTGTATCTTTTCTCTGTTTCTTTTTACCTTTGTAATGGCAGGAATGGGCTTAATATAGTACAATAGTAGAAATAAAATGATTATTTCTGCTGAATGTTTTCTGTTGAATCGTTCTGCTGAATATTCCCATGAAAGGAGCCGGCCTATGATTCTAGAATTTCTGGGAGCTGCCAGAGAGGTAACAGGCAGTTGTCATTATCTTCATTATAATGATATTCACATTCTGGTGGACTGTGGTATGGAGCAGGGTGCTGATCTCTATGTAAACCAGGAGATTCCTGTGAATGCCAGTCTGATTGATTATGTGTTTGTAACCCATGCTCATATTGATCATTCCGGATTACTTCCCCTTCTGTTTCGAAGAGGTTTCCGGGGAAAGGTATTTGCCACACGGGCAACCTGTGACCTCTGTGAGATTATGCTGCTGGATTCTGCCCATATTCAGGAATTTGAGGCGGAATGGAAGAACAGAAAGGGAAAACGAGCTGCTCAGGAAGAGGTGGAACCCATGTACTCCCTGGAGGATGCAGCAGGGGTCCTCACAAAGTTTGTTCCCTGCAGCTACCATGAGGTCATTGAGATCTGCCCCGGATTGAAGGTACAGTTCCTGGATGCGGGCCATCTTCTTGGTTCCTCCTGCATTGAAATGTGGGTGACGGAGGGAGAAGTGGAGAAGAAGATCCTCTTTTCCGGTGACATCGGAAACAGCAATCAGGAGCTGATCAAAAATCCTGACAGGATCACCACCGCGGATTACGTGGTGATGGAATCCACCTACGGAGACAGAATTCATCAGCCGGCACCGGATTACGCGGTGCTGCTGGCAAAGGAGATCCGGGAAACCTTTAAAAAGGGCGGAAACCTGGTGATTCCTGCATTTGCGGTGGGACGTACCCAGCAGATGCTGTATTACATGAGAAGAATCAAGGCAGAAAATCTGCTGCCGGAGTATCCTGATTTTCCTGTCTATATCGACAGCCCGCTGGCTGTGGAGGCCACCCAGATCTTCAGTGAGCATGTACAGGACTGTTATCCGGAGAAAACTCTGGAAATGATCAATCAGGGCATCAATCCTCTGAAATTCGATGATCTGAAGATTATGGTCAGCAGTGAGGATTCAAAGGCCATCAACTTTATTGAGGGCTCAAAGGTGATCATTTCCGCTTCCGGTATGTGTGAGGCAGGCCGAATCCGCCATCATCTGAAGCACAATCTCTGGAGGGCTGATTCTACTATATTATTTGTGGGATATCAGGTGGCCGGAACCCTTGGACATAAGCTTCTGAACGGTACCACAAAGGTGAAGCTTTTCGGTGAGGAGATCGCAGTACAGGCCAGAATCGTAAATCTGCCTGGTATCAGCGGTCATGCAGACAGGGATCATCTGATGGACTGGCTCTCCAATCTGGAAAACAAGCCGGAGCGGGTGTTCGTGGTTCACGGTGAGGAGGCTTCAGCGGTGAATCTTTCCGATCATATCTATGAAACTTACCACTATGCCTCCTGTGCCCCCTACAGCGGCGATGTATGGGATCTTGCTGAAAATGCCTGCATAGTACGGGGAATGCCTGAAAAGGCTGAGAAGAAGAAGAGAAGCGGATCTCCTGTATTTGACCGTCTTGTGGCTGCCGGAGCAAGACTCTGCGCAGTTATTACCAAGTGCAGGGGAATGGCAAACAAGGATCTGGCGAAATTTGCGGATCAGATCGATGCTTTATCGGACAAATGGGACCGCTGATTGTTTCTGTGAAAAAACATAAAATATAGTGTTGACAGAACCAGGGGGCCATGCTATATTATCAGTTGTGTGCCGCACAGAGAGGTAGAAGAGACGTTTTGTAGAGCGTCCACCAAATCTGGCGAGTAAATTATATAGGAGGTGCCATATGTACGCAATTATTGCAACAGGTGGTAAACAGTACAAAGTAGCCG
>JAUNCZ010000052.1 GCA_030526405.1 Lachnospiraceae bacterium | reverse complement strand
AACTACACGGGTTTTAAACTCTTGAAAGGTTAAGCCGTGAATAATTCAGGTTAAACTGTAATGATATGGAGGAAAAGAATTATGGCAGATAAAACACAGGTAATCGCAGATCTTGACAGAGTAATCGGACTGATTAAAACAGATAAGAAGGACATCCCTGCTGAAGAGAAGAAAAAAATGGCAGCAGAGACCATTGACTACTTCGATAACTATGTTTCTCCAGGCTGGCTGAAATACAGAAAATCTGTATCTTCTGATTCTGAGAACGGTGCTGTTCTTGAGTGGGATGATGAAGGTGCTTACTGCTACGGACTGAATGGTGAGAAATTCATCGACTGTCTTGGCGGTTTCGGAATCTATACCTGCGGACACAGAAATCCTGAGATCATGGATGTGGTAAAAGCCCAGCTGGATCATCAGGCACTGCACAGCCAGGAACTGCTGGATCCCCTTCGTGGATATCTGGCAAAAGCAATGGCAGACATCACTCCCGGTGATCTCCAGCAGTGCTTCTTCACAAACGGTGGAGCAGAGGCAGTGGAGATGGCACTGAAGCTTGCAAGAATTGCAACAGGTGGTCGTTGGTATATCTCTACAGTAGGTGCTTTCCACGGTAAATCCATGGGTGCTGTATCCATGGGTGGAAAAGGAACTTACCGTGTACCTTACGCACCAATGGTACAGCAGGTTCAGCATGTACAGTACGGTGTTGCGGAGGATGTGGAGAAAGCCATCAAAAACCTGCAGGCTGTAGGTGAGAAGGTAGCAGCAGTAATCCTTGAGCCAATTCAGGGTGAGGCAGGAGTTATCGTTCCTCCGGCAGGTTACCTGAAAGAGGTTAGAAGAATCTGTGATGAGACAGGAGTTGCCCTGATCTTTGACGAGATCCAGACAGGAATGGGACGTACAGGTACCATGTGGCGCTGCGAGGCTGAGGATGTTGTTCCGGATATCATGACCTTCGGTAAAGCATTCGGAGGCGGAATCCTTCCGATTACCGGTATCATCTGCCGTCCTAAGATGTGGACACAGGATCTGATTGACAACCCATGGCTGCTGGGATCTCCAACCTTCGGTGGAAACCCGCTTTGCTGTGCAGCAGCACTGGCAACCATCCGTTACATGCTGGCAAACGATATCCCAGGTGTATGTAAAGCAAAGGGTGAAGTTCTCAAACATGGTCTTCAGTCACTGGCAGACAAATATCCTGAGATCATCCAGGAGGTTCGTGGAACAGGTCTGATGCTGGCAGTGGAGTTCAACAGCTGTGAGCTGGGATATGAGTCTTCAAGAGGACTGTTTGCAAGAGGCATCATGACAGCAGGAACACTGGTAAATGCCAAAACAATCCGTTTTGAGCCTACAGCGATGCTGTCCGATGAGGATATCAAAGAGGTAATTTCAGCATTTGATGCAGCACTGGCTGATGTAAAGGCTGCCAAGGGACTCTGATAACAGAAAACAGATGTTATACAGGAACCGCGCAATAAGGTTCACCAGCGTGGGACTTGAAGAGTTTACAATAATTCAAAATACAATACTCCTGTGTTGAATCAATACAGGAATAAGAGATGCAAGGAGGCATTTGCGAAACGCAGATGCCTCCTTTTTTATCTCTGTGGAGAAGACTCCCACCTCTATAGGTGGTGAGTATTGACAAATCAGTCTCAGTGGGAGTCAAATCTCCGACTGAGATAAAACGCTCCGCGAGGATGCGCAGCGATTCTGATAAGAAGATGTCAGCTAAAGCTGACCAGAATCGCGCGCCAGGTCTCCGCGAGTGTCGACTTGAATGAAAAGGAGAGTGATGCAATGCAGACTGGATTTATTGCAGTTTTGATCGTTTTTGCAGTGATCGTTGCTGCTGTTTTAAGTAAACGATGCACAGAGTGCCTGCTGCTGGGCAGTATCGTAGGCGCTGCTGTTTTATATGGAAAAGATTTTCTCACCCAGTGGGTGGAGGTTTTAATGGGAGTTGTTGGTGATAATGCCTGGCTGTGGCTGGTGTGTGGACTGTTCGGAAGTATGATCGCAGTACTTACCGCTTCAAAAGGCACCTTCGGTTTTTCCAAGGTAATCGGAAAAATCTGCAATACCACAAGAAAAACCATGTTTGCCACCTATATCATGGGTATTCTGATTTTTATTGATGACTATCTCAATGTGCTGTCCATCGGTACCTGTATGAAGGGTCTGTATGACAAAAGAAAACTGCCCCGTGAGGCGTTGGCATTTATCCTGGATTCCACAGGAGCACCGGTGTGTGTGCTGCTTCCGGTTTCCACCTGGGCTGTGTTCTATGCCCAGCTGTTTATGGAGCAGACAGCGGTTTCCTCCAGATTTTCTTCCCCGATGAGTGCCTATCTCTCAGCGGTTCCATTCTGTTTCTATCCCATCATTGCCCTGATCATCGTGGCTCTGTTCTGTGCAGGAATATTCCCGAAGCTGGGCTTTATGAAAAAGGCTTATCAGAGGGTGGAGGAAACAGGCAAGGTATATTCCGATGCCAGCCGTAAATACAACATGAACGAGTCCAACGGGGATGAGGATGGAAATATCTGGAACTTTGTGATTCCCATGCTGGTTCTTGTGATTGTGAGTTTTGTAACAGATGAGATCCTGATCGGTGTAATCTCAGCACTGGCTCTGTGCCTTGTAATGTATGTACCGAGAAAACTGATGTCTGTGGAGGAGTTCTTCAACCTGACTGTCAGTGGTTTTGGCTCCATGCTTTCTATCTTTTTCCTGCTGACAGCCTGCTTTACCCTGCAGGAGATCACAGCAGCTCTTGGAATGACTGATTTTATTATTGATATCGCAATGCCGTATCTGACACCGGCCCTGTTCCCGGTAGCCTGCTTCCTTCTTCTGGGAGTGCTGGCATTTGCCACCGGTTCTGACTGGGGAATGAGTGCAGTGGTGATTCCGATCTTTATTCCGCTGGCCCAGGCTCTTGGTGCAAACATCGTGCTTACCATGGCGGCGATTATCTCCGGTGGAGCATTTGGCTCCCATGCCTGCTTCTACGCAGATGCCACGGTGCTTTCTTCCCAGAGTTCGGGAATCGACAACCTGGATCACGCCATGTCCCAGCTGCCCTATGTGGGAATTGCAGCGGGAATTGCTTCTATCTGCTTCTTTATCAGCGGAAATCTGATGCTGTAGAGATGCATAAAATGATGCAATGAGACGTTAGAGCGTATTCTGGTCAGTTTCTGCTGACTTACAGAGAAAACAAAAACACAGGTATTCCCAGGATTGGTGTGAAGAGCACCCTGGGGGATACAGCAATAAATAAACGGAGGGAGAACAACATGAACTATTACAAAATGTATATTGATGGACAGTGGGTGGACAGCGTCAGCAAGGATCGCCAGAAAACCCTGAATCCTGCCACTGGAGAGGTGATTGCAGAATTCTCCAACGGTACACCGGAGGACGTGGATCTTGCTGTGGCTGCTGCCTGGAGATCCTTTTATGAAACAAGGGACTGGCGCGATATGGATTCCCAGTCAAGAGGTGATTTTCTTCTGAAAATTGCCGATGCCATTGAGGCTCACAAGGACGAGCTGGCCTATCTGGATACCATCGACATGGGCAAGCCCCTTCGTGAGGCTGAGGCGGATATAGATGACGGAATCCACTGCTTCCGCTATTATGCCAGCCTGATCAAAACACCCCACGGCGGTGTCTACGAGGTAAATGAGGGCTTCGGAAAGATGCATTCCTACACCCTCCACGAGCCGGTGGGTGTCTGTGCCCTGATCACTCCCTGGAATTATCCTTTCCTGATGGGTGTATGGAAGCTGGCACCGGCACTGGCAGCAGGAAACAGCGTAATCTACAAGCCTAGCTCCAACTGTGTGCTCTCCAGCGTAAAACTCTTCGAGATTTTTGAGGAGGTGGGGCTGCCTGCAGGCGCTGCCAACCTTGTAATGGGTCCCGGAGGAGCAGTTGGCGATGCCATGTCCTCCCACCCAGGGGTGGAGATGGTGACATTTACAGGAAGTACAGCAGTTGGCCAGAGCATTATGAGAAATGCTGCTTCCAACGTGAAGAAGATCGGACTGGAGCTGGGCGGAAAATCACCAAATGTGATCTTCGATGATGCAGACCTTGAAGGGGCTGTGGAATGGGCCATGATCGGTATCTTTCTGAATCAGGGTGAGGTTTGTTCTGCAGGATCCCGTATCATTGTGCAGGAGGGTATCCATGATGCATTTGTGAAGAGACTGGCAGAGAAGGCCAATGCCATCACCATCGGTAACCCGCTGAACAACCCGGATATGGGTCCACTTGTTTCAGAAAGCCACATGAACAAGGTGCTGGGCTATATCAGAAAAGGAATTGAGGAGGGTGCAGAGCTGGTCTGCGGCGGAGAGCGCTATACAGAGGGCGAATGTGCCAAAGGTTATTTTGTGAGACCGACAGTATTTGACCACTGTACTTCCGATATGGCCATTGTCCGGGAGGAGATCTTCGGACCAGTGGTGACAGTTCAGACCTTCCGCACAAAGGAAGAGGCCATTGCCATGGCAAATGATACCGAGTACGGTCTTGCCGGTGCAGTATTTACCTCTGATGTGACCACAGCTATGACAGTGATTAAAGAGCTTCGTGCAGGAATCACCTGGATCAACTGTTACAATCCAACCTTCAATGAGGCACCCTGGGGCGGCTATAAGAAATCCGGTATCGGCCGTGAACTGGGTGTGCACGGACTGGAGGAATACCAGGAGATCAAGCAGATCAATATCAATCTGACACCTGGTCCTGTGGGCTGGTATGAACACTGATTCATAACGGATCTGTATCCTTGCAGCAGTATTAACAATGCTGTTTACTGAACCCTGACAAGGATGAACATATTAAAACATACTTTTTCCATTGGCTGCAGATGACAATAGGTTATGTATTGTCTCTGCAGCTGAACGTGAACCACTTCAAGCAGTCCCCCGCCTCTAAGACGCAGAGATGTAGGCGGGGGGTAAAAGGGGGATGCTTGCATCAGCAGGAGTAAAAGCTCCTGCTGATGGGCTGACGAAGTCAGCAGTGGTTCATGAGCAAGTAGCGAAGCGGATTGCGAATGTCCGCTTTACTAGAAAAATATAAGGAGATGCGACATGAAGAAATGTAAGTATGTGATTACCATCACAAGACAGTTCGGCTCTCTTGGACGTCCCATTGCAAAGGCTCTTGCTGAGAAGCTGGATATTGAATTCTACGACAGGGATATCGTGGATCAGGCAGCGAAAAAGTTGAATCTTCCCGCCTCCGTCATCAAGGAGGAGGAGGAAAAGCTGAAAACCCCGGTGAAATCCTCCAGAGGCGCAGCAGGCAATATCTGGATGCGGATGGCATTTCCTCTTGGAAATGGTTCCTCCGACATGCAGGATAATATTTTTGAGGCCCAGGAAAATATCATTCGATTCTTGGCAGAGCGGGAAACCTGCATTATTGTGGGTCGCTGTTCGGATTTTATTTTAAGCGAGATGGAAAATGTCTTCCATGTGTATATTTATGCTCCCTATGAAGACAGGGTGAAAAACAGTGTGGAGACACTGGGAATGACAGAGGAAGAGGCACGAAGGACCATTCGAAGTGTGGATGAGGCCAGAGAGGCATTCCACAAACATTATGCCGGCTATTCCCAGTCAGATCCCCTGCATAAGGATCTGATGATCAACAGCAGTTCCCTGGGTGTGGAGAAAACAGCAGAGCTGCTGGCCCAGGTGATCCGTCTTCGTTTTGGAGAGGAAAGCTGAAATACAGAGAAATGCATAAATGCAGATGGTTATGAACAAGTAGTCAGGGGTATTGGAAATATCCGTTGTACTGAAGGGTGAAAAAGCAATCTCATTATTTTTATCTCAGTGGAGAAGACTCTCACCTCTATAGGTGGTGAGCATTGACAAATTAGTCTCAGTGGGAGTCCAATCTCCGACTGAGATAAAACGCTCCGCGAGGATGCGCAGCGATTCTGATAGGAAGATGTCAGCTAAAGCTGACCAGAATCGCGCGCCAAGTCTCCGCAAGCGTCGACTTGAATATAGAAAGGCAGGATTTTATCATGTTACGAACAGATTTACCACAGATTATCACAGATACATTACCAGGACCAAAGGCGCAGGAAATGATCCAGCGCAGAAAGGCTGCCATCCCGGACCCCATCGGATGCTCCTATCCCGTGGTGATCAAAAGAGGTGAGGGTGCCATGATCGAGGACGTGGACGGAAATAAGTTCCTGGACTGGATCGGCGGTGTTGGTGTACTGAATATCGGATTTTCCCATCCGGAAGTGGTAGAGGCTGTTAAGGCTCAGGCCGATGACTATTTCCACGGAATGATCAATGTGGTAACCCATCAGGGATATATCCAGCTGGCGGAAAAACTCAGCGCCATCGCACCGGTTAGGGGTGAGAAGAAAAAGGCATTTTTCGCAAACTCCGGAGCAGAGGCTGATGAAAATGCCGTTAAGATCGCAAAGGCTTACACAAAGAGACCTAATATCATTGTATTTTCCGGAGCATTTCACGGAAGAACATTGCTGACCATGTCGATGACCTCCAAAAAGTCCTATGCCGTTGGTATGGGACCATTTCCGGATGGCGTCTACCGTGCTCAGTTCCCTTATTACTATCGTAAACCGGAGGGAATGCCTCAGGAGGCAGCGGTTGACTATTACATGAAATCCATCACAGATGTGTTTGAGCAGTGCGGCGCTGCAGATACCATCGCAGCCATCATTGTAGAGCCGCTGCAGGGTGAGGGCGGCTTCATTCCTGCACCGATTGAGTGGATTCAGGCGGTTCGCGCCCTCTGTGATCAGCATGGAATCCTGCTGGTGGCTGACGAGGTCCAGTCCGGCTTCTGCAGAACAGGTCGTATGTTTGCCTCTGAGTACTGGCAGGAGGCGGGAGTACAGCCGGATATCATCACCACAGCAAAATCCATTGCAGGAGGTGTGCCTCTTTCCGCTATCATCGCCAGAGCTGAGATCGTGGATGCACCGGCTCCTGGAACCATCGGCGGAACCTATTGCGGAAACCCTCTGGCCTGCGCAGCAGCATTGAAGGTGATCGAGGTAATGGAGAGAGACCACCTGGCAGAGCGCTCCTGCGAGATCGGAAAAACCGTAATGACCCGTTATGGTGAGCTGAAAGAGAAATATGAGTGTGTGGGCGATGTCCGTGGCCTTGGCGGCATGGTAGGAATCGAGTTTGTAACAGATAAAGCTTCTAAAACACCGGATAAGGCACTGACCGGTGCTATTATCCAGTACTGTGTTCAGCACGGTCTCATGGTGGAAGGTGCCGGAACCTACGGAAATGTTATCCGCTTCCTGGCACCGCTTGTAATGACAGATGAGCAGCTGGCCTGTGGACTGGATATCTTTGAGGAGGCCATCGCGGTTTGCAGTAAAGCAAAATAAGCAGTTGAAAACAGCGTGATCAGCTGAAGGATACTGTAGTGAAAGCAGTGAGATCAGCTGAAGAAAACTGTGTAAAGCATATGGCAGAGTATGCAGTAAAGAATTGATTATATAAGAGACAATGTGTAGCATGGTATACTGATTCAGGCGAGTATATCATGCTATGCTTGCATTGCAAGACAAGGCAGGAATGCAAGAGCGGCAGGAATGCAAGAGTGGCAGGAATGCTGGACAGGCAGGATTATCATACAGGTATGGGATTCGTCTGGTAGGAATTCAGAATATAGAATTAATTGTTTTCGACAACTGAAAAAATAGGCTGTTTTTGTTCAATAACGATTTTAGGAGGTACATGGAACATGATGACATTTAAATATTTTCTTCCGGTAAATATTGTATTTGGGGCAGGAAAAACTGCTGAGGTAGGAGACCTCACTGCTGCCTGGGGCAAGAAGGCTCTTATCGTCACAGGACGCAGCAGTGCAAAAAAATCAGGTCTCTACGATAAGGTAAAAGACAGTCTTGAGGCAAAGGGAATTGAAACCGCACTATTTGACAAGGTTTCTCAGAATCCGCTCACCACCACGGCAGAGGAGGGTGCTGCCTATGCAAAGGAGTCAGGCTGTGATGTGGTGGTGGCCATCGGAGGCGGCAGTATCATGGACTGTGCCAAGGGAATTGCATTTCTGGCTGTAAATGACGGGGATATCAATGACTATATCTACAACAGACAGACCAGCGACAAGGCACTGCCTCTGATCCTGATTCCAACTACCTGCGGAACCGGATCCGAGGGGAATGGCTTTGCTGTGCTCACAAACCCAGAGAATGGTGATAAAAAGAGTCTTCGTTGCAATGCCATCGTGGCAAAGGCATCCATCGTGGATCCTGAAAACATGATGACAATGCCAAAAAAAGTACTGGCATCCGTGGGTTTTGATGCTCTGTGTCACAATATCGAGGCCTATACATCAAAGATTGCGCAGCCATTTTCTGACGCTCTCAGCCTGTATGCCATCTCTCTGCTGGCAGATTCCCTGGTGAAGCTGGTAACAGGGGAGGATGAAAGCCTGGAGACCTGGGAAAAGGTAAGTCTGGCCAGCACCATTGGCGGCATGGTGATTAACACAGCAGGCGTAACCCTGTCCCACGGCATGGAGCACCCCGCCAGCGGTCTGAAGGATATTGTACATGGTCATGGACTGGCTGCCCTCACTCCTGTTATTACAGAGGCATCCTGGAGGGGAGAGCCGGAGAAATATGGCCAGATTTCCCGTCTCCTGGGAGGAACAGGGGCAGAGGACTGTGCGGAGGCAATTCGAATTCTCTTAAAGAAGATTGATCTCTCCCTTACCCTGTCAGATCTTGGAATTGAGGAGAAGGATATCCCCTGGATGGCAGAGAACTGTATGAAAGTATCTGCAGCAGGCGTGGCTAATAATCCGGTGGTATTTACCCAGGAGGAAATCGCAGAACTGTACAGAAAAGCCCTGTAAGGCAACGGAAAACAAGAAAACAAGAGAATTTGTTGCCCGTGAAGGCAGAAAAGGGCAGACTGAGGCAACGAAAAGGAAGAAAAGAAGAGAAATTGTTGCCCGTGAAGGCTGAAAAGAGCAGGGCGAGGCAACGGAAAGGAAGACACTTCTCTTGATAACAACTGCTTCAAAAGAAGACAGTGGCTCCGAATCATGAAAAATGCTATAATAATACTATAGATAGCTGCTTCAGAAAGGGAAAAACCTATGCTTGATTGTATTATTATTGGCAGTGGACCTGCGGGGCTCTCAGCTGCCATCAATTTAAAAACCTATAAAAAAGATTTCCTGTGGTTTGGTTCCAGCTCTCTCAGTGACAAGGTAACCAGGGCGGAAAAAATCGTGAATTACCCTGGCTTTCCAGAAATTACAGGAAAAGAGCTGTGCCAGAGATTTCAGGAGCATATCCAGGCTCAGAATCTGGAGATTACAGAGAAAACTGTGACCAATGTGATGGATGCAGGTGGTTACTATATGGTACTGGCAGATAATGAGATTTTTGAGACAAAGACTCTGATTCTGGCCATGGGGGTTATGACAGCCAAACCTCTGGAGGGAGAGCAGGAGCTTCTGGGAAGAGGTGTCAGCTATTGTGCGACCTGTGATGGAATGCTGTATCAGGGTAAAAAAATTGCTGTCATCAGCAATTCCCCTCGTTTTGAACATGAGGTGGAGTATCTGGCGGAGCTGGCAGCAGAGGTACATTACTTCCCGTTCACTTTTGACAGTGGCATCAGCCGGGGCAATGTAACTATCTCCAAAGATATGCCAAAAATGATTCTGGGAGATACAAGGGTGACCGGAATTCAGCTTCGATCCGGTGCGCAGCTTGAAGTGGACGGAGTTTTCTGCCTCAGAAATGCCATCGCACCTACCACTCTGGTTCCGGGCATTCAGATGGAAGAGGGGCATATTCTTGTGGATCGCCGCATGGCTACCAGTCTGCCGGGCTGTTTTGCCTGCGGGGACTGTGTGGGGCGTCCCTATCAGTACACAAAAGCAGTGGGAGAGGGCAATATCGCAGCCCACAGTGTAGTTGCATATCTGGCTGAATAAACAAATCTGTGTAGGAGGGAGTAATTCTATGAAGACAACAATCAGGATTTCAGAGCAGAACAAAATCGGCGAAGTGGACAAAAGAGTGTTTGGTTCCTTCGTGGAGCATCTGGGAAGAGCAGTTTACGGCGGTATCTATGAGACAGGGCATGCTTCAGCAGATGATCAGGGCTTTCGCCAGGATGTGATGGAGCTGATCCGGGAACTGCAGGTACCCATTGTACGTTATCCGGGAGGAAACTTTGTATCTGGCTATAACTGGGAGGACGGCATTGGCGATAAATCCAGACGTCCTCGAAAAATGGAGCTGGCATGGCAGTCTGTGGAAACCAACCAGGTGGGAATCGATGAATTCCAGGAGTGGGCAAAGCGCTGTAACACAGAGGTGATGCTGGCAGTAAATCTGGGAACAAGAGGTCCTGAGGCAGCCCGCAATCTGGTGGAATACTGCAACCTTGAAACAGATACTTATTATGCAAATCTGAGAAGAGAAAATGGCTTTGAAAAGCCCTTTGGAGTGAAGCTCTGGTGCCTTGGCAATGAGATGGATGGTCCCTGGCAGATCTGCAGTAAAACAGCCTACGAATACGGCCGTGTTGCCTGTGAAACAGCCAAAATGATGAAGTGGACAGATCCCTCCATTGAGGTGGTGGCCTGTGGCAGCTCCAATGTAAATATGCCAACCTACATGGAATGGGAGAGAACTGTGCTCCGTGAGTGCTATGAGCATGTGGATTATCTGTCATTGCATAATTATTACGGTAATCCGGACAACGATACAGCCACTTATCTTGCATCCTCCTTTGAGATGGATCATTTTATTAAGCAGGTGGCAGGCATCTGTGATGAGATCAAGGAAGAGAAACAGTCTGATAAATCCATCCATCTGTCCTTCGACGAGTGGAACGTGTGGTTCCACAGCAACGAGCAGGACAAAAAGATTGAAAAATGGCAGGTGGCACCGCCTCTTCTGGAGGATATCTATACTCTGGAGGACGCTGTGGTGGTGGGAGGACTTCTCATCACTCTGCTGAATAACTGTGACAGGGTGAAAATTGCCTGTCTGGCACAGCTGGTGAACGTAATTGCCCCTATCATGACAGAAACAGGTGGTGACTGCTGGGCACAGACCATCTTTTATCCCTTCCTGTATGCCTCCAGAAACGGCAGAGGCACTGCCCTGAAGGCAGCCTGCAACTGTGGAACCTATGATGCAGGAAATATGAAGTCTGTTCCTTATGTGGATGTGTCAGCTATCCTGTCAGAGGACAAAAAGCAGCTGACACTGTTCCTGCTGAATCGTTCCCTTCAGGATAATGCGGAGCTGGATCTTCAGCTGGAGGGCTTTGAGGGCTATACCCTGACACAGCATATTGCTATGGAGGGTGAAGATTTGAAGGCCGTAAACACAGCCTCTGATCCTCACCGTGTAAAACCGGTGAACAAAGAGCTTTCTGATCAGGTCGTATTGTCGCCCCATTCCTGGAATATGCTTACCTTTACAGCGGAATAAACAGGAAAAGCCAGGGCAGAAAACAGGCCAGTTAATATGGTGGAAACAGTCCAGATACCAGGGCAGAAAACAGGCCAGTTAATATGGTGAAAACAGTCCAGATACCAGGGCAGAAAACAAGCCAGATACTATTGGTGGAAAGCAGGTCAGTATCCCATGTTGGTAGCAGCCAGATGAGGGCAGTGCAGCATGTATTGACATAGTTTTAGAGGATTTCATGAGAGCAATCAATCTATATACATTTACAAGAATTGAATATGACTATGCCACAGAGCTTATGAACATGCTGGCGGACAGGCGGCAGAAGGAAAAATGCCGCTCCCACGAGTTTTTTTCCTTAAAAAGACTGGTGGATATGCTGATGGCTCTGGATGTGTCACCGGAGCTTCTGGATAGCTTTTTCTTCTCCTTCACCATTCATCAGATCGGAAAGGAATTTGACCTGCTGAAGCTTCTGCCGGAGCAGAGAGGACTGAATATTGAGTTGAAAAGTGAGCCGGTGGAGTTGGCTGAAATTGAAAAACAGCTGCGCCAGAATCGCTACTATCTGGGTTTTGCAGCCCCGGACCTGCGGCTGTTTACCTTCGTTGCATCAACGGGGGAATTGTATCAGTTGATTGGCGATACCTGTTATCCGGTGCCCCTGGAAACCCTGGTGGAAGCACTGCCTGACTATGAGGCCGCCATCCAGGAGGGGATAGAGGAGCTGTTTGCCACAGGAAAATTCCTTATATCGCCCTTCACAGACCCTTCCAGATTTCTTACGGGAAAATACTTCCTGACTCAGCAGCAGCAGGACATCCGGGAGCAGGTGCTGGAGATGATCCTCGATGCAGCAGGAGCGCCAGGAGTATCAGAAACCGTACGAACTGGAGGAGCAGGAGCGCCAGGAGTATCAGAAACAGTACGAACTGGAGAAGCAGCAGCTGCGCCAGGAGTATCAGAATCGATACGAACGGAGGGAGCAGCAGGCGTTGCAGTAGCAGCAGAAACAGTTGACTCCTGCAGAGTTCGCCTTGGCATCACAGGAAGCACCGGTTCAGGAAAAACGCTGCTGCTGTACGATCTTGCCAGAAGTATTGCCAGAGAGGGCATCGACTGCTGTGTGATTCACTCCGGGGATCTCTGGGAGGGGCATGAGTATCTGAATGAGCATTGGGATCGGGTGTCTCTCTATTCTATAAAAACTCTGTTGCCCGTAGGCAGTGATTCTGATGCTTCGGAAACCTGTGTCTTTGATCTGGATTTTTCCTGCATTTTCGTGGATGAGGCCCATCGCCTGTACCAGAAGCAGGTGGATGCCCTGCTGGCAACGGCAGAAAAGCAGGGAGCAGCCCTTGTTTTTTCTTATGATAACCAGCAGTGGCTCACAGCCACAGAGCGCAGCAGGAATATTCCTGAGTATCTGCAGCAGTTGCAGGGCTTCAGGGAGTGGAGTCTTTCCAGACGGATCAGAACAGGAGTGGAGATTGCAGCATTTTACAGAAATATGCTGGATCTGAGCAATACGCCCCGGGGAGAGATGGATTACTCCCATATCGATGTGCTGTTTGCGGCAGATGAAGAGGAAGCAGGAGCAATAGCCGGCTTTTATGTAAAATATAAGAAGTATTATCTTCCTACCCTGGAGGAGACCGGCTCCTATACAGGGCAGGAGTATGACAATGTGCTGATCCTGGTGGGTGGAAGCATCCGATACAACCGGTCTGGCTGTATGGAGGATCAGAATAATCCCCAGGGAGATCTGGAGCTGGATCATCGAATGTACCAGAATATTCCCCGTACCCGCAGCAGACTCTGCATTCTGGTGGTGGGGAATTATGCTCTGTTTCAGCAGATCGCAAATATCAAGTACCGAATGATGGAGCGCATGTATTACAGGGAAACCATTCTGGGAGGCAGTCTCTCCGGGAAGGAGATGACAAAGCTGTCAAGGGCCTTGAAGGAAGCAGCCCGGCAGCTGCCCTGGGAGGATGGGCTCATCGTCCAGGATACTGTGGACATTCTGCAGGAACAGCTGACAGAGGCAGCACCAAGTCGAAAGATTCTTAAGAACTGTATCCGATTCCTTCACAGAATCGCACGGGACCATCCGGAACAGGAGGGATTACAGGCTGCTGTGCAGGACTATACTGCCTGTCTGAGCAGTATCAGCGACAGAGTATATGAATGGGATGTCAAAGCATGCAGCGCCGATTATTGTATTTTTTTAAATTCATAATAGAAGAGAAAAATTGAATGTGCTATACTCCTAACCGGATTCGTCCGGTTATCTCAGTGGAGAAGACTCCCACCTTTATAGGTGGTGGGCATTGACAAATTAGTCTCCGCAAGCATCGACTTGGACCATTACAAGCAGCCCCCCGCCTCTAAGACGCAGAGACGTAGGCGGGGGTAAAAGGGGGATGCCTGCATCAGCAGGAGTAAAAGCTCCTGCTGATGAGCTGCCAAAGGCAGCAATGGTTCATGAGCAAGTAGCGAAGCGGATTGCAAATGTCCGCTTTACTGATAGCTGAGAAGAAAAATCAGGCCGGATTTCGCAAGAGTCCGGCCTTAAATAGTATGAGGAGGAAGATTGTATATGATTCAGTTTTTAAAACGGGAAAAGGTAATGGACATTGCCTTCATTCTCGCAGCAATTTCTATTGTGTTTGTGCGTCCGGACAAAGAATACATCCAGTATATTGATTTCCGGGTGCTGGCGATTCTTTTCGGACTGATGATCCTGGTGAAGGGCTTCCAGAATGCAGGTCTTCTGGACTGGATGATCAGCCGTCTCTTTGGCAAAATAAAAAATCTGCGGACCATGATTCAGATTCTGGTGCTGCTCTGCTTTTTTATGAGTATGGTAATGACCAATGATGTGGCGCTGATCACCTTCGTACCCTTTGCCATTCTGGCATTGACTGCCTGCGGCCAGCAGAAGCAGATCATTCCCGTGGTGGTTCTTCAGACTCTGGCGGCTAACCTTGGCAGCATGTTCACCCCCATCGGAAATCCACAGAATCTGTATCTGTTTACCGCTTCCGGCATGTCAGTTGCATCATTTTTTGCAACAATGGCACCAATTACAGGATTTTCTCTGCTGCTGCATCTGCTGGCAACCTATTTCATCCGAAATACAGAGATCAGCCTGAAATTGCCGGAGGAGAGCGCAGAACTTTCCCACAACAAGAAGGATCTGCTGGTTTACACCCTGTTATTTGTGCTGAACCTGCTGGTTGTCTTCCGGGTGGTTCATTTTCTCCCTGTGCTGGTGCTTACGATCCTGACTCTCATGGCAGCAAAGAAAAGTTCCTTATTTGGTCAGGTGGACTATGCACTGCTGCTCACCTTCGTGGGCTTCTTTATCTTTGTGGGAAATATGGGAAGAATCCCAGCCATCAGTAATCTGGTGAAAATGCTGATTACCGGCAGAGCTGTCTTTATCTCAGCCCTGTTTTCCCAGTTCCTCAGTAATGTCCCCGCGGCCCTGTTGCTTTCCGGCTTTACCGGAGATTTCAGGGGACTTCTCATCGGAACCAATATCGGTGGTCTTGGTACCCTCATCGCATCCATGGCCAGTCTGATCTCCTACAAAGCCTATGCGGAGAGCGAGGGGGCTGATACAGGACGGTATCTGCTGGTATTTACAGCAGCAAATATCCTGGGACTGATCTGCCTTTCCGCATTTACATGGATCGTTTACTGATGAAGAATAAGAATAGTGAGAATTGTTGCAACTATTGCGGAGCCTGTTATCCCTGTCCTGCAGGACTGGATATTCCACGGATCAACAGATATTATGATCTGGCAGTCCAGGGGGACAAGGATGCGGTTTCAGCCTACAGAGAACTGTACAGAAAGGCAGATGACTGCATCCGCTGCAAACATTGCAATCGAAAATGCCCCAACAAGGTAAGTCAGATGGGACGGATGAAGAAAATAAAAGAGTATTTCGCCGGGATTACTGACTGAAAGAAGAGTAAAGAATACCAATAAAACTCGTCATAAAAAAGAAAAAAAGAAGAGTTTTTTCTCTTCTTTCTACTACTATATTACCACAAAAACGTCATTTTTTCAAGTCTCCTACTTTTTCTGGTTTTCTGTTATACTACCAAAACCTCAGGACAATGAGGAAGCATCCCGGAGGATTTTTCAACCGGGATGAAAGGGTAGAAATAACAGGAATCAGAGAAGGAGGGGACTTTTCTTATGAGTGAACAGAACTGGATGCTTCTGTTGAATCAGCAGAACATGCTCCGGCAGCTTGAGGAGACAAATCAGTTTACAGAAAAGTATGGATTGCAGCTGTCTGAACAGGACACAGAGCTTTTGATTGCGGAAAAAAACCATATCCTGAAGGAGAAGGGGCGAGTGGAATTTGGATCCGGAATCCTGCCTCAGATCATTTATGCATTCTGCGATTCATCCTACATCACACAGGATACCTATGTGGATACCCTGATCCGGCTGCAGGAAATCTTCTTTGAGTATAAGAACAGAATGCTGGATGAGATTTCCGATGAAGAGCTTCTGAATTTTATGCGGGAGCAGTTTGAGGAGCCCTGTTTTGGGGATCTGGATTATCTGGAGAGTACCTGTCTGGAATTATTTGCGGAGGCCATTCGTGCCGGGTATACCAATCATATCGTCACTACGGGAAAAGGGGAATTTGCCAGGGTGGATATCGTAAAACGATGGGACCGGGATCTGTATCTGGAAGCGCTGAAAGCCCTTTAATGGAGAAATAGCCCGTATTTTCAACAAAAAAGACCTGATTATATGAGGAGGTAGAAGAATGGAGTATGCAATGGAAGAACTGGTGCCCATTGTGGCGGAGCTTGCCAGAAAATACGCAGGCTGTGACAGTACCTCAGTTACCTATGAAACCGCTCAGAAGCTGATGCAGGGAGTCCTCTACTGTCTGGAGGAGTACCAGAGGGCAGCAGAGCACCAGCTGTGCAGCAGAGACACCCCAGTGCAGGCCCGGTATGAAGCAGGTCACCAACTGGTGCTTGAGAAAACCAGGCAGGTAATGGATACCTACAATGGGATCCAGCAGCATTTTGACTGGTATGGAAACAAATGCCTTTTCGATACAGTGCAGAAGGGGATTCCGGAATTCCTGAAATGGTACGATGCGAAATTCTTTCCCCAGAACACCCTGCTGACGCTGGATTATCCCATATTGCAGAACATTCAGAACCAGTCCGGTGTGGATGCGGTGCATACCCTTATCCTGTCAGTCCGGTATGAGCAGTGCTTTTTAAACCGCCTCCCCAGGGAGTATGTGATTGCGGTGCTGAAACAGGCATCCCTGGACTATGAGGAAATGATCGAAAACATTGCCGGTATTGTCCTTGCCAATACCCTGGGACATCTTGCCATAGACAAACCCCTTGCCGACGCCGGTTTTACCAGGGAGGACTATGGGGAATTGACCACATTCTTTGCAGCCAGAACGAAACAGGAGACAGAAGCACTGTTGAAACGCCTCATTGGAGAAATGCTTCGTCAGATGGGAATCGATGATGAAAAGGTATTTGAGTATCTGTGTCTGGCTGTGCCGGACCTGGCGATAAGAATTGAAAATGCGGTGGAGAATGGGTGTATGGAGACTTTGTTTGTTGTGTAATAGATGAAGAATGTGTAAAAGAACAACTTATTTTTGGGAGCCGTCGCAGCGATTGTTGCGATGGCTCCCTTTGATCTATGCGGAATTGCCCGCATTCTTTGCAGGAGGAAGGAAACAGGAAACAGAATCATTATGCAAAGGAAATGGATATTGTGAGAAAAACTGTCAATATCAGGAAGATGTATCTGAATACTCTATCTTTCAAATGGTTTTAGAGTTAAAATAATAAGAAATATCACATTTTCTTCAGGTTCTGAAATATGAGAAGAAATGTATTTTTGTAAGTAAATGAAGATAACTAGAAGGAGTATTACAAAAAATTTTTTTACGGTGATATTTCAATCTAAGTAGGGGGGATAGTACATGATTCAAAAAGATCTGATTCGTAAGAATTTGAAAACCTTTTCTGCAATTTCATTTGCAGCTATTTTCAGTTGTTGCATCTGGCCTTTCAATACTGCTTTTGCCGCAGAAGTTCAAACAGAATGTTTGAGTCGAGTATACGAGTTTGAGAAGGATAGTAACTATGAATTTTCTGATGAAAAAGACTTTTCTGAAGCGGAGGATTCCAATACGTACGGATCTTTCGCAATAAGTGGAGAAATTGCAGGGGTAGAGACCAAAGATGATATTCCTGTTTATGAAGTATCCGAAGGCAATCTGAAGTTTTATTATAACTATGGTGATTCCATGCTTCAGAGAGGGGATTTGAATTCATGGCATCTTGTTGAGGATAAAAGTAATAAGCTGGATACCATGAAGCTGGATAAAAATATATTAAATGGCGCAATCGTTCTGCAAACTTCAAAAGATAGAAAGAATTGGGTTGATGTGGTTAGTATCTCTAATGCATTCAGTGATACTCCAATTCAAACCGATGCGATCTATGAGACAACGAATGTTCAGTTAATTAATGGTTGTTATTATCGCATGATCATTGCGTATGAACTCCGTATAAAAACAGATGAAAGTAAAATTCTGTTCTATAACAAGGAGAAGTACGATTATAAGAAATGTGTGGAAGTGTATGAATGCTATGCTTTCGCTAGTGGGAATGATAATAAATCTGAAACGGCAAATGAAACATACAATCTTGGAGATAAGGTGAGGTCAGCTGATTTTGATGGGTATGCAGGTGAAGCAACTATTGATAAGAATGATCCGCATTATGGGTGGGATTTAGGTAAATTTTTTGTCAGTGGATATACAGAAAAGGTTGTTAAAGATGACCAGCCTGTTGTTTTTCTGAAAAACGTTGGTGATAAAGTTGCTCTCTGGTTTCATTTGGATCAGGATATTGATAAGCTAAATGGCAACAATAAGCTTTCCATCACTGCGGATAATTCTGGAAGTGATCAGTATTTTGAAACTCCTACGATGGATTTTGGCCGTGGAACTTTAATCATCGGATACACAGACCATAAAAATAATCAACTCGAACCGATGATATACACTAATTTTTTGGAGGCGAATACATCTGTTGATGCAGATACCAAGGTTCAGCTTTTTGAAGAGGGAGATTATGAGGTTGCATTAGATTATGAAGTAACGAACAAACAATTTCTTGATAAGACACGACATTACAGGATTTTCTTTGAGTTTTCCATCCGTAATGGTAATTGCATGGTATATCCCTTTGATGTTTCTACAGGAGCTGAATTGACTAATAGTTCAATGACTGAGAATGGTTTTCGTTTGGATCTTGCAAAATCCCGCTACCTGAAAGTGAATGTGAAGAGAGAAACTTTGACAGAAAGTGCAGATGGGCTTGTAGAAGATACTCGTTTCAATGGTCCAGCCCGCGATGGTGCGGAATACACAGATGAAGGTATCTACACAATTACAGTATCGAACGAATATACAGGACAGTTTACCGTAAAGAAGATATATGTTGGTACTAACAACATTCTTCGTGCACACATGACTACAGGACTTTCCATTTCTGAAATCAATAATCTAATTGATCAGGGTGCAGAGATCTTTGACGACGGAACTATTCAACTGACAGAAGTTTCACAGCTTCATTCCATATCCGATGATGTTGGAATTCAAGCGGATTCATCCGTTGATGTAGAGTCTGATGAAGAAAATATGCTTGATAATACGAAAAAGAATTCTCTTCCGATTGTATTTATTATTGGAATTGTGGTTCTTGGAATTATAGGGATATTAGCCTGAATTATTCATGGGACAGATTTCCAACTGAAATCCATGCCATAAGTC
>JAUNCZ010000051.1 GCA_030526405.1 Lachnospiraceae bacterium | reverse complement strand
ACATCCATTCCTACGTAAACTGTGTTATAATTCATTTGATGACCTCCCTTTGTATGCGGTAATCCCTGTTTATATTGTCTTGACAACTTTATTATACAGGTAAATCCACGTTTTTACAAAGTGGAGGTCATTACATATTGTCTAAATTAGTGACATAATTATTATTGATTTTATCGATATTCTCTAAAATGTATAGCCATAATAAACATTTTTTGTTTAATGTTTTGTCAATATCTGTTACAATACAATCAAAGTAACTGCGAGTTTTTAGCGAAAAACAACAATAAGGAGGAAACATCTATGTTGGATCGCACATTTTATGATCAGGCGGACGAAATTGTTGCGAGATACGGAAAGAATGAACGATTTCTGATCCCGATCATGCAGGACATTCAGGAGGTATACAGATATATTCCTGGCGAACTCCTGACCTATGTGGCAGAGCAGATTGGTGTGACAAGGGCAAGAGCATTCTCAGTAGCTACATTTTATGAGAATTTCTCTTTCGAACCGAAGGGTAAATTTGTTATCAAGGTCTGTGACGGAACTGCATGCCATGTACGTAAATCCATTCCTGTCAAAGAGGAGATCATGAAGATCCTTGGTCTGACAGAGGGAAAAAATACTACAGAGGATATGCTTTTTACCATCGAGACAGTATCCTGTCTGGGAGCCTGTGGACTTGCTCCTACCATGATGGTCAATGAGGATGTTCATCCAAATATGACTCCGAAAAAAGCAGATGAGCTCATCGAAAAACTGAAAGGAGAAGCAGGCGAATGATTACTGGAAAAGACGCACTTCAGGCAGTAAGAGCTGAAGCACAGGATAAGCTGAATTCCTATGACTGTCGTATCCTTGTTTGTTCCGGTACAGGCTGTATCGCCACCGGATCAGAGAAGATCTATGCAAAATTCGTTGAGATCTGCAAGGATCAGGAGGGCATCGCCCTTGAGTTTGCTCCCCATGACGGTGAGAAAAAGGCCGGTGTAAAGAAAACCGGCTGTCAGGGCGTCTGTGAGCTGGGTCCCCTTGTTCGTATCCAGAAGGGTGACAATGTAGTTCAGTATACAAAGGTTCAGCTTGAGGACTGCGAGGAAATTTTCAAAGAGTCTGTTCTGGGTGACGGAATTGTGGACAGACTTCTTTACAGACAGAATGACATCGCTTACAAAGCACCGGATGAGATTCCATTTATCGCAAAACAGACAAGAATCGCTCTGCAGAACTGCGGTAAAGTGGATGCAGAATCTCTTGAGGAGTATATTGCAGCCGGCGGTTTTGAGGCATTTGAAAAGGCACTGTTCACCATGAGTACAGACGATGTGGTGGCTGAGATCGACCAGTCCGGCCTTCGTGGACGTGGCGGCGGCGGTTTCCCTGCCGGTACAAAATGGAAACAGGTGGCAGCACAGAAGGAAAAGGACCGCTATGTTGTCTGCAACGGTGACGAGGGTGATCCGGGAGCTTTCATGGATGGTTCTGTTATGGAAGGTGATCCATATCGTCTCATCGAGGGTATGATGATCGCAGCCTATGCTGTATCTGCAGCCAATGGTTACATCTATGTGCGTGCGGAGTATCCAAACTCCGTTAAGAGACTTCGCCATGCCATTGCAGAGCTGGAGGCAGCAGGCCTTTTAGGTGACAATATTCTTGGAACTGATTTCTGCTTTAAGATGCATATCAACAGAGGTGCGGGAGCATTTGTCTGCGGTGAGGGTTCTGCCCTGACTGCATCCATTGAGGGAAAACGTGGAATGCCTCGTGTAAAACCACCTCGTACTGTTGAGAAAGGTCTGTTTGCGAAGCCAACTGTTCTCAATAACGTAGAGACCTATGCCAACGTACCGAATATCGTTCTGAAGGGTGCTGACTGGTATCGCTCCATCGGAACAGAGGGAAGCCCGGGAACAAAAACCTTCTCTCTTACAGGTGCTATCCAGAATACAGGACTTATCGAGGTTCCAATGGGAACTACTCTTCGTGAGATCATCTTTGATATCGGTGGCGGACTGAAGGCAGGCGGCACATTCAAGGCAGTTCAGATCGGCGGACCTTCCGGCGGCTGTCTGACAGAAGAGCATCTGGATGTTCCACTTGATTTTGATAATGTTAAAAAATACGGTGCTATCGTTGGTTCCGGCGGACTGGTTGTTATGGATGACAACACCTGTATGGTGGATGTGGCTAAATTCTTCATGGGCTTTACTCAGAGAGAGTCCTGTGGAAAATGTGGTCCATGTCGAATCGGTACAAAACGTATGCTGGAGATCCTTGAGAAGATCACTGCAGGAAACGGAGAGCTTTCTGATCTGGATAAACTGGAGGAGATCGGAAACTTTGTTAAGAGCCGTTCTCTTTGTGGTCTTGGCAAGAGTGCACCTCTCCCAGTCCTCAGTACATTGAAAAACTTCAGAGAAGAATATCTGGAGCATATCAATGAGCATAAGTGTAAGGCACATGTTTGTCAGTCCATGAAGACCTTTGTGATTGATCCGGAGGCTTGTAAGGGATGTACCAAGTGTGCGAAGAACTGTCCTGTTGAAGCTATTACAGGCGAGAAGAAGGGTCCGCATACAATTGATAACGCGAAATGTATCAAATGCGGTACCTGTATGGATAATTGCCCGTTTGGTGCAATTTCAGTTCAGTAGGAGGTGCTGGAATGATTCATTTAACAATAGATGGAAGATCCGTTGAAGTTGAGAAGGGAACCACCGTCCTGCAGGCTGCAAGGGCAGCAGGAATCAATATCCCTACTCTTTGCTATCTGGAGGATGTTCTTCCTGATGGCTCCTGCCGTATCTGCGTAGTTGAGATTACCAACAGCAGAGGCAGAACAAGCATCGACACCGCATGTACAGCAATCTGCGGTGAGGGAGATGTGATCAAGACAAGAAGTGAGGGCGTAATCGAATCCAGAAGAAAAACACTGGATCTGCTGCTTTCTGACCATAGATGCGAGTGCTTCTCCTGTGAGGCAAACGGAGACTGTAAGCTGCAGGATCTCTGTGTTGAGTATGGTGTGGAGACCACAAGCTATCCTGGCGAGAAGAACAGTGCGCCTATCGATGATACAAACAAATTCTTTACCTATGACCCATCCAAGTGTATTCTCTGCCACAGATGTGTAAACACCTGTCATGAGATCGTTGGACGTGGTGCCATTGATACCATGAACCGTGGATTCCAGTCTGTGATCGGTGCTCCTTTTGATACACCATGGGGTGAGAGCACCTGTGAGTCCTGCGGAAACTGTGTACAGGCCTGTCCTACCGGTGCTCTTTCCATGAAGAGAAGAAAGAAATACCGTGCATTCCAGGTGGAGAAAAAGGTTCTGACCACCTGTCCGCACTGTGCAACAGGCTGTCAGTATTATCTGGTTGTTAAGGATGGAAAGATTGTGGATACAGAGGCTGCTAATGGTCCTTCCAACAGAGGGCTCCTCTGCGTTAAGGGACGCAGCGGAAGCTTTGATTTCGTTCATCATCCATCCCGTATCAAATATCCTCTGATCAAGAATAAAGAGACAGGAGAGTTTGAGAGAGCATCCTGGGATGAGGCTCTTGATCTTGTGGCATCCAAATTCATGGAGATCAAAAAACAGTATGGCTCTGATGCCCTGGCCGGCTTTGCCTGCTCACGTTCTCCTAATGAGGATATCTACATGGTTCAGAAGATGGTTCGTACCTGCTTCGGAACCAACTCAACTGATAACTGTGCCCGTGTATGTCATTCAGCCTCCGTTGCAGGTCTGGCTATGACTCTGGGCTCCGGTGCCATGACTAACCCGATCGCAGATATCACCAGAAATGCTGATATGATCATGCTGGTTGGCTCTAACCCTGAGGAGGCGCATCCTGTTGTTGGTATGCAGATCCGTCAGGCTGTTAAGAGAGGCTGCAAGCTGGTGGTTGTGGATCCTCGAGATATCGATCTTTCCAAGAAAGCAGATATCCATCTGAAACTGAAACCAGGTACAAACGTAGCCTTTGCCAACGGTATTATGCACATCATCATTGAAGAGGGACTTCAGGATGAGGCATTTATCGCAGAGCGTACAGAGGGCTATGAGAAGATCAAAGAGATCGTAAAAGAGTATACTCCTGAGAAGGTTGCTGAGATCTGTCACATTGATCCGGATGATCTGCGCAGGGCAGCTATTATGTATGCGAAGGCTGACCGTGCTCCAATCATCTACTGTCTGGGTGTAACAGAGCATTCCACAGGAACAGAGGGTGTTATGTCCATGTCCAATATGGCTATGCTGGTGGGCAAGCTGGGACGTGAAGGCTGTGGTGTAAACCCACTCCGTGGACAGAACAACGTACAGGGTGCCTGTGATATGGGTGCTTCTCCAACAGACTTCCCTGGATACCAGAAGATCATGGTTCCTGGCGAGAACGGCGAGCTTGTTCCTAATGAGCCGATGTTCCAGAAATTTGAGAAGGCATGGGGCGTAGAGCTGAGCAGAAAACCTGGTACCCATGCAACAGACTGCTTCCCGAAGATGATCTCCGGAGAACTGAAGGGTCTGTATATCTACGGTGAGGATCCTGTCGTAACAGATCCTGATACAAGTCATGTAATCAAAGCACTGAAGAATGTGGACTTCTTCGTTCTTCAGGAGCTGTTTATGACTGAGACTGCACAGTATGCGGATGTTATCCTTCCTGGTATGTCCTATGCTGAGAAAGAGGGTACTTTCAGTAATACAGAGCGCCGCGTACAGCGTGTCCGCAAGGCTGTTGACCTGAATGCTCTGGATCCTGAGTTTGATATCCGTCTTGATACAGATATCATCATCGATCTGATGAACCGTATGGGATATCCTCAGCCACAGCTTACAAGTGCACAGATCATGGATGAGATCGCATCTCTGACTCCAAGCTTTGCAGGTATCTCCCATGAGAGACTGGACAGCGAGGAAGTGGGAGGAAGAGGTCTTCAGTGGCCATGTACCTCCAAGGAGCATCCTGGTACTCCGATCATGCATGTGGGCAAATTTGTGAGAGGAAAAGGCTGGTTCTATCCGGCTGAGTATGTTCCTTCCGCAGAGCTGCCGGATGAGGAATATCCGATCATCCTGATGACAGGACGTATCCTGTATCATTACACCACCCGTGCAATGACAGGAAAAACACCTGAGCTGATGGAGATTGAAGGAAAATCCTTCATCGAGATGAACATTGTGGATGCTGAGAAACTGGGCGTTGCCAACGGTGACAGGGTTCGCGTATCCTCCCGCCGAGGCTCCATCGAGTCCACTGCAAGGGTAGGAACAAAGGTATCACCTGGTGAGACCTGGATGCCATTCCACTTCCCGGATGGTAATGCAAACTGGCTGACCAATGCTGCACTTGATAAATATGCTCGAATTCCTGAGTATAAAGTCTGTGCAATTAAAATTGAGAAAGCATAAATGCTGATTTACAGCGGTTAAGGTAGAAAGGGGTGTCCCGGTCTTCCGGGACACCCGCTTCAACCGGAGGAGATGAAACATGAATAAAGACATTGAAAATGAAAGAATGTCAGATGAACCGCTGTTTCGAGTAAAGACCAAACTTATTCTGCAGAATCGTGAAGATTTTTTCGGTCCGGGAATGTCAAGACTTCTTCATCTTATTGATGAGCATGGTTCTATTGCGGCTGCTGCAAAAGAGATGGAGATGGCTTATTCCAAAGCCTGGAAGATGCTCCGCAAAGCAGAGAAAGGCGTAGCTTTTCCGTTGATCTTGCGCGAAAAAGGGGGAAAAACAGGAGGCGGTTCAAAACTGACCAAGGAAGGTAAAGAATTCATCGAATTGTATGATGAGATGCAAGTTGAACTGAAGAACTATTGTGAAGACCTTCTGAAAAAATATATGGATAATTATTTGTGAGTGTATACTGTAGGAATCTGTTAATAGTACAGATGGAATATGCGGATAAGTGTAACAAAAGCCGGAGAAATCCGGCTTTTTTTGTTTCATAGGAAATTGCATCAATTTCCTATGAAACAAAAAACACAGATGCGCAGCTACACTACGTTGCGCGCGCAGAACAAAGTTGCGTTTTATTAAAAATTTGGCTGCGAGAGTTCGTTAAAAACGCACTTTGTTCTATGCGCGAGCAACGAGCCAAAGTCCGTGCTTGCAGGAGAACCTTGGCGACTGCCGCGACAACTTGAGAAATTCGCAAAGCGACTTTTTCATAGTGTGGATTTTATCTGTGACAGTATGTGGCAAACGAAATTGCTTTGTTTTTTGAATAAACAGTATAAAACAGTTGACAACAGTCAAAGACTGTTATACACTGTTTATATAGATGGAGGATATAATATGCATATAATCTTAAACAATACATCTCTGGTCCCGATCTATGAACAGGTGGTGGAGCAGATCAAAAACAACATCATTTCCGGAGAACTGAAGGAGCAGGATGCTCTCCCCTCTGTGAGAGCCATGGCAGGCACACTGAAGATCAGTGCCCTCACCGTGAAAAAGGCCTATGACAGACTGGAGGAGGAAGGGTTTGTGATCACGGTTCACGGAAAGGGAACTTACGTGGCCTCCACCAATCAGGCTCTGGCCATGGAAGCCAGGCGGAAGGCGGTGGAGGATGATTTTACAAAGGTACTGGATAAAGCCCGGGCTGTGGGAATGACAAAGGACGAGATCCGGGAAATGTTTGAATTCTTACTGGAGGAGTGAGGAAGATGATCAAGGCAGAGAATCTGATTAAAAACTACGGAGATTTTTCTCTGAATATTTCATTGGATATTCCGGAGGGCTGTATCACAGGCCTCATCGGAAAGAACGGAGCAGGAAAAAGCACCACCATCAAATCCATTCTGGGACTGGTGTTGCCGGATGGAGGAAGTATTCAGGTGCTGGGAAAAGAGGCAGGAAAACTGACTCCTGAGGATCGTCAGCATATGGGTGTGGCCCTTTCTGATTCAGGATTCAGCAATTATCTCACTGTAAAGGATGTGGCAAAGATTCTGGAAAAGATGTACAGAGACTTTGACAGAGAGGCATTTCTGAAAAGATGCAGTGATCAGAGACTTCCACTCCAGAAACAGCTTCGCCAGTTTTCCACTGGTATGAAGGCAAAACTCAGGGTACTGGTTGCCCTCAGCCATCGGGCAAAACTTCTGATCATGGATGAGCCAACCTCTGGTCTGGATGTGGAGGCAAGAAATGAGATTCTGGATATTTTAAGAGATTATCTTGCCGAGGACGAGACCAGATCCATTCTCATTACCTCCCATATTGCCACAGATCTTGAGGGTCTCTGTGATGATATTTACCTGATTCATGATGGAAGGATCCTGATCCATGAGGAGACAGATGTGATCCTGTCTGATTACGCAGTGCTGAAGCTTTCTGAGAGAGATCTGGAGAAGCTGGATCAGCAGTATATCCTGAGAACAAAAAAGGAGGGCTTTGGAATGGTGGCTCTCACAGACCAGAAACAGTTTTACAAGGAGAATTATCCGGAGCTGGTTATTGAAAACTGTGGTATTGATGACCTGATTCTTATGATGACAGGAGGGGAGAGAAAATGAGTGGACTGATTTATAAAGATCTGGCATTACTGGCCCAGAGGAAAAGTTCTCTGTTGCTGATTATGGCAATCGGTGTTTTTATGGGATTTTCCATGGAGGGCAGCTTTGTGGTGGGTTACATCTCCATGCTCAGTGTGATCATATCCATGAGCACCATCTCTTACGATGAATTTGATAACGGTTATCCCTTCCTGCCGACATTGCCGATAACAAGAAAGCTGTATGTGCAGTCCAAGTATCTGTTTTCCATTGTGGCAGGAGCTGTAGGCTGGCTCTTCGGCGTTCTTGTGTATCTACTGTGCAGTCTGGTTCAGGGGATTCCTGTTACTGGAGACGATCTTCTGTCCGCGGTGATAATGCTGCCTGTATTCTTCCTGATGCTGGCGCTGATGCTGCCCCTTCAGCTGAAATATGGGGCAGAGGGCAGCAGAGTGGTGATCATGGTGATCGGAGGCTGTGTGGCAGTGATTTTCTTCCTGGGAAGGAAGATCTTTCCACAGGGACCAAAGCTGCCGGCATTCCTGACCCAGGCCAGTGATCTGACCATCAGTGCAGTGTTTCTGGCGGTGGCGGTGGCAACGGGAATCCTGTCCTACTGTTTCAGCGTGAAGATCATGGAGGAGAAAACCTTCTGAATAACTGCACCTTGGTTTTCCTGCTTTACGACGTATCGATGCAGGGGAGGCAAGGCGACACTTGCGGAGACTTGGCACGGGATTCTGGTCAGCTTTAGCTGACATCTTCCCATGAGATAAAAGGGGCTGACGTAACGGTTTGTTGCGACAGCCCCTTTCAGGTGTGACAGGATGTGACAGGATCAGTGGCACACTTTGCAGTCCGGAGACGGATGTGGCATCTTTATGATGCGGCTTGTCATGGATAAGCCGTCAAATACCAGCATTTTCCCCGTCAGCAGGTCCCCTGCCCCTGTGAAATATTTCAGTACCTCAAGGGCCTGAATACTGCCGATTACCCCGACGGCAGGACCCACTACCCCCACGTCAGCGGAGGTGGGGACAGTTCCGGCAGCGGGAACATCCTCGAAGATGCAGCGGTAGCAGGGGCCCTTTCCCGGTACATAGGTCATGACCTGACCATGCATTTCCAGTATCCCTCCGTTGCAGAAGGGCTTTTTCAGCTTTACACAGAGATCATTGATGAGAAATCGTGCCTGGAAATTATCCACGCAGATCACCGTAAAATCATAGGCTGCAAGAATGGCTTCTGCATTCTCCTCTGTAAGCATAAAGGGGTAGGCCTGAATAGAAATCTCACTGTTCAGCTTCTGCAGAGTGATGGCAGCGGATTCTGCCTTGTTCATCCCTGCACGCTCCTCCGGGTGGAGTACCTGTCTGTGGAGATTGGACAGGTCAACCACATCTGCATCCACAATTCCAAGGGTGCCGATTCCGGCACCGGCCAGATACTGCAGCACAGGGCTGCCCAGTCCTCCGGCTCCCACCACCAGGACCTTTGCCTGTTTCAGCTTGTCCTGTCCTTCCACACCAAAACCGGAGAACAGGATCTGGCGCTGATAGCGTTCATAGTTGTTAGTATTGTTCATATTGTTAAAAAACTCCTGTTTCATACTGCTTTGGGTTCACAGACACTGAAATACTCCGACATCATACAGACACCGGCGGCACCGTTTTCCAGACAGAGTTGCACATTGTGGGGATGAATGCCACCCAGTGCAAAAACCGGAATCTGAACACTGTGGCATACTTCTCTGAGATAGTCCAGTCCCCGGGGGGCCAGATCCTTTTTGCAGTCTGTTGGAAAGATATGGCTGGCGGTGATATAGGCAGCCCCCAGCCGTTCTGCTTCCAGGGCCTCAGATACTGTGTGGGTGGAGACTCCGATTACAGGGAGCTTTCCCAGTCGATGCAGGAGGGGGGGCCCTTCACAGAGGGACAGAAAGTCCGGCATGGACAGATGCAGGGGCAGAGGGTCTGGAAAAACCTCCTCTGCCTCTGGAAAATGATGCAGGATCAGTGGCAGATGCACCTTCTGACATACCTTCTGGGCGGACTCCGCCAGAGTCAGATAGTCCTCAGAGGAAAGATCTTTTTCCCGAAGGATCAGGGCATCTGCCAGTCCCCTCTCGCCGATGAGGGCAATCCGATCCAGGATCTGGTGAAGCACATCCTGGTCGAAGGCATGTTTCCCTGTAAGCAATACCCGGTTTGTGATGCAGATCCTGCTTCCCTGTAAAGAATCGCCCTGGTTATACATAGACATAATCGTTCAGCACCGGCTGCAGTCCCTCGGCAGAAATATCCTGATACATCTCATCAAAGCTTCTGTCATCAGAAATCTCAAACTGTTCATCCCCGGCATCCTTCGCATCCTTGCCCTGGTATTTATCCTCGTGGTCTCCGATACCGGTGGACACTCCTGCGGACACTTTTGTGGCAGCAATCTTCACGATACCATCTCTGAAATGCTTCTGCTCTCTGGAGGATACGGTGATTCCAGCAAAGGGAAGGAAGATTCTGTAGGCGCAGAGAATCTGGCACAGCTCCTTTTCGTGCACATCCAGTGGGGTGATCTTGTCATTGTTCACAATGGGTCGAAGGCGGGGGCAGGACAGGGAAAACTCCGCATGGGGATATTTTCTCTGGAGATAGTACACATGGAGGGCTGTGGCAAGGGCATCCTTTCTGAAGTCAGACAGACCCAGAAGGGCGGAAAAGCCAACACCTCGCATACCACCCATGAGAGCTCGCTCCTGGGCTTCGAAACGGTAAGGGAAAATACGCTTGTGACCCATCAGATGCAGGGTCTCGTACTTGTCTGAATCGTAGGTTTCCTGGAAAACAGTGATATAATCGGCACCACATTCATGGAGATAGCGGTATTCATCACTGTTTACAGGGTAAATCTCAAGCCCGACGTTTCTGAAATATTCGGAAGCCAGTTTGCAGGCCTCGCCAATGTACTTCACATCACTTTTTGCCCGGCTTTCTCCGGTAAGCATCAGGATCTCCTCAATACCGGAGTCTGCAATGATCTGCATCTCATGGCGAATCTCCTCCATATTCAGCTTTTTGCGGGTGATATCGTTGTAGCAGTTAAAGCCGCAGTAGATACAGTAATTCTCACAATAATTGGCGATGTACAGAGGGGTGAAGATATACACCGTGTTGCCAAAATGCTTGCTGGTCTCGATCTTCGCTTTTGCCGCCATTTCCTCCAGATAGGGGGCAGCGGCAGGGGAGAGAAGGGCTTTGAAATCCTCGATGGTGCATCGGTCAGAGTCCAGAGCACGTTTTACATCCTGGGCAGTGTAGCTGTTGTAATCGTAGGCCTTCATCTCGGACAGAACCTTCTCCATTACATCAGAGCTGATCTGCTCCATGCCCTCCATGTATTCCATGTGATTGCAGCGGCAGGAGGGATCCTGCTCGATACGATGTTTTCTCTCAAGAGCTGCCTGGCTTAAGCGGGCAGAGTCAACAAAAAACTGGTTTTCAGCCATGGTTCATCACCTCTCAATCCCTCAGAAAGCCTGTTAACGGGTCAGAGGCAGAGGCACCACGCTCCAGCACACGGCCAAGACCGGACAGATAGGCAGCACGACCTGCTTCAATGGCCTGCTTAAATGCTCCCGCCATGGCAGGGATATCTCTTGCTGTGGCAATGGCAGTATTGGACATGATGGCAGCTGCGCCCATCTCCATTGCTTCACAGGCCTGGGAAGGACGGCCGATGCCTGCATCTACAATGATAGGCAGGTCGATCTCATCGATGAGGATCTGGATAAAATCCTTTGTGGCAAGTCCCTTGTTGGAGCCGATGGGAGAGGCCAGAGGCATAACAGCCGCAGCACCGGCTCTCTGCAGCTCACGGGCCACATTCAGATCCGGATACATGTAAGGCAGAACAATAAAGCCCTCATCTGCAAGGATCTGAGTGGCCTTGATGGTCTCATAATTCTCCGGCAGCAGATATTTGCTGTCCTGCATGATCTCAACCTTCACAAAATCACCGCAGCCAAGCTCACGGGACATGCGGGCAATGCGAACCGCCTCCTTTGCATCCCGGGCACCGGAAGTGTTGGGAAGAAGAGTAACGTTGTCAGGAATGTAATCCAGGATATTTTCAGTGTCTTTGGTGTTAGTACGGCGAACCGCCAGGGTGATGATCTCAGCACCTGCATTTTCCACAGCTGCCTTGATGAGCTCCAGGGAGTATTTTCCGGAACCTAAAATAAAACGGGAGGAAAATTCCTTTCCCCCAAGGGTAAATGTATCTTTTTTCATGGTGAGCACCTCCGTTAAAAATGGGTCAGAGCAACACAGAGGAAAAGAAGGCTGTCGGCCTCCATCCCTCTGTGGAAGTCTCTGTAATTCATGGTAGTCAATCACTTTGCATCTGACAGAAAAGGGCTCCTCAGTCCAGGGGATCATCTGATTCTGTCAGGCAGGGCGCCATCAGCCGCCCCCCACAAAGCTGACGATCTCAACTATATCACCGTCCTGCAGGATACAGGTATCGTATGTGCTTTTTGGAACAATCTCTTCGTTTCGCTCCACAGCGATTGTGACGCGGTTGTATCCGTTTTCCTCAAGAAACTGAAGCAGCGGAATCTGGCTGTAATCAAAAAATTCTCCGTTGATCTTGATCATGCTGCAGTCCTCCTTTCTGTAAGAGTGGAAAGTCCGGGAGCAGATTCCGATCTCTCACCGGCAGAGATGCCGCAGGAGTCAGGAAATCTGAGGTGGTCTTTCGTTTTTGCAGCGCCTGCATCTTCCGGAGAATTAATTCAGAGGAGATACAGAAGACAGTGGAATCTGCCCTCCGGATCTGAGCATTCATTCTATGGAACATGCTGATCAAAACAACAGAGAAGTTATTCTGTGTATTGACTTTTCTCACGATAAAAAGTGGTGCTCCCGATTTACCGTGACCTGATGGAGTGTGAGTTAAAGTCGACGCTGGCGGAGACTTGCGCGGGATTCTGGTCAGCTTTAGCTGACATCTTCCTATCAGAATCGCTGCGCATCCTCGCGGAGCGTTTTTATCTCAGTCTTCTCGACTGAGATAAAAAAGAGCTGTGCCCCGACGGAACACAGCTCTGGAATTCGGCTATCCATGTGATCCCTACGTTGGCATTATCCAAATCAGGTAAAGGGTCAAGACCTTGTGGTCTACTCTCAGCCTGCACATCAGCAAGCTCCCCGTTGAATTCACTATACTGCAGTAACAGAGTATTTGCAAGAGTTGATTTGCTTTTTTTCAGAGAAAGAGTTGCTCAACGATAAAGGGCCACCGAATCATCGGCAGCCCTTTTCCCCTGAGTTTTCCTTTTTCCTTTTCCATATGAACCGGAGCATCATCTTACGCTCCGATGGAAATTCATCATATCATATATTGTTATAAATGTACAGTATGGGATTGTATAAATTTTTTGATGCTGACAAGTTGCATAAAAATACAGGGACTGTTAACTTGTCAGACAATTTGTTCTATGTTACTATAAAATCAGGTTTACTGAATATTTTCGGGGTCGGTTTCTGCTGATTGACTGTTGCATGAGTGAATAGTTGTATGTTGTATGTGAGAAACGTGCGTTATGACAGTGCTGCGGAGCGGAGTGCAGCTGGTGTCATGCAATAGAAAAAAAGGAAAAAAGAAAGGAGAAACGTATTTATGCAGAACTTGATCTATTCAGCGCCTGTATTGGGTGTCTGTGCGCTGCTATTTGCGTACCTGTTGGTCAGAAAAGTCAACAGACAGGATCCCGGAACCGAAAAAATGGTAAAAATCTCGAACTTTATTCACACAGGTGCGAAGGCATTTTTGTGGGCAGAGTATAAGATCCTGGTGATCTTTGTGGCTGTCCTGTTTCTTGCCATCGGTTTTGGTCTTCGCAACTGGATCACTGCTCTCTGCTTCGTTGTGGGAGCACTGTTCTCCACTCTGGCCGGTTATGTGGGAATGACCGTGGCAACAAAAGCCAACGTTCGTACTGCTGCAGCGGCTAAGGAGGGAGGAATGAACAAGGCGCTGTCGGTGGCGTTTTCCGGCGGTGCTGTTATGGGAATGTGTGTTGTGGGCTTCGGACTGTTTGGAGCCAGCATGATCTACATCCTCACCGGCAATTACGATGTCCTTTCCGGCTTCTCGCTGGGTGCGTCTTCCATCGCACTTTTTGCCCGGGTTGGCGGCGGCATCTATACAAAGGCGGCGGATGTAGGAGCGGATCTTGTAGGTAAGGTGGAAGCCGGAATCCCGGAGGATGATCCTCGAAATCCGGCGGTAATTGCAGATAATGTAGGCGACAATGTAGGCGATGTGGCCGGTATGGGAGCGGATCTGTTTGAGTCCTATGTGGGCTCTATTATCTCTGCCATTACCCTGGGCGTTATTGCCTACGGAGAGGTGGGAGCAATCTTTCCTCTTCTGATCTCAGCCATCGGTATTCTCGCCTCTATTCTGGGCACCTTCTTTGTGAAGGGGGATGAGAATGCCAATCCCCATACGGCACTGAAACTGGGCAGCTATGTATCCAGCATCATTGTGGTAATCGGTGTGTGTGTGTCCAGCTATCTTCTGTTTGGCACTCTGAAGATGGCCATTGCCATTGTTTTCGGACTGGCAGTGGGACTGATCATCGGTGTGGTTACAGAAATCTATACCTCCGGTGATTATCGGTTTGTAAAGAAGATCGCTCAGCAGTCTGAGACAGGTCCGGCCACCACCATCATCAGTGGTCTGGCAGTGGGTATGCAGTCCTGTGTGGTTCCCATCCTTCTCATTGCAGTGGGTATCATCGGTGCCTATAAATTTGCAGGTCTCTATGGAATCGCTCTGGCAGCAGTGGGTATGCTGTCCACCACAGGTATTACGGTGGCGGTGGATGCCTACGGCCCAATTGCAGACAATGCCGGCGGTATTGCTGAGATGTCCCATCTTCCCCAGGAGGTACGAAAAATCACAGATAAACTGGATGCAGTGGGAAATACTACCGCAGCCATGGGAAAGGGCTTTGCCATTGCATCTGCAGCCCTTACCGCGCTGGCTCTTTTTGTATCCTATGCCCAGGCAGTGGGCCTTGTGGAGGCGGGTATCAATGTGCTGGATTACAAGGTAATCGTGGGACTGTTCATCGGTGGTATGCTTCCGTTCTTCTTCTCCGCTATGACCATGGATTCTGTGTCAAAGGCAGCATACAAGATGATTGAGGAGGTTCGTCATCAGTTCCGCACCATTCCGGGAATCCTCTCCGGAAAAAATGAACCTGATTATACAAAATGTGTAGCTATTTCCACCCAGGCGGCATTAAAAGAGATGATGCTTCCCGGTGTAATGGCTGTGCTGGCCCCTATTGCAGTGGGCATTATTCTGGGTCCGGCTTCCCTGGGAGGACTTCTGGCCGGTTCCCTTGTCACCGGTGTAATGCTGGCAATCTTCATGTCCAACGCAGGCGGCGCCTGGGACAATGCAAAGAAATACATTGAGGAGGGCAATAACGGAGGAAAAGGCTCTGACACCCACAGGGCGGCTGTTGTAGGCGATACCGTAGGAGATCCTTTCAAGGATACCTCCGGTCCGTCTCTGAATATCCTCATTAAGCTGATGACCATCGTGGCACTTGTTTTTGCACCGCTGTTCCTGTCCATCGGCGGACTGTTATAAGGAGGTTTCTGCTATGGAAAAATGGTATCATGAATGTTTTGATTATGTTGTGGACAATGCCATGAAGGTGAAGAAGCCCTGCCGGATCGCCATTGCAGGAGCTGACAATGAAAATATCCTGCTGGGAGCATTTCATGCCCAGGAGGTGGGGTTTGGAACCCCGGTGCTGATCGGTCAGGCCTATAAGATTAAGCCCCTTCTGGAACGGCTGGGGCTGGAGGGACAGAAATACACCCTGTACGATGTTCCCGCCACCACCAACTGTGTGCAGTATGCCATTGACATGGTGAAATCCGGAAATGCAGAGATCCTGATGAGGGGTAATACGGAAACGCGAGACTTTTTGCTGCCTATCCTGAATAAGAGTAATCATCTTCTGCTTTCTGATAAGATCCTGACCCATGTGGTTATTCTGAAAATGCCAAATGTGGAGAAACCCATGGCTATTTCTGATGTGACCATCTGCCCGACCCCTTCTCTGGAGCAGAAAAAGAAGATTATCCAGAACATGGTGCGGGCGCTGCGGATTGCGGGAAAGGAAAATCCCAATATTGCCATTCTGTCTCTGGTGGAGACACCCAGCTTCCATATGCGAGACAGCGTAGAGGCGGCTACACTGGTGATGGAGCATGAGGAGGAACCCATCTCCAGCTGCAATCTGGTGGGCCCGATTCCCTATGATCTTATTGTCAGCAAGGAGGCTGCAAGGCTGAAAAACTACGACTGTCCTTACTGTGGAGAGTTTGACGGCATTGTGGTTCCGGATCTGATGACAGGAAATGTTATGGTGAAGATTCTGGAGCGTGATACCGGATCCAGCCACTTTGGTGTGATCATGGGGGCAAATATCCCAATTGCCATCACCTCACGAAGCGGTTCGCCCCAGGAGGCATTTCTCTCTCTGGCAGCGGCAGCTGTTATGTCTTTGCGCATGTAATACAGGCACGGTATGTATCTGATCTCTGAACGATAGAAGATGCTCCTTAAGGATGCACGGCAGTTCACCGGCAGGCAGCGAAGTGGATTGCGAATAACCGATTTACAGAATGATCCTTAAGAGGTCCTGACATCTGAAACTGCAGGTGGAGGGGCCTCTTGTTCCTTTGCCGGGAAATTGTGTCAATTTCCTGGAAAAAAACACAGATGCCCAGCTGCACTTTGTTCCTGTGCAGGTACATAATATGAAAGCGACAGGTGTGTATTGCCCCTGTTTCTCTGATGGGCTATAATAGAGCGAAGTTTAACCTCTGGCGAAGGGGATTGTGAATGTTCGCATTCCGTAAAGCGCCAGGGTCTAAGAATAAAGGAGTGACAAAATGAGCAAAAGAATTGCCATTCTATCTGATACCCATAACCTGCTTCGCCAGGATATTCTGGAGGGTATCAGGGGCTGTGACGCCATTCTTCATGCAGGAGATATCTGCAGTGAGGAGATTATGGATCAGCTCCGGGCAGCTGGACCTGTGTATGTGGTTCGGGGAAATAATGATTTTGGCTGGGCCTCCTCGCTGTCCCGATCTCTGGTTTTTCAGCTGGAGGATCTGAAATTCGGCATGATCCACGACAAGAGATATCTCTCAAAAGAGCTGCGGGAGGTGGATATCCTGATCCATGGACATACCCATCAGTATGATGCAACCTGGGTGGGAGAGCAGTTTCAGTTCAATCCGGGCAGTGCAGGAAGACCCCGCTATACCAATGAACTGACCTATGCAATTATGACCCTGGATGGAAGGGATTTTTCCATCGAAAAGAGGACCTTGATCCCGGAGAAGCGAAGAGGCTTTTTCTGGTAGAGTCAACCTGAGCAAGTAGCGAAGCGGATTGTGAATGTCCGCTTTACACATGAGAAAAGGATATTGAGATACATGATGCATAAGAATATTACACTGATCGGAATGCCAGGGGCAGGAAAAAGCACCGTTGGAGTTGTACTGGCAAAGATTCTTGGAATGGAATTTGTGGATTCAGATCTTCTGATCCAGAAGAGAGAAAAAAAGCTGCTGTGGCAGATTATTGAGGAACAGGGGCTGGATGGCTTCAACAGAGTGGAGGAGGAGGTAAACTGCTCCATTGATCTGGAAAACAGCATTATCGCCACCGGAGGCAGTGCCGTGTACAGCGAAAAGGCCATGGAGCATCTGAAGGAAATCAGTACAGTGGTGTACCTGAAGGTTTCCTGTGAGGAACTGAAAAAGCGACTGGGAGACCTGAAAAACAGAGGGGTTTCCATTAAGGAGGGACAGACTCTGGAGGATCTTTTTGAGGAGAGAAGACCACTGTACGAGAAATACGCAGATGTTACTGTGGATCTGGAGGCGGTAAGCATCCGTGAGGCAGCAGGTCAGATCGCAGCAGCAGCTCAGACGAAATAAGATTAGACCAGAGCAACGAGCCAAAGTCCGTCCTTGCAGAGGACTGGGGCGACTGCCGTGATAGATTGAAGAACTCGCAAACCGTGTTTTTCATGGTTGGAGGGAGGAAGAGATATGAGAAAAAAAGAACCTGTTTATGTAACAGGACATCAGCATCCGGATACAGATTCTGTGGCATCCGCCATTGCCTATGCATTTTTCAAGAAATCCATGGGTATTCCCGCAGTGGCCTGTCGTCTTGGCAAGCTGAATGCCGAGACCCAGTATCTGCTGGACCGGTTTGGTATCAGGGAGCCGGTGCTGCTGACAGATGCAAGAGTAAAGCTGTCGGAGATTGATATGGATCCTCTGACCTATATTACCCCTGAAACCACCATCTATGAGTCACTGAAGCAGATGAAGGATCAGAATCACACCTATTGCGGTGTGATCGATGAGGAGGGACATCTGATCGGACTGGTGACAAAATCAGATATTTCTGAGATCGGTCTCGGGGATACCGCTTCCTCCATCGAGGTTATGAAGCGCACCTCCTTAAGCAATATCTGCAAGACCATCAATGGACGGATCATATATGATGATCCTGAGATGAAATTAAACGGAAAGGTCAGCATCATCACCATGACAGAGCCGGAGAACCTCTGCAGATACGATGTGGAAGGCAGGATCGTGATCTGCGGTGCCCACGAGGAGACCCAGAAGCAGGTGATTCGTATGCGGGCCGGAGCCATGATCGTGGTCTGGACAGAGGGGATTTCCCAGGAGGTGGTGGAACTGGCCAGGGAGTATCATTGTCCGATCCTGATCTCAGGCCATGGAAGCATGAATACCTCCCGCTATATCTATTTTTCCCCTTCTGTTAAGGAGATCATGAAGACAGAGCTGATCACCTTCTCCGATCATGAACTGGCGGAGGATGTAGGGGCAAAAATGATGCGCAGCAGATACCATATCTATCCGGTGGTGAACGAGGAGCACAAGCTGGTGGGCTATGCTTCCCGCTATCACATCATGCATGCGGTGAACAAGCAGATCATTCTGGTGGATCACAACGAGTTTTCCCAGTCTGTGCGGGCCATTGAGAAGGCGCGGATCCTGGAGGTAATTGACCATCACAGGATCAATGATTTTGCCTCCACTCAGCCTGTTCAGTTCCGTAATGAGATCGTAGGTTCCACCGCAACGGTGGTGGCCACCATTTTCAGAGAAAATCAGATTCCTGTTCCAAAGGATATCGCAGGTCTGCTGCTGGGAGCAATTCTGTCAGATACCCTGAATTTCCATTCCCCCACCACCACGAAAAAGGATAAGGTTACAGCCAATATTCTGGCTGCCATGGCGGATCTGGAAATCGAGGACTTTGCAAAGGAGCTGTTTACAGCGGCAGCAGAGAACGCAGACCTTTCTGCATCAGAGATGATCAAGACAGACATGAAGATATTTGAGATCAGTGGTCTGAAGGTATCTATTTCCCAGGCCATTGTACCCAGTACAGAAAATCCTCCTCAGGGTATCCCTGAGATCCAGAGAGCCCTGGATCGATTTGCTTCAAAGAAGAATCTGGATCTTTCCGTAATGGCTCTCACCAGTATCCTGGAGGATGGAAGTGTATTCCTGTTCGGTGGAGAGAGAGCTCCCTGGGGAAAAGAGGCATTTCCGGATAAAGAGGGAGAGGAGCATTCCATTCAGAAGGAAATCTTCTCCAGAAAACAGCAGATATTGCCAAAACTCACAGAGGTGATCGAGCGATACTGCAAGTAAATTTTTTGTAAAAATAAAGAGATACACCTGAATTATTCATGGGACAGATTTCCAACTGAAATCCATGCCATAAGTCTTTA
>JAUNCZ010000050.1 GCA_030526405.1 Lachnospiraceae bacterium | reverse complement strand
AGACTTATGGCATGGATTTCAGTTGGAAATCTGTCCCATGAATAATTCAGGATAAAATAAAAAAATCTAAAAAACACTTTATTTCTTGACGTAATGCACGAATAATGTTATGTTTTATAAGTCTGAGAAATTGGGAACACCTGTTTTTCAGTCCTATTGAATTGATCATTGTTTATATATACTAGGAGGGATGAAATATGTCAGGACATTCAAAGTTTGCCAACATCAAGCACAAAAAAGAGAAAAATGATGCTAAAAAGGGTAAAATCTTCACCATCATCGGTCGTGAGATCGTTATCGCTGTAAAAGAGGGTGGTCCTGATCCTAACAACAACAGCAAGCTTCGTGATGTAATCGCCAAAGCGAAAGCAAACAACATGCCGAATGATACAATCGAGCGTGGTATCAAAAAAGCTGCTGGAGATTCCAATGCAGATAACTATGAGAGAATCACATACGAAGGATACGGACCAAACGGTATCGCTATCATTGTTGAGACTCTTACAGATAACAAGAACAGAACAGCTGCCGATGTAAGAAGCGCATTCACAAAAGGAAACGGAAACGTTGGAACTCCTGGTTGTGTTTCTTTCATGTTTGACAAAAAAGGCCAGATCATCGTTGACAAAGAGGAGTGCGAGATGGACGCTGATGAGCTGATGATGATCGCTCTCGATGCAGGTGCTGAGGATTTCGCTGAGGAGGATGATTACTTCGAGATCATCACTGATCCGGACGATTTCTCTGCAGTTCGTGAGGCTCTTGAGAAAGAGGGAATTGTTATGGCTGAGGCTGATGTTACTATGATTCCTCAAACATACGTTGCTCTTACAGATGAGGCTGCTATGAAGAGCCTTCAGAAGACTCTGGATCTTCTTGATGAGTCTGACGATGTACAGAATGTGTACACCAACCTGGACGAGTAATTTATGAGCAGATAGCGGAGGGGATTGCAAATGTCCGCTTTACTCCCGGCACTGTTGTGAAATCTGGGATTTTTATGAATAACTGATTATAAGGGACAGCACCTTTCTACAGGTACTGTTCCTTTTTTCAAAATAGCGAATGCACATTGAACAAATGTTTTGCTTGTGTTATAATCAAGACTTGGATAAGTATAATTGTGCGTCATCATCTTCTGGTGACATGGTTGGGGAGCCAGCACAGAGTGAAACACTACAAGCAGCGAAGGGGATTGCGAATGTCCGCTTTACTATGTGTATAGGTCAGCGGAAGCTGGCCGGGAATCGCGCACCAGTTTTTGGTGCGTTGGACTTGTATTTTAGAGGGGTATGAATCTAATGGCTGTATGGCAGGCAATTTTGCTGGGGCTGATACAGGGAATCACCAGTTTTCTTCCGGTGAGCAGCTCAGGACATCTGAATCTGATGAGCAGCATTCTCGGTATTCAGGACAGCGTTAACTATATGATGCTTATTTTTTTACACCTGGGAGCAGTCCTGGGCGTCTTTTGCGCTTTCAGAAAGGATATTTCTAATCTTTTCAAGGCGTTTTTTGGGATCTTTCGTCAGTTGCTGGAGAACCTTCTGGAGTGGCGGAAGAGCTTTCAGGATCCGGAGAATGTATATTATAAGAAGCTGGTAAGTACCAATTATGCCAGATTTTCTGTTCTTATGATGATTTCTCTGTCTGTTACCTTTGTCACAGCACTGTTTCTGCGTCCGCTGTGCAATGCTCTTTCTGGAAATCTTCTTTTAAATGGTATGGGCTTTCTGTTCACAGCATTGCTTCTCTTTGTTTGTTCCTTTACGCCATCTCTGGTGAAGGGGCCGAAGGAGGCGAAGTATCTGGACGCGATTATCATCGGTCTTTTTCAGGGATTCTCCGCAGTACCTGGCATTTCTCTCATCGGAATGACCATTGCTGCCGGTTTTCTCTGCGGTCTGACCAGAAAATTTATTATTAAATACGCATATATCATGATGATCCCGGTATTGCTGGGAGGAGCTCTGTTTGAGGTGGGCAGTCTGCTGGCAGCAGGCACTATGGTCTACTGGGTTCCATGTCTGACCGGAATGGCTGTTGCCACTGCTGTGGGAGCTGTTCTGATCGGCAGAGTCAGAAAATATATTACTATCAGAAACTGCAGATTATTTGCAGGCTATTGCACTGCACTGGGCCTTGTGTCTGTGCTGATGTATCTGTTCTGATGGTGCGATAAGGAGAGATTTTTAATGGCACATAAAGGAACATCCTCAGCAGTGAGAAATGCTTCCAGAAAACCTACTCAGAAAAGTAAATCGAAAACTACAAAAAAGCCTGGGGCTAATGCTACTTCTTCCAGGCGCCGGCAGAGCAGCAGTGCTTCCTCCGCAGGCGGCTCAAGAAGCAGGTCTGCAGGGGCGAAAACCACCGCCTCAGGCAGTGCAAAGCAGCGCTCAGCCCAGTCGTCAGCCCGGCAGACAGCAGCCCGGCAGGCTGCTGTGAGGTCCGCCCCTGTGAGGTCCGCCCCTGTGCGGGAGCCCATGAATCCGGAGGTGAAAACGGATATTATGCTCATGGGAATGATGTTGTTCTGTGTGCTTCTGATTATGAGCAATGCAGGCATCGGTGGTTCTGTGGGAACGATTTTTTCTTCCTTCTTCTTCGGTTTGTTTGGAATTATGGAGTTTGTATTTCCGTTCTGTCTCTTTGTGCTGGTTGCATTTCTGGTGGCCAATAAGGGGCACAGAAGAAGAACAGGAATGCTGACCTGTTACTTTTTGTTTTTTGTTTTTGTCTGTGCATTTATGCACATGATCACGGAGGGCTATCATCCCGAGGCAAGTATTCTGGATATCTATTCCACCAGCTCCTTTGACAGAAGCGGTGGCGGTCTGTTCGGCGGTCTCATCGTTTTCACGGTGGGCAAGGCTTTTGGAAAATGGGGCTGCATTGTTGTTTCCCTGTTTGGAATGATCATTTCCCTCTGTGTTGCAACCCAGAGACCTCTTGTTTCTGCTGCTGCCAAGGGTGGTCTTCATGCCAGAGACTGGCTTACTTCCCTTCGTGAGAAAACATTGCAGAAAAAAGAACTGCTCCCCTTTGATGAGGAGGAATTCGGACTTACGGAGGAGGAAGAGCGGGATCTGCTCTATCCGAAACAGGAAAAAAAGGAGAAGAAGGGGACTCGCCGTTCCGGTATCATAGGACCCTCTGTTCCAAAGCCTGAGCGAAAAGCCAGACAGCGTTCTGTTCCGGAACCGTCCCGGGAGCCTGCATTTTCCAGCAGTTTTCTGTATTCTCTGGATTCTGTAACAGGAGAACAGCAGTCTCTTTCAGTTTCTGAGACTGAGATACCTTCTTCTATGAATACCCAGGATCTGTATGATCTCTTTGATCCTGAGGAGGAGATGGCAAGACCAGTGCCATCCTGGGAGGATTCTGAACCTGTTCTTACTATTAATAAGAGTGAAGGGGCTGCTGCCATGGAAATGGAGCAGATGGTCCAGACGGAGGGCTATAATCCCTACGAAGAGACTGCTGCCCCTGAGGCGGAGTCCCAGGATGAGAAAAAACGGAAAAAGAAGAATCCCCGCTCATCGGAGGATGAGATTGCCAGTGGAATTGAAACCATCTCGGATGAAATTCAGGAGAAGGCCAAAGAGGTCCGGGAGAAGCCTTATCAGCTTCCATCCCTTGATCTGCTGAAGCCGGGAACAGGAATTCCAAGGGGTGATTCCCAGAAAAATTTAAGGGAGACCGCCATGACACTGGAGCAGGTGCTTCGTGATTTTGGAGTCAATGTTCAGGTGGTGGATGCAAGCTGCGGTCCCTCTGTTACAAGATATGAGCTGAAGCCGGAACAGGGTGTTAAGGTCAGCAAGATCGTAAATCTTGCGGATGATATCAAGCTGAATCTGGCGGCATCCAATATTCGAATTGAAGCCCCGATCCCAGGCAAGGCGGCTGTTGGTATCGAGGTTCCCAATAAAACGGTGGCTCCTGTGCTGCTCCGTGATCTTCTGGAGAGCCCTGAGTTCCGAAATCATCCTTCCCGTATTGCATTTGCGGTGGGTAAGGATATTGCGGGCAAGACGGTGGTTACTGATATCGCACGTATGCCCCATCTTCTGATTGCCGGTGCCACCGGTTCCGGAAAATCTGTATGTATCAATACTCTTATTATGAGTATTCTCTATAAGGCTTCTCCCGATGAGGTGAAGCTTCTGATGATCGACCCGAAGGTGGTTGAGCTTTCTGTATACAACGGAATCCCCCATCTGGCGATTCCAGTGGTGACAGATCCAAAGAAAGCTGCCGGTGCCCTGAACTGGGCAGTGGCAGAGATGTCTGACCGTTATAACAAGTTTGCTGAATACGGTGTCCGTGATGTGGCTGGCTACAATGCCAGAGTGGAGGAGGTCAAAAAGGATAAATCTGTTCCTGAAGACCAGATTCCTGCAAAAATGCCACAGATCGTAATTGTGGTGGATGAGCTTGCGGACCTGATGATGGTTGCTCCCGGCGAGGTGGAGGATGCCATCTGTCGTCTGGCACAGCTGGCCCGTGCTGCGGGAATCCATCTGATTATTGCCACTCAGAGACCTTCGGTAAATGTTGTTACAGGTCTGATCAAGGCGAATATGCCATCCCGAATTGCTCTTTCTGTTGCATCGGGAGTTGACTCCAGAACTATCCTTGATATGAATGGAGCAGAAAAGCTTCTCGGACATGGAGATATGCTGTTTTATCCCCAGGGCTATACACAGCCTGCCAGGGTACAGGGCGGCTATATTTCCGATGAGGAGATTGCAAAAGTGGTTTCCTATCTCACCAGCAATCACGGTGAGGTGGAGTACGACGCATCGATTGTTGAGAAGATCAACAGTTCTTCTTCAGCAGGTGGCGCTGCCAGGGGCAGCGGCTCTGACCAGGATGAACTTTTTATTGATGCAGCCAAGCTGATCATCGATAAAGACAAGGCGTCCATCGGTATGCTGCAGCGACAGTTTAAAATCGGTTTTAACCGTGCTGCCAGAATCATGGACCAGCTTTGCGAATCCGGTGTGGTAGGGGCAGAGGAAGGAACCAAGCCCCGAAAGGTACTGATGTCGCGAGAACAATTTGAGAATTATTTGGAGGAAGGCCGATTATGAAAAAGTGTTCAAATTGCGGAGCTCAGCTGCCGGACAATGAATTATTCTGTCCGATGTGCGGTGAAGAGGTCCAGCTCGTTCCTGTATTTGAGACTGTGGAGTCCAGTATCAAGGAGCAGCAGAGAATCCTTGAGGAGAAGGAGCGGGAAAGACAGGCAATTCTGGAAATGGAAGAGATGGAGAAAGAGAAGGCTGCCAAAAAGAGAAATACCATTCTCATTTCAGGCGGTGTGCTGGCGTTGATCGTTGTAGCATTCTTTTCCCTGTCCTTCATTCTGAAAACATCCAGAAAAAGTGCATTTAACAGTAAATATACAAAGGCTGTTGAGGCATACAACAGCGGTGATTACAGTGGTTCCCTTGATCTGATCACAGTTGCGCTGGAGAAGGACCCAGGCAATCTGGAGGGCAAGATCCTTATGGCTGATATCTATGCAGCCCAGGGTAAGACAGATATGTCTGCAGCCCTTTACTCAGAGGTAATTGAGGAGAATCCTGAAAGTGAGACTGCTTACAAAAAGCTGATCGGTATGTATGAGGCCCTTGGACAGGGATCCAACATCCGCACTCTGATGAGCCGCTGCACATCAGACACCATTAAAGAGAAGTTTTCTGCTTACTTCTGTAAGGCACCGGTTTTCTCTGTGGCAGCTGGTACCTACGAGAAGGGACAGTCCCTTGAGATCATCAGTCCTGAGGGATATGAGATTCGTTATACTCTCGATGGCTCTGAGCCTTCACTGGTTTCTCTTCCTTACAGCAGAGCCATCGGCCTTACAGGTGGAAAGATCACTGTTCGTGCCGTTTGTTACAATGAAAAGGGTATTCCAAGTGAAGTGGCGGAGGCTGTGTATGAGATCAACATTGAGCATGTGGAGCCACCTGTGATCTTCCCAAGGGGTACAACCTTTACTTTCTCAGATGGAAAAATTCATAAGTTTACCGTCATTGTTCCAAGAGGAACAAAGGCGTTGTACTCCTATGATGTGATGCCTACCCCAGAGAGTCCGGAATATACAGGCCCGGTTGACATGCTGGAGGGAACCCATGCATTCTACGCGGTGCTGGTGGATAAGAGAACAGGAAAGATGAGTCTTCCTTCCTCTATCACCTATACACTGAGTGCATCTGAGGTTCACGAGAACATCAGCGTTGTACAGGATGCAGACGGAAACTATAATGCGTCCTATTCTGACGGAACTCAGTATATTCCACCAACACCATCCTATCCGGAAACTCCGGATTCCGGTTATGTTCCGGCACCGGAACCTGCTCCGTGGCCAGGAGATGGGGGTGGAAATACTCCTGATCCAGAACCAGCACCTGTGCCAGATCCAAATCCAGGAGATGGCGGGGAGATCACCCCTGATCCAGCACCAGAACCTGCACCGGAACCTGCACCAGAACCAGCACCGGAACCTGCTCCAAATCCAGGTGACGGTGGTGAGTCTGCTCCTGAGGGTGAAGGCGCCTGAAAGGGTTCGCAGAAGCTGTGGAAAGCTGATATTGTAAGATATTTTCATATCAAGACAGCGGATATCAAAAAGATGTCCGCTGTCTTGTTTTTTTGCCAGTACATTTTTTAGTTTTATACAGAAAAGTATTGGAAAATGCTTGAAACATGTGTAAAATGGATTAAAAGCACATCTGCGAAAAGGTCATTTGTGTTATAAATGTGTGCAGAGTATTAATTTCAATTAAGGAGGAGACACATGTACAAGATTTTACATGCCGACAAACTGGCAGCAAACATCTACAGAATGGTTATTGATGCACCACGTGTAGCAAAACATTGCCTGCCGGGACAGTTCATTATCGTTAAAATGGATGAGGAGGGAGAGAGAATTCCGCTGACCATCTGCGACTACGACAGAGAGAAGGGAACCATCACAATCGTGTTCCAGCCAATCGGTGCTTCTACTCAGCAGTTTGCAAAGCTTCAGACTGGCGACTCTTTCATGGACTTCGTTGGACCTCTTGGAAAACCATCTGAGTTCTGCGAGGAGGACATTGAGTCTCTGAAACAGAAAAAAATCCTGTTTGTAGCAGGTGGTGTTGGTACAGCTCCTGTTTACCCACAGGTTAAATGGCTGAAAGAGCAGGGTGTTGTTGCTGATGCTATCATCGGTGCTAAGAATAAAGACCTTGTTATTCTTGAGAAGGAGTTCGAGGAGGTTTGTAACCTGTACGTTACAACTGATGACGGATCCTATAAGAGAAAAGGTATGGTTACACAGTGTATCCAGGATCTGGTGGATGAGGGACATAAATACGATGTCTGCGTTGCCATCGGACCTATGATCATGATGAAATTCGTTTGCAAGCTCACAAAAGAGCTGGGAATCCCTACAATCGTCAGCATGAACCCAATCATGGTAGACGGAACAGGAATGTGCGGTGCATGCCGTCTTCAGGTAGGAGATGAGATCAAATTTGCATGTGTTGACGGACCAGAGTTCGACGGACATCTTGTAGACTTCGATCAGGCTATGAAGAGACAGACCATGTATAAAACCGAGGAAGGCCGTGCACTTCTGAAACTCCAGGAGGGTGACACACATCACGGTGGATGCGGACATTGCGGAGGTGACAAATAATGGCAAATAAGGACGTTTTAACAAGAATCCCTGTAAGAGAGCAGGATCCAAAGGTTCGTGCAACCAACTTTGAAGAGGTTTGTTTAGGATATAATAAAGAAGAGGCTGTTGCTGAGGCAGAGCGTTGTATCGGATGTAAACAGGATAAGGCAAAATGTATTTCCGGATGTCCTGTAAATATCAATATTCCTGGCTTTATTTCACAGGTGAAAGAGGGCAACTTCGAGGAGGCTTATAAAGTAATCGGTGAGTCTTCTGCACTTCCTGCAATCTGTGGTCGTGTATGTCCTCAGGAGAGCCAGTGTGAGGGTAAATGTATCCGTGGTCTGAAGGGTGAGCCGATTTCCATCGGTAAACTGGAGCGTTTCGTTGCTGACTGGGCAAAAGAGAATGGAATCAAACCAGTGGCAGCTGACAAGATGAACGGCAAGAAAGTGGCTGTTATCGGATCCGGCCCTGCAGGTCTTACCTGTGCAGGCGATCTTGCTAAACTGGGCTACGAGGTTACAATTTTCGAGGCTCTGCACAAAGCCGGCGGTGTTCTTTCCTACGGAATCCCTGAGTTCCGTCTTCCAAAGGATGCTGTAGTGGCAAAAGAGATCGAGAACGTGAAATCCCTTGGCGTTAAGATCGAGACTAACGTAATCATCGGAAAATCCGTTACAATCGACGAGCTTCTTGAGGAAGAGGGATTCGAGGCTGTATTCATCGGTTCCGGTGCAGGTCTTCCAATGTTCATGAACATTCCTGGTGAGAATGCTAACGGTGTATTCTCTGCCAATGAGTACCTTACAAGAAACAACCTGATGAAAGCATTCCGTGAGGATTATGCAACACCAATCGCACACGGCAAGAAAGTTGCAGTAGTAGGTGGTGGAAACGTTGCTATGGATGCTGCAAGAACAGCTCTCCGTCTTGGAGCTGAGGTTCATGTAATCTATCGTCGTTCCGAGGAAGAGCTTCCTGCACGTAAAGAGGAAGTGCATCACGCAAAAGAGGAGGGAATCATCTTTGATCTCCTCACAAACCCAACAGAGATTCTGGTTGATGAGAATGGCTGGGTTAAAGGAATCCGTTGCATCCGTATGGAGCTGGGTGAGCCTGATGCTTCCGGAAGAAGACGTCCTGTAGCTGTAGAGGGATCTGAGTTCGAGATCGACGTTGATACTGTTATCATGTCCCTTGGAACATCTCCAAACCCACTGATCTCTTCCACAACCATCGGTCTGGATGTTAATAAGAAAAAATGTATCATTGCCAACGAGGAGAATGGACAGACCTCTAAAGAGGCTGTATTCGCCGGCGGTGATGCTGTAACAGGTGCTGCTACTGTTATCCTTGCTATGGGTGCCGGAAAAGCAGCTGCAAAGGGAATCCACGAGTTCCTGAGCAACAAATAATCAGAACAGAGTATGATTTTCAGGCTGCCGCTGCTTGCGGCAGCCTTTTTTAAAATCTTTTAAAGACAAAGAAATTGTCGGCAAGGATTACTATCCCGCAAGTTGCCTGGGGCATCTATATACTGATACTACCATCTGAAAAAGGAGAAGAAGATGAAGATTCGTTTACTGACTGTGGGAAAGATTAAGGAGAAATACCTCCGTGATGCCATTGCTGAGTACAGCAAGCGGCTTTCCCGTTATTGCAAGCTGGAGATTCTGGAGGCGGCAGATGAGAAGACCCCTGATAATGCCAGCGAAACTGTGGAAATGCAGATCAAGAAGAAGGAGGGGGACCGGATTCTGAATTTTATATCCGACACAGACTATGTGATCGCCCTGGATCTGAAAGGAGAGATGTATACCTCCGAGGAATTTGCCTCAAAGCTGGACAGGCTGGGCATCCAGGGAGTCAGCACCATTGACTTTATCATCGGTGGTTCCCTTGGCCTGTCAGAGGAAGTGAGAAAAAGGGCAGATCTGAAGGTAAGCTTTTCGAAGATGACATTTCCCCATCAGCTGATGCGTGTGATCTTTCTGGAGCAGCTGTACAGAAGTTATCGGATTATTAAAAATGAGCCATACCATAAGTGAGCTATGTCACATGAAACAGCTTTTGGACGCAAAAACTTGTTTTTTTTCGCTCAATATGGTAACGTACATTCTGTATGATTATGTGTGGAAGTATGCCTTTTTGGCATGCATCTTTTTCATGACAAGATATCATTGGAGGTGGCTGAGTTGACTCACGCTGAAATCGAAGAATTTATTACCCAGTTTCCCTTATATCAGTATGCTTTTCTGACTCCCGGCGAGATAGAGTATGATGAAAAGACACGACTTTTCTGCAAACATGAGTGCCCCGGGTACGGCAGCTCCTGGTCCTGCCCTCCGGCCATCGGAAAGATTGCCCAGTGCAAGGATCGCTGTCTTCAGTATACAGATGCATTGGTGTTTACTTCTGTTACAAGGGTGACAGATATCAGCAATCCCACTGAGAAGGCGAAAATCCAGGTTACTCATGAGAAGATGACAAGAATCATTGAGGATTTCATGAAGGAGAACGGTCTTCTGATCTATACTCTTTCCAGTGGTTCCTGTTCAGTCTGCACAAAGTGCGGCTTCCCGAAGGAAAAATGCCGCCATCCCGGGGATATGCATCCCTGCATTGAGAGCCACGGGATCGTAGCCGCCGATCTGGCGGAATACTGCAATATGGATTATTACATGGGAGAGAATCTCCTGCTGAGATTCAGCATTATCTTTTTCCGGCAGTAAAGGAAGAAGCAAGGAGGAGTGAAACGGTTATGCCAATGGGCATTATTGAGGAACAGCTGGTGATTCCGGCTGAGCATGAGAAGAATGTGTTTGGTCAGTTTGACCAGTTTATTAAAAAGATTGAGAAAGCATATAACGTAACTACAGTATCCAGAGACGGATCCTTTCGTATTCTGGGAGCAGCACCAAATGTAAAAAAGGCGGCTGCAGCTGTGAAGGAGCTGGTGGAGCTCTCAAAAAGGGGTAATCAGATCACAGAGCAGAATGTGAACTATCTGATTGCCATGAACATTGAGGAGGGGGATAATACCCTGGTTCAGCTGGATTCGGATTGTATCTGTCACACCATCAACGGCAGACCTGTCAAGCCGAAAACAGTGGGACAGAAGAAGTATATTGATTCCATCCGATCCAATATGATCACCTTCGGAGTGGGACCTGCCGGTACCGGTAAAACCTATCTGGCTATGGCAATGGCCATCACCGCCTTCAGAAATGACGAGGTGAGCCGAATTATTCTGACCCGTCCTGCCATTGAGGCGGGAGAGAAGCTGGGCTTCCTTCCTGGAGATCTTCAGAGCAAGGTAGATCCTTACCTTCGCCCCCTGTACGATGCTCTGTATCAGATTATGGGTGCTGACGGATTCCAGAAAAACATGGAGAAGGGCCTTATTGAGGTGGCCCCCCTTGCCTACATGCGTGGACGTACTCTGGACAATGCCTACATCATTCTGGATGAGGCTCAGAATACCACGCCTGCCCAGATGAAGATGTTTCTGACCCGTATCGGTTTCGGATCCAAGGTGGTGGTAACCGGTGATGCATCCCAGAAGGATCTGGCACCGGGTGTGCAGTCCGGACTGGATGTGGCCATGAAGATTCTGAAAAATGTGGAGGGAATTGCCATCTGTGAGCTTTCCAGCAAGGACGTTGTCCGTCATCCACTGGTTCAGCGAATCGTTGAGGCCTACGAAAAATATGAGAAACGGGAAAATTCCCGCAAAACGGAGCACAGAGGAGAGCAGAAGGGCGAGCGCCGGGTGCGCCGGGAAAGGTCGTGAGTATGACTATTATTTTTGAGAATGAGCAGGATCTTGAGTTTGGCTTTGACTGTGAAAAGGTGGCGGAGGATGTGATCAACCAGGTGCTGGATGATGAAAAATGCCCCTATGAAAGTGAGATTTCCCTTACCTTCGTGGACAATGAGGAAATTCACCGTCTGAATAAGGAGTTTCGTCAGATTGACAGACCCACGGATGTGCTGTCCTTCCCTATGATCGATTTTCAGACCCCTGCGGACTATGACATGTTGGAGGCGGATGATGCTGATGGCTTTAATCCGGAAACCGGTGAGCTGATGCTGGGAGATATCGTGATCTCTGTGGAGAGAGCAAAGGAGCAGGCAGCTGATTTCGGACATGATCTGAAGCGAGAGATTGCATTTCTCATTGCTCACAGCATGCTGCATCTGCTGGGCTACGATCACATGGAGCCGGAGGAGGCTGCTGTGATGGAGGCAAAGCAGGAGGCTGCCCTGACAGCCCTTGGGATTACCCGCTGAGATCTGAATAAAAAAGAAACTGATGAAAGGAATGCCTGTGAGATGGCATTTTTACACAACCATGAATATTCGAGAAAATCTGAAGGATAAAAAAAGAATCGTTGTAAAGATCGGATCCTCTTCCCTGACCCATCCTGAGACAGGCCGTCTGGACCTGATCAAGCTGGAAATACTGGTGAGAGAGCTTACAGATCTGCGAAACCAGGGAAAGGATGTGGTGCTCGTTACCTCAGGAGCAGTGGCTGTGGGCCGTGAGACCCTGGGTCTTGACCAGCGCCCCACTGAGATTTCTGTTAAACAGGCCTGCGCTTCTGTGGGACAGGCAAAGCTGATGATGATCTATCAGAAGCTGTTTTCTGAGTACAATCAGATCTGCAGCCAGGTTCTGATGACAAAAAACACCATGCTGGATAACCACAGCAGAACCAATGCAAAAAATACATTTAATGAGCTGCTTCGCATGGGTGTAATCCCCATTGTTAACGAAAATGACACCATCGCCACCCATGAGCTGGCCTCTCTGTCTGTGTTCGGTGACAATGATACCCTGTCTGCGGTGGTGGCAGCCCTGATCGAGGCGGATCTTCTGATCCTGATGTCCGATATCGACGGAATGTACACCGATGATCCGAGAAAGAATCCGGATGCCAGATTCATCGAGACTGTGGAGAAGCTGGATGATGAGCTCATGGCCATGGGTAAGGGCAGTTCAACTGATGTGGGAACAGGTGGAATGGCTACCAAACTGTCTGCGGCCACCATTGCCTCTGCATCAGGAACAGATATGGTGATTGCCAACGGTGGTGATTTCCACAATATCCATCGCATTATTCATGGCGAGCAGGTGGGAACTCTGTTTTTACAGGATAAGAAGGATGCCTTCTATGTGATCGGCTATCTGCAGCTGATGTACAATCATTGATGAACTTCAGTCCGAGGACATAGAGGAGAGAAAAAACGGGAAACAAACCCGCTGTCAGAGAACGCTATCATATTGAAAGGAAGATTGCATATGAATATTGCAAGAATCAATGAATTATATAAGAAACAGAAAACTGTAGGACTGACTCCGGAGGAGAAGGTGGAGCAGCAGATCCTGCGTCAGGAGTATCTGGATGCTGTTCGCGGCAATCTGAAAGCACAGCTTGATAATATCGATATCAGGGAGGCGGATGGCTCCATCACAAATCTCGGAGAGAAATATGCCAAAAAGATGGCAGGGAAGAAATTCACAAGCTAAGGAAAATACTGAAACCAGCGGCATAGGAAAGCAAGGAGGGAATGGAAATGGGAAACACAGAGATTACTGCTATTAAAAAAGAAATCCGTAAACTGATCTTCCAGAGAAGAAAAGATGCAGATCCAGAGGCCATCGTGAGAGACAGTGCTGCCATTATGGAGCAGCTGTATGCCACCGATGCCTACAAAAATGCTTCCTGTATCTACGCATACATGGATTACAACAAAGAAGTGATGACCCGTGCTCTCTGTGAGCGTGCCTGGGCAGACGGCAAAACCGTTGCAGTTCCCAAGGTCCACGGCAAGGATATGATCTATTATGTGCTGACCACCTTCGACCAGCTGGAGGATGGCTATTTCCATATCCCGGAGCCTGCTTACGGAGAGGTGGCAGACTGTGAGGATGCCCTGATGATCCTGCCGGGGGTGGCATTTGACAGAAATCGCCATCGTGTTGGATACGGCGGCGGATTTTACGACAGATATCTGGAGAAGCACACACAGCATGTGACCTGTGCAGTTGCTTTTGAGTTCCAGCTGGTGGAGGAGGCTCCCGCAGAGCCAACGGATATCTTCCCACAGATGCTGATTACTGAAAAGCAGATTTATTCTTGATCTGGATAGAGTTAAACAAGAAAATCCCGGAATTCCGGGTGAGGAGCAATTATGGAATTAATTGAAATCGGAAAGAGAGCCAAGGAGGCAAAACCTGCCATTCTGAAGCTTTCCGTGGAGGATAAAAACAGAATCTTAAGAGCCTGTGCAGAAGCCCTGGTGGCGGATGCAGACACAATTATCCAGGCAAATGCACTGGATATGGAGAAGGGCCGTGCCAATGGCATGAGCACCGGTCTTTTGGATCGTCTTCTTCTTACAAAGGAGCGTATTCAGGGAATGGCAGAGGGAATCTGTCAGGTGGCAGCTCTGCCGGACCCTGTGGGCGAAGTGACAGGCATGACAAAACGTCCAAACGGACTGATGATCGGCAAAAAACGTGTCCCTTTGGGTGTTGTGGGCATTATCTATGAGGCTCGCCCCAATGTAACTGCGGATGCATTTGCCCTGTGCTTTAAGACCTCCAATGTAGTGATTCTGAAAGGTGGCAGCGATGCCCTGAATTCTACCATGGCCATTGTGGAGTCCATCAGAACTACTCTGGAGAAGGAGGGTTGCTGCCAGGATGTGATCCAGCTGATCACCGCCACAGATCGTGAGACTACCACCCGTTTCATGAAACTGAAGGAATATGTGGATGTGCTGATTCCAAGGGGCGGTGCCGGACTGATCCGTGCCGTTGTGGAGAACAGCACCGTTCCTGTGATCGAGACCGGTACAGGAAACTGTCATATTTTTGTAGATGAAACAGCAGATCTGGACATGGCTGTGGACATTATTCTCAATGCAAAGACCCAGCGCGTGGGTGTTTGCAATGCCTGTGAGTCCCTGCTGATCCATGAGAAGGTGAAGGATGCCCTGTTGCCTGTTCTGGCTGCCCGTCTTCGTGAGAAATCTGTGGAGATGCGTGCTGATGAGGCTGCCCTGCCGTTGATGGAGGGTGCCATTGCCGCCACAGAGGAGGACTGGGGAAGAGAGTACCTGGACTACATCGTGTCCATCCGCACTGTATCCGGTATTGATGAGGCTATTGCCCATATCAATCGCTACAATACAGGCCATTCTGAGGCGATCATCACAAGAGATTACAATAATTCTCAGAAATTCCTGGAGGAGGTGGATGCTGCAGCTGTGTATGTGAATGCTTCCACCCGCTTTACCGACGGCTTTGAGTTCGGTTTCGGTGCAGAGATCGGTATCAGTACCCAGAAGCTCCATGCAAGGGGACCGATGGGTCTGGAGGCTCTGACCACCACAAAATACATAATCTACGGAAATGGACAGGTGAGACCATGACAAATGAAATCTTAACACCGCAGATTCCTGAGGAGGAGCCTGCAAGACAGTATTATTATATGGAGCTGGCGAAGCAGCTGGTGGCGGAGCGCGCGGAAAAAGCGGGCCGTCCCCTGACCTGCTGTGTCACAACCTTTGGATGCCAGATGAACGCAAGGGATTCTGAGAAACTCAAAGGTATTCTTGAGACCATCGGATACCAGTGTGTGGAGACAGAGGATGCAGATTTCCTCATTTACAACACCTGTACAGTCCGTGAAAATGCCAATGTGCGTGTATACGGACGTCTGGGCAGTCTTAAATCTCTGAAAAGAAAGGAACCGGAGACCATGATCGCTCTCTGCGGCTGTATGATGCAGGAGCCCCACGTGGTGGATACCATCCGTAGGAAATATAAACACGTGGATCTGATCTTCGGAACCCACAATATCTACAAGCTGGCAGAGCTGGTATTCCGCGCCCTCAATGAGGAGGAAATGGTGGTGGATCTTCAGGAGAATACAGATCTCATCGTGGAGAATCTTCCCGTGGACAGAAAATACAGCTTCAAATCCGGTGTCAATATCATGTTTGGCTGCAACAACTTCTGCAGCTACTGCATCGTACCTTATGTAAGAGGCCGTGAGAGAAGCCGTAAACCGGAGGAGATTCTCTCTGAGATCAGACGTCTGGTGGAGGATGGAGTTGTGGAGGTTATGCTTCTGGGACAGAATGTAAACTCCTACGGAAAGAACCTGGAGACTCCTATGACCTTTGCACAGCTGCTGGAGCAGATCGTACAGGTGCCCGGACTGGAGAGAGTGCGATTTATGACCTCTCATCCGAAGGATCTCTCTGACGAACTTATTGCAGTAATGGCAAAATATCCAAAAATCTGCCGTCACCTGCATCTGCCGGTACAGTCAGGCAGCAGCCGCATTCTGAAGATCATGAACCGCCACTATGATAAGGAGCAGTACCTGACACTGGTGGAGAAGATCCGTGCAGCAGTGCCGGACATCTCCCTGACCACAGATATCATCGTGGGATTCCCGGGAGAGACAGAAGAAGATTTCCTGGAGACCATGGATGTGGTGGAGAAAGTGGGCTACGACAGCGCATTTACCTTTATCTACTCCAAACGTACCGGAACACCTGCTGCTTCCATGGAGAATCAGGTTCCTGAGGACGTGGTGAAGGATCGTTTTGATCGTCTGCTGGCTCTGGTTCAGAAACGTGCCCGTGAGAGAAGTGCCCGTTTCGAGGGACAGGTGAAGACAGTTCTTGTGGAGGGCATCAATGAGCAGGATGACTCCCTTGTAACAGGACGAATGGACAACAATATTCTGGTGCATTTCCCGGGAGATGCATCCATGATCGGATCCCTGGTGGATGTGAAGCTGGACTGCTGTAAGGGCTTCTACTACCTGGGCTCAAGAGTATAAACAATGAATCAGAAATCCCTGCTGCAGACCCTTTTGGGTCTGTACAGGGGTTCCTGTACATAAGAACAAATACTACATTACAATAGAAGGAAACAGATACGTATGGCACTTTCACCGATGATGCAGCATTACTGCAATACAAAAGAAGAATATAAGGACTGTATTCTGTTTTACCGCCTCGGTGATTTTTATGAAATGTTCTTCGAGGATGCAAAAACGGTGTCCGCGGAGCTGGAGCTGACACTTACAGGCAAGGACTGCGGTCTTCCTGAGAGGGCTCCCATGTGTGGAATTCCCTACCATGCGGCAGAGGTGTATATCCAGAAGCTTATTGAGAAGGGCTTCAAGGTAGCCATCTGTGAGCAGGTGGAGGATCCGAAAACAGCAAAGGGTATGGTAAAGCGTGAAGTAATCCGTGTGGTGACACCGGGAACCGTTCTGGATGCCCAGCAGCTGGATGAGTCAAAAAACAATTATATTATGAGTATCGTGTACACTGCCGACCGTTACGGCATCTCCCTGGCGGACATTACCACGGGACAGTGTCTTGTAACAGAGGTGGACAAGGAGAGAAAACTCCTGGATGAGATCTATAAATTCAAGCCCGCAGAGATCATCTGCAACCAGGCATTTCTGGTGAGCGGGGTGGAACTGGAGGAGCTTCAGGACCGTCTTCAGATCTCTCTTTCTGCTATGGAGGACTGGTACTACGATGAGGTAAACTGCAGAAAGCTTCTGGAGAAGCATTTTCACACAAAAGGCCTCAAGGGACTGGGGCTGGATGACTTCATCTGCGGCACCATCGCCGTGGGAGCGCTGTTTACCTACCTCTACGAAACACAGAAATCAAATATGGGGCAGATGACAGGCATCACCCCCTATTATTCCGATAAATATATGCTGCTGGACAGCTCCACAAGGCGAAATCTGGAGCTGGTGGAGACCATGCGTGAGAAATCCAAAAGAGGATCCCTTCTCTGGGTGCTGGATAAGACAAAAACAGCCATGGGTGCCCGCATGCTGCGCTCCTTTGTGGAGCAGCCCCTGATTGATCAGGAGGAGATTGAGAAGCGTCTGGAGGCGGTGGATGAGCTGAACAGACAGCCCATGTTCCGGGATGAGATCCGGGAATATCTTCAGCCTGTGTACGATCTGGAGCGTCTGGTAAGCCGTATCACCTATCAGTCCGCCAATCCAAGGGATCTGATCGCTTTCCGCACATCCCTGGAAATGCTGCCTTTCATCAAGCAGCTGTTGAATTCCTTTGAGGCACCGCTGCTCCAGGAGATCCAGAATGATCTGGATCCACTGGAGGATATCTGCTGTCTTATCCAGGATGCCATCACAGAGGATCCTCCTCTGGCAATGAAGGATGGAGGAATCATCCGGGATGGCTATAATGAGCAGGTGGATACCTACCGTTCTGCCATGACAGACGGAAAAAAATGGCTCAGTGCTCTGGAGGAAGAGGAAAAGGAGAAAACCGGCATCCGCAACCTGAAGATCAAGTACAATAAGGTCTTTGGTTATTATCTGGAGGTCACCAATTCCTTTAAGGAGCTGGTGCCTGAGTATTATACAAGAAAACAGACTCTGGCCAATGCGGAGCGTTATACCACCATCCGTCTGAAGGAGCTGGAGGAGACCATTCTGGGTGCAGAGGACAAGGTTTCTTCCCTGGAATACCAGCTGTTTACCCAGATCCGTGACACCATTGCGGGAGAGGTTTCCCGTATTCAGCGCACCGCAAGGGCCATTGCCCTTCTGGATGTGTTTGCTTCCCTGTCTCAGGTGGCTCAGAAGAACCGCTATGTGCGTCCGAAGCTGAACAGCAGGGGCCGTCTGAAGATCAAAGAGGGCCGCCATCCGGTGGTGGAGATGATGATCCCCAACGATATGTTCATCTCCAACGACACCCAGCTGGACAATGGCTCCAACAGGGTGGCTGTCATTACAGGACCGAATATGGCAGGAAAATCCACCTACATGCGTCAGACTGCCCTCATTGTGCTGATGGCCCAGATTGGATCATTTGTACCTGCTGAGGCGGCGGATATCGGTATTGTGGACCGTATTTTCACCCGTGTGGGTGCCTCAGACGATCTGGCCAGCGGCCAGAGTACCTTTATGGTGGAGATGAATGAGGTTGCCAACATCCTGAGAAACGCCACCTCCAACAGCCTGCTGATCCTGGACGAGATCGGCCGTGGAACCAGCACCTTTGACGGTCTGTCCATTGCCTGGGCTGTCATCGAGTATATTGCAAATACCAAGATTCTGGGAGCAAAAACCCTGTTTGCCACCCATTATCACGAGCTTACAGAGCTGGAGGGCAAGCTCTCCGGCGTTCACAACTACTGCATCGCCGTGAAGGAGAAGGGGGATGATATCGTGTTCCTCCGCAAGATCATCAAGGGCGGAGCAGATAAGAGCTACGGAATCCAGGTTGCCCGTCTGGCGGGTGTTCCTGAGGCGGTGTTAGGCCGTGCCAAGGAGCTGGTGGACGAGCTTTCCAACGCAGATATCACCGCTGCCATCAACGATCTGGCTGGCACTAAGAAATCAAAACAGAAGCCTGCCCACTACGATGAGGTGGATCTGTCCCAGATGTCACTTTTTGATACTGTGAAGGACGATGACATTCTGGAGGAACTGAAAAATATGGATATCTCCAACATGACACCTATTGATGCCATGAACGAGTTGTATCGTCTGCAGAATAAGGTAAAAAACCGTTGGGGAAATTAATGCTTTGAGACTGTATGAAAGCAGTATCCGCCATCTGCTGGTGGGAACTGTTCACAGTCTGGACACAAGTGAGGTATAGTGTGAAAGAAAGTAGAGGAAAGCCATAAACTGGCGCACTTGAATAAGCTGTC
>JAUNCZ010000110.1 GCA_030526405.1 Lachnospiraceae bacterium | reverse complement strand
CATGGTATTATAGCTAATAATAGAATTACCAATGGCGTCAGTCTTACAGCCATATGCTTTATAACCCCTAAGCACTTGTCCCCTGTTATAGCCAAATCTCAGAACCTGAAGACGAAGGTCACCCACTAAACCACCTGCATAGGAATAGCCTGTAATGGTTCCTGTATTGTAAACCTTTTCGATAATTGTTTCTGTATCAATATCTGCAAGCCCCACAATGCCTCCGGTTACACCTCCGGTTATAGCTCCTTCGTTCTTGCAGCTGCTGATTCTTGATTCAAGATAAACATGACCAACTATTCCGCCTGCGTAATGTTCTTCTTCTTCTGGAATTATAACTGTACCGTAGTTTGCACAATTCTTCACTAATGTATGGGAGGTAAATCCAGCGATGCCTCCATATTCCATGGAGGATCGTTTGCTTGGAATGGTTATATTTACTTTGCTTACGCAATTGATTATTCTAACGCCATAATTATTTTCTGCTGTACAGCATCCAGCTATTCCACCGCCAGTATAAGCGTTGCCGGTTATATTCCCCTCAACTGTAAGATTAGTGATGCTGCATCCTGTTTTTACTCTTCCGAATACTCCAGCGTAAGCCACGGGATTTTCCACATTGCAATACAGGTTAAGAATCCTGTGATTTGCTCCGTCAAAAACTCCGGCATAGGGCTTATCAAAATTTCCAATTGCCTCCCAGGGCTGATTTCCAAGATCAATATCCGCTGTCAGTGTTGCATTGAGATTTACTTTACCCCTGAAAGATACTTCATGCTGGAGCCATTTCAGCTCAGCACCATTTCCAATCAGATACACTCCATCGGCATCTTTCGATGGTACAGCCATAGTTACTCCATCCCAGACTGCTGCTCTTGTTAAGGAAAATGATGCCGCTGATTCTTTTTCCTCTTTTTCTTTTTCTTTCTCTTCCTGATCCTTTTCCTCTTTCGACTCTTCCTCCTTCTGGGATTCATCCTCCAGCTTCAATTCCTCATCAGAATCCTCTTTCGATGGATCCTGTTCCTCCTGTACTGTAGAATCTGAAGGATTCTCCTGTGTTTTATCAGATTCCTGATCGGGTTCCTGCTTCATCTCCGAATCGGTATCCTGTCCGATCTCTTCTTTGTTCTCATCCCCGGCAGCATTCTGGTTTGATTCGCTATCCTCCTGGCCAGCGGTGGCATTTTCTGCCTGGTTTCCCTCTTCAGGATTCGGTACAGTATCTGCATTGTTCTCCATAGTGTCAGCAGTTTCCGTTGCTGCAGCTACAGCAATATCCGTAGTCTCATCCATCTGTTGTGTCTCTGCTGCTTCCTCTGCTGATACAGGCAGAGCATGGTAAAAACAACCGGTGGATACCATGGCTGCCGATATTGCAAGGGCAAGCAGCTTACTAAGAAATCGTTTCTTCATAGAGCATTCTCCTTTCGCTTCAAAATTTCTTTCCAGTTCCTTATTTCACCAGCTTCACGCTATTTGTATACAGGTATACAGTATTGCTGCCGGTAATTTTGCAACGATACAGCATTCCAAGATTACTCTCCTTCATGGTGATAGACAGGGATTTTGTCTTTGCTCCGGAAGCACCGCTGCTATACCAGTTCTTTCCTCCATCCTTGCTGTACTGCCACTGGAAAATGCAGATAGAGGCATTTGATACTGTCGCGGTAAACACCGCTGTTTTTCCTGCCTGATAGGTGACATTCTTCGGCTGTCCCGTAACAATGGGGGCACCTTTGAAGATGGCAGTTCTGGTGTAAAGAACCGTACCATCTTTTCCTGTTACCTTACAGCGGTACACATTAGCTGCATTAGATGGGGCAATATTCACCTTAATGGTGCTGGTTCCGCCGTTTACCGTTGGTGTGATGGAGCTCTTTACCCAGGTTTTTCCTCTGTCCTTGCTGTACTGCCACTGATAGGAGGATGCTCCTGTAGCTGTCACTGAGAAGGATGCCGCCTTTCCTTTGGTAACATCCCAGTCCGCAGGCTGTTTTGTGATGGAAAATGAGATTACCTGCTGCACAGAGACAGTGTTTGTGTAATGTACAACTCCCTTATTGTCTGTAATCTTGCAGCGATATTTATTCGTTTTGTTGGAATCACTCAGGGTCAGCTTCAGTGTGTTTGTCTTTGCACTGGCAGCTGAACTGTTGTACCAGGTTTTCCCATCCTTACTGTACTGCCACTGGTAGGAGGCAGCATTCTGGGCTGTAACGCTGTAGGAAATGCTGTCACCGATCTTAGCTGAGGCAACAGACTGGGGCTGAGCCGTGATTTTGAAACCATCATAGACCACCTGCTGCACATAGGCCACATCTGAATAATGAACAGCTCCATAATAATCTGTCAGCTTACAACGATACCGATTTGCTTTATTGGATTCACTGAGAGTGAGATTCAGTGTAGCTGTTTTTGCACTGGCAGCTGAACTGTTGAACCACTCCTTACCATCCTTGCTGTACTGCCACTGATAAGAGGCAACATTGGAAGCCGTTACCTGATAGGAAAGCGCCTGTCCGATCTTTGCCGAGTCGATGGACTGGGGCTGTGAAGTGATGGTCAGTGGAGCGGAGCCTTCCTGAAGTTTAAAATCAGATAATTCTACAGAACCACTTTTTTCATTATCTGAAGAACCACTGTAGTATGTCACAGAAAAAATATAGTCCCCTGGAGGCAGATATCTGATATATGAATCAGTAGCAGTTTGAGTCATCAGCTTGTCATCAAGTATCTCTTTGATACTGGAAGAATCAGAATATCTCAGGAGTGTGTATTCACAGGTATCTTCGCTGTTTAAACGACTCAACACACATGAAAAGCTTAATTTACCTGGTTTATTTAGGGTCAATCATTTTTCTCGTGGGATTGACGCGACCACGATATACACTTTCT
>JAUNCZ010000049.1 GCA_030526405.1 Lachnospiraceae bacterium | reverse complement strand
AATGATGGTGAACCGGCACAGAACGTTCCCAGAAGTATGAAGGAAGAGGGACATAAGATCCTGAAGCTTGTGGATAATGAAGACGGTACCTATACGCTGTATGTACGAAAGGTAGAGGAAGAGTAAATGGCAGAGAGAATCACAGAGGAAGAATTTGAGGAGAAAGTTCTAAACAGCCAGCTGCCGGTTCTGGTAGATTTCTATTCGGATTCCTGTATTGCCTGCAAGAAGCTGTCTCCTGCCCTGAGTCAAGCGGAGAACCAGCTGGCTGATAAGGTAAGCTTTTATAAAGTTAACACCAATTTTGAAGAGAAGCTTTCTGAGCAGTATGAGATTCTGTCAAGACCTACACTGATTCTGTTTAAAAACGGACAGGAAGAGGACCGAAAAGTTGGTGCATTAAAGCCTCAGGAACTGATTGACTGGCTGCAATTCTGAAAGTATAAGCAAGTACAAATAGATAAAGAATAGATGATGAATAGATCATAAGGAGAAAAAAATATGTTTATTACAGTTGGTGGAGATAAAAAAGAAGTTAAGGAAGGTCTGTCTCTGGAAGAGCTTATTGAGCAGGAAAACGTGGAGATGCCGGAATATGTAACCATTTCTATTAATGATGAGTTTGTAGAAGCTGGTGATAAAGCAAGTGTCGTACTGAAAGAGGGCGATGTTGTAGAGTTTCTCTATTTCATGGGAGGTGGATGCTAAGGGCACTGACAGATGCACAGATCGAGCGTTATTCTCGACATATTATTCTGAAAGAAGTAGGGGCGAAGGGTCAGAAGAAGTTATTAAATGCGAAGGTTCTGATTATTGGTGCCGGTGGACTTGGTGCTCCTGCAGCTATGTATCTGGGGGCAGCCGGTGTAGGAACCATCGGTATTGTTGATGCGGATGAGGTAGACCTTTCTAACCTGCAGAGACAGATCATCCACGCTACAGAAGACGTAGGCAAGCCAAAGGTAACATCTGCCCGTGAAACCATTGAGAAAATGAATCCGGATGTAAAGGTAAACACATATCATATGATGACAAAAATCTATGACAGAAGCCTCTTCAAAGCAGGAGATGAGATTGTAGGACCAGCCATCATCAATCAGATGGATACTACCATTGTCATCGAACCTGATTGTATTGCCCATGTAAATGATTATGGTGTCATTGTGGTTGACATTCATGAGCCAGACGAAAACTAAAAGGAAGGGATGAAATATTATGAGCAAAATGATTGAAGGATTAAATATCCCAAGAGTCGAAGTTGATCCTGTTACACTTCAGGTCCTTGGTGGATCATTTAAGATGGTTGCACAGGAAATGGGCAGTGTTTTGTATAGAATGTCCTATTCCAGTATTATTCGTGAATCCGAAGATATCGGAGCCGGAATCGTAGATATCTTAGGTCGTCAGCTTTGTGAGTCAGAAAGTACACCAATGCATGTTGGTTCTATCGGTGGAAACGTAAAAGGTATCTTAACCAGATGGAAGCTGGAAGATATCCATGAAGGGGATGTATTTATCCATAATCATCCTTATTACGGAACCTCCCATTCACCGGACATTCATATCTGTATCCCGATCTTTTACCAGGGAAAACTTGTCAGCTTTTCCTGCGTACAGGCCCATCTGCTGGACAATGGCTCCCATACTGCAGGTATGGATGTAGATGCCAGAGATGTATATGCGGAAACCAGGATCTATTATGCATTAAAACTGTATGAAAAAGGCAAATTGAATGATCAGTTATGGCAGATGATCATGGATAATGTCAGAACCCCATCCATGAATGCCAATGACTTAAAGGCCATGATCGCATCTGCAAAACATGGTATCAAGAGATTTACAGAACTTCTGGATAAATATGGCGTACCAACCGTATTTTCTGCCATTGAGGACTGGATGGATTATTCCGAAAGAATGCTGAGAAATGCCATCGCAAAAGTTCCGGATGGAACCTACTATGCAGAGGGATGGCTGGATAATGACGGCAAAAATCTGGATAAAATGCTGAAGGTCTGCACCACAACCACCATCAAAGGAGATCAGATCACCATCGACTTAACAGGAAGTGCGGATGAAGTCTATACTGCATTCAATGCATCTTTTGAAGGAACAACCATGACTTCCATTTCCTATATCATGCATACGTTATTCCTGGATGATGATATCTACACTCAGTATATTCCTCAGAATGATGGTATGAGAAGACCTGTAAAAGTAATTGCTCCGAAGGGCTGTATATTTAATCCAAACTTCCCAAGAGCCACCTTCTCACGTTTCAACCAGGCGAATCTTCTGGCTGACTGTGTCATGAGATCCCTGGCAGATGTGATGCCGGACCGTGTATCTGCCGGAACCAGTGCACATATTCATTTTGTATCCTACAACGGATTTAACAAGAGTAAAGGTGAGTACTGGGTATACCTGGAGGTAGACGAGGGCTCCTATGGAGGAAGATGTGGAAAAGATGCCATCGATTCCTGCGACGCTCTGGTTGCAAATACAAGAAATGTTCCAATCGAGGAAATTGAGTGGCATTATCCTCTTCGTGTAGAACGTTATGAGCTGAATCCTGCAAAAGTTGCTCCTGGAAAATGGAGAGGTGGACTTGGCGTCGTCAGAGAAACTCGTTTCCTTCAGAATGGTACAGTAACCTGTGAGGGAGACAGACACAAAGAAGCACCAAAAGGTATCTTTGGTGGAAAAGATGGTACTTCTGCAAGTATGACTAAATTCACCACAAGTGGCGAAGTAATTGCTTTGGAATCAAAACTCTCCGATGAAGAGATGGGCAATGGAGATGTGCTCCAGATCTGTACTCCATGCGGTGGAGGCTATGGCAACCCATTTGAGAGAGATCCAAAACTGGTATTAGGTGATGTCCTGGATGGTTTTACAGATGTAGCAGATGCAAAAGAATCCTATGGCGTTGTAATTGATCCTGCTACTATGACCATTAATATGGAAGCAACCCTGCAGTTGCGTGCTTAATCAGGCATTCGCTGCGACCATCAAATTGGCCGCGGATGCAAATAAACATATTGGGAGGAATTTTCTATGAAGAAACTTGAAATTATCATCAGACCGGAAAAGGTATCCGTGATGAAAGCAATTTTAAGTGAGGCAAGAGCTTCAGGAGCAAACTTTGTAAGTGTTCAGGGCTATGGTTCTGAGCAGAGCGAACAGTATCTTTACCATGGAGAGCAGCAGTATGAACAGATCTACTCAAAAACCAAGGTGGAGGTAGTTGTACCGGACGAAAAAGTTGAACCAATCATCGAAATGGTTACAAGACGTATTTCTACAGGAAAGATCGGAGATGGAAAAATCTTCATCTACAATGTGGAAGATACCGTAAAAGTTCGTACTGGTGAAAGAGGACTTTCTTCTCTTTGATTCCGAAGTTCAATGACTCGAGGGCGAGATAGAGATTCTATCTCGCTCTTTTCCAGGTTGAGGAACAAAAACACAGATGTTTATCGTCGTTCCTTATCCATTCATAGAAAATTCCGATTCTCAGAAATAGAAAAGGAGGCATTCTATGGAAAAAATGAAAAACAACCTCATTTCTGAAGATATTCTACCGATTCCATCAAATAAGAGAACTCTTGGTGGTTTGGGTTTTGCAAATATCTGGATCGGAATGGCAATTGTAATCTCCGTATTCAGTTTTGGTGCAAGTGGAATTGATGGCATGAACATTGTGGGTGTAGCTACAGCGACTCTTGTGGCAAATATTATCATCGCCATCGTCGGAAGTTTAACCGGTGATATTGGTGTGGAACACGGACTATCCTTTGCCACCTACCTGAGGGCACCATTTGGAAGCAGCGGAGTACATCTGCCGGCAGTGGCAAGAGGAATCGTTGCATCCTGCTGGTTTGGTATCAATACCTACATTGGTTCAACTGCGATCAATTATTTTACATTAAATCTCTTTGGAATCGACAACTGGTTTCTGTGGTTTATCATCTTTGCAGTTCTTCAGATCATCAACACTATGCTTGGTATGAAAGCAATTGATAAGTTTGCATCATTTGCAGCTCCATGTATTATTCTGATTACCTGTTGGATGTTTTATAAGGTGAACAGTATGGCAGTTCTGAATAACATTGCCATCCTTGGATACAAGCCGCCTCATCCAACTGCAAACTGCTGGATGGTGACCATGTGTGCCAATATTGGTATGTGGGCCGCACTGGCAGCAGATATTCCAAATATGACCAGATCTCTGAAGGCACCAATCGGAGAAAGAAACTGGTTCAAGAGAAACAAAAACAACTGGATTCCACAGTTTGCAACACTGCCCATCATCGAGACATTTATTGCTGTGATCGGTGCTATTTCCTATCTGACAACAGGAAACTGGAATCCGGTAGAAGTCATCCAGCAGACTGCAAAGGGGCCTGTTCTTCTGATTCTGCTTCTCATGGTCATTCTGGCTCAGTGGTCAACTAATACAGCAGCTAACCTGGTTCCACCTGCCATGTGCTTTACCAACGCAGGAGCAAGATGGAAGCTGAAATATGAAGTGGCAGTTCTGATCGCCGGATTAATAGGTATTCTGGTACAGCCCTGGAATATCCTCAATCAGCTGTATACCTATCTGGGATATTTTGGTTCCTTCCTTTCTTCCCTGGCCGGAATCATGCTGTGTGATTACTATGTAATTCGAAGAAGACGACTGAATGTGCAGGAACTCTATATAAAGGACGGACAGTACACCTATACCCATGGAGTGAATCTTGCCGGAATGGCAGCCTGGATCCTTGGAACCCTTGCGGCAAATGTTGGTTCCAGCTACGGATACTTGTTCGGTTTACCCACAGGCTTTGTTGTTTATTTTGTCCTTATGAAAACCTGGTATCTGAAAAAATATCCTCAGAAAGAAGTGGAATCCGGTTATTCGGAGGAATATCTTGGCATCACTGTTGGTAATGACTGGATTATTCCTGGTTATGAAGCATTTGCAGGTATCAATACATTCGCTGACGACTCTCTTATGGGCATCGATACCAGTGCATACAAAGGAGGACTTGCATTTGAACAGGCTACAGGCCACAATCTCATTATTACCTTCGGTCGCCAGTATGGCAGCCGTGGAAAAGAATTAGCAGGAATTCTGGCAAAGAAACTTGATATTCCGATGTACGATGAAGATATGATCAAACTTGCCTCTGTGAGATTAGGGGTGGAAGAAGATGCGGTAAAAGCAGACGATGAGAAGCCAAGAAATGAACTGATGCACGCCCTGTCAGCCGGTGGTATGTTCGCTGCAAAGGAATATGAAGCAGCAAGCAGTGACAAAATGTTCGAAGTGCAGTCCAATATCATTCTGGATCTTGCAAGGAAGTCTTCCTGCATCATTGTAGGACGTTGTTCCAATTATGTTCTGGATAAAAATGGTATCCCTACCACAGATATTTTTGTGGTTGCAAGTACCGATGACAGGATTCAGCATATTGCAGAGAGATCATATCAGCTTTGAGAAAGCAAAACAGTATGTAAAACAGACAGAGCGCAGAAGAGAAGCATACTATAATTACTACACTCCTTATGAATGGGGTAATCCACAGTTCTATGACTTATGTGTCAATACAAGTCATGCGAATCTGGATTTCCTGGCAGATCATATTGCAAGCTACATCAGACAGGATCTGGCAGAAACATAAATCCAGGTGTGAAGCACCGATCCTGCACAATGGATAATGGGAAAGTGTTAAAGGACAATGAATAGCGGATAATGGATGGTGCAACGGCAATGAATGGCAGATAATGGAAGGTGTCAGCGGCAATGAATAGCAGATAATGGAACGTGATAACGGACAATAAACAGCAGATAATGGAAGGTGTCAATTGATATGGATCAGGAAATGAGATACTATTTACAACAGGTGGCAATCCAGACAAAGGTCGAGAATTTCAGGGATTTCGGTAAAACAAAAGATGAAACAGCAAAAGCCATATCGGTAAAGTTTCAGGTTTCAGAAACCCAGGCCATGCAGTGGGTAGATGCATTCTGGGGAAGTGAGAGTGAATACACAGGTGGTAAACTGGAAAAAATCCTTGTATCGCTGAAAAAAGAAAAACATGACATTCTCCAGGAGTATGACAGGAAAATATCTATTGTAGAATGCGCTATCACAGGGATGACACCAGAAGCGATTGCAGAGAAACATCAGGTGAATCTCAAGTATGTGGAGCAAATCCTTGGATAATCAGAGTGGAGAAATGAAAGCTATGAAAAAACAAGAACGAACAGGTGCATTCTGTGTCATAATAGCAGGAATATGCTGGGGAATAATCGGACTTTTTACAAGACAGTTAAACGATGCGGGCTTCGATTCTGTACAGGTAACATTTTTCAGAAATTCTTTCTCTGCATTGATTCTCTTCATCTATTTATTGGGATCGGATAAAGGCAAACTGAAGATAAAGATCAGGGACCTTTGGATTTTCATTGGTACCGGAATATGCAGCATCGCTTTTTTTAACATTTGCTATTTCAAGGCAATAGAAATAACAAGTCTGTCTGTTGCGGCAGTTCTGTTATATACCGCTCCTGCAATGGTAATGATCATGAGCAGTATTCTGTTTAAGGAAAAGATAACGGTTAAAAATAGCATCGCATTACTTTTCGCCTTCGCAGGATGCCTGTTCACCACAGGTCTGATTGGCTCAGATATTAAACTGGAGATGATGGGGATACTGATTGGTCTGGGTTCAGGCTTCGGATATGCCTTATATAGCATATTTGGAAGCCTGGCCATCAGGAAGTATGATACAGTCACTATTACATTTTATACTTTTCTGATTGCATCAGTAGGCCTGCTGCCTTTGTGTAAGCCAATGGCCATGCTCTCAGTTTTGAGAGCAGAACCACAGCAGATTTTCGTTGGTTTTATGCTTGCAACCATTTCCACCATTCTGCCATTTACCTGCTATACCATTGGCCTGAAGTATCTGGAAGCCGGAAAAGCCTCCATCATGGCATTTATTGAACCTATGGTGGCTACGATTTGTGGAATTGTGATATTCAAGGAAGCCATGACTGCATCAAATGCAATTGGAATCCTGTTGATTTTCCTGTCGGTCATTCTGTTAAATCTTCCATGAGAAAGCGATCAGGGAGGTAGCGTTTTGGCGCTGCCTCCCTGAACTTTTCCCAATAGGTTGAGTCATTAGCAGTGAACGCACCTAACTGAAAAATAACTTTACGTTTACGCTTTAATACAGGAAAAATTTTACCTGTTTTTTTCAATTCTTTGCAGGTGGATTTTTCACAAACAGAGTATGCTATTGACCAATATGAAAAGAAAAAGAGGACAAAAAGAAACGTGGGAAAAGAAAAACAAAAGGCTGCTCTGACTAAAATAAATCCTTCTCCGGAGGAACAGATCCGACAGCAGATGGAAGAACAGGGATTAAGAGAACAATTCACAGAAGTTGTAGATAAACTGGTTGAAGAAATTCAGAAAATAAATATTCGATTATCAAAGAAATGCAATCGCCAGATTATGGATAATATCATTTGGAGAATAAAGTCCCCGGATAGTATAGTGAGAAAATTGCAAAGAAAAGGACTGGATGTTTCGCTGGAATGTGCAAAGAAGTCTCTAAATGATCTGGTCGGCATTCGAATCATCTGTTCTTTCCAGGATGATGTTTATCGCATGGCGAAGGCTATTAAAAAAATGACGGATTTTAAGATTGTTAAAGAAAAAAACTATATAGCCAATCCAAAAGCCAGCGGATATAGGAGTATACATCTAATAGGTAGTGTTCAGAATGGAGAAGGAGATATAACTGTTGAAATACAGATACGCTCCGTTGCTATGAATTACTGGGCAATACTGGATCATCAGCTGTGTTATAAAAATGAGAAAAAAGAAGTGGAGTTCATCAGAAAGGAATTGAAGGACTATGCAGTTGCTATTGCCAAAATAGATAAAAAATTCTTTAAACTAAGAAAGATGATAGAAAAGCTGTGAGCAAGGAATTGGCGAAACTGATTATACGCGTTTCATCCAACACCGGATTGCATATGTCATCAATGCTAAAAAGACGGTTCAACCAGCCGATAGAGAAAAAGCTATCGGCTAATTAAAAAACCATCACATAGAAAATTTTGGGATTTCTTATATCCAGAGCTATTTCCCGCCGGAGAGAAGTAGGAAAATCATGGGAAGATTTCATGGAATCTGGGCCAACTGTATGGGATACTGATCAGGGAGTAAGTTTATGAGTAATTCTATGAGTAAGTCAAAAGTCGCATTCATCTGTGTTCACAATTCCTGTCGCAGCCAGATGGCAGAAGCACTTGGAAAACATCTGGCATCGGATGTATTTGAAAGCTATTCTGCGGGAACAGAGGTGTATTGAGAAGATTGAGCAGTATATTCTAAAACTCAAAGAATCATTAATAGCAAAATAGCGTCTTACAAATCCCAGTTGTGATAATGACAACTGGGATGTATTCTTTAGGAGGGGGACTGATTCATTCCACATTATTTGAATTCTGGTTTTCTATATGGTATAATGCCAACGCACATAATTGCTAGTAGCCATTGTTACTTTATCCGTTGTTTTAGGTATTCCAGTTGAATACATTTCACTCTTTTTAACAACTATGCAAACTGGGATTGCGTTGGAAGGAGAAATTTTAATGAAGAATTGTATTGAAACGGTTATGAGTGGTGCGTGCAGAGTGGATTTTCAACACATCTACATTAAAAACGGATAACTATACAATGATTTGGGCAACGCTTGGAGGTTCAAATCCTCCCCACTCTATTTGGTATTATGTACCATAGCCAGAACTGACTAACTCTCAGCTCTGGCTATTTTTCTGTTCTCCCAGGCTGTGTGCACATGCAATTCTGAGACGACCATGGAAAAGACTCTATACAGGTCTTTCTGTCAATGGTACAATAGGATAACGAGAATGAGCTGGTAGCCGATGCTGCCAGCTTTCCGTGTATTACAATGTAAATAGGTCATGAGCCTTGTCCATCCTGCGGAGGATATTTTTATGAAACGAACCATAGCACTATTTATGGCATGCATCTTATTTCTTACGCAAAGCCCTGTTGTAGCGTTGGCAACAGAAACAGCAAAAGAAAAAGAGTATAGCTCTAAAAGTATTCAGGAGGAGTCTGTACAGATAGGTGAAAAAGGTGGCTATCTGGCTACTATGCTTCAGACTACAAGAAATCTTTATATAGAAAGTAAGTTCACTTGGGAGAATGCTGGCAAAGGATTTGCCGCAGAACGAGGGAATAATCTCAGCGATGTTTGGCGTGGAAAGAAAGCTTCCATTGTGGGCGATACGAATGAGCTAAATGGTGCAGATCGGAAAATCATCAATCGGCGAGATGGCTCGGTGACCTTGATTCAGGATAAGTATTATAAGAATCCATCAGATGCAATGAAAGACATATTCAGTGCACCAGAAGGTCATTATCGGTACATTACAGATGATGGACAGGTTATGCAACTGGAAGTGCCACCAGAACAATATGACAAGTATGTTTCTCTGCTTGAAAAGAAGATTGAAGATGGGGCATTCGGGGATGCAGTAACAGATCCAGCTGAAGCAAAAAACATCGTACGTAAAGGGAAATACACATTTGAACAGGCGGAGAATCTGACCAAAGCTGGCAATATAGATTCTTTGAAATATGATGCTCAGAATGGAGTTATCGTTGCAGCAGGTGCAATGGGCATAAGCTTTGTGCTGGATTATGTTTCATGCAAAATGAATGGGCTGGATAACAAAGAAGCATTGAAAAACTCTGCACTAGATTCTTTGAAGAATGGTTCCATTGCATTTTGTACATATGTAGTTTCCAGTCAATTGGCGAAAACTGGATTGAAAGATGCTCTTGCACCAACAGCGGAAGCCGTGGCGAAAAAGCTTGGTAATGATATTTCCAAGGCTATATTAGAAAAATATGGTATAGAAGCTTCGAAGTTGACTGCAGAAAGTGTACAAAAGAATGTTGCCAAAGTATTGGAAAAGGAAATGATTACTACAGGTGTGCTGATAGTAGTTGTAACCTTGCCGGATATTTATAATCTATGCTCAGGCAGAATATCGGCAGCTCAGTTTGCAAAGAATCTTGCAGTAACCGTTGTTTCTATTGCGGGTGGCACTGTAGGTGGTACAGCAGGAGCTGCGGTAGGTACACTTGTATTGCCTGGAATCGGAACGAAAGTTGGTGCGGTATTAGGATCATTAATTGCAGGAGTTACAGCCGGTACAGTCAGTGATTTAGTCCTTAGCCAGTTCTTTGTTGAAGATTCTGAAAAAATGTATGACATTGTCACGGCCGAATTTGCAGTTCTGGCTGACAAATATCTAATAAATGAAGCAGAAGCTGATGAAATTATAGGAGTGCTTCAAAAGGAATTAACGGATAGCACGCTTATGGACATGTATCAAAGCGAAAATCGTAATGAATATGCTGTGGCATTGATGGAACCTCTTTTTGTAGATCAGATTCAGAAGCGAGAGGAAATACAGATACCTGCAGAGGAAGAAATCCGCGTAGCCATGATGGATTCTATGGAAGGGATTGTATTTATACATTGAGGAGAGATACCTATGAATGAAGAACTTTTACAATGCGCCTTAGAAAAGTACCCATATGTGAAATTGAATAAACTTGTCTATCGTTCGCTTCATACAGGAAAAGGTTCTGTTGGCAAAATGAAGACCTCGATTCTGAGCATCGGAGAGATTGTCGAAGAAATTGATAAGAACACTATAGTTCTTTCTATCAAAGCTGGATTTGCAAATAATAACCCTGCAATCATCGCATGTTATTTGGAGGGAAATACTTTGTTCTGTGCAGCATATGCGCAAGAGGGATTAATCAAGCAGCATACTGCTGAAAAGGCCTTAGCTAAATTAGAGGAAGTGATAAAATGATGAAATCTGAAAATAAAAAGAGTTATTCTTCGTTCGTCGTAATCCTGCTTTTTGTGTGTCTGGCTTTGGTGATAATCGTTAGTGCAGTGATGATCATGCCAGCGATTAAAAACACAAAGAAATATAATGCAGCCGTGAACGAATATAATGCGTATGTAGAAAGCTACAATAATTTATGTCAGAAGGCATGTGTAGACAACATTGGTGGCATGGCAGGGGAAGCTGTTTCTCTGGAACCTGTAGCAGAAGGTTTGTTTGATGTGGTGAAAACTCTTTTCCAGGGGAATAGCGCTTCCAAAATCGCGAGCGACACAGAGACGCTTCTTGAATTGGCTCGTTCTATTCAAGAAGATATGAAGGTCATCGAGCAAATTACCGATCCAGATGAAACTTGGGTGATGGAAAGAATTAGAGGGGCTGAACATGTAACAGACCTTCAGTGCGTAACTTTGGATCATGATCCAAACCAAATGCTTGGCAAAAGCGGCGGATATAAGGGATGTATCTATTTCTCTATTTCCGTTATAGACCCTGATACAGTGACTGGCAAAGATATCGTAGACAAGGGAACGGATGGGGGTGGTTGCGTTGAAATCTATTCAACATTAGAAGATGCGGAAGCAAGATGTTCTTACCTAGCGGGATTTGACAATACGATTCTATACACCGGTTCTTATGCAATCGTGGGCACTATGGTGATCAGAACTTCGTACAGACTGAATGATGAGCAACAATATGCTCTGACGGATGAAATCACACTAGAACTTACTCGGTTAGATCCATGATAAGCCCCAAGAAGACATAATGCTAAAGGAGTAATAAGTCGGAATTGTGGTTTTTGTGAATCGAAAGGTTATAGCATGTATATCGGAAACGCAGAAACAAGAAAACTTTGGAGCGAATTATCTCCATGGATGCAAGGTGCAAAATTAAGGGATGATGCACCAGATGAGATAATAGAAAAATTGGAGTTATGGAAAAAGCTCATGGACGAGGAAGAAGAACGCCAGATTAGAATGATGGAATTGTGAAAATGAATTTGAATGCTGATGTCTGAGCCTACTGGGAAATCTATATACAGATTTTTCAGATGATGGTACAATAGGGTAACGAGAATGAGCTGGTAGCCGATGCTGCCAGCTTTTCACGTATTATCAGTAAAAATCAGCCCTCAGGCTGGATTTCACTGAAAAGATAAAAATGCACTATATGGAGGCAAAGAGTTCTTTATGGAATACCGATTAGAACAATTCGAAAAGATGCTTCAGGCAATCTTAGCGGAGTATGATGCCACTGTAGCTAAGATGGAGAAGCTGAAAGCAGAGAATAAAACAAAGTCTGTTACATACAAACAGCTTATGGGCACAAAGCTGAATCTCCAGAACATAATATCAAGATATGAGATATATGATCTGATTGACAAGCAGCAATAAGCCCGATTTTGTAAAGCTTGATTCTGGGAAAATAATGGAGTGAGATCATGGCGAATAGAATAACCGGCATCCGAATGGTATGCAGCTTTGCGCTGCTGTTCTGTGTGACATTTTCCAGGCCCTTTTACATCTTGTATCTGATTGCCGGTATTTCGGATATGCTGGATGGAGCGGTAGCGCGAAAAATGGGAACCGTAAGTGAATTTGGATCAAAGCTGGATACGCTGGCGGATACCATTTTCTGTGTGGTATGTCTGATTAAGATATTGCCGGCATTTCATCTGGAGCGATGGATGCTTCTCTGGGTGAGTGGCATTGCAATCATAAAGGGAGTCAACATCGTATCCGGGATGATCCTATACCGGAGATTTGTTGCGGTTCATTCTGTGATGAATAAGATTACCGGTCTTTTGCTGTTCCTTCTTCCCCTGACAATAAGAATAATCCCTTTGCGGTATAGTGTGGCTACCGTATGTGCCATAGCGACCTTTTCCGCAATTCAGGAAGGGCATTTTATAAGAACAGAAAAAAGCTAAATCTGGCAATTGATCCGGATGAAATTATTGTACAGAAGGAAAAACTGACTGATAAGCCATCGTTGTTTGTTGAGGTGTTGAATAAGAAGTATGAGTAACCTGGTTGTATATATTCATGGTGCAGGTGGCAATGCGGATGAAGCAAATCATTATAAATCACTGTTTCCGCAGCATCATGTTATTGGATTCGATTACAAAGCTGAGACTCCATGGGAGGCTGCAATAGAATTTAAGGAATTCTTTGAGACTGTGGGGCGTGATTATGATTCCGTCATTTTGATTGCTAACAGCATAGGGGCCTTCTTTTCTATGCATGCACTGAATCATGTTGGAATAGAAAAGGCCTATTTTATATCGCCTATTGTGGATATGGAAGGGCTTATCTCTAATATGATGCAATGGGCAGGGGTAAGTGAAACAGACCTTCAGAAAGAGGGCATTATCCATACAGATTTTGGACAGGATTTATCCTGGGAATATCTCATATGGGTAAGGGCTAACCCGATTTCCTGGACTGTTCCTTCTTCCATTCTGCATGGCGGTAAAGACAACATGCAGTCCGTTGAAACAGTAAGTTCGTTTGCCAAATCTATCGGTGCTGATTTTACAAATTGGGAAGATGGAGAACACTGGTTTCATACCGCAGAACAAATGGCGGTCCTGGATCGGTGGATCTGCGAATAAATGTGGAGATTGTAAAAGGATGAAATATACCAAGGTAGAATTAGTTCCCCTGACAGAGTATGATCGTGAGCAATTCATCATCGACAATCAGTGGGCTTTCAAGCATGGAGCCTTGATTGAATTTGGGGAACGGGACAATCATGTTGATGAAAACGGAGAAATCATTTCCCGTCAAACCATAGAAATGTGCATGGACGCAGAGGGTGCTGAAACCTATCGAATTGTTCTTGAGGGCAATGTGGTTGGAGGTGTCATTCTGCATATTGATCATAAGACGCAGGAAAATGAACTGGATACGCTATTTGTCCTTCCGGATGTTCACAGCAAAGGAGTCGGGTACGGGGCATGGCTGGCTATTGAGGCACTGCATCCGGAAACAAAAATCTGGAGAACCTGCACACCTTATTTTGACAAGCGGAATATCCACTTCTATGTTAATAAGTGTGGCTTTATGATCGATGAATTCTGGTGCGAATATTTTGAGCCAACTGAAGACGTACCGGATGATGCGCCTGATGAAGGACCGGATGAAATGTTCCATTTTGTGAAGGTGATGAACCAGAGGAAATAAAGATTTCGAAGGGGAGAAATGATAATTACGGAAAGATTAACAATTCGTCCAATCGAGTAGTTTGGAGAGGAGAGACAATGACAGTTGCAGAAAAAGCTGAGTTAATAATCAGAGATATAAAAAAGGAAACGGGAGTGAATCCGGTTCGTATTTTCAAAGATATTGCAAAAAATGACTATGTTAGTATGCATGGACCTGAGCACCATATTTTGGATGGTGCCAGCATCCTTGTAGCCTTTAAGAATGCGGGTGGTGACATTGATTTAGATGCGGCGCTGGAAAAGTTGAAAAACGAAGGCTTACGTATGCCGGGCGCTATGTGCGGTTTATGGGGCGTATGCGGTGCCATTACCTCTATAGGTGCGGCCTTATCCATCATAGATGGAACCGGGCCATTATCGGCAGACGGAACCTGGGGAAATCATATGCAGTTTACATCTGGTGCGATAGGGGAGTTAGGCCAGATAAACGGGCCCAGATGTTGTAAGCGAGATGCAATGATTGCATTTAAGAATGGCATTGCATATATCAACAGTCACTATGATGTGACGATTGAATATGAAACGCTAAAATGTGAATACTCTGATAGGAATGCTCAGTGCATTAAGGGAAGGTGTCCATTCTATGAATAAGAAAAAGGTTGCATTTATATGTGTTCATAATTCATGCAGAAGTCAGATCGCAGAAGCGCTGGGAAAGCATCTGGCATCCGACGTGTTTGAAAGCTATTCCGCAGGAACAGAATTAAAATCACAGATCAACCAGGATGCAGTCCGCATTATGAAGGAGCTATATGGGATCGATATGGAAGCAAACGGACAGCACAGCAAGCTGATTGCGGACATCCCCAAAGTCGATATGGCGATTTCCATGGGATGCAATGTTACGTGTCCCTATATTGGCAGAGAATTTGATGATAATTGGGGACTTGAAGATCCGACCGGGAAGAGCGATGAAGACTTCAGGATCATAATAGAGGCAATTAAAATCAAAATTCTTGAGCTGAAGGAAAAACTGACGAATTGAGGAATACAGGGGATGGAATATGTACTGCTCAATCATGGCCGTATATTGTTAGTAGGTGAATGTGATTTCAAAAGAGCTATACAGCTATTATGGTGTCAGTGAGGATGATATTAAGAATAAAACCGAACGATATTTTGCCTTGGTAGCCGCATTAAGTACTTAATATTCTGTTGAATGGAGGGGTGTCATGAAGAAAAAAAGAAAGTGGACCGGAATCCTCTTTGCGCTCCTGATACTGTTTCTGTATATCATGGGAGCCTATGATCTGCCGATGATGCTGACGCACAATGAAGCGTACTATCTAAGTAAAGGTTACGGCGAAAGCGCAATTCGATATTTTACGGATTACCCGCTTTATCTGCTGGTATTTTGGGTGTTGAATCTGGCAGGTGGCCTGATTAGCCCGATTCTGTATCTTATGAAATGCAGGCAGGCTTACAAGGTTGCTTTTCTATCGGCAGCGGCGGATTTTATACTCATTCTGCTTGGTGTCCTGTTCCGAGAACGGATCAATGCATTAGGCGTAGATATCTTCTGCTTTGACTTGTTTATTCTGGTCATAACCTTTCTGTTCGGGGTATACCTGTATCAGAATGAAGGTATGCAGAGTCAGTAAATTACAGTTCTTCAGAGGTGATAAATGGGCGAATTATCAAAGTTACCAAACATTGGCAAGACTGTAGAAGCGCAGCTGTTTCAGATTGGAATCTGTACAGAGGATGACCTGAAGAACGTGGGAGCCAAATCAGCATGGCTTAAGATTCAGGAGATAGACGACTCCGCATGCATTAACCGGCTTATGGCACTGGAAGGTGCAATACGCGGGATAAAGAAAAGTATGCTGCCAGAGGACGTGAAAGCTGATTTAAAAGAGTTTTATCGCTTTCACAAAAAGTAAAACTGTGTAGGTGAAGGGATGAACTATAAGAGAATCCATACCAATGGAATAGAATGTCTGGAAAAGCTGCAGGGCACCGATGAATGGTATTGGGGCTCCGATTACTGCAGTGGCGATCTGTATGAGGCAGAGGAGCTGTTTCAGCGTCATCATACTGTCAGCGGAAACCGACTTGTTTTTGTGAAGTATCCGGAAGGCAAGGTTGTGGAGCCTGTTCCCGGAAGGGAGGGCCAGTATTTTGGAACGCCGGTCTATGATGATGGCGCAATTATGATTCTGCTTGCGGATTTTCATCAGAATAAGATCTGTGTGATGCGATATGAGGATGACGCTCAGGCTCTGGAATGTCTCTTGGAAATGGATCGGTCTGAAATTTCGGATTGTTATAACCTGTTGGTCCGGACTTCTCCCCTTTATCTTTCCAGAGACGGAAATGAAGGGGAATATGAAATCCTGTGGCCGCAGAGGAGTACGTTCCAGACAGAAGAAAATGAAACCGTGTTCCAGAGAGAAGGGGATTACCTGATTTCCACAAGGTGGTATGAGGTTCCCGAATACCATGAGGAGACCATGATCCGCAGATACCCGTCCGGTGAACTTCTGGAACGGATACCGGGACAGATGATGGAGCTGCCGGATCGGCAGAAATGGATCGTTGGATAGCAATGTCGATGACAGAACTATAGTTCCAATAGGAGGCAGGGAAAATGAACTTTAGAAGATGCGAAAAATCTGATTTTGACAGGCTCCAGGCCTTCTATCAATTTGTGAGCAGCCATACGCCGGATATGGAAAAGTATGGACGTTGGATTTATGGTAAGCACCCTACGGATGCAATCATTCAGTCGCATATCGATGCCGGATGTATGTATTGTTGGGAAAAAGACGGATCCATTCTGGCAGCAACTGCCCTGACTCCGTTTCAAGGCAATGATTATCATTCGACCAATTGGAATATTGACGCAAAGGATGATGAAGTACTGGTTGTTCATATTTTGTGTGTCAGCCCGAATTATCAGAGAACCGGCGTGGCTCCAAAAGTAATGAAGGATGTAATTGAACTCGCTGCCAAACTGGGCAAAAAAGCCGTAAGGCTTGACGCACTCAGTTGTAACGAACCGGCCCATCGGCTTTACGAGAAGCTTGGTTTTAAAAAATGCGGTGTTCAAAACTGGTATACCAGGAATGCGGGATGGATCGACTTTTATCTGTATGAGTATTGTCTGTAGAAAATAGAGAATTTATGAAACAGGCAAATCGAAACATGGTGTTAGAATATATTTAGTTCAAATTAAAATGGGTTTTCTCCAATAATACATGATGTACTTACAACAAAGGAGGCGGTCTATGAGTTACTTTTTATATGATGGAAGAACAATTTTTTATGAAGAATTTGGCCAGGGCAATGTAGAGTCCATACTTCTTCTTCACGGAAACACCGTTTCCAGTAAGTTTTTTGTGCCAGTGATTCCAATTCTTTCGGAGAAATATCATGTAATTACATTGGATTTTCTAGGAAATGGTCAATCAGAACGAATCATGAACTGGCCGGTAGATCTATGGTATGAATGGTCAAAGCAGGCTGCTGCTGTGATCAGACATCTGGAAATAGAAAAGGTTAATGTAATAGGGTGCAGTGGAGGTGCGCTTGCAGCGCTTAATCTTGCGCTCGAAGAACCTGAACTGGTAAAAGCAGTGATTGCAGATAGCTTCGAAGGGCTTCAGGCAAACTCAGAAATCACAGAACAGATAAGGGCAGGCAGAGAATTTGCAAAACAGAATGAAGGATTTTGTTCGATGCTGAAAATGATGCATGGAGATGATTGGGAGAATGTGTTGGATGCGGACACCAATGCAGTTGTGAATCATGCGCTCACAGTTGGATCCTTCTGCCATAAAAAGATAAGTGATCTTCAGGTAATGCTTTTGCTAACCGGAAGTAAAGAAGATGAAATGTTTCCAAGCGGACATTATTCAAAATTGATTGATGAAATGTGTGGCACAACAGAATTTGTCAAAGCCCATATCTTTGAGCAAGGCGGTCATCCGGCTATGATGAGCAATATGGATGAATTTGTTTCTTTGGCTGATGAATTCTTCGGTCGTAACACTTGATCTGTTTGACAGACAAAGAGTGAGAAGGTGAGAACATGCAAGATATTATAGCAAGGCTGACTGCAAAAGATGACAAGGCAGCATATGAATATGCAAAGCAGATCGGAGCAGAATCCGCAGAATCTGATAAATATCTTTCTATGATTTCGATATTTGCTGACTTGCTTGTGCATAAGAGTTCTTTTGTCAGAACCAGAGGCTTCGTTTTGATTTGTAACCAGTCCCGGTGGGCGGTAGATAGTCAATTGGAGGAAGTTTTTCCACAGATGATGCCGCTTTTAAATGATCCGAAACCTACGGTGGTAAGACAATGTCTCGCTGCCTTACATGAGGTTGTTCTGTTTCGTCCGGAAATGGTGAGAAAGATTGAAAATGCCGTTGATGAAATCGATTTGGCAAAGTACAAGGATAGTATGACACCATTGATCCAAAAAGATATAGATGCGCTAAAGAAAATAATGGGGTGAGTGATAATGGCAATGGAAATCAAAGTCAAAAAGCTTACAAGAACAGAAATAGACCAGGCAATGCCGTTGGTATTGGAGGTGTTCAATGAATACGAAGCAGTGCACTATCCTGAGAACGGTAAGGAAGCGTTTCGTCAGGCTGTTTGTTCGAAGGACTATCTTGATATGTTGACTGCATATGGCGCCTTTAATGGAGACACATTAACAGGAATCATTGCAACCAGAAATAACGGTTCACATATCGCTTTATTTTTTGTTCGCGGTGATTATCATAGGCAAGGAATCGGGAAAATGCTATTTGAAGAGTGCATCCGTGACCACAAGAATACAGAAATTACGGTAAACTCCTCAGAGTATGCAGTAGAGGTATACAAGAAACTGGGCTTTGTCCAAGTGGATTCATTAAAGGATGAAGATGGGATCAGATTTATACCGATGTTATATCAGCGTTAGCTTCCGGTTTAAGGAGAGAGTTATACAGGATTTCCGGCGACAGTATTTCCGTTTTTGTGTATTTCTGTTTTGTATATTGTATTTAGATATGTTGGCTGAACGGACAGGAGGATTAAGGAATGAGATTAGATGCTACCTCCTTGCTTGAACCAACAACAGAACCCTGGGGGCAGAGAACCTGTTTCATAGCAGACCCGGAGGGGAATGTGATTGAAATTGGTTCCTGGGATAAGCCATATGCAGAAAAGGATATATAAAGAAATTTTTGTAGGGATGGCAGCTAAATCGGAAGTTGCCAAGATATTTTGGAAATTCT
>JAUNCZ010000109.1 GCA_030526405.1 Lachnospiraceae bacterium | reverse complement strand
CATCAGAGCCTTTTTCTTTGACTCTGTTTTTTCATAACTTATTTGACACTACCTTCCTTTTTAAAGTATTTTTCATCAGGTGTCAATAGGCCTGCCAGTTCCTCTTTTATCCCGTCCTGCTCTCCTGAACAGCCTTTCCCTTCTCCCGTCCTTTCAAGCAGAGTCCCGCCACATCGGCCAGAAACCAGCCAATGGGAATGGAACACCAGATCCAGTTTACGCCAAAGGAGGTATGGGGTGCCAGAGTATAGGACAGAACAACCCGGGTTCCCAGGGAAATAACTGTAAGCAACAGGGAAATCTGGGGCTTTGCAATTCCTCTGAAATATCCGTACCAGAGAAACAGCATGCCGATTCCCACATAGGCAGCCCCCTCAATCCTGAGATACCGGATGCCATGGGAGAGAATTTCCGTCTCAGCCGGATCCACAAACAGTGTCATCAGCTTTCCGGCAAATATCCATACCAGTGCCGATATCATAAGGCAAAACCCAGCCGACATCAGAAAGGAAAGCCGGGTTCCCCTGCCGATCCTGTCTCTTTTTTCTGCGCCGAAATTCTGCGATACAAAGAGAGAATAGGCATTTCCAAATTCCTGGGCCGGCATATAGGCAATGGTATCTATCTTAACAGCTGCTGCAAATGCCGCCATCACCGAAGTACCAAAGCTGTTCACCAGCCCCTGGATCATCAGGATGCCGAAATTCATCACCGACTGCTGCACACTGGTTGCCGCATCATGGACCATGATCTCCCTCAATCTGTTCCACTGCCAGTTTCTTCTCTGAAGGCAGTCCTTTAAAATCTCCAGCTTTCGGAAGGAATACAGGGTAAGTCCCACCCCCGACAGGGCCTGGGCAATCACTGTGGCGATTGCTGCCCCCTTCACTCCCTGTCTGAAGCTTATCACAAAAAGCAGATCCAGTACTATATTCACCAGGGATGAAGCAGCCAGAAAAAGCAGTGGCACCAGGGAATTTCCCATAGCTCGCAGCAGGTAGGCAAAAAAATTGTACAGCACCACAAAAACGATTCCCATCAGGATAACGCCTACATACTCCTCTGTGACAGAAAAAATTTCACTGGGGATACGAAGCAGCTTCAGAATCTCTCTCTGACAGGGCAGCAGAATCAGATACAGAAGCAGGGTCACCCCTGCAATAAACAGAAAGGAAAGAACAATATCCTCCCTCAGTTTCCCCTTATCCTGAGCTCCGTAATCAGCGGAAAACAGGGCGCCGCTGCCCATGCAAAGACCGATCACGGCAGAGGTCAGGAATACCATCAGGGTGTAGGAGGCACCAACTGCCGCCAGGGCCCCTGCACCGATATATTTTCCCACGATCATGGTATCCACCAGATTATAGATCTGCTGAAGCATATTTCCTGCGATCATGGGCAGTGCAAAAAGAATCAGTTTCCTTGCAATAGGCCCCTCTGTCAGATTGATATCTTTCAAGTTTCCTACCTCCTTTTGTTTTCTCCAGTATATCTGTAATTTTCTCACTTGTAAAATTATATTGATTTCATTAAAAGACGACGCACTCTCGTTTTCTGTCACGAGAATACGCCGTCTGATTATTTTATAAATTCTGCTGTCTTAGTGAACTACATCACCCTACCATTGAAATCTTATCTGTCTGTCAATCCAGCTCTTCTGCGTAGCTTGGCGGATCACATCTCCAGGCTGACTCGCCCCTAACAGGAATGGCGAGCTGGGATTATGACATTTCATATTACGTTTCACCTGTCTGGTATCTGCATTGGCATAACAGTACCTGCACAGATGTCCGCAGGTATCATAGGCTCCGATATCAACCCCCAGCAGACAGGCACATTCTCCATTTCGCTGATTTGTCTTTCTTTTCGGAACCACAAGCCTTTCGCCCAGCGCTGTTTCAAAAGTATTAACTGTCATGCAGCCTGAACAGTCGGCCCCATATTCCGCCAGTTCATCGCCTTCTGCACAGGGGCGAATCACCATGCCATATTCCTTTGCAATCTCTACAAAAGCTTTTCCAATGGTGATGCGATCCTTCTTTGCAACCGCTTTTGCCTTAGGGAAGTTTCTTTCTACTTTTTTGTAGATATCAATGAAGCTGATAACGCAGGTTTTTGTATAGCCACTCAAATTAGCCGCCATCTGCTCAAACTGGTCAATATGCCATTTCACCGAATGCTTCTCATCAATAAAAACAGGGTCATATCTCCAGCCCACAGAATTTACACCAACAAGATCTGATAACTGCTTAAAGCTTTCCATTACAAAATCTTTGTCCGGCACATTGGGTTCAATATCCCTGCCATAGGGTGTGATGGTCACAAACCAGTATTGTCCATAGACTTTCAATTTCTCCAGATGTGGCAGCATAGGCGCTGGATTCTTCGTGCAAAACGCCATCAGATCCACCACATCCGGTGAAAGACTATACCTTGTAACATGACTGGGATGATAGGGATTCCTTACCAGCACGTATCCTTCCTGTATTCGATTCATCAGCCATTCGGAGTAAAAGGCCGGAATATCTGTTCTCATTCCTGTCTGAATTATCATATCATCACATCCTTAAACTGTCTAAGACACTGTCGATATCCCCATTCAGGCACACTGACTGATCTGCGATTTCATCAGGAACATACGCTTCCCCCTGATTCAGGCACACATAGGTTGCCTTTGGAAATGCCTTCGTCATGCGCCAGAACGGATATTTAATAATCCCAGGAGTATTATATCCAACTCCCAGTTCCAGAAACAGGATATTCTGATATTTATGTTCCTGAATAAATGCCTCGTATCGTTCAGCAGCTGCGTGCCATCCTGTATCCTCCACAAAGGTGTTGTCCGCCCTCAGATTCATACTCATTGGCTTTCCGCATTTTGGGCAGTATGGAATCAGATAGGAAGGAATCCTCTGCTTTAGCTGTATCTTAT
>JAUNCZ010000108.1 GCA_030526405.1 Lachnospiraceae bacterium | reverse complement strand
TTAAAGACTTATGGCATGGATTTCAGTTGGAAATCTGTCCCATGAATAATTCAGGGTTATCATGAATAAACATGGGATTCCTGAATATCTTTTCACTGGCACTGATGATCAGGTCCAGTGGTTTCTGACTGTTCAGAGCTCCCTGAAGACGTTGATTCCATTCATCAAAAAGAGAGAACAGCTCCTGCAGGATATCCAGCACCCGGAAACTGCTGCAGGAATCCAGAATCTGAATGGAGGAGGTTGTTGCAGGCACCTCTTCCAGCGGGATCCTGCCCTGTATAATAAAGCCGCATCCCGGAACCTCTCCGTATTCTGTCTTCCACTCCTCCGCCCGGATCAGATAGACAACACCGGATTTTAAAGCCTTCGCATCGTAAAAGGCTCCGATCCTGTCAAACCGCAGCTGATCTTCTTTTCCATAAAACTCAATCTTAATATAATTTCTCTCCAAAGCCTCCGCCAGGAGACGCATATTCAGTTTATAGGGTTTCTGTAAATCCATATTCTTCCAAAAAATCCTTTTCCCCAATTCCAAACACAGAAAATAACAGCAGCGCACCTGTTCTGTTTCTATCCCTTTTTCTCTGTGTTTTCCACTTTTCCCTGCTTTTAAAGTGTAGAATACATGGCCATATTTGTCAATTTTCCGGAAGCATCCCCAAACAAACAGATGCCGGATTCCACAGAATCCGGCATCTTATTATCAGATATTCCAGTAAAGCAGATATTCGCAATCCGATTCGCTGCCTGCAGCGGTTCTGGTCATTAATGAAAACCGAGAATCGGAAGAATAATCGGAAGCCATACTGCAATCAGAATGGTGATAAACAGCTGAAGGATCACGGAGATCTTCGGCATGTCTGTCATTTTATAATAGCCGGTACTGTAGGTCAGAAGCGGCACCGTATCCAACGGCAGGATAAAACAGCAGGAAGCACAGATTACCAGCGGCAGGATCAGAAAGGCCGGTGAAAAGCCCCAGGTCTCTGCCAGGGAGATAAACGGTGCACCCAGCATGGTAACAAGAACCGGTCCGATGGGAATCGGAATCAGCAGTACAAACACCACCAGGCAGATCATGGCGATCAGCACAGGAAGCGCAAGCTTCAGATCCTTGCTGAAGAACAGACTCACCAGCCAGTCACTGGCACCATTTGCCGCAAGAGCATTGCCCAGAGACATCATGGTTCCGATCAGGAAGAAGGAGGTCCAGCTTACGTTCTCTGTATACTCCTTCCAGGTCATAACCTCAAAGCCTGGAATAAACAGGAAGGAGAATCCGATGATTCCCACAGTTGTAATGTTCAGCACAGGGAACCAGGATGACAGGATCCACAGTGTGAACAGAGAAAGAATCACCACCAACACATAAATCTCTTTTCCTGAAAACTGCTTCGGGATATTCAATGACTCAATGTACTCATCAATCTGCTGTTCCGTAAGCTCTGCCGGTCTGAACACCTTAGCAGTGAGCCACCAGGCGAGAAACAGGGCAACCATGGCGATTGGAATACCCACCGCCATCCACTGTACGAAGGTAATGGTAATGCCTGCATTGTTCAGGAACTCCATTCCGATCACGTTCATGGGACAACCAGCCGGAGTCATGGCACCACCAATCATACTGGCAATGGGAAGACCGATCATGAAGGCTCTTCCGCTGCGCTTCTTCTCCTCGCTGTCAGTATAGATATCCAGGAAATTCAGCACAACAGAGATCAGTACTGCTGTGGTAGCTGTATTGGACATAATAGAGGATAACACAGCTGCACAGAACATAATAGAAAGAAGAATGTTGTTGGTCTTCTTTCCAAACAACTTAATCAAAAATATCATCAATCTCTTGGAAAGAGGAACCTTTGTGATTGCCACAGACAATCCAAATGTTACCAGCACCAGATAGAGGATCGATGTTGTATAACCGGAAAGGGCACTTGCAAGATTGGGCACCGTCCTGAAGAAAACCATCAGGGAGATGCCCAATAAACAACTCACACCCAGAGGGAGTACCTCAAGCACCAGCGCAATAATGATGGCGATGAGGATTCCCAGGGTGCTAATCCCAGCCCGGCTTAAGCCTACACTCTCCGGCACAAAATTCATTCCGATCAGAATAATGGCGCAGAGTATAAAACCGATTGCCTGAGATTTTTTCATATTCTTTTACCTCTTTGCTATTCAGCAAACGAAGAAGATCAAGCGTTGCGTGCTGCGATCTCGTTCTGGTACTGAACAACTTTGTCTTTTGTAAGACGGAAACCGAACAGCATAACAACTGCTGCGATTACAAGTGCGATTGCAGGGATTACGATGAACGCCATACAAACACCTTTTTTCAGCTCCATGGAAGCTGCTGCAGGATCGATATCCGGGTTGAAGTTACCCATAGCAAGACCAGCGGAGATAATGATACCACGAGTCAGGATAGCAACCTTCAGAGGCACGTTCTGCAGACCGGAGATCCATCCAGCTGCGTTCTTTCCTGTCTTCCACTCAGAGTATACAACTGTATCAGCATACAGAGCAGGTGTAGCTGCATATGCAATACCGTATCCGAACTGAGCGATGGACATGAAGACAACTACGAACATCATGTTCTGGAAGTTGAAGTATGCAATGAAGCATGCAATTGCCATAACAATGAAAGTTACGATTGCTGTTGTACGTGCAGAGATCGCTTTTGCCAGATATTTGAAGCAGTATGCAGCGATTACGCAGAGTACGTTGGAAATAAGGATGTATTTGGACATGAACCCTTTATTGTTTGCTACATAGGTGAAATAGTAGATAGCAGCGCCCATGCATACGAAGTTGAACATGAACTTCGCAAGGTCACAAACCATAAGCGCCAGCAGTGGTGGGTTCTGAAGCAGAGATCTAACCAGGTCGCCTGCACCAGTTTTTGTTTTGTCCTCTTTTTTTGCCTCTGTTGTAACTTCTACT
>JAUNCZ010000048.1 GCA_030526405.1 Lachnospiraceae bacterium | reverse complement strand
CCGGCAGCAAGTTTGTATTTTTTGTACTGTCTCACTGCAAAGTGTTCCGGGTCTCTCTGCTCCAGTTCCTCAAACATAAGGTCAACCGGATTTTTGAAATTTTCATCATCTTCCCTGGCTTCTGATGCATTGATCATGGCAAGAAGCGTATTGAAATTCTTTTCTTCCTCACGGCCCTCATACCAGATATAGCCAATCAGCGCACAGTAGTATAATTTCTCGGCCTTTACCCAAAAATCTTCCCCTGCCTGCTGTCCTTCCCCTTTGGTATTGGCAATGATGGTTGTCACCAGTTTCAGGATGTCTTTTTCACTGCGGATGTAGACAAACGGATTATAATGCATGGATTTTTTGAAATTGATGGTATTCAACACCTTGATTTTATAAGGTTCATACACCACTTTTCCATTTTTATCACGCACCAGTTTCCCATTCTCATCCGTCATGGGTGCGCCTCTTGCAAGCAATTTTCCCACCTCCACTAAAACAGTCCCCTTCGGGTCTGTGACCACATAAGAGCTGTGCATCTGCATCAGGTTCGGTTTTACAAAAAACCGAGTCTTGCCCGAACCGGAACCGCCGATCACCAAAATATTTTTATTTCTGGCAAATTTAGGGTTCTTCGGCCTGCCGGACATCATCAGCCATTCCGTTGCTGTAAGAATGATATTATTCTCAAACACCGGATCTTTGTATGGCTGAATATCTTTTTCCGTTCCCCATCTGGCAGAACCATACTCAACACCCTGCCGGTACTTCTTGGCGTTCTTTGACCTGTAATATACAATCAGTTTTATTGCCACACCACCGGCAAATCCATAAAGCAGATCCATGTAATACATGCTGGGAAACGGGTCTGCAAATGCACGCTCAAAATAGTTTAATGTTTCCATCAGCTTATCCCACCCGGTTGCTCCATCACTGACCCGGTAGAGCCATGCAATCTTATCAGTAAAATAGCCGAATATGAGATAAGGAAAGTTTGTCAGGAACAATTTTTTCTTATCCAGTGACTGCAGACTGTTGATCTTTTCCTGCACAAATACCCTCACATCCGCAATCACTTTTCCGATAATGCTGTCTTCCGGAATGGAAAAGCTGAACTGTTTTAATTTCTGCTTCGGCGATGCACGGCTTCGATGCCCTTTTTCATCTTTTTTCCGGCTGCGGGGAGCATCCGGCTTTAAATTCATCATAAGCTCTGCCCCCTGTCCTTCTGGTGTTCTTTGGCCCGCTCCCGGTTCTTGCCCTTTGCAACAATCTCTTTGAAATGGGTAAGTTTTTCCATAATGGAAGACTTATCCTTCTGCTTCATCTGCTTTCCGACATACTCCTTGAACGCCTGGTTCAATACATCTGTGTCCCGTCCTTTGAAGAACACAAGATATTTCGGAGGATTTTCCGATTTATCCTTTTTTAAGGCATAATCAATCCCATATTTTTTCGCCACACGTTCAAAAGACTTGATGTTTCCATCATTGATTTCAATGTTGGAAACACCGGCATTCTGGCCGATCAGTTCTTTAACCGTCTGCTTTCCCTGCTTATAAGGATTTTTCCCTTTCTGGTGCTGTGCCGCAAGAAACTTTCGCAGCGCAGCACGCAGCACGTTACCAGTTAGTTTCGCTGTTCTGATGGATAAAGCAATCGTCCTCTGGGTAACCTCTTCTTCCATTTTGCAAGACCTCCTTTCTGCCTGCCGGTCTCCTTCACGGCGGTACCAGCAGGTGGTGTAAATATTGCCTCATCTTGGCTCCTTTCCACCTCCCGACAATTTGTCGGGAAGTACTTCTTGGCATAAGAAAAAGCCATAGTATATTTACCATGACTTTCTCAAAAAGATTATTCCATTTTAAAAGTACTATGTGTACACATTATATGCTTTATGCTATCCTCCATCGGAATGGCATCATTAACATCAAATAAGACTAAATTCTTTCCAACAACTGCATTTGTTCTCGTACAAGGATATATAATACCAGCAACACCTTTACTTTGCAGATATTTTGCTAAAATTCTAAATGAATTATATGCTAAATCCAATTTATCATCATCTGTTTCATCGACTTTTTTATATATACAATTGCAAACCATAATTAAATATTGTTTTGCTGTGGATTCATGAATATATTTTTCCTCTATTGGATTCTTCGCCATTTTTTTCTTAATATCTGCTTTTAATTTTTTTGCCTTTTTATATTTTTCCTCTGCATTTGGAATTGCAAGCAGTTCATTTACTATTTTTTGTGTCAAATCATCCTGATAGATACTGAGAATATTCTTAGCATTACGCAAAGTCATATCATTATATGACAAATCCAAAATTTTACCAGCTGTAGCCGGTTTAAAATAGCAAAACGAATGATTTTCACCAGCTTTACTTCTGGTTTCTAAAAGACATATATATTCGCTTAGGTTTATTTCACTATTGTATGGGCGAACGTTTTTATCATAACTCAAATATAAAAAAGTCACTCCTGGCGGATTCCACCTATTTGAATGTCCTGCATTTGGCCAAGGAACATATCGAGAAGCTTTATTAGCAATATCTAAATCATCTTCCTTCACTGACCTGCAAATCACATCATCTTCTGACAAAGTATGGAAAAACTTATCTGAATACTTTTCCATGCAATTCGTAAATACATCATCAAAAATATCTAAAAACGATTTATAACCATCTTCTGACAAATATATTTCTTTCCACTGTTCTTTAATAATTCTTTCTGAACCCTTTAATTGCATTTCATCAATTAAATCTGTAAAGTATTCTTCATCTAATGCTTTATTGTAAATAGGAGCAAATTCTGCTAAATGTCGAACATAGTCTGCAATACAACTAAAATTAAAAAGTACATTTCCGTACATAATCCGATTTAAAACAGAATATGTACTATTAATTCTATCAAAGAAAAAGAAAAAAGCCCATAAATCGCAATCTTCTGTCATAAAATCTTCACGTATATGATTAATCAATATCTTCATTTCAAACTTATAATCGTCAGTAAATTCATATAACTTTGAAAACTGACCCTCAATCATTGCTGAAAAATTGGGAGAATCAGGTAAAACATTATAATACGATGCTACCGACTCTCTATTTACTAATTCTTTAAATAATGCTCTGTATTCTTTATTTAGTTTCATCTGATTCACCTATCTTTACCATATTTATATGTTTATTTCTCTATTCTGATATTCACCTTCAATAATATCTATAAATATTTTACTATAACTCACTTTCATTGTCATTACTACTATGTTGAAATAACTCATTTTTTTAATATAAGAAATATGGTAGACATTTGAATATATAATTTGTCCTCATCCCAACTTGCCATATCCATCATCATACACTGGAACAGCACATCCACATTCTCCAACTGATAAATCCGATTGCAGATTTCCGACATATCTTCCAATAAACCTTTTTGCAACGCCAATTCTTTCCGGTACATCAGGCTCTGCAGATACAATGCTGCCAGATGCTTCCTGCTAAAGATCAGCACCGCAGTTTCTTCTCCATTTACCCTGCATTTCCTCTTTTCCTTTTCTTCCTCTGTCAGACTGAGGACACACTTCACATTTTCAACATACACATCCCCGTCAAAAGAAGGCTGTTTTTTCTTGATCCACTGCTTTGCCGCCATTTCCATCCGTTTTCTGTCAAACTCTGATTTTGCTGTCCGGAAAGTCGGCTTTTTTCCTGCAGCATCCATATAAACATTGCTTTTCAGCAACTTGCCAGCAATACCTCCATACTCTCCAACACGGAAAAAATAATCAAGAAGCTGGTTCATTTTTGCCTGACTGTCGACCAGATGGTAACTGTCTTTCTCAAATTCCATTCCTTCAAAATGTACCGGTGCGCTTCCCTTGCTGATCTCTTTCTCAATTGTTCTTAATACATCTCTCTGTGATTCCATCTTATCCTCCAATTCTCTCTGTCCATTCTCCTGAAATCTACGTTCAAATAAAATTCCCATTTCTTCATCTGCCCTTTTACCGGCAACTAACAATGGATAAAAAAGCAATCCCATAACTATCTGCGCTGCCAGAAAATAAACTACAATCATCTCTGTTCCCCCTGTTCCAATATTCTTCCGATGTTTTCCCATTTAAAAAACGGACTGATTTTTTTCAACACTGCAATCAGATCCGCTTCATTCTCAATCTCAATATCTATAAATTCTATTACACTGACCCCAAGCCCACCGGCTATCTTCTTTAACTGGTCAAGCTTTGGTTTTCTTATACCCAGTTCATACTTCCGGATGGTGTTTTCGTGAATGCCTGCTCTTTTCCCAAGCTGTTCCTGCGACAACCCTTTTTGTTGACGAAAATATCTGATTTTTTCTGCTACATCCATCTGCTCAATTCCCTTCTTTTTCTTCATATCCAAGATTCCCTATTTCCTCTTCCAGTTCTTTTGCTGACAGAACAAAACAGCATACCAGAAATACAAAAAACAGGAAGGTAACAATAATCACACCTAACAATACAATCTCCATCTTCATTCTCCTTGCTCCATGGCCTCATAGACAGAGAAAAAGCAACCAGATCAATAAACCGGCTGCTTCTCCTTCATGGGTTATTCTGTTTTATTATCTTCCAGTGTAAATGCCTCCGCTGTCAGGCGTATCCCCATTGCCATCCCCTGAATAAAATGCTCCCCGTTTTCCATGGCAGCAAGCTGAGCTGAATAATCTTTGTAATCCTGAAACATCTGTGCCAGTTCCAGGGACAGATGGCTGGCAAACTCCACTTCCACGGTATTGCACAATTTCATGGTATCATGATATTCTTTCTTTCGGGGGCAGCACTGCTCTCTTGGCATGACACCTTCATAAAACATCTGCTCCATCAATTTTCTGTCCATCTCAGACCTCCGTTTCATTCAATTTACCGACACACACCAGTCATTCGTGTAACTCCCGAAACAAGTCCCTTTGCCAGTGTAAAAACCGCTTCCAGCAAACGCCATACCAGTATGAAGCCACCGACAATACCACCGACCAGCAGGTTCAATGCAAATATACCAACTGTTTCACCAATACCGTAACCGCTGGGTATCAACCAGACAAACATCTTCTGTACCCCAAACGGTATTCCCATCAGGAACAGCAGTTTCCAGTAATCAATGCCGTCCTCTGCCATACACAGTGGCCGGAAAACCACTGCCAGAAAAAGGACTGTCATCACCGGCCATATTACTTTTTTCCAAATCTCCTTAACCATTGCTCCAACCTCCTCCATACATATCATGGTTGACCTCTGCCCTGTAGTAATTGCCAATCGTACTTGGAGCATTAAACAGGCAGGTCAGCAAATACGCTTTCACATTCCGGACCTTTGTTGTCGTATCATGCAGGCATTCAAGCACATACTGGATATGGGAATAATTTACCTTCAGAAGCTTATTTTTTACAAACTGATACGGATATTCAGCCCCGCTGATCATAACGGTCTCCCGGTCAATGCTGATAGTCTCAACCAGAAGCTCTACGATCTCGTCTATGTACTCATGGTCACCAGTCCTGCATCCCTGAATTAAAATGTCATATTCAATATTGGTTTTCACAATATCGGTGTATGCCTGTATGACATCCATCGCATCCATCCTATCTTCTGTCCTGTTACCCTGCACTTCCACTGATGGATTGATAAGATCAGTATTGCTCATATAATTCTTGTTAATATAAGTATTATTAGGGTCGGTTTTCCCGACCTCTGCACTTCGGTTTTTCCGACTTCCGGACTTCGGTTTTTCCGACCTCCAGACTTCGGTTTTCCAGAACTCCAGACTTCGGTTTTTCAGAAGTCTTGACTTCGGCTGCTTCGGCTTCCTGATTTTCTTCAGCAGACTCGCAATTTTCCTTCTCATCAGCAAACTCCATACACTCCTGTCTGTCCTTGATCAGAAAACTTTTTACATAAATAATGGCTGGTTTACCCAATCCACGCTTTACACGCTCAATCAAGCCAATCCCTTTTCCGGTATCCAGTTCGGCAAGAATTTTTACTCCCTTATCCTTTCCGCAATTCATATACTGCATGACCTGCTCCAGAGTAAAAATGATGTACACCCTGTTCTCCTCGTCAATCCAGTTGTTTTTGATGGATAAGGACATCCTGTCCAGCATCAGACCATAAAGAACTTTTGCATCGCTGGACAGATCCTTGAAATAGTCATCTGTGAACAATACTTTGGGAATGCGGTAAAAAGCAAACTGCTCCGACTCATAACCATGGAAATAATCAAATTCAACATCGTATTTTGCCATTTTGCTTTCCCTCCTTCCCATTTCTTACTGGCTGTTTTTCCAGTTCTCAAGCAATTCAAAAATGACCTGTTCTATCTGTTGGTTACTGTAACCTTTCGGAAAATACTGCTTCACTTTACCCGGCAGCGTTACTTTTCCCGTTTCTTTCTTTTCTTCGCACAAGATCAGTTCCACAGCAAGCTCCGTCAGTTTTCCCTCTTCACTGTGCTTTTTCAGTTGATCTGCCATTGTTCCGCTTACAGATGCTGCTCTCCCGACAACGCACTGCAGTACCCATTCCTGTTCTTCTTTTGAAAGATAAGAAAGAGAGACCGCTGGAGAAACTTTAATCTTTCCTCTGTCTACCAGTTCCAGCATTTCCGGAAGAAGTTCCGTCAGCCTGATATACCTCTGTACCTTTCTTCCGCTATCCCCAGCTTCCTTTCCTACCAAATCGGCTGTCTCGACATCACTCCCGATTTCAGATTTCACTCCCTGATGTTTCAAAGCCTCCAGTTTCATCTTATAAGCAAAGGCTTTTTCACTTGGCAGGATGTTATCCCTCTGGATGTTAGAATCTACCATGATCACTACGGCTTCATCGTCCGAATAGTCCCGGACAATCACCGGCATGGTATCCCTGCCTGCCAGCTCACAGGCTCTTTTCCGTCTGTGGCCGGCAACCAGTTCGTAACCGCCCTCGGCTCTTGGTCTTACCAGTGCCGGATTAAGTACATCGTAACTCCGGATACTCTCTACAGTTTCATCCATCTTTTCATCATCCAGGACATAAAACGGATGATTTTTAAACGGGAACAATTCCGTCAACGGTACTTCGATTACTTTGTCCATACCAGCATCATCTGGTTCGCTGATGCCAAGCAGATCGTCATAAGTGGTTAACTGAATATCCTTCTGTGGTCTACGCACGGTTCAACACCTCCTGCGCCAGCATTTCATAGCTTTTTGCACCTTTGCTCCGGCTGTCATACGCAAAAATACTGATCCCTTCCGAGGCAATCTCCGCTATCGCTTCTGAACGGGGAATGGAGTTTTCAAATATCCTCATTTCCTTTCCATACGCCTCTTTAACGGCTCTCTTATTACGTTTGGAATTGTTATACCGTGCACTGTCCATTGTAAACAGGATACCTTCCACCTCAATTTCCGGATTAAACCGTTTTTTTGTACCTTTCACCACCTTTAGCAGTTCCGTCAATCCATCCGCCGCATAATACTGGGGTTGAACTGGTATCAGGACACTGTTGGCAGCACTCATGGCATTGATGGTCAACATACCCAAAGATGGCATACAGTCGATTATGATAAAATCATAATCATCCGCCATCATTTCCAGGTATTCTTTCAGAACCTTTTCCCTGTCATCCACCGTAATCAGAGACATATCCATACCTGTAAGCAGTTTATTTGACGGAACCACGTCCACACCTTCTTTATGATGTAAAACTGCTTCTTTCGGGTCAAACTCTATTCCCATGATGATATTTTCCATCATGTTCTTCAATGTCACCCGGATATTTTTCGGAAACCCCAACCCGAGGGTAAGATGCCCTTGCGGATCAGAGTCAACCAACAACACTCTCTGTCCCATTCTGGCCAGTCCAACACCTAAATTGATGCTTGTGGTGGTCTTGCCGACTCCACCTTTCTGGTTAGACACCGCTATCACTCTGCACATGATAAAATCTCCTTTTTTCTACTATTTTTCTTTTACATTGCTTTTTCTGACTTCCACATAAGCTCTGTGAAATTTTTTTGTCCCTTTATTTGAGTATAAATCTGAAAACTCAATTACTTCAATCTTGGGATGTCTTTGCAAAATTTTCTCAAACCATTTAATATCATTCTTTGTACCCATCAATCGAACCTTTAACATTAGTCTGCTCCTCCAAACAGGGTATACAGTTTCCGGTTATACGTTGCATATTCCGGATACCGAATTTGTATTGCCTGCCAAAAATAAGGTGCATAGGCACAGCAAAATAATTCTTCTACAGTATACTGCCTGCACTCGTCAATCTGCTCCTCTGCGTCTTCGTAATCATCAACACTTGGCGTAGCATTACAATATTAATTAAACGCCATTCTGACTACTTTTACGCTCCCGCTGGTCTGCCAGCCTTCGTGTAAACACTCTGTTTTTACACAGCCGGTCTTAAAATCATAAATGCGGTTCACATTTCTTCTGGTATCATCGTTAATACCAAGGCAATAGCAAAGTGCCTTATGGTACACATCCTGATACCGTACCTCGCTCAATTTTTCATAGTAGAATTTCTCATGTGCTTCACTGATAAAAATAATTTTTTGAGCTTTTTCCGCTCCTGCTCCTAACGCTGTACTACTCATGATCTTTTCCTCCGATTCTTATTTATGCTTTGCTGACCATAACAAAAAAGGACACTTCTCTAAAATTTCTTTTAGAAAAATGTCCTTATAGTACAAAATATGAACTTGAACTGACTCGATTTTAATTTAAAATCGTTTATTTTAACCCTTTAAGAAGGATTATTTTGTCGTACTCTTGTCGTACCATACAATTTCAAAGTCCGCAAACCCGCATAAATACCGGCTTTATTTATCCAATGACTTCATCGTCGGGAACAGCAGAACGTCACGGATTGCAAGGCTGTCAGTAAGCAGCATTACAAGACGGTCAATACCGTAGCCGATACCACCTGTAGGAGGCATACCGATCTCCAGAGAGTTCAGGAAGTCCTCATCTGTATGCTGTGCCTCGTCATCTCCGGCCTCAGCGTTGGCATCCTGCTGAGCAAAACGCTCACGCTGATCGATCGGATCGTTCAGCTCGGAATATGCGTTACACATCTCCCATGTATTGATGAAGAGCTCGAAACGCTCTACCTTCTCAGGATCAGATGGTTTTTTCTTTGTAAGTGGAGAGATTGCAATTGGATGATCCATGATAAATGTAGGCTGGATCAGCTCCTTCTCACAGTACTCCTCGAAGAACAGGTTGATGATATCGCCCTTTGTATGACGATCCTCAAACTCAATGTTATGCTCTTTAGCCAGAGTTTTTGCCTCCTCATCGGATGCAACCTGATCAAAATCGATGCCTGCATATTTCTTGATGGCATCGTTCATTGTCATACGTGCGAATGGTTTGCCGAAGTCGATCTCAATTCCGTTGTAAGAGAATTTTGTGCTTCCCACAACCTTCTCTGCCAGATAACGGAACATGCTCTCTGTCAGCTCCATCATTCCCTCGTAATCGGTGTATGCCTGATACAGCTCCATCAGAGTGAACTCTGGGTTGTGACGTGTATCAACACCCTCGTTACGATATACACGGCCGATCTCGAATACTCTCTCAAGACCTCCAACGATCAGACGTTTCAGATACAGCTCAAGGGAGATACGAAGTTTTACATCCTCGTTCAGTGCATTGTAGTGAGTCTCGAATGGACGAGCTGCAGCACCACCTGCATTTGCAACCAGAGTAGGTGTCTCAACCTCGATGAAGTTTCTTCCGTCAAGGAAGGTACGGATCTCTTTGATAATCTGAGAACGTTTGATAAATGTCTCTTTTACATCCGGATTCATGATGAGATCCACATAACGCTGACGGTAACGCATATCTGTGTTTGTCAGTCCGTGGTATTTCTCTGGAAGAACCTGAAGGCTCTTTGTCAGAAGGATCATCTGCTCTGCATGGATAGAGATCTCTCCTGTTTTTGTACGGAATGCATATCCCTTCACACCGTAGATGTCGCCGATATCAGATTTCTTGAAATCAGCATATGCCTCCTCACCGATGGCATCTCTCGCTACGTATACCTGGATGGTTCCCTTCAGATCCTGAATATTACAGAAGGAAGCTTTTCCCATTACACGTTTGAACATCATACGTCCTGCAATGGATACATGGATCGGCTGAGCGTCCATAATTGCTCTTCTGTCATTGTAATCATCATTCAGAACCTTTCTTGCCTCTGCCTCGTCCAGTCCATCAACGGATGGCTGCACTCTGCCTGCAAGAATCTTGTCCTCATGTGCGCTGTACAGATCTTTTACATCTGCAGAATGATGGGTCTGGTCATATTTTGTAATCTGGAAAGGATCTTTTCCTGCCTGCTGAAGTGCAGCCAGTTTCTCGCGACGATTCTTAAGAATCTGATTCAGATCCTGCTCCTGCTGTTTTTCCTGCTTTGCCATATCTATCTCCTATCAATTCCCTGCTGCTGTTCATCTGCATGCCTTCTCTCTCCGGTACCTGTGGTACCCGGATACTCAACGGTCTGCTGTCTGAACTGCCACTTAAATATTTCTCTCGATTGCCAGTACTCTGTACTCAAACTCACCTGCCGGAGTCTCAACCATTACAGAATCACCAACTCTTGCACCGATCAGTGCACGTCCTACAGGGGACTCGTTGGAGATTTTTCCTGAAAGGCTGTTTGCCTCTGTGGATCCAACGATGGAGTAAGTGATCTCCTCATCCATATCCACATCGTACAGTCTTACTTTACATCCAACGTTGATCTTATCAAAATCAACCTCTTCCTCGTCAACTACTTCTGCATTTTTAAGGATTTTCTCAAGCTCCTCGATACGAGCCTCGATGTCACGCTGCTCATCCTTCGCTGCGTCGTACTCAGCGTTCTCGGAAAGGTCTCCCTGCTCTCTTGCTTCTTTGATTTTCTGTGCAACCTCTTTACGTCTGTTCACTTTCAGATCATGCAGTTCGTCTTCCAGCTGTTTCAGTCCGGCGTAGGTCAGAATGTTTTTCTTTGCTTCCATCACTCAATCGTCCTTTCAAATTCTAATATTGTCAGGCGGTTATCCCGCTTCACTTTTCAGATAGTCCACGATATTATATATGATTTTTCCTGTACTGTCAAGACAGGGAGTCTCTGGAAAAGCCCGTAAAATAAGGGTTTTCTGCCCTTCCGTTCTTCCCCTTGTACTCCCTGTTCTGACATCTCATCTATCTGTTTTTTCTTCCGTTTCTCTTAGTCCAGGATCATGGACAGGCTGATGCGCTCCTTTTTCAGATCCACACCTACAACCTTTACCTCCACAATATCACCTACACTGACAACCTCCAGCGGATGCTTGATAAATTTCTTTGACAGCCTGGAAATATGTACCAGACCATCCTGGTGTACTCCGATATCCACAAATGCTCCGAAATCGATGACATTTCTCACTGTACCCTTCAGGATCATACCCTCCTTCAGGTCCTTCAGCTCCAGCACATCACTTCTCAGCACCGGCTTTGGCATATCCTCCCTTGGATCCCGGCCCGGCTTCTGCAGCTCAGCAATAATATCGTTCAAAGTGATCTCGCCGATGCCCAGCTCCCCTGCCAGTTTTTTCTTATCTTTAATGAAAAATGCTGCCGGTCCATTGAGAATATCCTCCGGCTTCATCTTCATTTTTTTCAGGAATTCCTCCACCGCTTTGTAACTCTCCGGATGTACGCTGGTGGCATCCAGTGGATTCTTTCCTCCTGTGATGCGCATAAAGCCGGCACACTGCTCATAGGCCTTCGGTCCCAGCTTGGACACCTTCAGAAGCTCTCTTCTGTCAGTGAAGCGACCATGCTCCTCTCTGTAGGCCACAATGTTCTTCGCGATAGCCTTGCTGATACCGGAGATGTACTCCAGAAGAGGAGCCGATGCAGTGTTCAGATCCACGCCAACCTTATTTACAGCATCCTCCACCACGCCGCTTAAGGCTTCACCCAGCTTTTTCTGATTCATATCGTGCTGATACTGCCCCACACCGATGGATTTCGGATCGATCTTAACCAGCTCTGCAAGAGGATCCTGCACACGTCTTGCAATGGATGCAGCACCTCTCTGCTCCACAGTAAAATCCGGGAACTCCTCTGCAGCCAGCTTGCTGGCAGAGTACACCGAAGCACCAGCCTCATTGGTGATCACATACTGTACAGGCTCCCTGATCTCCTTAAGCATATCCACGATCAGCTTCTCTGATTCACGGGAAGCAGTTCCGTTTCCCACAGAGATCAGTGTTACATGGTGCTTTTTGATCATGCCGGTAACAATACGTTTTGCATCCTCCACCTTTTTTGGAGAAGCGGTTCCCTTGGAATTTGCCGCAGTAGGATACACAACAGCTGTATCCAGCACCTTTCCTGTGGCATCTACCACCGCCAGCTTACAGCCATGGGCATAGCCCGGATCCCAGCCCAGCACCACCTGTCCTGCGATGGGGGGCTGAAGGAGCAGCTGCTCCAGATTCTTTCCAAATACCTTGATGGCACCATCCTCGGCCTTCTCAGTAAGCTCATTTCGCAGCTCTCTTTCAATTGCCGGTGCAATAAGACGATTGTAGCTGTCCTCTGCTGCTGCTTTCAGCACTGCATTGGTGTTTGGATTATCCCTTACCAGAATCCTTTTTTCCAGATAACGAAGAATCTCCTCCGCCGGTGCCTCCAGCTTCACGTTCAGGATCTTCTCTTTTTCACCTCTGTTAATGGCCAGCACACGATGTCCCGCCAGCTTCTTTAAAGGCTCCTGGAACTGATAATACATGCTGTATACAGACTCTGTTTTTTCGTCCTTTGCCTCAGTGATCAGGATTCCTTTATTTCTTGTCTTATCACGGATCACGGTACGGAAGTCAGCATTGTCTGAAATTTTCTCTGCCAGGATATCACAGGCACCCTGAATGGCCTCCTTCACACTGGCAACACCCTTCTCCTCAGATACAAAAACTTCTGCCTCCTTCTCCAGAGAATTCTCTGTCATCTGCAGCCAGATCAGATCTGCAAGAGGCTGCAGACCCTTCTCCTTTGCAGTGGTGGCACGGGTGCGTCGTTTTGGTCGGAAGGGACGATAAATATCCTCCAGGGCAACCTGTGTCATTGCCGCCTCAATCTGCTTCTCCAGTTCAGGAGTCATATTTCCCTGTTCTGTAATGGTGGTGCGCACCTGCTGCTTTTTCTCCTCCAGATTGCGAAGATAGGTCAGTCTCTCTGACAGAGCACGGAGCACCTCGTCATCCAGAGATCCGGTCACTTCCTTTCTGTATCTGGCGATGAAGGGAATGGTATTTCCCTCATCAATGAGCGTCACAGCAGCCTCTGCCTGGCTCACCTTTATCTGCAATTCATCAGCTAAAATCTTAAGAATATCCATGTTTCAAATACCTTTCAAAATCTTCATTTTTTCCCCTTGGGAAATCAGGTCAAAGGAATGGTTCTACTCTATCAAGAGGTCTTGAATTTGTCAAATATATCAAGTAGAATGACACTTGTACCCAAAAATTACAGCCTGTTTATACTGCAGATCCGGCATATAAACAGTACCTGATCCTAACAAAGAAAGGAGTACCACAGCCGCCTGTTTTCGGCTGTGTGATATGTTAGTATGGAGAACCAAAACCCTTCGGAATATTCGCCCGCCATGGCCAGTGCTTCTCTGGCGCTGGGACTTTTCTCCGTTATCCTGATTGCCACCGGCTTTTCTGTTATTACAGGATCCCTCGGACTGATTCTTGCCCTGCTCTCCAGAGGTGCAGGCCCTCTCAGTCAGAAAGCAAAAACAGGACTTTTCACCTCACTGGTGGGAATCCTGGGTGGTATTGTTATCACCGGAATGGCCCTTTTCGCCATTTTTTCAGGAGACTGGAGAGAAACCCTGAACAGACTGGAGACCCTGTATGAAACCTACATCACCACAGGTACTCTGGATCCTTCAGACGTGGACAGAGTGTTGAACGATGACAGCAGTCTGGAGATCCAGAGTGATAAGACAGCGCTCCGAATCAGCTTTTTTACAGAAGAGGAGACAGACGCATGATCCGAAATAAAGAAATCAAAGCCAGAGCAAGAACCATTCTTCACGGGAAATACAGCAGCTTTATCACCTATTTCCTGATTGCTTATCTGCTGCAGACTCTTATTGTCAACATTCCCTCTACTTTTCTGGCTTCACCGAAAAATCTTCCCCTGTTCCTTTCCCAAATCCTGCTCACCTTTCTTCTGGAAGCCCTGGGCGCCATGATCATGATCGGAATGAACAAAGGGGCTCTGCAGCTGATCCGTGGACAGAAGCTGGTGCTGACGGATCTGTTCTTTTCCTTCCGGAATCAGCCGGATCATTTCCTTTCTCTGGAGCTGATCCTTACCCTGATTAAAACAGTGGCCTCCATTCCCGGATTTATCTTCATCTGGGTGGCTGCAGATATGGAACTAAACTTCCTTGTTCTTTCTGCCATCAGCAGTCTCTTTACAGCCTTTTCCACTGTGCTGACTTTCCTGCTGACCATGTTGATCTCCATGTCAGAGTTTCTGATGCTGGATGATCCTTCCATGACAGCCGGAGAAGCCATGAAATACAGTGTGCTTCTTCTGAAGGGACATGTGCTTCAGTATTTCCTTCTGATCGCCGGCTTTTTAGGGCTGATCCTGCTGGGCTTCGCCAGTGCAACCATCGGTTTCCTTTGGATCATTCCCTATATCACCCTGTCCAGAGCCCTGTTCTACGAAAAGCTCATGGATCTGCAGGATGAAGCCTGTCAGAGCTATATATAAAAAAAGGTGCTGTAACAGCACCTTTTTTTATATTTGTTTTTTCTGCTTATTTTTTATCTGACATTTTCCTGTCTGCTATCATTTCCAGTACTCATTCATCAGAAGCGAACACGGATCATACTGATGATTCCCTCCAGCTTCTGAGCTGCAACTCCGTAGGCCTCCTCTGTAATGGTCTCAGTTACAAAGGCAAACTCACCCTCAACTCCCGGAAGAGAGATTGTCTCAACTTTTCCAAAGGCAGCCTCGACAGCAGCAAGCTTATCAGCAACGGTTCCCTGTACACGGACAAAGAAACGGTTTGTTACCTGGCTGACAGGAAGCAGTTCCAGCTTCTCCTCACTCCAGCCCATCATCACAGTGTGATGCAGGTTCTTTGCAATATCCACAACATCTCCAGCCACTGCACTTGCTGTAGGCAGCTTTCCGGCTCCGCTTCCGTAGAACATAGCATCTCCCAGCATGTTTCCATGAACAAAGACTGCGTTGAATACATCATTTACACTGTACAGCGGATGGGAGGAAGAGATCATTACAGGGCTTACCATTGCATAGATTCCCTGCTCAGTTTTACGGCTTGTAGCCAGAAGCTTCACTGCTGCTCCCATCTCTTTTGCATATTTGATATCAGTAGCAGTGATTTTTGTGATTCCCTCTGTATAGATATCCTGGAAATCCACAAACTGCTCATATGCCAGAGAAGACAGGATAGCAATCTTGCGACATGGATCATGTCCCTCCACATCAGCCTCCGGATTTCTCTCCGCATAACCCTTTGCCTGCGCCTCCTTCAGTACCTCCTCAAAATCAGATCCATCACTGGTCATCTTGCTGAGAATGTAGTTGGTGGTACCATTCAGAATACCTGTGATCTCGTCAATCTCATCTGCTGTCAGAGAAGAGTTGATTGGACGGATGATCGGAATACCGCCTCCGCAGCTGGCCTCAAACATGTAGTTGATGCTTTTCTCTTTTGCGATCTTCATCAGCTCTGTACCGTGTTTTGCCACCAGCTCCTTATTGGAGGTACATACGCTCTTTCCTGCAAGCAGGGCACGTTTGGAGAAATCATAGGCAGGATTTACTCCTCCCATGGTCTCAACCACAATATCTACCTCCGGATCATTTACAATCACTTCATAATCATGGACAAGGACCTTCTCCACAGGATCCCCTGGAAACTCTCTCAGATCCAGCACATACTTTACCTGCACCTCTTCGCCCACACGTTTTGCGATGCTGGCGCTGTTTGTATTCAGCACCTCATATACTCCGGAACCAACTGTTCCATATCCTAATACAGCTACTTTAACCATGTTTATTTCCTCTCTCTTCCTAATATTTTAAAATCATGCACGCCCTGCTGGCTCTGAATCTGTCCGATCATAGACTCTGCGTCTCCCAGATCCTCTGCAATGTCCACAGAGATGGTCAGTGTTGCAACACCGTTGATGGGAATCGATTGATGGATCGTCAGAATATTTCCGTGAAATGCTGCAATGCTTTTCAGAACATCCGATAATAACCCCGGCTCATCATCCATCTGGAGAATAAAGGTAATGGTTTTCCCCTTTGCGTTGTCATGAAACGGATATATATCATCCTGGTATTTATAAAATGAGCTACGGCTGATCCCCACCTCTTCAGTGGCCTGCTGCACAGTCATCTTTCTGCGCTCCATCAGCTTTTTCGCCTCCAGAACCCTCAGAAGCACCTCCGGAACAGCCTTCTCCTTTACAACATAATACTTATCACTCATAGTCTGAATCTTCCTTTACTGTATGCCTATGGCACACATTTGTTTGCACACTACCGATATTAGCACAAATGAGCCAGACCTGTAAAGAAAAAAAAGAGCTGACCCTCAGGACAGCTCTCTTTGAAATTTTTATACTTCTTTCTTCAGTGCAATCCACTTCAGATACGCATTGATAAACGGATCGATATCACCATCCATAACAGCATCCACCTGACCACGCTCCTCGTTGGTACGATGATCCTTAACCATGGTATATGGCTGCATAACATAGGAACGGATCTGATTTCCCCAGGCAATATCAGTAACCTCACCACGGATACCGGACAGCTTCGCTGCCTGCTCCTCCTGCGCCAGCATATACAGCTTTGCTTTCAGCATCTGCATCGCCTTGTCCTTGTTCATATGCTGAGAACGCTCGTTCTGACAGGTAACAACGATACCGGTAGGGAAATGTGTGATTCGGATAGCGGAAGAGGTTTTATTGATATGCTGTCCACCGGCTCCACTGGAACGATAGGTATCAATACGGATATCCTCATCCTTTACCTCGATATCGATATCATCCTCAATATCAGGCATTACATCACAGGAAACGAAGGAGGTCTGGCGTTTTCCGTTGGCATTGAAAGGAGAGATACGTACAAGACGGTGTACTCCCTTCTCAGATTTCAGATAGCCGTAGGCATTCTCTCCGTTTACCTGGAAGGTAACAGATTTCACACCTGCCTCGTCTCCCTCAAGGAAGTCCAGCTCCTCCACAGCAAATCCCTTGTCTGCTGCCCAGCGGGTATACATACGATACAGCATACCACACCAGTCCATGGCCTCTGTTCCTCCGGCTCCGGCATTCAGCTTGATAATCGCATTGTTCTTATCGTACTCACCGGAAAGCAGTGTCTTGATACGGATGTTGTCAAAATCTCTTTTGAACTCATCCATCATCTCCTGGATCTCAGGAATCAGCTCAGGGTCATTTTCCTCATACCCCATCTCGATCATGGTCTCCATATCCTCCATGGAGGTAACCAGCTTTTTATAGATGTCTCTGTCTTCCTTCAGACTTCCCAGCTCCTTCATCTGCTCCTGTGCCTTCTCAGGTACATCCCAGAATCCAGGCTCCTCCATCCTTCTCTCCAGCTCTTCGATTCTCTGCTCTTTATTAACGAGATCCAGTGAATCCCGCACTTCCTTCAGTGGTCCCTCATAGGTATTCAATTCGGTTTTGAACTGATCTAATTCAACCATCACTTCACCCACTTTCATGTAATTTTTTTCTATTGCTGTCTGAACAGGTTCCCCGGGAAAAATGCTCCCGGCTCCCAATCAGGCGAAAACCCATACAGTCCCCCCATAATAAAATGAGAGGACTGTTAAAGTCAAGAATTATTTACGTCCGCAGCACTGTTTGTATTTCTTACCGCTTCCGCATGGACAAGGATCATTTGGATACACTCTCTTCTCTTCCTTCTTAACAGGCTTGTTCAGTGCAGAATCATCCTTGTTTGTGCCGGTGACCTTGGCAACCTCCTCACGCTCAATCTTCTGCTCAATTCTCACGTGATACAGGAGACGAACAGTATCCTGCTGAATGGAATCAGTCATGGCATTGAACATGTCGTAGGCAGTCATCTTGTACTCAACCTTCGGATCACGCTGTCCGTAGGCCTGCAGACCGATACCCTGACGAAGAATATCCATATCATCGATGTGATCCATCCATTTCTGATCAATCACCTTCAGAAGAATCACGCGCTCCAGCTCACGGATCTGCTCCTCATCCGGGAACTCTGCCTCCTTCTCAGCATACAGCTTCATGGCCTGTTCTTTCAGCTTCTGCTTCAGAACACTTACGCTGTTCTCCTTTACATCCTCCTCTGTAACAGGCTTCAGTGGAATGATTGGCAGAAGCAGACGATTCAGCTCCTTCAGATCCCACTCATCGCTGTCTGTATCAGCGGAAATGCACAGATCCACTGTGTCATCCACAATATCATAGATCATCTTGATGATGGAATCACGCATATTCTCACCATCCAGAACGCGGCGACGCTCCTTGTAAATGATCTCTCTCTGCTCATTGTTTACACCATCGTAATCAAGCAGATTTTTACGGATCGCATAGTTGTTGCTCTCAATCTTCATCTGTGCCTTCTCAATGGCAGAGGTCAGCATCTTATGCTCAATCTGCTCATTCTCAGACACACCCAGAGATTTAAACACACCCATCAGCTTCTCGGAGCCAAACAGACGCATCAGATCATCCTCCAGGGAAATATAGAAGCGGGATTCACCAGGATCTCCCTGACGACCGGAACGACCACGCAGCTGGTTATCGATTCGTCTGGACTCATGGCGCTCTGTACCGATGATCTTCAGACCACCTGCTGCTCTGGCCTCATCGTCCAGCTTGATATCTGTACCACGTCCTGCCATGTTGGTGGCAATGGTTACTGCTCCGGACTCACCTGCATGAGAAACAATCTCAGCCTCCTGCTCATGGTATTTTGCATTCAGCACCTGATGACGGATTCCCTCTCTTTTCAGCATCTTGCTGAGCAGCTCAGAGGTCTCAATGGTAATTGTACCAACAAGAACAGGCTGATTCTTCTCATGGGCAGCTTTAACCTCCTCCACAACAGCGTGGAATTTCTCCTTCTTTGTCATGTAAACCGCATCGTTGTTATCCTGACGGAGAACTGGTCTGTTGGTAGGAATCTCGATAACATCCATACCATAGATATCACGGAACTCCTGCTCCTCTGTAAGAGCAGTACCTGTCATACCTGCTTTCTTTTTGTATTTATTGAAGAAGTTCTGGAATGTAATGGTTGCCAGAGTTCTGCTCTCGCGTCTTACCTTTACATGCTCCTTGGCCTCGATAGCCTGATGGAGACCGTCAGAGTATCTTCTGCCCGGCATGATACGGCCTGTAAACTCATCGACGATCAGAACCTCATCATCCTTCACCACGTAATCCTGATCTCTGAACATCAGATTGTGTGCACGGAGTGCCAGAATGATGTTGTGCTGAATCTCCAGGTGCTCCGGGTCAGAAAGGTTCTCAATGTGGAAGAACTCCTCCACCTTTTTCACACCGTCCTCAGTCAGAGTAACGATCTTGTCCTTCTCATTGACAATGAAATCACCGGTCTCGGTAATCTCCTCACCCATAATGGCAGTCATCTTGGTAACCTCACCGGATGCCTCACCACGCTCCATGCGCTGTGCCAGAATATCACAGGTCTCATAGAGCTTTGTGGATTTTCCACTCTGTCCGGAAATGATCAGAGGAGTTCTTGCCTCATCGATCAGAATGGAGTCAACCTCATCCACGATGGCATAGGCAAGGTCTCTCTGTACCAGCTGCTCTTTATAGATTACCATGTTGTCACGCAGGTAATCAAAGCCCAGCTCATTGTTTGTCACATATGTAATATCGCAGGCATACTGTGCACGACGCTCATCATTCTTCATAGAGTTCAGTACGCAGCCTACAGTCAGTCCCAGAAATCTGTGAACCTGACCCATCTCCTCCGCATCACGGTTAGCAAGATAGTCATTGACAGTAACAACATGCACACCCTCACCTGTCAGGGCATTCAGATAAGAAGGAAGTGTAGCAACCAGTGTTTTACCCTCACCGGTTCTCATCTCTGCGATACGTCCCTGATGAAGGATCACACCTCCGATCAGCTGTACACGATAGTGCTCCATATTCAGCACACGCTTCGCTGCCTCACGAACAACTGCGTATGCCTCAGGAAGGATATCATCCAGGGTCTGTCCCCCTGCAAGACGCTCCTTGAACTCTCTTGTTTTATCACGAAGCTCCTCATCGGAAAGTTTCTGCATATCCGGGCGGAATGCCTCAATTTTATCTACGATAGGAGTGATTCTCTTCAACTCTCTCTCACTGTGAGTTCCAAATAATTTTTCAACAAATTTCATTTTTATCTCCCATATGTCTAGTAATCCATATATTCACGATTGTACCAAGTCGCTGGCGCGACGGCTAGCGATAGGTACGTGAAACCACTACTT
>JAUNCZ010000107.1 GCA_030526405.1 Lachnospiraceae bacterium | reverse complement strand
CTTTCTGATTTCATTGAACGACTAATAAATTAGTCCTCTACGTATGGCATAATAGCTACGTGTCTAGCACGTTTAACAGCTACTGTGATTGCACGCTGATGTTTTGCACAGTTTCCTGTAACACGTCTTGGAAGGATTTTTCCTCTCTCAGATACGTATCTTTTCAGTTTTGCAACATCTTTGTAATCAATTACGTTGTCTTTTCCACAGAAAACACAAACTTTTCTTCTTCTACGAGGTGCTCTTTTTCTAACTGGAGCATCTTCTCTCTCATTATTCTCGAATGCCATGTGAATGTCCTCCTTCTGCTTTAATCAATTGAATTTTGAATTACTCTGCGTCCTTACGAACAACCAGGTATCTCAGCACATTGTCCATGATGCGAACACGTTTCTCGAGCTCTGCTGGACAAGCTGCATCTGCTTCAAACTGAATAAAGTAGTAGAAGCCCTCACGCTGATGCTGAATCTCGTAAGCAAGTCTTTTCTTGCCCCACTCCTCAACCTCAGTTACATTACCGCCAAAACGAGCGATGTATGCTTTTGCTTTCTCAACAACAGCAGTTCTCTCCTCGTCTTCCAGTTTTGCACTGACAACGAATGCTAATTCATACTTGTTCATGTCGATTTCCTCCTTATGGTCTTTTGGCTTCCCGTGATCCCGGGAAACAAGGATGTGATTTGTTCTCACGAGTATGTATGTTACCACAGGTATTCTCTGTTGTAAAGATGTTTTTTGATTTTTTCACAGACTTTCAGATGCCAGCTCTATGGTAAAGTAGAAGGCCACTCCATTTTCTTCATTTTTCACATAGCACCGCTGACCATGGGCATCCATAATGGCCTTTACAATAGAAAGACCGATACCGCTGCCACCGTATTCCCTTGTCCGGGCCTTGTCCACCTTATAGAATTTGATCCAGACCTTGTCCAGTTCCTCCTCAGGAATGGGCTTTCCGGTATTGAACACCCGAACAATCGCCTCTCTTCCCTCTGTCCGGCAGCTGATCTGCACCTGTCTCTCTCCCTCCAGGTGATTCAGGGCATTGGTGAGATAGTTGCTGACAACCTCCTCCATCTTGAATTCGTCTGCTGTTACAAACACCGGCTGTTCTGCCTGAAATACCACTTCTGCCTCTGACTTCCGGATCAGGATATCTGTGCTGCTGATCACACCCCGGATCAGCTCAGTGAGATCGAAGGTCTCTCTGGTCAGCTGGTCCTTTCCAAACTCCAGCTGATTCAGGTTCAGAAGCTTTTTCACCAGCTGATTCATCTTGTTGGACTCATCCACAATGACCTCACAATAATATTGCATGCTCTCAGGATCCTCAAACACCAGATCACTTAAGCCCTCCGCATAGCCCTGGATCAGCGCAATGGGGGTCTTCAGCTCATGGGATACATCTGAGAGAAATACCTTTCGCATCTCATCGATCTGCACCTTCTCATCCAGTTCCTTCTGCAGCCTCTGATTGGTCTCCCGCAGTTCTGTAATGGTCTGCTCCAGCTTATCCGACATATGATTGAAATTCTCTCCCAGAACCCCAATCTCGTCCTCACCTCCCATGGTATAGCGGGCATTAAAATCCAGTGCCGACATACGCTTGGACAGCTCTGCCAGCTCCTGAATAGGATGCACGATCCGCTTTCCCATAAAGGAAATCACAATGCTGCTGATGAGAATCACCAGAATTCCTACATATATATAGAAGCGTCTGGAAATATCTGCCGCCAGATCCATGCTGCTTAAAGGACATCGAACAATATAATATTTTCCCTGCTGGGTATTCCCCCACAGCTCCAGAAAATCGATTCCCAGAAACTGATCATGAATCCGGATCAGCTGATACTGCTCCGTTTCCTTAATGATCCTGGTATTCTCCTCCTCAATCGCCAGAAGATTACCCAGTAATCGGCCTGCCATTCCCTCCGCATCTGCGGTATTGCTGACAACCTCTCCAAGATTGGGATTGGTAAAAGCAAACACAAGGGAATTCTCTGCACAGAAATTCAGAAAACTGTCCCTGGAAACCACACCTTCATCCGCACTCACCATCTCCATACTGTTGATCAGGATCTGCTGTTTCTCCAGATAATAAAACTGATTCAGAAACAGCTTATTGGTGATTCCCATCAGAAGAAGGGCCATCACCATCAACAGGGTAAATGCTGCCGTAATCCGGACACCAATGGATTTTTTCATGACTCATCCACCTCAAACTTATATCCCATTCCCCACACGGTCTTGATATAGCTGCCCTTCTCACCCATCTTGCTTCTCAGCTTTTTCACATGGGTATCAATGGTTCTTGCATCACCAAAATAGTCATAATTCCACACATTATTCAGAATTTTTTCCCTGGACAGGGCAATTCCCCTGTTCTCCACGAAATAGGTAAGCAGCTCAAATTCCTTGAAGGAAAGGTCCAGAACCGTATCCCCCACCAGCACCTGGTGAGCGGCCTTATCGATCACCAGCTCTCCTGCAACCAGCTTCTGCTGAGAGTCCAGCTGATTGGTTCTTCTGAGAATCGCTTCTACCCTTGCCACAAGAATCTTGGGGCTGAAGGGCTTGGAGATATATTCATCCACCCCCAGTTCAAAGCCCAGAAGCTCATCTCTCTCCTCTCCTCTGGCTGTGAGCATAATGATGGGAATCTGAGACTGCTTTCTGATCTCTCTGCATACTGCATAGCCATCCATTTTTGGCATCATAACATCCAACAGAATCAGCGCAATATCCTTATGGGCATAAAACAGATCCATGGCTTTCTCGCCATCCTCTGCCTCCAGAATCTCATAGCCTTTCCGAACAAGAAAGTCACGAACCAGCTTTCTCATTCTGCTCTCATCGTCAACAATCAATATTTTTAATGCTTCCATCATATTCACCTTCTCTTGTCATTTTCTCTCTTGTGCATCGCCAATAGTCCGGGATGCCTGTATATATCTTAATACTAGCATGTATCTGTGAAAAAAGAATGAAGAAATCCAGGAACAAAGTGCATGTGCGCATCTGTTTTTGCTTGCCAGGGAATTGAGTAAAGCAGACATTCGCAATCCGCTTCGCTACTTGCTCATGAACCACTGCTGACTTCGTCAGC
>JAUNCZ010000047.1 GCA_030526405.1 Lachnospiraceae bacterium | reverse complement strand
TGATCCGTTCATTTATTAGGCTCTGAAACTGATACTTTCCTAAGGAATTATACCACCTGCACCCATCTGTTCGCAGTCTGCATTAAAGAAAAAGAGAAATCCGATGGTTCTCATCAGATTTCTCTCCCGTATTTGTCATACTATGAAAAACAGACTTTGCGAGTTTCTCAATTTATCGCGGCAGTGGCCAAGGTCTCCTGCAAGCACTTGCTGCCCGCATAGATAAGAAAACAGGAGCCGTCGCAAAGCGACGACTCCGGCTCATTCATCTCTTAACAAATCAATGTCTTCCCTTCAGGATCGGAGACAGTGGTTTGTAGATCAGGAAGCAAAGGATCACATTCAGGAAGCCTTTGATGATGGTAAACGGTACATTGAAGAGCAGAAGGCATTTTTCAATGCTGTCCACAGAAGGAAGGATTGCCTGATAAGCGGCAACAATAACATCCTTCGGCATAAAATTGTAATATACCGGATACACCACAAAGAGATTGGATGGGAAGGAAATCAGTCCCATCACGATGGCACCTGTAATGGATGCGATCAGTGCATTCATTTTTGATTTTTTACGTTTATACATGAGTCCTGCGATACCTGTGAAGATTGCTCCCAGAATAAAATTGGAAAGTTCTCCCACACCGAAGGATCCGGATACTGTTACATGCAGCAGGTTCTTGATCAGCTCGATCAGAACACCGGACAGGGGACCTGCGGAAAATGCTCCCAGAAGAGCAGGCAGATCAGAAAAGTCCAGCTTGATAAAGGTAGGCATGAACATTGGTACAGGAAACTCGATCAGCTGCAGAACGAAGGCTGCTGCTGAGAGGATACCGGTCACTGTAATAAAGTGTACATAGCTGCCGGTCTTTTTTGCATTTGAATTAGACATAATACGTTCCTCGCTCTAATAGATTACCGTACCAGTGTACTATAGAAGCCCCTATATTTCAACTGCTTAAAGTCTTCCGGCAATGGAAATCCCATGGATTACTTACTGCTCACGGAACTGAATTGTACCGGCCTCAGCATCCATGCCCTCAACAATGGCCAGAGACTCCAGCTGGAAGCCCAGATTACGGATCAGCTTTCCGCCCACCTGGAAGCCCTTCTCAATGGCGATTCCGATTCCTTCCACTGTAGCTCCGGAGGACTGAACAATCCGGATCAGACCCTGCAGCGCACAGCCATTTGCCAGGAAATCGTCGATGATCAGTACATGATCCTCCTCAGACAGGTATTTTTTGGATACGATAACGTTATTTACATTCTTATGAGTGAAGGATTCCACCTCTGCAGAGTAGAACTCTCCATCGATATTGATGCTTTTTGATTTCTTTGCAAATACAACCGGTACTCCAAACTCCAGAGCTACAACTGCGGCAATACCGATTCCGGATGCCTCGATGGTCAGGATCTTATTGATCTCTTTTCCCTCAAAGCGTCTTTTCCACTCTTTTCCCATCTCGCGGAACAGCTCCACGTCCATCTGGTGGTTCAGAAAGTTGTCAACCTTCAGTACGTTTCCAGGTCTTACAATACCGTCTTTTGCAATTCTCTCTTCCAGGCAGTTCATTATGTTTCCTCCTCATATTCATTACACATAGTTTTTTATTTACGGTTTTCCTTAGCTTTCACCCAGGCAGTCTGTTCTTTTGTTCTGCACCTCATACCACCTGCTCTTTCACCAAAAGCATATCTTCTGTCTGTATCACTGCTCATTATACAGATACATGCTGTAGAAGGAGATCTGATCACCGTCCCAGGAAATGGGAATTCCCGCTTTTTCAGAAAGGGTGGTCACATTGATGCAGTAGGCAGACATACAGCAGGCAACCTTTTCAGGCATAGGACAGGGTTTCCCCTCCTTTGCCCGGCAGGTTTCGCACAGGGAACAGGCACCGGCATAGATGGGAAGCCCATCCGATGGCAGAATACCGCCCTCCAGAAGCTCCTTCATCAACATATTCTGCCGCTGGATATGGTCCGCCTTGATCAGATCCGCCTGCTCCCAGTCGTAGGCATCCACCCCCTCACAGGCGGTGCAGATCAGCAAACCGTACTTATATTTCTTTGTTCTGGCGATCATCTCCTCCACCGTTCCGCAGAGGGGGGGACAGGAATAGCTGGCCCCGTAATTACCACACAGATTATCTTCACAGCATACACGAAATTCAGGTGAAAAATCAATATCTTCCACAAGAACTTTTTTCGCATAGGTAAAACCCAGCTCCAAAGCCTTAGTAATTGCTTCCATTTTTACTCTCCTCTGTTCCCAGAAACAGGAACGATCCGATCTCTCAGTAAAGGAGACATCTGACAGTCAAAGAGACGCCCCTTTTCTACTGAATTCCTACAGGATCAGCGCCAGATATCCCCAGGACCATACAGGCTCCTCAAAGGAATTCTCCAGATACTCCTCGATATCCGCCTCGCTGTAGCCGGTCATACGCTGCAGCACCACAATGATATCCTTTGCCTTCTCCTCCGTCAGAAAATCATCCAGCTCCCAGCGCAGAAACAGTGCATGGCGGATGCAGGTCAGCACAATGGCCATCCACTCTGTCTTCAGCACCATGGAATAAAGACTTCCTCCTGGAAGCAGCAGGCCGGAATACAGATTTTCCAGCATCACCAGACGAAGCTTTGGCTCCAGAATCTTCCATGCATCCTCAAAATTCTCACACATGCGACAGGTATAGTCATCCTCGGTCAGCTCGAACCAGTCCGCCCTGTCAGTAAGTTCCTTCAGAACAGGAGCATACAGCTCCTTTCTTCTGTAATTTTCCGCAATATCCAGAAACAGCTCATTGCGCTCTGTAAAGTGGTCGATGGGGTCCCTCTGGGCCTTCAGCACCGTTTCCTTCAACTGGGAGAGTACCTTTTCAGAGAACATACCCTGCACATAATCACTGGTAAGCTCCTCCCTCTCATAGAAGTCCAGCATCAGTCCAAAGAGCATAGTCCATGCCTTTGTAAGGGGAATATCCTCCCTGGCAATGAGCTTCATGGCCTCCTGACGAATCAGGAACAAAAGATCCTCCTCCTGACCCATATCCTCACAGGCCTCATACAGCTCCTTCTTTGATCCGGTAAGTTCCTCCACTTCTCCTTCTTCCAGGGAAAATGCCTTCTTATTCCAGAGCATATCCAGCACCTCCGGACACCCTACATCCAGAGCATACTCCAGATGATTTTCATAGCGCTGGCATTTTCGTGGGAAAGTATGACAGGTGCGGGAAATACACTCCTCGCCGTAGGCCAATACGATATTGCACAGCTTATCCCCATTCAGAAAGGGACAGATATGGGTTTTCCCCATATCAATGATGGTTCCCTCCTGAACACGCTTTGTGAGATCACTGAGATGGGTTTTAGCAGAAAATCCATCAATACCCACAACTGTCTCCGGAATTTTGAAAGTTTTCCACTTTTTCCTGGTATCCTCATCCACTGCAATGTTCCACTCCTGACAGCAGGTATAGCGGCAGGCAGCGGCGCTGCAGGCAAACTCCTCATAGTAATCCGGTTTCATAATTCTCATAATGTAATGCCCTCCAGGTCCTCTTTTTCCAGTGCAGCCAGCATCTCCCTGGAGATTTCAGGATTCTTCAGCACCCGGACAGCCTGATTTACCATGGCCTTTTCCAGATAGTTTCTCACGTCTCTGGCATTGGCAAAGTTGGCAGGCTTATTGGCACAGCGCTCTGTAAAAAAGGCTTTTGCCACCTCCAGTGCCTCCTCAGACAGGACGTATTCCTGTTTTCTGCACTGACTTTTCAAAATCTCGATTTCCTCCTCCGGGGTATAATCCTGGAAATAGAGAAATCTGTTGAAGCGGGAGCGAAGTCCCGGATTGGAATCCAGAAACTCCTCCATCAGCTCTGTGTAGCCTGCCACGATCACCACCAGATCCTCCCGATGGTCCTCCATGTCCTTCAGCAGGGTATCCACTGCCTCCTGTCCGAAATCCCCCTGTCCCTTGTTGCTGGTAAGGGTATAGGCCTCATCAATAAACAGAATTCCATCCAGAGCCTCCTCCACCACATCGTGGACCTTGGCAGCGGTCTGTCCGATATAGCCACATACAAGACCTCCTCTGTCCACCTCCACAAGGGTATCCTTTTTGCAGGCACCGATGGCATAGTAGATTTTTGCCAGAAGACGGGCCACTGTGGTTTTTCCTGTTCCCGGATTCCCCATAAACACCATGTGTCTGCTGATCTCCGAGGTTTTCATGCCGTTTTCCCTGCGGAGCTTCTGCACCTTCATCAGGTTAATCAGGTTATTTACCTCTTTTTTCACCTCTGTAAGGCCGGTCATGCTGTTCAGTTCTGCAAGAAGGGTCTCCACCGTTTCCTGAGATACAGGGGCCTCGCCATCCTCCTCTTCTGCTCCTGAAACAGGGGAATTATTAAAGCGAATTACCGTTTTCTTGTCCGGTCGAAGGAGTCCGTACTCCTTCAGAAAGCTGTCCAGCATGGTACAGTAGGCAGTGAGACGCTCCACCTCCTTCACCCCTGCATTGGGGTTCACGGAGAGAAAACACTGTCCCAGCTCCCGAAATGTATCTGAAAGTACCTTAGCCTTTTTATTCTTGTATTTGTCCTTCTGGATCTTTCTTCCTGCATCTGCCAGTGTGAGATACTTCATTCCAAGAGGAATCCTTTTTGCAAACTCCCCCATACCTGCAGCAAGATTTTTTCGTATAATTTCCGCTGTCCTTGTGTTCAGCTCGCTTCCCAGCACCCCATTGATAAACAGCAGCTCTTCCTGAGAGATTTTTTCATCTGTCATGGCCAGATAAAAGAGAAAATCTCTGAAATCCCTTTTCAGATCCACTCGCAGGGAGGTCTGCAGAGGCTTTTTCAACACACCATTTTCTTCTATATAGTCACACATCTCATAGCACTGGTCCATGAGCTGCCTTACATTCGATTCTTCTGACATACTGTCTCCAATTTCTGATATTTTTTACAAAAATGACTTCTCCGGAATTCTCCGGCATCATGTAGTCACCGCCGATATTCACCAGCTTTCCTTTCTGTGAATTCTATCTCCAGATTACAATTTACTCTGACTTTTTCGCCTGAATCTCACGGAAGATCTGACCCATACCGCACTCAAACACCAGCTCCGGGTTATACTGCCGAATACCTGGCAGAGGATCCCTGTTGATCACCACAAGATGAGGTCCTCTGTAATAGTCGATCATACCCGCTGCAGGATACACGGTAAGGGATGTGCCCGCCACGATCAGCATATCCGCATTGGTGAGAGCCCTCTGGGCATTGACCCAGGCTTTCTCCGGAAGACTCTCCTCATAGAGAGTAACATCCGGGCGGATCATACCACCGCACTCACAATGGGGAACCTTCTCACTGGATCTGAAGATGGCATCTGCAGGATAGATTTTTCTGCAGCGGTCACAGTAATTCCGCAGGGTGGTTCCATGAACCTCATACACCTTCTTGCTGCCCGCTCTCTGGTGCAGACCGTCAATGTTCTGGGTAACGATCTCCACGTTTTTTCCTGCTGCCTCCAGCTCCGCCAGCTTGTAATGGGTCACATTGGGTAGAATACTGCTTGTCTCCAGCTTCTGACGGTAGAACTCATAAAACACCTCAGAATGGCGATAGAGGCAGGTATGGCTCAAAAGGTACTCCGGAGAAAAACGGTCAAACTGCACATCATGCTGATTATACAGACCATCCTTACTCCTGAAATCAGGGATGCCGCTCTCTGTGGAAACTCCGGCCCCACCAAAAAATACAATATTCTGTGACTGATCGATCAGCTCCTGTAACTTTCTGATTTTTTCTTCCATCTTCCTGGTCCCCCTTCTGTGTATTTTCTTCTAATTTACGTCCGACGCGTATGAAACCTGACGCAGGAGTAAAGCGGATATTCGCAATCCGCTTCGCTACTTGCTCATGAACCTCTGCAAGTATCTCTGAATTTTCTTCCCTGTGAGCAGGGCAAAAAACATATTCGCCTTATTATAGCATGGCTGCCATCCATCTGACAGGATGATTCTTGATGGAAATGTAATTATATTTCTGTGGTGCTGCTTTGGAAATATGATACAATCATGTTAACTGACAAGATGTGACAAAGCTTCCGTTTTTGTCTCATTTTTCATTAAAAATCAGGCTACAGAGAGGGGAACTATTATGCCGGGGTATATTCTGCATCTTACAGAAGCAACGATGATCATAAAAGAACTGAAGCAGGAGGGTTATCCCTGCCCGGCGGAGTGGTGCAATGCATTTCTTCTGGGAAATCTGCTTCCTGATACCAAGATCAAAAAGGCGAAAATCACCTCCCATTTCTGGAATCCGGAGGATCTGAAATACCAGGCCATTGCCCCAGATCTTTCACTGTTTCTGGAAAAGTATGGTACAAAGCTTCAGGGACCTCTGATGCTGGGATATCTGTCCCATCTATATCTGGATGCCTGCTTTGTCAATTCCTTCTGGGACTCCATGTGGGAATTTCTGGACGGAGAGAACCATCCGGAAATCCTACAGGAAAAGATTCGCTTCGTACATCTGAAACAGAAAAATCAGTGGATCCCGGTATCTGATTTTTTCTCCTCAGAATACTATTACGGTGACTATTCCAGAATGAATGCCTATCTTCTTCACAAATATAAACCCTCTGTTCCTGTCTTTGATCCTGCTCTTACCTGTCCCATTACAGAGGTGCATATGGAGGATCTGCACATGGTGCTGGGAGAACTGCAGCATCTCTGCGATACTCTCCACCCCGGAGCAGAGGAGCAGCTGGCAGTGTTTGATCTTCCATCCCTGGAGGCATTTATCTCAGAGACAGCCCTGCAGATGTCCCTGCTGCTGATGGAGAAGTATCTGTGATGAGCTGACATACAAAAACTGAAGCAACACATCTGTGTTCCTGTTGAACAATTAATTGATGCAATTTACTGACATACAAAAACCGGCAGATATCCAAATTTAATTTGAATACCTGCCGGCCTTTTTGCTCTTATATCGTGACAGCAGTCACGGGATCCGGATCAGTCTCCGCAACGAATTACAGAGCTGTCAGATCAACTTTGTAGCTCTCTTCAGCCACACCATCAACAGTATAGTAAGCTGCTTTCTCTACAGTATTGATATAAATATTAAGAGAAGAAGGAGTTAATCCTGCCTGTTTAACGGCTTTCTTTACTGCGTTCTGAACCTGAGCAGGAGTCACTGAAAGACCCTCCAGCTCAATGTTTACAGTTGTGGTGCATCTTGGAGCAGCTGCTTTTTTAGTTTCTGTTTTTGCTGTAGCTGCTTTCTTTGTCTCTGCCTTTGCAGCAGTTGTTTTAGCAGCGGCTTTCTTAGCAACAGCCATCTCAATACCTCCCATTATAAAATGATTTCTTTTACAGTTTTTCTATTATACAGTTTTTTTCTATTTTGTCAAATCCGAGTCTGTTTTTTATACTGTTTTCAGGTATATCAGAGACTGTTGAATACAATAAATTCCTCCCACAGATCATCAAAATTTTTGAATTTATAATACTTTGTCTGCACCTGAAAACACTTTCCCGGGCTGATGCTGACAACGGTTCCATCCTTAAACTTAATATCGTATGCCGCAGCAGCTCCAGTGGACGCAGCCTCTGAAGAATCCACCTCACGTCCAAGCTCCACCCGATTAAGCAGTGAAAGAAACTCTGCCTTTTCTTCTTCTGTAAAACAATGTGAAATCTCACCATTCTCTCCGCCAGTTGTACCACTCAGTTCAACAGATTCAATCTGATCAGCCTTCATGGATGAAAAATCCACAGGCTGCTCTCCCTTTCTCAGTATACCTGAGGTAATACCGGACACAGTTGCCAGACACAGAATCACAACTACCAGCAGAATCAATCTTCTTTTCCATGCTTTCTCCATATTCATCCCTCCAGATATGTTCTCCATTGTCCAAATTGCACCGGTGGATGGGGACTTTTATGCTGACCCAGCATCTTCTCCATCCACATCATATCGTACCAGATATCAAATTTATAACCGCTGTTGTGGAAGGTTCCCACAGGCAAAAAGCCCATTCTTTCATGGAACAGGATACTGTCCATGGTGAGGCGAGGACTCTCTTCCCCCGGAACTGCAATGCAGGCATTCATATTCATGATGCCGATTTTCTGCAGCAACTGTTCCAGCTGCTGATACAGTGCCCTTCCAGTTCCTTTTCTCCTCTGATCCTGTCTCAGATAAATGGTGGTTTCCGCAGACCAGTCGTAGGCCTTTCTCCCCTTAAAAGGTGCCGCATAGGCGTAACCAATGATTCTTCCGTCCTCCACCGCCTTCAGATAGGGCAGTCTGGAAGCGATGCTCTCAATCCTGCTCTCAAATTCCTCCAGAGAAGGCACCTCATATTCGAAGGATACCGCAGTGTCCGTTACATAAGGGGCATAGATGGCCAGCAGTTCTGCTGCATCTGCCTTTGTCACAGCTTCTATTTTCATGTTATACCTCATTTCTGCTTATAATAGCACAGCCGCCAAATGGTTCGCACCATCTACGGCTGTTCTTCTGATCAGTATAGCATTAATTGAAGTACACCTCAACATACCCGGTAGAGATGCGCGTCAGCTTTGCTGACAGCTTCTGAAAGCTATATTAAAAGCTCAGAATCAGGCCCTTGTGCTCTGCATAGTAGCTGCAAAGACCTCTTGTGGGCAGGATCTCCACCTCTGCCTCCGGCCAACTCTCCTGAATATTCTTCTTCAGTGTCTCTGCCAGAACAGGATTCTCACAATGACTGATGCAGGCCTTGCCACCGGCATAACCCTTTTCCTGCATGCTCTGGACCAGCATCTTCACAGCCTTCTTCTCACCACGGGTTTTTCCCTCAATGAGAATGGTTCCCTCCAGGCTGCCACAGCCGATTCCCCACATACCCAGGGCCTGTGCCAGAATTCCCTTCATCTTGCTCATTCTGCCGTTTTTCACCAGGTTGTTAAAGGAACAAAGGGCAAACAATACCTTGGTATCATCAAAAAAACGATTGCCCCAGGCTTCAATTTCCTCCATGGTGGCGCCCTTCTCGATCATTTCCCTGATTTTTTCCACACAGAGCACCAGCTCCGGTCCTGTGGAACGGGAATCCAGAATCAGAATCTTCTTGTTTGGATCCTTCTCCAGGGCCATATCTCTGGCTGTCAGGGCACTGTTCATGCTGCCGGAGAGATTGGCGGAGATGGTGATGGCAATGGAATTCTCTGCCTTCTCAAACTGCTCCAGCCATACCGCAGGGGATGGACATGCAGTGTGACTGGCATGCTTCTCATGGGCCATGGCCTGAAGCATACGGGGAAGATCCAGTGTTTCGTCATCAACGAACTCCTGATCCCCCACACTGATCACAAAGGGGACACTGGAAAACTGAATCTCTCCAGTCTGATTTTCTTCCGGAAACAGATCGCAGCTGGAATCTGTAATGATATTCCATTTCATATTTATACTCCTTATCGCTATCACGTTTTATTTCTTTTTTCCATGATAGCAGAGCCGGGTTGCTGTCACGTAAACCAAAATGCATGGAAACTTTACCTACAGTTTACCTTACCAAGGCATCCGCTCCTGGCTCTGGCTACACCTCTGTATCTCAGAGACAGACCATCTGCTGTGATCTATCCCGTTACTTCTCTGATTTTACCGGAAGAGTAACGGTAAAGCAGCTTCCCTCCCCCAGTTTACTTTGTACAGATATACTGCCTCCGCACAGGGCGGTAATCCTGCTACAGATGGACAGTCCCAATCCCAGGCCCTGTCCGGAATGGGAGGAATCCCCCTGGAAATAGGGATCAAAGAGATACTCCAGGGTATGCTGGTCCATTCCCTCCCCTGTATCAGCGATGAGAACCTGTATTGTCTCCCTCTCAGGCTTCACCTCCACGGAAATCTCTCCGCCTGACGATGTAAACTTCACTGCATTTCCAATGAGATTCAGCCACAGATGCTGCATCAGCTCCTTATTCCCATAGAATCTGGTTTCCGGAAAGTCCCCGCTGAATTCTATTTTTTTCTCCAGCCAATATTTGGACAGGATAATGGAACACTGACGGATCTGCTCACTGAGATCGTACCACTCCATGTCAGTAACGATCTGCTGGGATGCCAGCTTGGAAAGCAGGATGGTATTGCTGGACAGCTTGGTCAGCCTGGAGGATTCCTCCAGAATGATCTCCAGATACTGCCTCTGATCTTCCTCTGACAGTTTTTTCTCCAGAAGAAGGGATGCAAATCCATTGATGGAAGCGATGGGAGTCTTAAACTCGTGGGAAAAGCTGTTGATGAAGTCATTGCGGAGAATCTGCACACTGGCCAGCTCCGCACACATCTTGTTGAAGTCCTCATAGACAGGGGTGATCTGGCCGGCTCTTTTGCAGTCGATGCGAACAGAATAATCACCGGCAGCCACCCTCTGAATGCTGTCTGACAGAGTGGTCAGTTCTCGCAGTCTTCGCCGATACAACACCGTATACAGCGGAACAAGAATAATGATAAATACAATCAGCGTTCCCAGCGCCTCCAGTCCCGCTGCTGCATAGGCATTTTCCGTGATTTTCAGTACCCCGGTAACCAGCCAGGTCATGAACAGGAAGGAGACCACAGCGGTGAGTATGATCACTATGGACTGGATCAGAAACTGGGGCAGGATTGTCTTGGACAGCTTTTTTGACATCTCTGTAATCTTTTCTCTGTTCATGAATCCTGCTCCCTGTGGATGTCTGCCTTATAGCCCAGACCCTTGATGGTAATGATACTGAATTCACTGATTTCCTTCAGCTTATTGCGAATGCGGCTGATATGGGTTTTCACCGTGTCCTCCCCACTTTCTGCATGGACACCCCAGATGCTGTCCAGCAGCTGCTCCTTGGAGAAGATCCGGTCTGGATAGGACAGCAGCTTAAAGAGAATATCAAACTCCTTTTTGGGAAATTCGATATATCTCTCATTGGTGTACACCGCATATTTTTCCGAATCCACCGTCACAGAGCCCACCTCGATCCTTTTACTCTGGGCAATGTTTGCCCGGCGAAGCAGTGCTCCCACTCTCCACAGCAGCTCATCGCTGCTGAAGGGCTTTGTCATATAGTCATCTGTGCCCAGAGAAAAGCCCTGCTGCTTGTCCTCCAGGGACTCCTTTGCTGTCAGCAGAAGAAAGGGTGTGGTGTATCCCTCCCCCCGGATAGTGCGCAGCAGCTCGTATCCGTCCATTCTTGGCATCATGATATCTGCCACGATCATATCAATGCCGCCCCGGTGAAGCAGCTCCAGTGCTTCTACCCCGTCACAGGCGCACACTGTGTTATACTGGTCCCCCAGCCGTGCCGCCGTCAGAAGGCGCATATTTCTGTCATCCTCCACAATGAGAATTGTTGCCATGTTTTATCTCCTTTTCATGAACTCCCGAGAATACAGAAGTTCTGTCTTTTATATATTGTAATAGACAAACAGAGTATTTTCTCCTGCCTGTCACTCTGAAAACAGAAGGGATTCTGATCAGGATCATCAAAAGTCCCATACAGAGGAACAAAAGATCTATGAATGTACCATATTCCGAATAGAAGGTGTGCACCCTCATCACAGGAATCTCTGCAAGCTGCACCGTATCAAAGCCGGTATCCTCCGTATCAAAGCGTCGGATCACCCTGCCATAGGGATCCACCGCTGTGCTGATGCCGTCATAGGAGGGCTTCACCAGGGAGAAACCATTTTCCACAGCCCGGAATTCCGAGGCGTCGCTGTGGGCATTCTCCACAGAATGCCAGTCCCAGGAAGGAATAAACAGCAGTTCTGTATCTCTGAAATGCTCATTGGTCTCTGCTCCAAAGCCATGGATATAACTGACATAGAGGTCGTCAAAACAGATGGCTGCGGAGATCACCGCCTCCTCTGTCACCACAGTGGGCAGATTCCCGCTGCCCTTAACAAAATCCAGAGTCTCCATCACAGGCACCAGATGTGTTTTTACATACTCCGTCCGGTTTCCCTCCGGTGTGAGGATTACCAGCTTATTCACAGAAAGTCCTTCCTCACTGTTATCCGTATCCGGCATCTCATAGCCTAGCAGCATGGTCATCCCATATTGGCTGGACAGGTTTTCCGCAAGGATCAGAAACTCCTGCTCCTCCCCATCCAGTATGGTAAATGCCTCCTCATTCCAGCAGGCAATCACAGCGCCCTCCCGGGCAGCTCTTTCCACCTGGGAGATCAGGTACTCCTCCGACTCCTGTAATGGAAAGATTTCGTACTCCCCGTCACTGAACTGCCTGTAATAGGGGGAGATCACACTGGCTGTTGTGACAGTGCTGTCATATTCAGAGGGCGCCTGGGCCAAACGAAGACTTCCGAACAGAAGCACTGCTGCCAAAAGCCCGCCATAGATGGTGATAGTTACTCTCCAGCCTGTATCCCTCTCCAGTGCAGAAACAAGGACAGAGCCAAACCAGCAGATCAAAAAGGACAGACCATAGCTGCCCACCAGGGAAACCACCTGTACAAGGGGCAATATGCCGGTCTGAGAATAGGCCAGAATCCCAAGACTGCCTGCAAACACAAAGGAGCGAAGGAATTCTGTTGTTACGAAGAGAGCAGGAAACAAAAACGTCTCCGCTACTCCCTTAAGAAGGCTGCATCTCCCTCTTCGTTGTTTCCGGGTCAGCGAATCCTTTTCACAGCAACTGCGCAGCAGCCATTCCAGTACAAAGGGCAGACTCCAGAAAAGAGACCACACCAGGCATAACAGTGCACTGAGCAAAACACTTCCCTGAAGCACATTCCACCACTTGATCACCGTTCCTGCTGCAATAACTGCCATCAGCGGCAGAAGCTGTTTTCCTGTCTTTGCTCTTCTGGAAAAGAACAGGAATGCTGCCGGCCAGAGCCAGGCTGTGATCCAGCAATTCCATCTTCCCCCGGAAAACAGAAAGGCCAGCCCCCCCACCACCAGAGCCAGGCTGGCAGTCTTCGTTCCACTATATTGTTTCAACTTCTGTATTTTCTCCTTCATACTTTTTCCTCAGTTCCTGCCATAGCCTTTTTTTCTGATTGTTCCGGAACACAGAGCCCTGTCATATCTGTCCCTTCCAGCATCAGCAGGCTGATCTTCTTCTCGATTCCCCCGGCATACCCGGTAAGACTTCCATTTGTGCCCACCACACGGTGACAGGGGATAATAAGGGAGATGGCATTGTGCCCCACTGCCCCGCCCACTGCCTGGGCAGACATGGAGGAAATCCCTTTTTTCCTGGCAATGAGAGATGCGATTTCACCGTAGGTCATGGTTTTTCCATAGGGAATGGAGAGGAGAATCTCCCAGACTTCCCTTCGAAATGGTGTAGTCTTCATGCGAAGAGGGGGAAGAAAATCCGGCTCTTCACCTCTGAAATACAGGTCAAGCCAGTGTCTTGTCTGCACAAACACCGTCAGTTCCTTCTCCTGCACCTCAGGTTCCAATGACGCTCCATAATATTTCTGCCCCTTAAACCACAGGCCTGTCAGATACTCTCCATCCGATGCCAGTGTGATTTCTCCCAGAGGAGACTGATATTCCTGTATATATTCCATCTTACTGCCTGCAAACCTCACAATCCGCTGTTTTTTCATCATACACTGATCTTTCCGTCTCATGCATCAGTTTTTTATTCCTTCCACTGGTATTGCTTCATATCCACACAATCGTTGGCCTTACACTTTACACCCTCCTCCTGAAGCAGCATCTTCTGCTCTGGGAAGCCCGGGGCCAGACGTCCTGCATGGTTCACAACCCGGTGGCAGGGATATTTCCCATAATACTCTGCCATGCTCAATACCTTTCCCACCAGTCTGGAGTTTCCTTCTCTTCCGATCATACGGGCAATCTGACCATAGCTTGCCACAGTGCCCTCCGGTATCTCCTCCACTACCGAAAGGATCTCATAGATCAGAGCTTCATCCAATACTTTCCCCATATTCTATCCTTGCCTGTGTTTGAAAATCCATCGTTATCAGTAATTCCCTGGAGGAAACAACAGTGACCCTGCTCATCCTCTCCCGAATTACAAATTTACCCAATTATAGCATATTTCAGGCTAACAAAGTGCAGCTTCACCACACTTTGGCTCGTCGCTTACATAAACTATGCGAAACATGATTTGTGAGTTTCTCAAGCTATCGCGGCAGTCGCCAAGGTCTCGTGCAAGCACGGACTTTGGCTCGTTGCTTGCGTAAACCAAAAAGGATGCCTGCATTACGCAGACACCCCTTCAGGTTTCGCTTCCTCTTGTTTACTATTGTCTCCTCTGGAAAAAACTCCTTTCCCGCCCATGGGGGAACCGCCCTGTCCACCCATGGAACCCATATCAGAAAGTGTCAGATCAGAGGCATCGGCATAATCCATTCTTTCTGTGGTTTCTCCCTGCTCCAGCTGCATGGCAATGCTCTCAGAGCGAAGGGAACAGAACTGCTTCATGGTTTTGACACCCTGTTCAAACTCCTCTGCAGTATAGAAGGCGGTGGGATCACGTTCCACATAAGGCCTGATCAGCTCACAGGCAGAAGCAATGATTCCCTGTATATCCACCTGGGCAAGGAATTCTGAAAAATACTGATGATACAGCGCTGTATAGCGTTCATCAGACAGGATCCAGTTCCACATAGGCCGATCCTCCCCTGCTCCACCTGATACAGGTGAATCAATGGGTGTATTTACAGTGCCCTGGGCATCACTGCCCATGAAAGTGCCAAAGGCCAGATTATAATCCCATGGAATCATGGACATCTGTCCCTCCTCTTCATAGAGATAATAATTATGGACCATGGCTCCCGTATAGCTGTCTCCATTGCACACATAATTGTGGACTACAAAATACCGAATTACCTGTTCCATGTCCACCACACTGTCCAGTTCCTCTCCCTGAGACAGCTTTTTCAGGGATTCAATCAGTCGTTTCTGATCCGCTGTTGTAATCTCGGTTTTCGCATTATTCCAGATATTGGAATAGCTGGAAATCTCGTCATCTGAATACTGAAGCTTCACATCCCCGGAGCCCATTCCAAAGCTGAAGCCCCCGGCCATCATCCGGGACGAGTCGAAGTTCTCCATGTTCGGCATATTTCCACCTCCCATCTGGGATGGGTCGAAGTTCTCCATGTTCGGCATATTTTCCCCCATCCGGGACGGGTCGAAGTTCTCCATGCCCGGCATGTTTCCGCCTCTCATCTGGGATGGGTCAAAGCCCCTTCTGGAAGGAGTGTTTGAATCGGCTGTATTATCAGAATCTGTAGAATCTGCCTCATCATCGGAATCGGAAGGATTGCCGGAATCATCTGAGTCGGCTGCATCCTCCTTCTCCATAAATTCATTCATGTCGAAGTCTTTTCCGTTTCCACGACCGCCGCCAAAGCTCATGCTGTCGGGTTTGTACAGTTCTCCGTAATCATAGCCGTAATTTCTCTCCAGGAAGCCATCCTCTACACCCTCCACAGCCAGATACAGACCCCAGTCTTCCCCATTCACTGTAATATTCGCATAGCTGCACAGGGGAGCCGCCACGCCGAACTCATTCATCATGGTATAGGTGAGATAATCCTTCATCATTGTGGAATCCTGAATGAGATTGTTCAGACTCAGCTTATCCAGACCATAATAGGATTTTGATGTGTCGTAGTGATCAAACTCTATCTTGAAACTGTAGCGATCACTGTCCAGGGAAGCCACTGTGGACAGGGAGGTATTTCCCTTTGCCCTGATACCGATATTTTTGTACGCTTCCCCATCGATCAGCACAGCTGCCGGATAGTACTCCTCTGTTGCGGCATTTTCGATAAGCTCATCCCAGTTATCCATGACAATGTCTATGGTATGCACCTTTCCATCGTCAAAAAGCCGGGCTTCATACCCCATGATATGCTCCATGGGTTCCAGTCCGAAGGCACTGCCATTCATAAACAGAAGGGTAATCACCAGCACCAGAGCTGTGACCGTCCATGCAAGCTTGTCAAAATGTTTGCTTCCAGACATATTGTTTACCCCATATAATCTCCATTGTAAGAAACAAGAACGGCACTGTTTACCCCGGACATCTCAGATAAAACATTGACAAAATCCGTATTATCATCCTTCAGACGAACCTCAATATTCATCTCCACAGCACCCTTCACTGCAGTTTTACTTTTTACTGCGGTTCGGATCCCGTTTTTATCAAGAAATGCCTTCACTGCGGTTTCTGCTGCATGATCTCTGCAGCTGAGCACCAGCATATAAGGATGAGAAGCCGGGCTTCGGTTTACAAAGATCAGAAGGATCACACCGATACTGAAACTGCCAAATACCGCCAGTGGGATCATCCCCGCCGCCAGAATGATGCCGGCACCGATGGCCCAGAACAAAAATGCAATGTCCAGAGGATCCTTGATGGCTGTACGGAATCGAACGATGGACAATGCACCCACCATACCAAGGGACAGCACTACATTTGACGTTACTGCCAGAATCACAATGGAGGTGATCATGGTCAGGGCGATCAATGTGGTGCCAAAGCCCGAAGAGTACATGATCCCTCTGTAGGTCTTCTTGTAGACCAGAAAGATAAAAAGTCCGATACCGAAGGACAGGGCAATGGTCAGCAGCATATCCAGCAGGCTGACGGAGGTTACATTCTCCAGAAACCCTGATTTGAAAATATCATTGAATGTCATTGTTGCGTTTCTCCTTTTTATAATTTTAATCGTACATGCGGCTGGCAGCATACTTGGAAAATGCCGTGCTGTGTCTTCCCTCCAGCTGCACCAGGGCCCGGATCACATCCGGAAGATACTTGTCCCACTTCACCTCCAGAATACAGGGGGAATCGGGAATCGGTACAGTGATACAGTCCGGGTTCAGAAAATCCGTGGAGCTGATGCCTGTCCGGATACTGTGATCCAGAGTGACACGCACATTTCCCGGGGCAAATACAAAGGGCTCACGGATATAGTCCACGATCACCTTTGCCTTCAGTCCCTCATTCCGAAGTCTGGAATAAAAGCTGCGGATCACTTCCTCCTCACTGCCGGCCATCCAGTCCACCTCTCCCCGGGCGATAGCGAGAGCCTGTTCCTTTGTCAGGGCAGCGGTTTCTTTAAAGCCCAGTCCGCCGCTTTTGAACTTTCGCTCCAGATGGATCACAGAGGAGTCATCATTATAGAGACGGATCCTGTATTTTTCCCGGACATTGATACCATCCAGCTTCTCCCGTAAAACCTTATCATCCAGGTTATCAAAATACAGACTTCGTATTTTATATCGGCCATTGATGGCATGGCTGTCCGGCTGCATCACTGAACGAAGCCTTTGTCTCAGCACCAGCATATCCTGGTTGCTGATCTCATGTTTTACTTCATGTCTGAATTGCAAATCGGTGTGCCTCCTTTCTATGACAGTGATTATACTGGTGCTTCCTGTGAATAACATTAGAAAAGCCCTCCTCCGGTACTATTTCCGGAGAAGGGCTGAAAATGAATAATTTCCTTCTGATTCATGTTTATCAACTGTTTAAAATCTTGCGGTAAAGCGAATTCTGTCCCTGGCAGGATACTCTGCTGTCAGTTTTCCTCCAAAGCTTTCGCAGATGGCTCTGGCTGCGGACAGGCCGATTCCATAGCCGGAGGCAGTATTTCCCTGTGTTCTGGCTGCATCTCCCCGGTAGAAACGCTCAAAGAAGCGTTCCGGATCCGGTTCAAGGGCGGTATCACAGGTGTTTTCCTCCACCAGAAGGATATGTTTCCCTTCTCTGAAAAGGGAAAACTCCACCCTTCCCCCCTCAGGAGTATAGCGGACTGCGTTGTCCAGCAGGATGGTCAGCAGCTGCTGCATGCTGGTTTTGTTGCTGCGGAGCACCACTCCCTCTTCAATTCTGGCCTCCAGCTGGAGATTCTGCTGCAGGGCTCCCTCCCTGTAAACCGGGAGCATTTCCCCCAGAAGGTGGCTGATATCCACCTCCTCTGTGGGCAGCAGCTGTTCCTCATCCAGTCTTGCAAGGGTAAGAAGCTCCGACATCAGCACATTCAGACGTTTGGTCTGATTGCGGATATGCACATTGTATTTGTTCTCGCCATGGATCAGTGCCATGGTATCATTGTTGGACTGGATAATGGCCAGAGGTGTTTTCATCTCGTGGCCGGCGTTGGTGATAAACTGCTTCTGTTTTTCCATTCCCGCCACCACTGGCCGGATCGCCCTGCCGGAAAGCAGAAATACGATGAGAAACAGCACCAGCCAGCACACCAGGGCAATGACAGCCGTCACAAACAGCAGCAGACGAAAGCTGTCATACTGAACCGAATTATCCATAAAAAAGATCAACTGGTCTGTTCCCACCTGTTTCACTGCATACTTGTAATCCTTCAGTCTTCCCGATCCTCTGCCTGCATCCAGCACCTCCCTGGCATAGCTCACAGCAGTTTCCTTATCAATGGCAGAAATCTGGTCTGTATTAACGTCCTTGATCCTGCCCTTCTGATCGCTTCTCACAATAAAAAACCGGGAGGCCTGCATTCTGTCCATATTCAGGGGGCCGAAGATGTCCGGCGGCCGGGTAAAATCCATCCTGTAAAATGCTCCATCAGCCGCCACAAGGGTATCCAGCATCCTGTCGCTCTGCCTATCAAGCATCAGCCAGTTCAGTCCGTTGATGGCCATCACAAGAAAAAGAAGCAGACAGGAAACGGCGGCCATTGTAAACATAATAAATCGCCTTTTTAACAGTTTTCTCATGGCAGATACTCCATTCTGTATCTGATACTACGTAATTCTCTCATGGCAGATACTCCAGCTCGTATTCTTCATTACACGATTTCCTCATGACTGATACTCCAGCTTATATCCGATATTGCGTTTTGTGACAATCTCAACACCGGAGTGGATGGCAGACAGCCGTTTTCGCAGATAGGAGATATACAGCCAGACACTGTTGATATCGGTGTCTGTGTTAAAGCCCCAGGCATTTACCAGCAGATCCTCTGAGGACATGAATCTGGAATGGTTCAGCATAAGCTGCTCCATCAGACGATACTCCTGCTTTGGCAGCAGCAGGGAGTACTCTCCTGATATCAGTTTCGCAGACTGTACATTCAGTGTCAGATCACCGAATCGGATCAGATCCGGATGAAACTCCTCTCTTCTTCGCAGCATGGCTCTGATACGGGCAATCAGTTCCCCCATATCAAAGGGCTTGGGCAGATAATCATCCGCACCGGCATCCAGTCCCCTGATCCGGTCCTCCACCTGGGTTTTGGCAGTCAACAGCAGCACCGGTGTGCTGCAGCCCTTTCTTCTAAGGCCGGTGAGCACCTCCAGACCATCCATTTTAGGCATCATAATATCCAGAATTATGCCGTCGTATTCACCGGACAGGGCATACTCATAGGCCTCCTCCCCGTCATAGACAGCATCCACAATATAGTTATGATAGGTAAGATAGTCCACCACCGCCTCTGAAAGGGCAGGTTCATCCTCCGCATATAAAAGCTTCATAACAGCCTCCTGTTGATAGAATATATGGCAGACTCTGGTGCCTGCCGTGATAACCTGAGAAACTGCCAAAGCCTGATTCTCATAGTTTCATCAATTGTAGCATACAAATGTGAAAATTCTATTATCGTTTCTCATCAGAAAGCAAAACCGACCAGCATAACTACCAGGAAACCAATTACCGAGGATCCCCGCTTATTATCCTAAAGAACAATTCATGAGAGCAGTCTGGGGACTGCTCATGAGATCACTAACAAACAAACCGTCTCGACGTTGTTTTTACGTGCGCAATAATTATTTACATACTTATTGTTTTTGTAGCAATCTTCTCCTTAAATCTTACATCATGCTCCACAAAAAGCAGAGTCGGTTTATAAACTTCAATTAGTTTTTCAATTTGCATTCGTGTAAATACATCTATATAGTTAAGAGGTTCATCCCAAATGTACAAATGTGCAGAGGTTAGTAAACTTGCAGCTATTAAAACCTTTTTCTTCTGTCCTTCAGAATATTGTTCCATTGGTTTTGCAAACTGAACTCTCTCAAAATCCAATTGTCGAAGCAATGACAAAAGAAGCGTATAATCAAGGCCTTTTGATTCACAATAATCCTTAAGAAATCCCTTCAAGTGAGACGTATCTTGGTTAATGTAGGAGATAATAAGATTCCCGGGAACTTCGAGGGCCCCTTCACTTACATAATTCAAAGTCTCTTTTGTTGCCTTGCTGTTCATATCGAGAATTGCCTTAATAAGACTTGATTTACCGGATCCGTTTTCACCATCAATTACCACACGGTCGCCATTATTAATTTCAAAAGTCAGACCATTAAATACACATTCATCTGCATCCTTATATTTAAGATAATAATCCCTTCCGAATAGCAATCGCTCTTTGTGATATGTTAATGGCATAAGCTTAAGGTCAGTCACTTCTTCAATATCATTAAGAAGTCCTTCCTTTTCCTCAATTTCCCTGTTAATCCTTCCCGCGTAAGCCTTCACTCGCTTTTGCATTTTCTTGGTTTTTGCACCTATAAAAGATCTGGTATCCAAAAACCTGTCATGCTCTTTGATTGGGTCAAATCCTATCTTGGTATTCTCATTCTTTTCTGCCCACCTGCTCGCTCTGTCAGCTGCGGCCTCAAGTTTCTCAATTTCCTTAAGGTGCTTTTCATTCTCAGTTCGTGCATTGACGTCTGCTTTTTCTTTATTCTCCCACCAGGAGCTAAAGTTCCCTGCCTGAACTTCAATAGAAGCTCGGTTCAGAACAAGTACATGGTCAATGCAGGCATCAAGTACATCTCTGTCATGTGACACCAGGATAAACCCCTTCTTAGTTTTTAAATAACTCAAACTTCCCACACCTATAGGGTGTGTTGAACCTTGAAAATTCAATATT
>JAUNCZ010000046.1 GCA_030526405.1 Lachnospiraceae bacterium | reverse complement strand
AATATAAAAAAGAAGATCACAGAGTTGTCTGTCTGATGGGAGATGGCGAGACCTGTGAGGGTTCTGTATGGGAAGCAGCACTTACAGGCCATTCCTATAAACTGGGAAATCTTGTGGCTGTGATCGATCGCAACAAACAGATGATGTGTTCTCACATTGATGAGAAATATGTGTTCCAGGATCCATATGCTGAGAAATGGAAAGCATTCGGATGGAATGTGGTTGAGATCGACGGACACAATATGGAGGAGATCGTTGATGCGATTGACAATCTTCCACCAACAGATTCCGATACACCTACAGCAATCATCTGCCATACCATCAAGGGCAAGGGCGTTGACTTCATGGAGAGAGTGATCGGATGGCATGCAGGTTCTCTGAATGAGGCTGATTTCAAAACTGCAATGGAACAGCTGAAGAAAAACTACGGAAGATAAGGAGGGAATAAGAATGGCTGGATCATTTAACTTTGGCGAGTGGATCTCCGCACGTACTGTTATTGGAAGTACTCTTTATGAGATAGGAAAAACAAATGAGAAGCTTTTTGTGTGTACTCCTGACGTAGGAATGAGTCTGATCGAGTTCCAGGAAGCATTTCCGGAGAGATATGTGGACGTTGGTATTGCAGAGCAGAATGTAATCGGTGTTGCAGCAGGACTTGCCCTTGATGGCAATATTCCGGTGGTAATGGGAATGCTTCCATTCCTTTCCATGAGAGCCTGTGAGCAGGTTCGTACTGCTGTATGCTACCAGAATCTTCCTGTTCGTATCATTGGTACAGGTGGTGGTCTTACATCCGGTGGCGGTTCCACCCACAATGCAATGGAAGATATCGCCATTGAAAAATCATTTGTAAACATGCAGGTTATTTCTATCTGCGATCCAAATATGATCCGTGACATCCTGATGCTTTCCATGGATGTTCCGGGACCAATGTATATCCGTCTTGCTCAGGGTAAGAAGGACCGTCAGCTGTATGAGCCAGGAACAATCCAGTTCAAGATCGGCGGATCTGTTACCTGTGTAGAGGGAAATGACTGCACAATTCTTGCTCACGGAGAGATGGTGGGCATGGCAATTGACGTGGCTGAAGCTATGAAAGAGGAGGGCATCAGCGTTCGTGTAATTGACTGCTATTCCATCAAGCCATGGGATAAGGAGGCTGTGCAGAAAGCCATCGATGAGACTGGAAATATCATCGTATGGGAGGATCACCTGATGGAGGGTGGATTCGCCAGCACAATTGCGGACTACATTGTGGACAATGCAGTGCCGGTTAAATCCTTTAAGCGTTTTGGTGTTCCTCAGGTTTACGCCGGATTTGGAAGCGGTGAAGAGCAGCAGATCAAATACGGTTACCACAAAAAGGATGTTTCTGAGTATATCAGATCCATCTGCAGATAATGTCGTTTAAACAGTAAAAAGTACATAATTTTCGGGGGAAAAATTTATGGCGAATATTAAACCAGTAGATGAGTATACCAAGTTAAATACTCCTAAAAAGATCGGTTATGCCTGCGGAGATTTCGCATGTAACATGAGCTGGTCCCTGATCGGATCCTACCTCATGTTCTTCTATACCGATATTGCAATGCTGAACGCAACTGTTATTGCATCCATTATGTTTATCTCAAAATTCTGGGATGCCATCAATGATCCGATTGTAGGATCCCTGGCAGACAGAACGAAAACCCGTTGGGGACGCTATCGTCCGTGGATCATCTTCTCATTCATTCCGATGCTGATCTTCAACGTTCTGACATTTACCACAAATCTGGAGTGGAGTGAAACCTTCAGAACTGTATGGGGACTTGGAATGTATTTCGTTCTCGTTCTTCTGTACACCATGGTTAACGTTACCTATTCCGCTATGCCGGCTATGATGACACGAGACACAGAGACAAGATCTGCCCTGTCCTCTTTCCGTATGACAGGTGCATTCATTGCCATGATCATTCTTTCTGCTCTGACTCTTCGTATCGTTAACTGGGCAGGCGGCGGAGCAGCAGGATACCAGAAAGCAGCTATCATCTTCTCTCTGCTTGCTTTCCCGTTCTTCCTGATCACCATCTTCTCTACCAAAGAGGTTGTAACTGTTGATGAGACAAAGACTGAGAAGGTATCCCTGGTTTCTCAGTTCAAGATCCTTGCGGGAAATGCTCCTGTTTGGCAGATCACCATTGCTTTCCTGGCATGGGGTATCATTCAGGGTGGCGGAACCTTCCGTGTATACTTCTGTACCTACAATGCGGGAGATAATCTGCTGTTTGCAAATACACAGACCCTGTGGTCTGTAGCAGGAATGCTGGGAGCATTCTCTGTCAGCTACTTTGTAAAGAAAGCAAAAAACAAAGGAACCATCGCCGGTGTGGCATTCGTAATGATCGCTGTATCCATGGCAGTTTCCTTCTTCCTTCCAATTACAACTGCATTTGGAAGAATTCTGTACTATGTAATGTGTGCGATTTATGGCTGGGGCTCCGGTATGATGCTGGGCAACATCTTCGGTATGATGCCTGATACTGCAGAGTACACCTATCACAAATATGGAGTTTACGCAGCTGGATTTATTTCCACATTTATCAACTTTGCTCTTAAGATCGGTCAGGCACTTTCCATCTCAGGAGCAGCCCTGGTGCTGGATGCAGTGGGATATGTTCCTAACGCAGAGCAGACATCCAAGGTACTTTTTGCTATGAACTTCGGTTCCCACATGTTCGTTGCTATCTTCTCTGTAATCGCAGCAGTCGCAATGTTTGCATACAAGCTGGATAAAGAGACCTACAACAACATTATGGCAGACCTTCGTGCAAAGGGAATGGCAAATTAACAGGAGGTATAGACTATGGCAACAATGAAACAGTTATGGTGGACAAAAAAGGATACCATTGAGTTAAAAGACATTGAGATCCCTGAGGTGGGACCAAGAGATATTAAGGTAAAAATCGCCTATGCAGCAATCTGTGCCACAGATGTACATCAGGTAACCATGAATGTAATGGGAGCACAGCCTCCGGCACCTCTGGGACATGAGGCCTGCGGTGTGATCGAGGATCTTGGCGAGGAAGCAAAACAGAAGGGCTACAAGGTGGGAGATAAGGTAACCATGTTCCCTGTATCCTTCTGCGGTGGCTGTGAGTGGTGTAAGAAGGGCATGACCCAGTACTGCATCAATGCAAAAGCCACAGGTGCATTTGCTGAGTACGTTGTTACAGACTGCAACACAGTATTCAAACTTCCTGATGATGCAGATCTGAAACAGTATGCCATCACAGAGCCTACCACCTGCGTACTTCGTGCCATGGACCTGGCACCGATCCGTCATGGAGCAACTGTTGCTGTTGCAGGTGTTGGCGGAATCGGTTCCATCATGCTGAATGCAATTCTTCTCTCCGGTGCAGCAAAGATTACTGTTATCGAGCCTGTGGCAGATAAGAGACAGATGGCTCTGGATATGGGTGCACAGCATGTGATCGATCCTTTCAATGAGGATGTTGTGGCAAGAGCAATGGAGATCACCGATGGACTGGGCTTTGATTATGTATTTGAGATGTCCGGTTCTCCAAAAGCGGCTGAAACTCCACTGAAGATTCTGGCTCGCTGCGGAACTGCCGTATACTTTGCAGTATTCCCACCAACCTATGAGATGCCTCTGAACCTCCATGAGCTTTACATGAAGGAGGGACGTATCCAGACAGTATTCACCAATACTGCCATCGTTCCAAGAGCCATCAACATGATCCCAAGAATGCAGACAGAGAAGATTATTCAGAAGATCATGCCACTGTCTCAGGCTGTGGAGAGCTTTGATGTATTCAAAGAGTCCAAATATCCGAAGATCCTTCTGGATTGCAGCAAGCCTGAATAATTAAAAAAACAGTGTTATTTGCCCGTCTGTCTGTTTTAGACAGACGGGTTTTTTCATAGCTGCAGATGAAAAAACCAACAAAAAGAGAATGGGACAGACGGGCATTTGTTTTCGGTATATCCCACAGTTGAAATGAAAATTGGACGAAATTAACAAAAAAAAGGCCGTCTACGACATTCTTTTGGTTTTATTGTTGTGATAATGTGAATATACGGAAAAAAGAAAGCCATATAATATGGAAACTGAACGGAGGAAAAAAGAGTATGTTAACACCAAGACAGAATATGCTTGAAGTAATCAAAAACGGCAATCCTGATCGTTTTGTAAAACAGTATGAGGCAGTTAAGATTTTCATGACTCATCCATATTTCAAAGAGTTCCCTCTGAACCCTGCTAAACCTGGTGATCCTATGGTGCAGACAGGATGGGGCTGGTACAATGCATGGCCGGCAGGCACACCTGGCGGATTCCCTGTTCATGATGCAGAGCATCTGCTGTGCCCTGACGTTGCAGAATGGGAGAAATATGTAAAAGCTCCGGATCTGAAAAAGTATACAGAAGAGGATTGGGCAGAGACAATTGCAGAGTTCAATGCAGTGGACCGCGATGAGTACCTGGTGGCACCAATGGTAGCTCCTGGTCTGTTCGAGATGACACACTATGTTCTGGGAATGGAAGAGGCTATGATGGCTTTCTATGAGGAGCCGGAAGCAATGCAGGATATGATCAACTATTTTGCAGACTGGATGATGGAGATGGCTGCTGATTTCGTGAAATATCTGAAACCAACTGCAGTATTCCATCATGATGACCTTGGAACACAGAAATCCACTTTCATCAATCCTGAGATGTTCCGTGAGTTCTTCCTGGAGCCATACCAGAGACTGTACGGATTCTATCATGACAACGGTGTTGAGGTTGTTATCCACCACAATGACAGCTATTCTGCACCGCTTGTACCTACCATGATCGAGATGGGAATCGATGTATGGCAGGGTGCTATGTCTGTAAATGACCTTCCAAAACTGGTAAAAGAGTACGGCGATAAGATCACCTTCATGGGTGGAATCGACAATGGTAAGGTTGACAGAGCAGACTGGACAATGGCTGACATTGAGCGTGAGACAGATCAGCTCTGCAGAGACTGTGGAAAAGTTGGATTTATCCCATGTACCACACACGGACTGAACTTTGCACACTTCCCAGGAGTTTACGAGGCAGTAGACGCTGAGATCGACAAGATGAGCAAAGAGATGTTCTGATAAAAAGTGAGTAAGAGTAGAACTATAAGTTCCAGGGGACCGGAAGAAATTCCGGTCCCCTCTTTTTTATCTCAGTGGAAGTCCAGTCTCCGACTGAGATAAAACGCTCCGCGAGGATACGCAGCGATTTTGATAGGAAGATGCACGAGACCCTGGTGACTGCTGCGATAACCTGAGAACCTGACAAAACGTGTTTCTCGCAGTTTTTCTCTTTCCCTGTGTTTCTGTGTTCGAAATTCAGCATTTTGTGCATATAAGGATAATGACCTTTCAAAAAGTCAGAGAATGTTATATACTATACCTGTGTTCAGGGAACACAAATACAATTATATAAAGGATAAACGTATGAATCTGATTTTATGGTTGAAGGTCCTGGCGCTTGGAATTGTGGAGGGTATTACAGAGTGGCTCCCCATCAGCAGTACAGGACACCTGGTTCTTCTGGGAGAGGTATTGAATCCCGGTATGAGCGAGGAATTTATGAAGATGTTCAATGTTGTGATCCAGCTTGGCGCCATTATGGCGGTGGTGGTTCTGTATTTCGGAAAGCTCTGGCCTTTCCATACAGCAAAAACTGCCTCCGGCAGAAATTGGTTCAGGAATCCCCAGACAGAGGGCTTTGGAGGTAGATTTCAGAGTTTTGCCAACCGATACTGTCATATGGACAAGATCGTTATGTGGCTGAAGATCTGTGTATCCACCCTGCCGGCCATCGTTCTTGGCCTGCCTCTGGATGACTGGGTGGAGGAGCATATGCACAGACCGGTGCCTATTGCGTCTATGCTGATCCTCTACGGTGTTCTGTTTATTGTGATCGAGGGATGGAATAAAACAAGAAGTCCCCGTGTGACAAGGATTCGACAGCTGACCTGGCGGGATGCCCTTCTGATCGGCATTTTCCAGGTTCTGGCTATTATACCGGGTACCTCCCGATCAGGAGCTACCATCCTGGGAGGAATCCTCATCGGTCTTGACAGAACCGTGGCAGCGGAATACACCTTCTATCTTGCAATCCCTACCATGGTGGGCGCTTCCCTTCTGAAGCTGGTGAAGTTTGGCTTTGGCTTCACAGGTATGGAGATTGCGGTGCTGCTTTTCGGTATGGTGGTGGCATTTGCAGTGTCTGTTCTGGCCATCAAGTTCCTGATGAGCTATATCAAGCGTCATGATTTCAAGGTGTTTGGTGTGTACAGAATCCTTCTTGGTATTCTGGTGCTGATTTTTGCATTTACAAATATTCTGTAAAGGAGACAACTGAATAGTTATGATAAAGTATCTGATTACGTTTGTGGTTTCAATGATCCCTCTGATCGAGCTTCGAGGAGCGATTCCCATTGCAGTGGGTATGGGAGTGAATCTCCTTCCCGCCTATGTGATCGCAGTAATCGGCAATATGATCCCCGTTCCCTTTATCTTTTTCTTTGCCAGAAAGGTACTGAACTGGGGATGTGACAAGCCCCTGATCGGTGGCCTGTTTACCTGGTGTCTGAAAAAAGGTGAGTCAGGGGGCAGAAAGCTGCAGGCGAAGGCAGGACAGGGACTGTTTCTTGCGCTGCTTCTGTTTGTGGGAATTCCTCTTCCGGGAACAGGCGCATGGACCGGAACTCTGGCAGCCAGCATCCTGGACATGGATTTCAGGAAGAGTGTGCTGGCTGTGATGCTGGGCGTGCTTCTGGCAGGTATCATCATGGGTCTGGTTTCTGCAGGCGTATTTACAGTGATCCGATAACGACGGATGTTTCATTCTTCTCAATGAGAGAATATGGAAATATAGAATAAGGAAAAAACAGGAGGTTTTGAAAAATGGCAGGTATTTTAAAAAGATTTAAGGACATCATGGCAGCAAATATCAATGCGCTTCTTGATAAGGCTGAGGATCCTGAGAAGATGATCGAGCAGTATCTGAGAGATATGCAGAGTGATCTTCAGAAGGTTAAGGATGAGACTGCAGCTGTTATGGCTGAAGCAACAAGAGCGAAACGTGTTCTGGATGAGCAGGATGCTGAGATTGAGAAGATGCAGAAATATGCTGAGAAAGCTGTTCTTGCAGGAAATGACGGAGACGCTAAAAAATTCCTGGAGAGAAAGCTTCAGCTGACAAACGACAGAGCTGCTCTGGCAACTGTTGCAGAGTCTGCACAGGCGAACGCAGACAAGATGCGTGCAATGCATGACAAGCTCACCAACGATATTGCTACTCTCAATGAGAGAAAAGCAAGCATCAAGGCTAAGGTTCAGGCTGCAAAAGCTCAGGAGAAGATGAATCAGCTCACTGAGAAGGTTGGAAAGATCAACATCACAGACGGAATGTCTGCATTTGACAAGATGGAAGAGAAAGCCAACAAGATGCTGGATAAGGCTAATGCACGAGCTGAGCTGAACAAGGGAGCTGAGTCTGCTGAGACTGTATCCTCTCTGGCAGCTAAATACGATGCGGAGAGCAATTCAGAGGTAGACGATGAGCTGGCTGCTCTGAAGGCTCAGATGGGACTGTAATGGAATAAAACAGAAAACTACAAAGGAGGGGCCATCGCAACGGTTGTTGCGACAGCCCCTCTTTTTCGTTTCCATTTCCTGGTGAACAAAAACACAGATGCTCAGAAGATTACGTAAAATCCCGGCATAAAGGTATTATTTCAGTTTTTCTGCCCACTCAGCTTCTTTGAAGCCTACAAGTACAAAATCCTCTCCAATGAGAAGGGGACGCTTCACCAGCATACCGTCTGTGGCCAGCAGTTCATACTGCTCCTCCTCAGACATGGTGGAAAGTTTATCCTTCAGCTTCATTTCTTTATAAAGTACACCGCTGGTATTGAAGAATTTCTTCAGGGGCAGTCCGCTTAAAGCATGCCAGGCTTTCAGCTCCTCAACAGTCGGGTTTTCCTCCCTGATGGGGCGCTCTGTGTAGGGGAGTCCATTGGCATCCAGCCATTTTTTTGCTTTCTGGCAGGTGGAACATTTTGGATAACAGATATACAGCACAGGTGTATCCTCCTTGTAGTTTTATTTTTTAACAGTATACAGCAGTTTTGACAACGGGGAAACAAAACCAGGAGAAAAATCCTGAAGCTTGCACTTTGACAGGAATTCAGTATAATAGAAGTACATTTTTTCAGAAGGAAAACTGCCGGATCCGGAAGGATGCAGGCAGCAGGAGAGTTGACCTATGAATAAAGAATATACCGTACAGGCAAAAAATGCATTAAAGATAGCAGAGCGGGCTGCAAAGAATGCAAAACGCTCTTACATTGGAACAGAGCATCTGCTGCTGGGACTTCTCGAGGAAGGAACAGGAACAGCGGCACTGGTTCTGAAGGAGAATAAGGTGGAACGGGAAAAGATGCTGCAGCTGATCCGGGATCTCATCGCACCTGAGCAGCAGAAGAATCCTCTTCAGGGAAAGCTTCAGTACACACCACGACTGAGATATCTGCTGCATTGTGCAGGGATTGAGGCGGCAAATCTGGACAGTGACAAGATCGGAACAGAGCATCTGCTGATCGTGCTTCTGAAGGATGATGAGTGCTCTGCCACCCGGCTTCTTGTAACCATGGGGGTAACCATTCAGAAGCTGTATGCCAACATTCTCAGCGCCATCGGTGAGAATGGAAATCTTTCCAGAGAAGAACTGAATGCAAAGCTTTCAGAGAATTATGATGATCTGGCCACACCGGTGCTGGATCAGTATGGCCGGGACCTTACCGAACTGGCAGGCAGGGGAAAAATGGATCCTGTGATCGGTCGTGACAAGGAGATCAACCGTGTAATTCAGATCCTCAGCAGAAGAACAAAGAACAACCCCTGTCTGATGGGAGAGCCAGGTGTGGGAAAAACAGCCATTGCAGAGGGACTTGCCCAGAGGATTGCCACAGGACTGGTACCAGAGAGTATCAGAAATAAAAGAATTGTGATGCTGGATATGGCAGGTATGGTGGCAGGAACAAAATACAGAGGAGAGTTTGAGGAGAGAATCAGCAATCTGATCAAAGAAGTGGCCTCAAGGAAAAATATCCTGCTTTTCATCGATGAGATCCATACCATTATCGGAGCCGGTGGGGCAGAGGGGTCTCTGGACGCGGCGAATATCATGAAGCCGGCCCTGTCAAGGGGAGAGATTCAGCTGATCGGTGCCACCACCATCAATGAGTACCGAAAATATATTGAGAAGGATCCTGCCCTGGAGCGTCGCTTCCAGCCTGTTGTGGTGGAGGAACCCACCCAGGAAGAAGCACTGGATATCCTTAAGGGGCTGCGTCCCTTCTACGAGAGACATCACAATGTGCAGATCACAGATGAAGCCCTTGAGGCAGCAGTAAAGCTTTCTGTCCGCTATATCACAGACCGTTATCTTCCCGATAAGGCCATCGATCTCATTGATGAGGCTGCTTCCGCTGTTAAGCTGGGGGGATTTAAGATGCCTTCCGGACTGGAGGACAGCAGAGTCCGCATGAAGGATATCAGGGAAAGAAAAGAGCTGGCTCTGAAGGCGGGAGATATTGCAGAGGCAAAACAGCTCCAGGAGGAGCAGAGAGAGCTGCAGAAGCAGATGGATGCTGCAAAGAGCAGATTTGAAAAGAGAAGCAGAGATGGAAAATATGCAGTGACAGAGGAGACCGTGGCAGAAACTGTATCCGGCTGGACCCGGATTCCTGTGGAAAAACTGGCTCAGTCAGAGTCAAAACGACTGGCAAATCTGGAGAAGATCCTGCATAAGCGCGTCATCGGTCAGGAGGAGGCTGTCACAGCAGTGGCAAAGGCAATCCGAAGAAGTCGTGTGGGTCTGAAAGATCCAAAACGCCCCATTGGATCATTTTTGTTCCTGGGTCCTACAGGTGTGGGAAAAACAGAACTTTCCAAGGCACTGGCAGAGGCGGTTTTCGGCACTGAGCAGGCTATGATCCGTGTGGATATGTCGGAATATATGGAGAAATTCAGTGTATCAAGACTGATTGGTTCTCCTCCGGGATATGTAGGCTATGAGGAGGGTGGACAGCTCTCTGAAAAGGTTCGCCTGAATCCCTACAGTGTCATTCTCTTTGATGAGATTGAGAAGGCCCATCCGGATGTGTTCAATATCCTTCTTCAGGTGCTGGATGACGGTCACATTACAGACTCTCAGGGTCGGAAGGTGGACTTCAAACAGACCTGTATCATCATGACCTCCAATGCAGGTGCCCAGGCCATCGTGGAACCAAAACGACTTGGCTTCAAGACCAGTGAAAATGCAGAGCAGGATCATGAATATATGAAGAATCAGGTGATGGAGGTGGTGCGCCGCATGTTCCGCCCGGAATTCCTGAACAGGATCGACGATACCATTGTGTTCCATTCTCTCACGAAGGAGGAGATGAAGGAGATCGTGGTGCTGCTGCTTTCCGATCTGGAGAAGCGTTGCAGAGAGCAGATGCAGATCACCCTTCGTGTGTCTGGTGCTGCGAAAGAGGAGCTGATTCGTCATTCCTTTAACAGCAGGTATGGTGCAAGACCACTGAGAAGGGAAATCCAGAGCCGGATCGAGGATACCCTTTCTGAGAAGATCCTTTCCGGAGAGGTGGGAAAAGGTGATACTGTAATTGTGGGCTGCAAGGCCGGCAAGATCACTATGACTGTAAGAAAGCCATAAAAAGTATAAATTTTCAGAAAACTAATGAGATTTGTGTGGAAAATATTCGGTGGATATACTATAATGTAGATACTAAAAAGAGTCCTAGACTAGTAGGGTTGATCAGGAGGTCATCAGTATGACAAGTATAAAAGAGCTGCTTCGTGCAGAAGAGAATGGAAGCATCAGTTTTGGCGATTACGAGCTCGCTCAGAAGACAAAAAAAGCTGATTTCGAGTTTCAGGGTGATGTCTATAAAGTAAAAACCTTTAATGAGATCACAAAGCTTGAGCGCAATGATACATTCGTGTACGAATCAGTACCGGGAACTGCAGTTTCTGAGTATACAGAAACAGAGAATGGGGTTGTATTTACTGTAGCAGGTCCGAAAGACGCACAGATCACTCTGGGAATGGAAGAGGATACCATCTACAGAGTTATTCTTAATGACAGCAACATCGGAAATATCAAAACAAATCTTGGCGGAAAGCTTTCCTTCAGCGTGAAACTGGAGAAAACAGATGAAGTGAAGGTTGAGATCGTACGGGTGGGATAATTTCCAGATTCTGAGAGGGGACAAAAGAAAGCCCTCAGTTGAACAGAAACGTATATGAATGCGCAGTTCCTGTGGGGGCTGCGCATTTACTATTATGTAACAGGAGAGAAAATGGCGGCAAAAGGAAAGAAAACCATATTTTATTGTCAGAGCTGTGGACATGAGTCCGGGAAATGGATGGGACAGTGTCCAGGCTGTAAGGAGTGGAATACCTTTGTGGAGGAGACGGTTTCCACCAGAGGTCAGGGGGCTGTGGCCCAGACCAGAGTATCCCAGGATCAGGCTCCGGTGGGGCTGAATGAGGTGACTCTGGACCAGACAGACAGAATCACCACAGGAATCAGAGAACTGGACAGGGTTCTGGGAGGAGGAATTGTGAAGGGCTCCCTTACCCTGGTGGGCGGTGATCCGGGAATCGGAAAATCCACACTGCTTCTTCAGGTTTGCCAGCATCTGTCAGAAAGAGGGGTTCAGGTTCTGTATGTGTCGGGGGAGGAATCCAGAGAGCAGATAAAGATGAGGGCAGTACGAATCGGCCAGTTCGGAGATTCCATGAAGCTGCTCTGCGAAACCAATCTTTCGGTGATTCGTTCCTGGATTGAGAAGACAAAACCGGGAATGATCGTGATTGATTCCATTCAGACCATGTATAATGAAGAGGTTTCCTCCTCTCCGGGCAGTGTGTCCCAGGTGCGGGAATCCACCAACGTGCTGATGCAGATCGCCAAGGGGATGCAGATCCCGATCTTTATTGTGGGACATGTGACCAAGGAGGGAAGTGTAGCCGGTCCCCGTGTGCTGGAGCATATGGTGGACAGTGTTCTGTATTTTGAGGGGGAAAGACACGCATCCTACAGAATCCTTCGCGGAGTGAAAAACAGGTTTGGTTCCACCAATGAGATCGGTGTGTTTGAAATGTGTGAACAGGGACTGATGGAGGTGGAAAATCCATCGGAATACATGCTGGATGGTCGGCCAAGTGGTGCCTCCGGCTCTGTGGTGGCCTGTTCCATGGAGGGAACACGTCCCATTATGATTGAAATTCAGGCCCTTGTCTGTCAGAGTAACTTTGGACTGCCAAGAAGAACCGCCAACGGAACGGATTACAACAGAGTGAATCTGCTGATGGCAGTGCTGGAGAAAAGGGGGAGGGTGAATCTCTCCGCCTGTGATGCTTATGTAAATATCGCGGGAGGAATTAAGATGACAGAGCCGGCGGTGGATCTGGGCATCCTTCTGGCCCTGGTTTCCAGTCATAAGGATCTTGTGATCGATGACAAGACTGTTGTGTTTGGAGAAGTGGGCTTAAGCGGTGAGGTACGCTCTGTAAGTATGGCTGAGCAGAGGGTAATGGAGGCTAAGAAGCTGGGCTTTACCAGAGTGATCCTTCCAGAGGTCTGCATGAAGGCCCTGAAAGGAAAAAAACTGGGAGAAAAGATCCAGCTGATTCCGGTGGCCAGTATCCGAGATGCTATCAATGCTATTTTATAGCAGGAGGCAAAACACTGTATAAAGTATGATACAAAGCTCCTGCTGATGGGTTGACGAAGTCAGGAGTGGTTCATGAGGGAGTAGAGAAGCGGATTGCAAATGTCCGCTTTTCTCATCTCAGGAGGTGATACTATGAAGGAATTTACCATATTTGACAGGCCCTTCCGTTTTCTGATGGAAGAGAGCCAGTGGATCAAGCTTCAGAATTATCTGGAGCAGTATCTGTTTGAAAATGTGTGGTCCCAGTATGCAATGCTGTTGCTGTTGATTCTGTTTCTGGGATTTCTGCTGACCTTTGTTCTGCGGGGGACACCAAAGAAAGTGATGAACCATCTTCTGTTGATGGGGTATCTTGTTGTTCTGGCCCTGCTGTTTGTGGCAGGAAGAGGAACGGCCAGGGGAATCCGTGTGTTTAATGTCAATGATTATCTCACAGACACCGGTTTTCATGAAACGAGAGTGCTGATTGCGGTGATCAACTGCCTGATGTTTGTTCCCTTGGGAATCGCTCTCAGAAAAGCCAGCGGCAGAGCTCATGCCATCACCAACAGTTTGCTGATTTTCCTTGTGGCAGCAGGTATTGAAATCGCACAATATCTGCTGGCAAGAGGTTTTTCTGCTCTGGAGGATGTTCTGATGTATGTGCTGGGAGGATTTGCAGGTCTTATCATAGCTGCTCCCTTCTGCCTTTTGTCAGAGTACATGGAAGAAAAAGGAAAAATGTGAGCTTTTATGGTTTTTTGAATGCTGGAAGACTTGACAAGAAGGGGAAGTGATGTAATATTTGAAATGTTCGTCTGTATTACAGATGCCGCAGCACATCTGCAGCGGATTGATCTGGAGAGAGTAAGATCTAAAAGGAGAGAAACATGAATTACAGAAAATTCAGCAAAACAGCAGGTGCTTTTCTGGCGATGGCAGTCTGTTCCCTGATGATTTGGGGATGTGGCAATGGTGTTGATGGATACTATGATGGCATGAAGTGGGGAACCACCTATGAGAATGCGAAAACAGTCCTCAAGGAAAAAGAGGGAGCAGAGCCTGCTGAGAATGCTGACGGTTCCAAGCTGATTCTGGAGGTGGAGAACTATCGCGGTGTTGAAGGTGTGACGGGTAAAATTGAGTGTAGCTTCGATGGTCAGAAGCTGGATGAAGTGTTTATCTATCTGGGATTTGATGAGAATACCTTCACAAATGAAGAAATCATGGATCAGTATGAAGCCATTCTTACGGAAGAACTGGGAAAATGCAGCAAGTCTGCAAAGGATTCAAAAATCTGGAAGCTGTCTGACAGCGAGGTTCAGCTTGCAAATTTCACCTACGGAATGCTGGTGATGGATTACATGCCAAAGAACTGAGCGTTCGGGCTGAACAGGTAGAGGAGAATAGTGAATTATGAGAAACACGCTTTGCGAGTTTCTTAAGTTATCGCGGCAGCCGTCAGGGTCTCGTGCAAGCACGGACGTTGGCTCGTTGCCTGCGTAAATAAGAAGAGTGGGAGTGCCCTTTCCGGTGCTCCCACTCTTCTTTTCGTGTAGATTACTTTTCTGTGAAGAATTCAATTTCCTCTCCAACCGGTCCGATGCAGAAGGCGATCCGTACCGGAAATCCAGGAGTGCTTGGAATTACAAGCTCTGTTGGCTCCATGGTGATCTGGTAGCCTGCTTTGCGGACAGCCTCCACACATGCGTCCACATCATCTGTGGCAAGCGAGTAGTGGTTGATGCTTCCTGTTGTGCCTGCAGTTTTTCCGGCAGCAAAAATCTCAAGAATACTGTTTCCTGTATTCAGCATGATTCCTGCCTCATCTCCCTCGCCCCAGGAGCGAAGAGTCTCCAGTCCCAGAGTCTCTGTATAGAAGGCAATTGTTTTTGCATACTCCTCTGCAGATCCGCATTTCAGTGCCACATGGTGGGTACCCTTGATTAAACTCATATGATTTTTTCCTCCTTTGTTTCCGGGACAGGAACTGCTGACAGGGTTCTGTCCGGAAATAATACTGATGTTCTCAGTATACCTCTGTTTTTGCGTTATTTCCACTGTGGATATTCGGATATGCCTGAAGCACGGTTTGTGGCAGAGGATTGCGAGTGTCTGCTTTCCATGAGTCTGTCTCCCCTTCGTTGGTGCCTTGTACTCTTGAAACAGCAATAGAAGATGTGTGCAAATTGCACAAAGGGAATGTAAAAAGCGTGTGAAATAAAGTAAAATGTGCGATAAAAAGAAAAAACAATAGAGAAAACTTACAAAAAACAGAAAAAAGCTGTTGTCGCATATGGAAAAATAGAGTAATAATCCATAAAAACACCATTGATAGGGTGGTGGGTTTTCACAAAAATCAAAGTTGTATATACAAGTTTGCATTTCTGTGCACTCTGCGAATGGATACAGAGGGAGAAAAGTACTACTATGAATATAAGGAAATCGATAGGTTCAAAGATACGTATTGATTTTGATCTTTTTTCTTAGGAGGCAATTATGAAACGGAAAAGAAGAGCATTGACAGCAGCAAAGGGTGTGCTGGCTGTATTCTTTCTGGCAGTCAGTCTGTTTCCCATCTACTGGCTGGTGGCTATGGCGATCCGCCCGTCGGAAGAGATGAAGTCACATATCACACTGATTCCGGAAACCTTTACAATGGAGAATTTTGTTCATCTGTTTACGAACAAGGGATTTGGAACAGCAATTATCAACAGCTTGCAGAGTACGCTGTTTTCCCTGATCATCTCGTTGGTGGTGGGAATCACCTGTGCGTATATTCTGGCCAGAAAAAGCTTCCGATTCGGATTGAAAACTCCCCTGACCTACTGGGTGCTTCTGGTACGTGTACTGCCGCCGGTGGCATTTACCATTCCGCTGTATATTATGTTCAATAAATTTGGACTGCTGAATACAAGGATTCCTGTTATTCTGGCCTGTGTTCTCATCAATGTTCCTCTGATCATATGGTTCCTGATCAGCTTTTTCCAGGAACTGCCGGAGGAGATTGAGGAAAGTGCCAGGGTGGACGGAGCCACAGAGTGGCAGATGTTTACAAAGATCGTTCTTCCTCTGGTTCTTCCGGGAATCGCAGCGGTGGCCATGCTCTCTTTCATGTACGCATGGAATGAGTACACCTACACGGTAATCTTTACAAGAAGTGCTTCCACCAGCACGGTGCCACTGGCACTTGCTCTTCTGAATACAGAGGACAGCCTGACAAACTTTGGTCTGGTGGCAGCAGGAGGAGTGATCTCTGTTATTCCGATCACATTGTTTGTTATCTTTGCACAGAACTACCTGATCTCAGGATTATCAAGTGGTGCTGTAAAGGGATGATATAGAGACGTATTTCATTAAAAGGAGGCAAATGGAATGAAAAAACGAATTGTAGCAGTATTGATGGCAGCTGCAATGGCAGTTTCACTGACTGCATGCGGCGGAACAAAAGAGGACAAACCTGCAGAGACAGGTTCTTCTGCAGCAGAGGAAAAGGGAGAGGCATCCGGGGATCCAACCAAGCTCTCCATTGTGCTTCGTGGCGGTACCTATGCAGAGGTTATCAAAGAGTGTCTGCCAGCCTTTGAGGAGGAGAACAACTGTACAGTAGAGGTGATGGAACTTTCTGAGGACGACCTGAAACAGAATATTGCTCTGGACGCTCTGAATCCACAGGGTTCCTATGATATGTGTATGGTGGACGGTTCCTGGATGGCAGAGTTTACAGAGAATGAGGTTCTGGCAGACCTGAAGGAACTGGGCTATGACCTGGATGACGATATCATCGAGGCAACAAAGACAATCTGTTATAACGATGACAAGCTGTATCTTGCTCCATACTATGGAAATGTTACTGTTCTTCTTCTGAATAAACAGAATGTGGTGGATGCAGGCTATGAGACCGATGGAATCAATACTCTGGATGACATCATGGCAATCTGTAAAAAAGCACAGGAGAATGGCAAAAAAGGATTCATTTACAGAGGCGATACACCAAACAATCTGGTGGTAGACTTTATGCCGATCCTTCTTTCCTTCGGCGGATGGGTTGTTGATGAGAACAATCAGCCTACCATCGATACTCCTGAGTTCAAAGCGGCTATGGAGTACTACATGGAGCTGATCGCAACAGGTGATGCAGAGGTGAAGGATGATCTGATTGCTTCCTGTGACACTGGTGCAGGTACAATGGGCGTTGGCTGGCCAGGATGGTACACACCAACTGCTGATTCCACCGCGGATTACGTTGCTATCACCGGTGTGGCAAAAGAGGGAGACCAGGCATACAATGCCAACGTATACGGTATCTGGACAATCGGTGTTCCTGCAAACTCTCAGAACAAAGAGCTTGGAACAAAGCTTGTTTCTTATCTGATGGATAAGGATGTTCAGCTTGATACAGTGAAGATCGGCGGAGTTCCATGCCGTTATTCAAGCCTTCAGAATGAGGAGGTTCTTGCTGAGTATCCACAGTACGAAGTAGTATGTAAGGCTCTTGAGGGTGGTGTATATCGTCCTGTTATGGCTGAGTGGGGCGAGTACTGCACAATTCTTGGAACAGAGCTTGGAAACATCGTAAATGGTGTAACTTCTGTTGATGACGGACTGAAGGCTGCTCAGGAAAAACTGGTTGATCTTCTTGGCTGATTCAAAAATTAAAACAAACAGGAATTCCGGGAACTGAAACAGTTCCCGGGATTCTGAATTACTGATGCTTTTCCGGTACGGAATCGCTCAGGAAACCCCCGGAAAAAATGAGGTAACCCACAATGAAAGATACAAATACAAAACTTCTTACAACAAAAGCGCAGAAAAAGAGATTTGCCTACACCATGGTATCTCCCACAGTGATCGTTCTGCTGATCATGACAGCGTATCCGCTGATCTTTACTGTTTTTTACAGCTTTACTGATTTTAATCTTTTGAAAAGTGCAAAGCATGGTGCACAGTTTATTGGTTTGGAAAACTATATTGACCTGTTTAAGGATGCATATTTCCGACAGGCGATTTTGAATACGGTGAAATTTACAATCATTGCGATGTTTTTTGAGATGCTGATCGGCTTCATCATGGCACTTTTTGTAAACAGCCTGAAAATCGGACAGAAGATCATGAGAACTCTGCTTCTCCTTCCGTATCTTCTTCCTACCGTTACAGTTGCTCTGATCTGGCGAATGATGCTTTCGCCCAACTATGGAATTGTGAACCAGGTGCTGAGTGCCCTGCATCTGCCTGTGTATAACTGGTTTTCAGATGTGCATACAGCCTTTGGCATGCTGGTGCTGATCGATATCTGGCAGACCGCCCCCTTTGTATTCCTGCTGCTGTATGCAGCTCTTCAGAGTGTGGATGAGTCCCAGTATGAGGCGGCAATGATCGATGGTTCCAATGCGTTCCAGCGTCTGATCTATGTAACAATCCCTAACATTAAAGGAAGTCTTGCTCTCTGTGCACTGCTTCGTACCATCGACAGCTTCCGACTGTTTGACAAGGTAAACCTGCTGACAGGAGGAGGACCTGCAAATACAACAGCAACCATCACCCAGTACCTGTATAATTACGGAATTAAAAATCTGAATTTCGGCTTTGGTACCGCCGGTGCTCTTGTAATGACAGTTCTTGTTCTGTTGCTGTCCAGCTTTTATATTAAACGGGCTATGAGCTGATGGCTATGATGAAGATCAGTTTTATCAACAGCGGTTACGCGGAGGGTATTCTTATTGAATGCCCGGATGATACCAGAAAAAATAACCTTTTCCGAATGGTGATTGACGGTGGAGGAGCAAGAGAGTCTGAATTTGCCCATGCTACCACCGGCAGAATCCCTATGGCAGAGTATCTGAAAAAGAAGGGCGTGGATCACATTGATCTGATGGTGTCCACCCATACCCATGAGGACCACATCTGTGGGCTGCTCCGCTGTGCGGAGCTCCTGCCACCGGGAGAACTGTGGCAGACCCTTCCGGAGAATGCCTGGAGGGAGTATGAGGAATTAGAGGTTTCCAGGGGAACCAATCTTTCTCAGACCAATTTTCTGGCTGCTCTGAATGCCTACAGACATCTTTGCAGGATTACGGAAACTGAGGGAGGAACCATCCGTCGAATCAGTGCCGGCTATAGCTGTTCTCCCTGCAAGGGTCTCATGATCCGGGTTCTGGCCCCTTCTCTGGAACGGGAGAGAGAGCTGGAGGAAATGATGGAAAAGCTCTATGGTGCCACTGGATCGGAAGCATTTCTGGAAAGGCTGGATGAGGTTGACGGAAAACTGAACAATTTCAGTCTGATCCTGAGTCTGGAATATTGCGGAAAAAGGATCCTGCTTCCAGGGGATACCAACAGGGATGGATTTGGAGAAATGCAGTCTGGGGAACTGCAGGCAGATCTGTATAAGGTGGGGCACCACGGACAGATGGATGGAGCCTCTGAAGAATTGCTGGAAAAGATCCGTCCTTCCATGGTGGTATGCTGTGCTTCCAGTGACAGAAGATACAACAGTGCCCATCCGGATATGATTGCTATGATCCGGGATGCAGGGGCAGAGGTTTATTATTCCGATTGTCCTGTGGAGGGAGTTCCGCCCCATCAGGCGCTGGTATTTACCCTTACAGACCGAGGAGAATGGAGTGTGGAATATCAGTCTGTCTGACACCGGGTTATTCAGGAAGAAAGAGAATATTACCACGGTACCGGGATTTGACAGATCATCCATACCGGTTCTGTGGATAAAGGAGAGAAGAAGATCATGAAGAAACAGTATGATGTGCTGGTCTGCGGTCCGGTATCCCTGGATATCAACATTGATTATCAGGATGTGGAGTGCAGAGAAGTGGGGGGAGCAGTGGTGGCTTCAGGCTTTGCTGCTTCAAAAAGCGGATTCAGGACAGCGATTTTCTGCAAACTGAATCCGGAGGAGGCAGATGTAAATGAGCGGTTTGAGGGGTCTGGAGCAGATCTCTACTGGATGAAGTCCACCCATACCTGCTCCATCAGAAACAAGTATCACACAGCAAATAAGGAGAGAAGAGACTGTACCTCCCTTGGCATCTGTGATCCATTCCTGTTTCAGGATCTGCCGGAGATAGATGCAAAGATTTATCATTTTGCAGGTCTTGTTTACGGAGATTTTGATAACAGCCTGCTGAAGGAGGCCTCAGAGCATGGAAAAGTGGCATTGGATATCCAGTGTATGCTCCGTCATGTGGAGGAGGATAAGTCCATGAAATTCCATGACTGGGCAGAGAAGAAGGAAATGCTTCCTTACATTGACTATCTGAAGACAGATGCGGCGGAGGCAGAGATCATGACGGGAACAGAGGATCGGGAGAAGGCAGCGCGGATGCTTCATGAGTGGGGAGCAAAAGAGGTTATGATCTCTCACAATACAGAGATTCTTGTGTATGACGGGGAGAAGATTTATACCTGCCCTATTAAGGCCAGAAATCTTTCGGGAAGAACAGGGCGGGGAGACACCGTGTTTGCGGGATATATCAATGAACGACAGAATGCCTCTGTGGAGGAGGCGCTGCTGTACAGCACAGCCCTTGTTTCCCTGAAAATGGAGACGCCTGGCCCCTTTAAAGGTTCCCGCCAGGATGTGCTGGACTATATTGCGGAATTTTATTAACTCTGTCAGTAAGTATTTACAAAATTTCAATCTGATTGAAGCCCTGCCGCTTTAGCGTCGGGGAAAATGACTACGAGCCATCTTAGTAAATGTTTAAGAAAGGCTGCAGATACGAATTTTCTGTTCGTTCTGCAGCTTTTCCGTTGTTCGGATTCGAATTCACTGTTCGTTCTGCAGCTTTTCCGTTGTTCGGATTCGAATTCACTGTTCGATCTGTGACTTTTCCGTTGTGCAGATTCAGAAGTAATAGTAAAATCTGCAATGTATAGTTCCCCCATCGTTTCCAGAAGAAAAGGAAACAGATACAGGAGGTGCCGGGGGCTCAGTAGTAGTATTCATCCAGATATATAACGGGAAGGAAGGGTAACATGACAAAAAAAGAACAGGCAATGACTCTTTTTGCAGAAGGATATAACTGTTCCCAGTCGGTGGCATTGGCATTTTCGGAGTATTTTTCCATGGAAAGGGACACCCTTGCAGCAATTGCCAGTTCCTTTGGGGGCGGCATGGGACGTTTGAGAGAAGTGTGCGGTGCCATGAGTGGGATTGCATTGGTGCTGGGCCAGATCTATGGATATTCAGATCCAAAGGCAAAGCAGGAAAAGAATGACCACTATGCCAGAGTGCAGCAGCTGGCAAAGCAGTTTGAGGAGAAGAACGGATCCATCGTGTGTCGGGAATTGTTGGGGCTGTCTGTAAAGCATGATGTGCCGGAGGCAGCAGAACGCACAGCGGAATATTATAAAAAACGCCCCTGTAAAGAAATTGTAGGAATTGCGGCAGAGTTGCTGGAGAACTACATCAGGGAGAATGGTATTGCTCATTCTGATGGAGTATAGCTCTTTGAACTATTGGAAGCAGTGAAGCGAATTGCTATGTAGGTTTTGTATGTATATAAATACAAAAACAAAGAATAACAGGTGTTGACTTTCCTGTCACAGGGTGGTATTCTATCGAAGCTGTCGCTTTTACGGATTGAGTTCCGGTAAAACAGCACAAAAACAGATGAAATTAGTTGTTGACAAGTGCCAATGACTTGTGGTAATCTAATCTGGCTGTCGCTTCTGCCGATTGACTTCGAGCAAAAGGCGAAACAGAAAAAATAAAAAAGTTGTTGACAGAGACATGAAGATGTGATAATCT
>JAUNCZ010000106.1 GCA_030526405.1 Lachnospiraceae bacterium | reverse complement strand
TTTAATCTTTCATCATCCCATATTTTTCGCATTCCACCACATTTGCTGCATATCCTTCCTTTATATCCCGGATAAGACTTACTGATTCCGAAAGCATGCACTGTTCCTTTTTCTCTTTCCAGCATAGGCATGCTATTGCACACCGATTTGAAGCCCATTATATCCACTGAATTCATCATTTTGTCCATGAAACATCCAGTTCCGTACTTAGATTGTTCCATTCCAAATAAACCAAAGCTATAGTAGGTATGTTCATAGAAGGCTCCCCCTTTAGTATCATTAAACAGTGCATCACGCCCCTGATGATCATTATCACCAACAAACTTAGTCATTCCAGCACTGTAGCTATTAACTATCTTGTTTCCGTTAATATCTCCGGCTAATCCACCAACATATCTTTGACCTGAAATATAGGCAGCGCTGTAACAATTCTGTATTGATACAGGAGATGTGCCTGAATTAATGTCGGAAACTCCACCGATTATACCACCGGCAATAATTCCGGTTATCTTTCCTGTATTTTTGCTCCTGGATATATTAGTACCACTTGCTGCAGAACCAACAATTCCACCGGCATATGTGGAAAGACGATCAGCGCCTCCTATTTCTCCTGAATTGGAACAATCTATCATTATTGTATTGCGACTATATCCGGCAATGCCTCCAATACAGAATCTTCCGTTGATAGTCACTCTGTTTGTACAATTAGCTATGGCCGACAAATGCAATTGTCCATCTGAGGAATCAGCTGGATTTATTCCATCATTGTGTCCAACTATGCCCCCCATATAAAAGGCATCGCCTTCAATTTTTCCTTCTACATTCAGATTATCGATTTCTCCTTCCCTTAAGGCCCCAAATAATCCTGCCACTAATACGCTGCTGCTAATATACAGATTCCGAATAGTATAATTTCCTCCATCAAATCTTCCTGAATAATATCTGGGAACAGTTTCTCCATTTACGCCCACAAGTAAAGCTCCGATTGGCGTCCATTCGTGATTTCCAAGATCAATATCTCCGGTCAGTCGTCCATTTATTGTTTCCCTGCCGTTAATATTTACCTCATTCTCGAACCACTTCAGCTGGGCACCATTTCCGATCAGATACACTCCATTGGAGTCTGTCGGTGGCGCTGACATGGATTCTCCATCCCAGACAGCAGAATCAGATAGAGCAAATGATGCAGCGGATGTACTATCCTCTGGCTCTTCTGCCTCATCCTCTTCCAGCATTTCATCCTCTGGTTGTATCTCATCATTGGGTTCCTCTACCAAAGAATCCTGCTCCTCATCAGCCATTGCATCAGAGGGATCCTCCTTTGTTGAATCGGATTCTTCCGGGTTGTCCGGAATTTCTTCTGTCTGATCTCTGCCAGGGGTAGCATCGTCAGAGACGGTATTGTCTTCGGTAATATTTCCTGGCGTATTTCCGGTAGTTTCTCCGATATTATTTCCGGTACTATCCCCTGAAATATCCTCCGAAGCATTCATTGTCCCTTCCCCGCCATTTTCCAACAACTCACTCACCTGCTGTGTCTCTGCTGCTTCCTCTGCTGATACAGGCAGAGCATGGTACATACATCCGCTAGATACCATGGCTGCCGAAATTGCAAGGGCAAGCAGTTTACTAAGAAATCGTTTCTTCATGGACTATTCTCCTTTCCTGTCAATATATTCCCCGCTGTGTTCATGCGAAATTTGGGCATAAGAATACCGCAATACTGATACTTTTATCATCTCAAAATCACCTGTTTGATGCATCTGCCAAACGGATAATCTTTATCAATCTTTTATCCCTACCTCGGTCTTTCCTGTAAAATCAGAGGATTTCGTGGTATGATGTACGGTGACTTTATTAAACTGGTCGTGATCTCACATGGTTGATCAGTGAGGTTACGTCAAACAAAGGAGTAAATCTATGATAGGACTTGGAACAATTATTAACAGTTCAGCCATTATTCTGGGTGGCTTAGCCGGTTTTCTTGTGGGAAAGCTGTTTCAGCAGGAACAGCAGGCATCCATCAACATGGCCTGTGGTATCAGTGTGCTGTTCATTGCGCTGGCAGGTGCCATGCAGGGTATGTTGAACATCGATCATGGCACCCTTGTCAGCGGAAAATCCATGCTGGTGGTGCTCTGTCTTGCCCTGGGCACCATACTTGGTGAGCTGCTTGGTATTGAGAAGGGATTTGAAGGTTTTGGAGAATGGTTGAAGGTAAAAAGCGGAAACTCCGGAGATAAACAATTTGTGGAGGCATTTGTGCTTGCCTCATTGACGGTATGTATCGGTGCAATGGCGATTGTGGGAGCCATTCAGGACGGAATCAGCGGAGATTATTCCACTCTGGCGGTAAAATCAGTACTGGATTTTATCATTATTGCAGTGATGACCACCTCCCTGGGCAAAGGCTGTGCATTTTCTGCAATCCCGGTATTTCTCTTTCAGGGAAGCATTACCCTGCTTGCCCGACTGGTATCCCCTTTGATGACAACAGAAGCTGTGGCTTACCTTTCTCTTGTGGGATCCGTATTGATCTTCTGTGTGGGAGTGAATCTTGTCTGGGGAAAAATGATCCGCGTTGCCAATATGCTTCCTGCCGTACTTTTGGCAGTTGTCGCCGCCTATCTTCCATGGAATTTCTGATTTTTCATCCAAACAACTTTTGAGGAAGATGTCCGGGACAGTTGACCAGAATTGCACGCCCGGTTTTGCAACTGTCCAGTTGAATATTGAGTGTGCAGAGAATGAGCCCGGTTAACCGTCTCCAGTTAACCGGGCTCTGATGTGTATGTATTTCATTATCAATAGAATGATGGCACATCCGGATACCAGTTGTTTATTTCACCAGATTCACGCGATTTGTATACAGGTATACATTATTGCTGCCGGTAATCTTACAACGGTACAGCATGCCCAGATTACTCTCCTTCATAGTGATAGACATGGACTTTGTCTTTGAACCGGAAGCACCGCTGTTGTACCAGTTCTTTCCTCCATCCTTGCTGTACTGCCACTGGAAAGTGCAAATTGATGCGTTTGATACTGTCACAGTAAATACCGCTGTTTTTCCTGCCTGATAGGTGACATTCTTCGGCTGTCCTGTCAGGATAGGTGCTCCCTTGAAGATGGCGGTTCTTGTGATAAGAACACTGCCGTCCTTTCCTGTTACTTTGCATCGGTACACATTGGCTGCATTTGACGGGGCTATATTCACCTTGATGGTGCTGGTTCCGCCACTTAGTGTAGGTGTAATAGAGCTCTTCACCCAGGTTTTTCCCCTGTCCTTGCTATACTGCCACTGATAGGAGGACGCTCCTGTGGCTGTCACTGAGAAGGATGCTGCTTT
>JAUNCZ010000045.1 GCA_030526405.1 Lachnospiraceae bacterium | reverse complement strand
AGTCAGCAGTGGTTCATGAGCAAGTAGCGAAGCGGATTGCGAATGTCCGCTTTACATTCAGGAACAAAATGGAACTGCGCATCTGTGCTATTTTACAGGAAATCGAGGCCATTCCCCAAAAAACACCTTTGCAACACAGATTTCCTTTGTTTTTACCTTATAATATAGGAAAACAGTCCGGGGCGACGCCCTTGGAGACTATTTTTTCAATACTTACCGCCTTTAGAGATGGTTTTTTCTCGATTAAGGTAACATGTTTCACGTGAAACACTGTTTCCCTCATATATCCCGAACACGCGTGTGGTTCAGGGTGGGTTTCTGATCATTTTCACCAATATACGGCTCCTGATTCTCCCGTGTCCTTACAGAGCGTTTTCCGCTCCTCTCCATCATATCACAAGAATTGTTTCACGTGAAACATCATTCGTCAGCATATGCAATCTGCATCTATCGTTATCACACCACGGATGTATAATCGATTCACCATAGCTCATGAAATCCAGTGATCTGCATAGAAAAAAGCATGCTGAACCACTTCAAGCAGTCCCCGCCTCTGAGGCGTAGAGACGTAGGCGGGGGGTAAGGGGGGATGCTTGCATCAGCAGGAGTAAAAGCTCCTGCTGATGAGCTGCCAAAGGCAGCAATGGTTCATGAGCAAGTAGCGAAGCGGATTGCGAATGTCCGCTTTACCCTCCATTGTCGCACCAGATTACTGGATTCTATGTGCAAAACACCGCAAAACTACGTATCTTATATGCAAAACATGCTCTCGGGCACGAAAACACCCCATGTATAAAGAGAGGAGATAGCATGGGGCGTTCAGCAATATGATTCCTTTTGTCAATTCAGTTGCCGCGTCAAAAATATAATGTTTCACGTGAAACATTGCATTTTCCCTTTGTAAACTCTGTATAATACACCTTCAGGCGCTTTTTTACCTTGTTTCTCTTTCTTTTTACCTGTTTTTTCCTTCCTCGCGCCTTTTCTCTCCTTATTTCACCGCTTTTTTCAGCTCAGTGACATTGCTTTTCTCTCAAAACATTTTTTTTCCTGCTTTTTTCACCTGTTTTACCACTTTTTCCACCCTTTTACCTCCCCTGAATCCAGTCCTGATTTTCCCTGCACCTCCACATTTCCGCCTCTTCTCCCTCTTTAGAAACTTTACATTATGTAAACTAACAAAATAATACTGCGCGGATGAGTCCTCCCGCACCAAAGGCATCATTCATTTCCTTTCCACTCAAAATACAGCACATTCCCCACCCGATCCGCGCAAATCTCTCCTGCATGTTGCAGATTCTGCCAGAAAGGTATCGTGTTACCTGTAAAAATTAGTGGTATTGTATTTACTCACACCATCAAAGAACGTGTTTATCAATTCATCACCCACTCACCAGTGATGTTTCACGTGAAACATCTTGTTTCACACCGGATCATTTCAACAATTCACAGGATGATCACCAAAACATACAAGAAATTACATATGGCAGGTTTCTCTCCTCTTTGTATCTTCTATTCCCATTCAAGGCATTTTATCAACAGCAGTAATTCCGTTCATTTCAAAATATAATATTATGTAAACCTGTTTTTATCTCGTTCAAGAAGACTTCCACCTCTATAGGAAGAGGTCAGCTAACGCTGACCAGAACCGCACGCCAGGTCTCCGCAAGCGTCGAAGCGGATTGCGAATGTCCGCTTTACTGTGTGTCCCGACCTGCAACAGACGGTTTTTTCGGCTACAAACAGCAATCCCCTTAGAGAAGCTCCTTTCTAGTACCATTCTTACTATTGACAAGCTCTGCCTGCGGATTACAATGAATAGAGAACTGTAAACTGTTTATTTCACTTATTTACTATCAGGAGATTCTATGTTACTTCAGTGTATTGGAAATCATACTTTTAATAATGAATATCAGCCGGCTGTACCCTGTGATCAGGACTATGTGATTGCTGTAAATGGTCCGGATCTTCTTCTGAACCCTGAAACCGATGATTTATATACCTACGGAGACCTGAAGGATCAGGATTTCATGAAAAATGACCTGGTTCCTTATGTATTTTCCGTGGATGAGAAGAAGATGTTTCTTCCCCTTTCCCTTTCTGAGTCTTTTATTAAGGATTCGAAGGCAGTCAATGTCCGTTCCTTCGGAAAGACACGACCGGAGCTGCAGCTGGCAGGTGCCACTGCCATGCATCTGAAAACCTGGTACACAGGACATCGCTTCTGCGGCTGCTGCGGTGGAAAAAATGAGCATTCCGCTACTGAGCGTGCTATGAAATGTACCTCCTGCGGTCATCTCACCTTCCCTGTAATCTGCCCGGCTATTATTGTAGCGGTTACTGACGGGGACAGAATCCTGCTCACAAAATCCCACCGACCAAATGCACCATTTGCCCTCATTGCAGGATTTACTGAGATTGGTGAGACCCTGGAGCAGACCTGTGCCAGAGAAGCCATGGAAGAGGTGGGCGTGAAGATCAAAAATATCCGTCCATTCATCAATCAGCCCTGGGGATTTTCTTCTTCCCTTATGCTGGGATTCTTTGCAGAGCTTGATGGAAGCGATGAGATTCATAAGCAGGAGAGTGAGATCAAAGATGCAGGCTGGTTTACCAGAGATACAATGCCTGTAACGGACAGCCCCATTGATATCACACACCATATGATGGAGCTCTGGAGACAGAACAAACTGGATTTTTAACAGATCCAAAAAGCTAACAAAAAGGCGGATTCTTGCATCCGTCTTTTTTTTGTTTTATAATAGAGAGAACAAAAACACATCAAAATTGTACAAAGTAACCAACAGATGGGAATATAAATCCAAAATGGGAGAGTGTATATGAAAAACGGAGGAAAAAAACTGGCAACCCTTGCTGCCTTGGCCATGGGAACAGCAGCGGCAATCCAGGCAGTAAACAGTTTTATCGATAAAAATGCTGATACAGGCCTTCTCAGCCAGGAGGGATCATTTACCTATAACTGGCGCTTATGCCCTGTATCCTATAAAAAATACGGCTCCGGTTCACCGATTCTTCTTCTGCACGAGCTGTCTGCCTGCAGCAGTTCCTTTGAGTGGAGCAGGATCATTGCACCAATGGCAGAGAAGCATACAGTATATGTACTGGATCTTCCAGGCTGCGGTCTTTCCGAGAAGCCAAACATCACTTATACAAACTTTTTCTTTGTGGAGCTGATCACTGATTTCATCAAGACTGTGATCTCTGAACCCTGTGATGTGATCGCCACAGGAATTTCCGCCTCTCTGGCTATCACCTCCTGCAACTGTGACCGGGAACAGTTTAAAAAGCTGATTCTTGTGAATCCGGCCTCACCGGAGCAGCTGGGACTGATTCCGGGAAGAAGAAGCCGCATCAGAAAGGGACTGCTTTCCGTTCCTGTGGTGGGAACACTGCTGTTCAACATGCTGATTTCCAGAGATATGCTGGTCCGTGAATTTAAAGAACGACTGTTTTTCAATGAAGAGCTTGTGAAACAGGACTATGTGGATATGTACTATGAAAGCGGTCATAAAGGCTCCGGAAAGGGACGCTATCTGATGTCCAGCATCATCGGTCACTATGTGTATTTCAATATCACCCATGCACTTCAGTCCATTGACAATGATATTGTGATCGTGGGAGGAGAGCACCAGGAGTATATTAAGGAAACCGTAGAAGCTTATCAGCGTATTAATCCTGCCATTGAGGCCACCTATGTGGAAAACACCAAGCATCTTCCTCATCTGGAGACTCCTGCTGAGTTCCTGAAGCTGATCTCAGTCTATATCAACGAATAAACGGCACGCCACGGACCGGATACTGTTTTCCGATCCGGTGTAAAACAGTCAATAGAAAAGAGCTTTGCCGGCAAGTTCTCCTCGTGTTCATAGCATGAGGCAGGATTTGCTGAGCAAAGCTCTTTTTCTGTTCTTCTGTCCTAAGAAAGAGGCTCCTTGGTGGGAAGACCTGCTTTTCTTGGGTATTTTTTGGAGGTGTTTGCCACCTTTCTGATTTTCACCATAGAACGCTCGTTATCTGTGTCCGCCAGAGAAAAATAGGTAACCTCCGGTGCTTCTCCTCCAAGAATATGGATGGCTTTCTTTGCCTGCAGCATCTCTTCCTCCACATTGCCGGATTTGTAGGAGATAAAATAGCCATTTTTCTCCACAAAAGGAAGACAGTACTCGGAGAGAGAAGAGAGGTTGGCCACAGCACGGGATACACAGAGCTGATACTGCTCTCTGTATTTTGGATTTCTTCCCGCATCCTCGGCTCTTCCGTGAACCGTCTCGATATCAGTAAGGCCCAGCTGGCTGATTACCTCATCCAGGAAATTGAGACGTTTTTTCAGAGAATCCAGCAGTGTCACCTTCAGCTCCGGAAATGCGATTTTCAGAGGAATACCCGGAAATCCTGCTCCCGTCCCCACATCGATCAGTGTCTGTCCCTTCTGAATTTCAATGGCCTTTACAAGGGAGAGACTGTCCAGAAAATGCTTCACGATCACTTCCTGAAACTCTGTGATTCCTGTGAGGTTCATAAATGAATTCCACTGAATCAGCAGATCATAATACTGGAGAAACTGCTCCTTCTGGTGGTCCGACAGCTCAATTCCCAGCTGCTCCAGACCTTTATTGAAAACTGTTAAATCCTTCATCCACAGTTCCTTTCTGTTTTTTCTGATTTATCCACAAAGTATTCTGATACAGCACAGCTTTCTGTGGTCAGCCGTTGCTCTTATGACCCATTCCTTCCAGATATACCATCAGTACGGAGATATCTGCAGGGGATACACCGGAAATTCTGGATGCCTGTCCCAGATTCATAGGACGGTAGGCCTCCAGCTTCTGAACCGCCTCAATACGAAGACTGCCCACTGCATTATAGTCGATATCCTCAGGGATCTTTCTTCCCTCCATCTTCTTAAACTGCTCCACCTGCTTCATCTGACGTCTGATATAGCCCTCATATTTGATATTGATGCTGACCTGTTCCTGTACATCCTCAGGCAGGGCAGGGCGCTTCTTATCGATGGGGGCCAGAACCTGGTAATTCAGTTCCGGTCTTCTGATCAGCTCAGAAAGAGAGCTTCCACTGTTCAGAGGAGTGGAGCCGTACTGTTCCATCAGCGCCTGCACCGGTGCAGATACACCCACATAGGTGGAATCTACTCTGGCGATCTCCTCCTGGATCATCTTTTCCTTCTGAAGAAGAGCCTGATAGGTTTCCTCATCCACCAATCCCACCTGATAACCATATTTGCGGAGACGAAGATCTGCATTGTCCTGACGGAGCAGGAGACGGTACTCGGCACGGCTGGTCATCATACGGTATGGCTCGTGGGTTTCCTTGGTAACAAGGTCGTCAATGAGAACGCCGATATACGACTCAGATCGATCCAGCACAAGGGGCTCTTTTCCAAGAAGCTTCATGGAGGCATTGATTCCGGCGATCAGTCCCTGGGCTGCTGCCTCCTCATAGCCGGAACTTCCGTTAAACTGTCCTCCAGAGAACAGATTCTGGATCTTTTTGAACTCCAGGGACGCATTCAGCTGGATAGGATTGATGCAGTCGTACTCAATGGCATAGGCATTTCTCACAATTGTGGCATGCTCCAGTCCGGGAACGGTGTGGTACATGGCATCCTGCACATCCTCAGGCAGGGAGCTGGACATTCCACCGATATACATCTCGTTGGTGTACAGTCCCTCCGGCTCCAGAAATACCTGATGGCGGTTTTTCTCTGCAAAACGCACCACCTTATCCTCAATGGAAGGGCAGTAGCGGGGGCCTGTTCCGTGGATCATGCCGGAGTAAAGAGGAGAGCGGTCCAGATTGTCCCGGATGATCTGGTGTGTCTCTTCGTTGGTGTAGGTAAGCCAGCAGGATACCTGATCGATCTGCACATCCTCCGGGTTGGTGGAGAAGGAGAATGGCACCACCCGTTCATCCCCTGTCTGTTCCTCCATTTTTGAGAAATCCACCGTACGTCTGTCCACTCTGGCAGGGGTTCCTGTTTTGAAGCGCACCATCTCCACCCCATGCTCCTTCAGAGAGTCAGTGAGATGGGTAGCTGCCTGCAGTCCGTTGGGGCCGGTATAGTTGCTGACCTCTCCATAGATACATCTGGCATTGAGATATACACCTGTGCAGAGCACCACTGCCTTTGCGTGGTAAATGCCGCCTCCCAGAGTTTTCACTCCTGTGCAGACACCCTGTTCCACCAGAAGGTCCGTTACCTCCGCCTGCTTGATGGTGAGATGATCTGTATTTTCCATCACCCGTCTCATGCGTCTTGTATATTCACTTTTATCAGCCTGGGCACGAAGAGAATGAACTGCCGGACCCTTGGATCGGTTCAGCATCTTTGACTGAATAAAGGTGGCATCGATGTTTTTTCCCATCTCGCCTCCCAGGGCATCGATCTCCCGGACAAGATGTCCCTTGGAGGTGCCTCCGATATTCGGATTACAGGGCATCAGAGCAATGCTGTCCACACTGACAGTGAAGCAGATGGTCTCCAGCCCCAGTCTTGCGGCAGCCAGCGCAGCCTCACAGCCTGCATGACCTGCACCGATCACCACAATATCATACTGTTTTTCAATAACAGCCATAATTTCCTCACTTTCCTGTACAGAATTTGGAGAAGATCTCATTCACAAGATTTTCTCCCAGGGATTCACCGAGAATACGTCCAAGAGCCTCATAGGCCCCCATCATATCGATGGTAAAGAAGTCTTCCGGCATTCCGTCCAATATACTGTTCTCCACCATGGAAAGTGCCGCGGAGGCCTCCTCCAGAGCATGCTTATGGCGGAGATTTGTTATCATTACTTCATCGTTGAAGGATATCTCACCCTGGAAGAACATCTCCCGGATACACTCCTCAAGGGCCTCGATGCCCTGGTTCTCTCTGGCAGAGATACCGATGACAGGGGCACCTGTTTTATCCCCCAGTACCTCAGGAGCAACACAGAGGGCAAGATCCGTCTTGTTAAGAAGAACAATGCTCTTCTTATGTCGGATCAGCTCCATGATCTGATCATCATTTTCATCCAGTGGGGCAGAGCCATCCACTACATAGAGGATCAGATCTGCGTCCTGGGCATGCTCTCTGGCACGCTGGATTCCGATCTGCTCCACCTTGCTGTCGGACTCACGGATCCCTGCTGTATCCAGAAGACGGAGAGTAATGCCACGGACATTGATGGTCTCCTCCACCACATCACGGGTGGTGCCTGCAATGTCTGTTACAATGGCCTTTTCTTCTCCCGAAAGAACATTCAGAAGAGAGGACTTACCTGCATTTGGCTTACCCACAATAACAGTCTTGATTCCCTCAGAGATCATTTTTCCCTTATCTGCCGAGGCGATCAGCCGGAGAATCTCCGCTCTTGCCTGCTGTACAATGGGCAGAAGCTCCTCACCATAGCCGTCCACACTGATATGCTCAGGATCATCCAGGGCAGATTCAATAAATGCAATCTGATAGATCAGCTTCTCACGGATGGAGCGAATTTCCCTCTGAACAGAGCCCTGCAGCTGTTTTACCGAGCTCTGAAGGGCATACTCATTCTTTGCGGAGATAATATCCATTACCGCCTCTGCCTGGGACAGATCGATTCTTCCGTTCAGGAATGCTCTCTTTGTAAATTCTCCCGGCTCTGCCGGTCTGGCTCCGTTTCTGAGCAGCTGCTCCAGGATCTTTTTCATGGCGATCACACCGCCGTGACAGTCGATCTCCACAGTATTCTCTCCGGTGTAGGAATGGGGTGCTTTCATCAGCATCACCAGAACCTCATCCAGAATTTCTCCTTTGTCCCCTGTGATCCAGCCGTAATGAATGGTATTGGCCTTCTGATCTGCCAGTTTTTTATCATGTTTGCCTTTATATACCCGGTCAGCAATCAGAAATGCATCCGGTCCGCTGACACGGACGATTCCGATTCCTGATGCAGTCATTGCCGTGGAAATGGCTGCTATCGTATCGTCGAAAAACTCTGCCATAGCCCTTCCTCTCTCTGCTAATAGTCATAATGAATCACTGTACACATTATCACATCACGCCTGTTTTGTGAAGTATCACATCCTGAAAACACTGCTGCAGTGGCCAGGGTCCCGTGCAGGCACAGACTTTGGCTCTTGCCGATGGAACAAAGTGCGTTTTCAACGTACTCTCACAGCCAAAATTTTTCATAAAAAAGAGGGACCCCATTTCTCTCGAAATGACATCCCTCTGCAGGTTTCTGTATAAGAATTATTTCTTTAATGTAACCACGATATGACGATAAGGCTCATTGCCCTCGCTGTAGGTCTCCACGAACTTGTTGTTCTGAAGAGCGGAGTGGATGATTCTTCTCTCATATGGGTTCATTGGCTCAAGAGAAACAGGTTTTCTTGTTCTCTTTACCTTGTAGGCAATGTTCTTTGCCAGGTTCTCAAGAGTCTCTTTTCTTCTCTTTCTGTAATCCTCTGTATCCAGTTTTACACGAACATAATCCTTCTGCTCTTTATTTACAACCAGACTTGTGAGGTACTGGAGAGAATCCAGTGTCTGTCCTCTTTTTCCGATGAGAACGCCCATGTCAGCGCCATCGAAGTTGATCTCCAGACATCCTGCATCTGCAACGTATTCCATGTGGATCTCCACAGGAAGCTCCATCACACCGAATACACCCTTCAGGAATTTCTCAGCAGCAGCTTTCATTGCAGCTACCTCTTCCTCAGTCTTTGGTGTAACGATAAACTCTTTTTTCGGAGCAGCTTCTTTCTTTGGAGCAGCCTCTCTCTTTGTGTAAGAATCTTTTTTGAAATCCTTGCGATTGTCGCGTCTTGGACCTTTTCCGTTTCTGTCAGATTTCTCTGAACGGGCTGGTCTTTCGCTTCTGTGTGGTTTCTCTGTTCTGACAGGTTTTGCCTCCTGAACTGGTTTCTCCTGACGCTCTGGCTTCTGTCTCTCAGCAGGAGCCTCTTTCTTGACAGGCTTTGCCTCTGCCTTCGGAGCAGACTCTTTCTTGGGCTGTACAGGAGCTGCAGGTTTTACAGGCTCCTCAACAGGCTCTTCCTCTTTTTTACGAACCTTGATCACTGCAGGTTTGCTTCCGAATCCAAGAAATCCGGCACTGCCCTGTGATACCACCTGAATATCAAGTCTGTCGCTGGAAATTCCAAGATCGATACACGCCTTGGTAATGGCCTCATCAACGGTCTTTGCAGAAACTTCAATGAAATCCATACTTATTTCCTCCGTTATTTCTTTTTGCTGTGTTTCTCGTCGTAACGTTTTACCATATTTGCACGGGCAGTAATGCTATCCGGTCTTGCGTTCTCTGCATTTGCTGCGTAATCAACATCTGCAATGTTCGCTTTCATATGGGAATTTTTCATGTTCTTAGTGCTTGTGCTGGCTGTTTTTCTGATAGTGGAAGGTTCCGGTGTTCCCTTCTTCTCACGTTTCTTTTCAGCCTTCTCCTGAGCTTTCTTGATCAGGAGCTCTGTATCCATCTTGGCAATTCTTCTGTTGATCAGAACCTGCTGAATACAGCGGATCACAGCACCGGCGATCCAGTAGATACCGATACCATAGGAGAATGATACACACATAAACGCAGAAAACAGAGGCATTGTAACACCCATTGTCTTCATGGTTGATGCTGTTGGATCGTTCTGGTTATTGCTGTTGCTGGTTGGTGTCTGTGGCATCAGCTTGTAGTTCAGCCACTGAGTGAACCATGCCAGAACAGGAACTGCAACTGCTGCAAGAACCAGCAGAACAGAACCGTTGGACATACCCTCCTTGATCACATCCCATGGAGACATGGAAATCTGGATACCTCCGAAGGAGTTGATGGCATGAGCACCTTTTTTTGTAGTTTCGATCAGATCTCCGAACTGGCTCATCTCGCTGAGCTTCGCCAACTCATTCCACTGAGATGGCTTCAGTACATACAGAAAATCTGTAACATTCTCAGTTGTCAGTGTATCCGTGATTCTTCCTGCAAACATGGTGACTTTATTGTCAGTGATAAACTGAGTAATAAGAGCAAGACCCTTGTCACCCATAGCAAGGATATCCCCTGTAAGCTCGGAAAAGATATTTGCTACCTTTGGAATATATCCCGGAATATGATAGATTACCTGATACAGAGCGAACAGAAGTGGCATCTGAATCAGTGTTGTACCGCACATTCCCATCTGAGATACGCCATATTTCTCATATACAGCCTGCATCTCCTGCTGCATAGCCAGCTGATCTTCCTGTCTTGTTTTTCCTTTGTACTTTTTCTGAATTGCCTGCAGCTCCGGATTGATCACAGCCATCATTTTTGATGTTTTCTGCTGAGTAATCTGAAGCGGCGTCATCAGAAGGTACACGATGATTGTGTACAGGATAATGGCAATTCCGATGTTTGGAATACCGATCTTATCCAGTACCTCGAAAATTCCCGCCATTAACCATCCAAGCAGATGGGCAAAGTATTTTACCAGCGGCATTGTGGACTTACTGAGTAAAATTTCCAAAATTTTGTCCTCCTAGATAACTTGCTGTTTACGGCACCGGGTCGTAACCACCCTTGGAAAAGGGATTACATCGCAGTATTCTCCAGAGTGCCAGTAAACCTCCCTTAAGGGCTCCATATTTCTCAATGGCCTCCAGGCCATACTGGGAACAGGTTGGAATATAAGGACAATGCCAGTTCCCTTTTAATGGAGACAGGCGTTTTTGGTAGAATTTAATCATTGCAATCATGATCTGCTTCATTTGCTTTTTCCTTTTTTTCTACTTCGACAATGTGATGCAGCTTGCCCAGATGATAAATTGCACGTTCGATCTCAAAATACGTGCAGTCCTTAGCATTTACCCTGGCAACTACCACAATATCGACGCCCCGATGAAATAATTCTTCCTGAAGACGGTACCCCTCACGGACCAGGCGGCACAGATGATGACGTACCACACTGTTTCCCACCTTCTTGCTGACGGATATACCCAGTCTGTTTTTGTTCAGGCCGTTCTCTCTGACATACATTACAAGATATTTATTAGCGAACGATGCTCCCTTTCTGTATACCGTCAAAAAATCTCTGTTTTTCTTTAAACTTTCCGAATATTTCATACTCTACTTAATTCCTGTAATAGGAATAAAAGGCCACAGAAACTGTGACCTTTTAACCAATTATTTTTTCGAATTTTTTGTTTTTCCCACTGATTATGCAGAAAGAACTTTTCTTCCTTTTGCTCTTCTGGCAGCTAAAACTTTTCTTCCGCCAGCTGTGCTCATTCTTGCTCTGAAGCCATGAACTTTAGCATGGGATCTTTTCTTAGGCTGAAATGTCATTTTCATGGTATAAGGCACCTCCTTCTTTATTATGTGTATACCATCAAATGGTAAAGTATCATAATGTATGTCGAAAAAGCATCATTTGAATTATATTAGCAAAAACCGCCAAAGTCAAGCATTTTTCTTGATAAATAAAGGCTTTCCGGGTTTTGCACATATCCAGATTCGTCATTTAACTTATCCACATTTTGTGGACTGTTTGTGGATAAACTGTTTATTTCCGGTGGATATGCACAGGAAAATCCCTGATTTTACAGGAAAGGATACTGTGAATAGTTCTGTTCACTTATCCACATTGGTGGGATTTTTCCCTGCAGAAAAACAAGTTATGCACATATTTATCCACATCATCCCCTAAATTGTTTACAATCTCCCCTGTTTTTCCCATTGGAAACACATATAATATAGAAGAAATATTTTGGTTTTGGGTAGCTGCTTCTTGAAATACTCCCCCTTTTAATATAAGATATAAGCGTATAAGTTTGTAAAAAATTAGATTTGCAGAGGTAAATATGGACATTATCAGTGAAAAATGGACTGAAATACTTGAACTCGTGAAAACAGAACACGAATTAAGCGAAGTTTCCTTTAAGACCTGGATCCAGCCCTTGACGATACACTCGGTGGAGGCTGATCAGGTCACTATTATTGTGCCTTCTCAGCGGGTGGGACTGGATTATGTAAGTAAAAAATACACCCTTCCCATCAAAGTCGCCATTGCGGAGATTACTGGAATGGATGTGGATATCCACTTTATTCTTCCGGAAGAGGCACAGGAGACCGCACCAAAGAAGACTGTTACTTCTGTTTCTGCGGTTCCGGGACTGAATCCCAAATATACATTTGATACATTTGTGGTAGGCAGCAACAACAAATTTGCCCATGCTGCTTCCCTTGCTGTGGCTGAATCTCCGGGAGAGATCTATAATCCTCTCTTTTTATATGGAGGCGTTGGTCTTGGAAAAACCCATCTTATGCACTCCATCGCCCACTTTATCATTAAGGAAAATCCACAGGCAAAAATCCTTTACGTTACAAGTGAAACCTTTACCAATGAAGTTATTGAGGCGATCCGAAACGGTAATAATACCAGCGCCATGACTAAATTCAGGGAAAAATACAGAAATATCGACGTCCTTCTGGTTGATGATGTTCAGTTTATTATAGGAAAAGAGTCTACTCAGGAGGAATTCTTCCACACCTTCAATGCCCTGCACGGTGCCGGAAAACAGATCATTCTTACCTCCGATCGTCCTCCAAAGGATATGGATATCCTGGAAGAACGTATCCGTTCCCGCTTTGAGTGGGGTCTGATGGCAGATATCCAGAGCCCGGACTACGAGACACGAATCGCCATCCTCCGGAAAAAACAGGAGATGGATGGTTACGTGGTAGACAATAATGTAATTGAATACATTGCAAAGAATGTAAAATCCAATATTCGTGAGCTGGAAGGCTCTCTTAACAAAGTAGTTGCTCTGGCTAATCTTGAAAAATGCGAAATCAATCTGGAACTGGCCGAGAAAGCGCTGATCGATATCATTTCCCCGAATGAAAAGAAGGTAGTTACTCCGGAATCCATCATTAATATAGTAGCAGAGCATTTTGATATCTCTGCCGATGAGATCAAAGGGGATAAAAGAGCGAAAAAAATCGCATATCCAAGACAGATTGCCATGTATCTGTGCCGCGAGATGACCTCTGCCAACCTGCAGGCCATCGGTATGCTGATGGGTGGCAAGGATCATACTACCATTCTCCACGGTGTGAAAAAGATTGAGGATGAGCTCCGAAAATCTGAAACCACCCAGGGGCTGGTGGCGGTTCTCAAGAAAAAGATCAACCCATCATGAAGGGGAAAAACATCCACTTCTGTATGTGAATAGACTGTGTATTGTTTGTGGATTACTCTGGATAAAAAAGTTATTCACGCAACATTCACAGCTTATCCTTAAGAAATTCACATAGTTATTCCACAGGGTTTTTGTTGTATTTACAGGCCTTGCGGGGGTTTTCAACAAATCCACAGCCCCTAAGACTATTACTACGGATTTCTATTATATTTTTTTGTAAGGAGCGTTTTCCACATGAAGCTTATTTTCCAGAAAGCTGATCTGCTGAAAAGTGTCAACATTGTTATGAAGGCAGTGCCTTCGCGAACAACGATGCCAATCCTTGAATGCATTCTCATTGATGCATCAGCGGGACAGATTAAATTTACATCTAATGATATGGAACTTGGTATCGAAACCAATGTTGCAGGAACAATCATTGAAAAAGGCATCATTGCCATTGATGCAAAAATTCTCTCTGAAATTGTTCGAAGACTGCCGGATGCGGATGTGACTATTTCTACGGATGCCAATTTTGTTGCAACAATCACCTGCGGAAAAGCAAAATTCCAGATTCCTGGTAAATCAGGAGAAGATTTTGCCTATCTTCCTCTGATTGAGAGAAATGAAGGCATCACGTTATCCCAGTTCACATTGAAGGAGCTGATCAGACAGACTATTTTCTCCATTGCAGCCAATGAAAACAACAAGCTGATGACTGGAGAGCTGTTTGAAATCCGCAACAATGTTCTGAAAGTTGTCTCTCTGGATGGTCACAGAATTGCCATCCGGAAAATTGAACTGGCCGGAAACTACTCTGACTGCAAGGTGGTTGTTTCCGGAAAAACTCTGAACGAGATCAGTAAGATCCTTCAGGGTGATATGGACAGACAGGTTACCGTATATTTTGCTGAAAATCATGTAATTTTCGAATTTGATGAAACCATTGTTGTCTCAAGACTTATCGAGGGAGAGTATTTCCGCATTGAGCAGATGTTGTCCAGCGATTATGAGACAAAGGTGACTGTCAATAAAAAAGAATTTTTAGAATGTATCGATCGTTCCACTCTTCTTGTAAAAGAAGGAGATAAAAAACCAATCATCATTGAGATTAACGATGAGATGATGGAGCTTCAGATCAATTCTGCCATCGGTTCCATGAAGGAGACCCTTGATCTGACAAAATCCGGCAAGGATATTCTGATCGGATTCAATCCGAAATTCCTGATTGATGCATTAAAAGTCATCGATGATGAGGAGATCACCATCTATCTTGTGAACTCCAAGGCTCCATGTTTCATCAAGGATGAGAAAGAGAGCTACATCTATCTGATCCTTCCAGTCAACATTAATGTAAACAGATAAGGGAGAATTCTATGCAGTCAATCAAAATTAAAGATGATTTTATTAAACTTGGCCAGGCGATGAAGCTGGCCAATCTGGTCAGCGATGGTGTTGAAGCAAAATTTGTAATCCAGGATGGCCAGGTTACAGTCAACGGTGAGGTGGATACAAGAAGAGGAAGAAAGCTTGTTCCCGGTGATGTATTTGCGTTTGACGGACAGGAAGTAGAAGTTCAGTAATACGCAGATAAAAATTATTCTTACTAAAGTTGAGTAAAGATTTATGTATATCAAATCTTTGGAATGCAAGAATTTCAGAAATTATGAATCTCTTTGTGCATCATTCGATCCGGGAACCAATGTTTTCTACGGGGACAATGCCCAGGGAAAGACCAATATCCTGGAGGGAATGTTTCTGTGTGGAACCACAAAATCCCATCGGGGGACCAGGGACAAGGATATGATCCGCTTCGGTGAGGAGGAAGCCCATCTTCGCATGGTGCTGCACAGAAAACATGCAGACCACAGAATCGATATGCACCTGAGGAAAAATAAAACAAAAGGCGTGGCCATTGACGGAATTCCGATCCGAAAGGCATCTGAACTGTTCGGGATTGTGAATTTTGTATTTTTCTCTCCGGAGGATCTGAATATCATCAAAAACGGTCCTGCAGAGAGAAGAAAATTTATCGACAGTGAGCTGTGTCAGCTGAACAAGCTGTATTTAAGTGAGCTGTCTGCCTACAACAGGATTCTTACCCAGAGAAATAAGCTGCTGAAGGATATGGCATTTTCCCCATCCCTTGGGGCAACATTGCCCATCTGGGATGAGCAGCTGGTCAGCTATGGAAAGAATCTGATCACTGCCAGAGCCGCCTTTATTGATCAATTGAATACAATCAGTGGTGAAATCCACAGTCAGCTCACCGGCGGGAAAGAGGAATTTCGGATTCTCTATGAGCCGGATACCAGTGCTGAAGCGTTTGAAGAAAGCCTGATCGTTAATCGGGAAAAGGATCTGAGGTATAAGACAACATCGGCAGGTCCCCACAGAGATGATATCTGTGTGCAGGTCAACGGCATCGACATCAGAAAATTCGGGTCCCAGGGGCAGCAGAGAAGTGCAGCACTTTCTCTGAAGCTTTCAGAGATCCGGATGATTCGCAGTATTGTTAAGACAACACCGGTGCTGCTTCTGGATGATGTGTTATCTGAGCTGGACAGCAGCCGTCAGAGATATCTTCTTGACAGCATACGGGATATTCAGACCTTTGTGACCTGTACAGGTATGGACGATCTGCTGGACAATGACTTTCCCATTGATCGGATCTTTCGGGTGACCAGAGGCTCGATCTGTTCGGAAATTTCAGGTATGGATTCAAACAGGGAGAAGAAAAATGAGTGAAGATATGGTAAAAAAACAGGAATACGGTGCCGACCAGATCCAGATTCTGGAGGGGCTTGAGGCAGTGCGCAAACGTCCGGGTATGTATATCGGCAGCACTTCTTCAAGGGGTCTGCATCATCTGGTATATGAGATCGTTGACAACTCTGTTGATGAGGCTCTTGCCGGTTTCTGCAAAAATATTGATGTTACCATCAATGAAGATAATTCGATCACCGTTAGGGATGATGGCCGAGGAATCCCTGTGGGCATCAACCATAAGGCAGGAATTCCTGCTGTGGAGGTGGTCTTTACTGTTCTGCATGCCGGAGGAAAATTCGGCGGCGGCGGATATAAGGTTTCCGGAGGACTCCACGGAGTAGGTGCCTCTGTTGTAAATGCCCTCTCCACCTGGCTGGAGGTTACCATCCGCAGGGAGGGAAAGGTGTACCAGCAGAGATATGAGCGTGGAAAAACCATGTATCCTCTGAAGGAGATCGGAACCTGCAGTGAGGAGGAATCAGGAACAACTGTTACCTTCCTTCCGGATCCGGAGATTTTTGAGGAGACTGTCTACGATTTTGATATTCTGAAGACCAGAATGCGTGAGACAGCATTTCTGACAAAGGGACTGCGTATCGTGCTCCATGATGTCAGAGGAGAAGAGAAGATCACAAGGGAATTCCACTATGAGGGCGGAATCCGCGAGTTTGTGGAATATCTGAACAAGTCAAAAACAGGTCTGTATGATGAGGTTGTATATTGCGAGGGAATCAAGGACGGTGTGTCCGTGGAGGTTGCCTTCCAGCACAACGACTCCTATACAGAGAACTGCTATGGTTTTGTTAACAATATCAATACTCCTGAGGGTGGAACCCATATTGTGGGCTTCCGTAATGCCATGACAAAGACCTTCAACGAGTATGCAAGAAAGAATAAACTGCTGAAAGACAGTGAACCGAACCTTACCGGAGAGGATATCCGTGAGGGTCTGGCTGCCATTATCAGTGTTAAGATCGAGGATCCTCAGTTTGAGGGTCAGACCAAGCAGAAGCTTGGAAACAGTGAAGCAAGGGGTGCGGTGGACAATATCCTCAGCAATTATCTTGTGCTGTATCTGGAGCAGAATCCCACTGTTGCCAGAACTATTATCGACAAATCCCTTCTTTCCCAGCGTGCAAGGGAGGCGGCAAGAAAGGCAAGGGATCTTACAAGACGTAAGTCTGCCCTGGATGGCATGTCCCTTCCGGGAAAACTGGCAGACTGTACAGACAAGGATCCGAAAAACTGTGAGATCTACATCGTAGAGGGTGACTCTGCGGGTGGATCTGCAAAATCGGCCAGAAGCCGTGCAACCCAGGCCATCCTTCCTCTTCGAGGAAAGATCCTGAATGTGGAGAAGGCAAGACTGGACCGTATCTATGGCAATGCGGAGATCAAGGCCATGATCACCGCATTTGGTACAGGAATCAAAGAGGATTTTGATATTTCAAAGCTCCGTTACGATAAGATCATCATCATGACAGATGCGGACGTGGACGGTGCCCATATTGCCACTCTGATGCTGACATTTATGTACCGCTTTATGCCGGAGCTGATCCGTCAGGGACATGTATATCTGGCGAAACCACCGCTGTATAAGCTGGAGAAAAACAAAAAAGTCTGGTATGCCTACAGTGACGATGAGCTGGATCGTATCCTGGCAGAGGTGGGACGTGACGGCAACAACAAGATCCAGCGATACAAAGGTCTGGGTGAGATGGATGCAGAACAGCTCTGGGAGACCACCATGGACCCGGAGAGAAGAATTCTGCTCCGTGTAAATATGGATGAGGAGAATTCCTCCGAGCTGGATATTACATTTACCACTCTGATGGGCGACAAGGTAGAACCCAGAAGAGAGTTTATTGAAGAACGCGCAAAGGATGTTAAGAATCTTGACATCTGATGAGTGAAAAGAGGCTGTAGTATGCAGTCCTCCGGAAAAGTGCTGCAGTTCGATTACTGCGTGAACTGTAACGGAAAGGTTTATTACTATGCAGGATAACATGTTTGATAAAATTGAGGATGTGGATCTGAAGAAGAGAATGGAGGAAGCGTACATAGACTATGCCATGAGCGTAATCGCTTCCCGTGCGCTGCCTGATATCAGGGACGGTCTGAAGCCGGTACAGCGCCGAATTCTTTTCTCCATGATCGAGTTAAACAACGGTCCCGATAAGCCCCACAGAAAATGTGCCCGTATCGTAGGTGACACCATGGGTAAATATCACCCACACGGTGACAGTTCTATCTACGGTGCCCTGGTAAATATGGCCCAGGACTGGTCTACCCGTTACCCCCTTGTGGATGGTCACGGAAACTTTGGTTCTGTGGACGGTGACGGTGCCGCGGCTATGCGATACACAGAGGCTCGTCTCAGCAAGATCTCCATGGAGATGCTGGCAGATATCAACAAGGATACCGTTGACTTTGTTCCGAACTTTGATGATACGGAGCGGGAACCAAAGGTTCTCCCTGCTCACTATCCGAATCTTCTTGTCAATGGTACCAGCGGTATTGCTGTAGGTATGGCCACTAACATTCCACCTCACAATCTTCGTGAGACCATCGGTGCAGTGATCCAGATCATTGACAATATCGTGGAGCGGGATGAGGACACCACCATTGAGGAGATTATGAAGATCATCAAGGGACCGGATTTTCCTACCGGTGCCGAGATCATGGGAAGAATGGGCATCGAGGAGGCCTATCGTACCGGACGAGGCAAGATCCGTGTCAGAGCCATCAGTAACATTGAGACCCTTCCAAACGGAAAGAGTCAGATCATTGTTACAGAGCTGCCCTATATGGTGAATAAGGCCAGACTTATTGAGAAGATGGCAGAGCTGGTACGTGATAAAAAAATCGATGGTATTACTGCCATCAACGATCATTCCAACCGTGAGGGTATGCGAATCTGTATTGAGCTGAGAAGAGATGCCAATGCCAATGTGGTACTGAACAAGCTGTACAAACATACCCAGATGCAGGATACCTTCGGTGTTATTATGCTGGCACTGGTCAACAACCAGCCAAAGGTCCTGAATCTGCTGGAAATGCTGAAATACTATCTGGCTCACCAGGAAGAGGTAGTTACCAGAAGAACAAAATACGATCTGAATAAGGCTGAAGAGAGAGCCCATATCTTAGATGGACTGCTGAAGGCGCTGGATCATATCGATGAGATCATCCGTATTATCCGCGCATCTGCCAATACACAGGAGGCGAAGGAGAATCTGATCCAGGCCTATGCATTTTCAGAGGCCCAGGCTCAGGCCATCGTGGATATGCGTCTCCGCGCTCTGACAGGTCTGGAAAGAAGCAGACTCCAGGGCGAGTATGACGAGCTGCAGGTGAAGATCCGTGAGTACAGGGAGATTCTTGCAGACAGAAAGATGCTGCTGAACGTGATCAGAGGAGAGCTTTCTGCCATTGCCGAGAAATACGGAGATGACAGAAGAACAAGAATCGGCTATGACATTCTCGATATCACCACAGAGGATATGATCCCAAGGGAGAATACCGTCATTGCCATGACAAGAAAGGGTTATATCAAGCGAATGACCATTGATAACTTCAGAAGTCAGAACAGAGGCGGAAGAGGAATCAAGGGCATGCAGACCATTGAAAATGACTATATCGATGAGCTGCTGATGACAAATACCCACAACTATATGATGTTCTTTACCAACACAGGACGTGTGTACCGGATCAAGGTATATGAGATTCCTGAGGCATCAAGAACAGCAAGAGGAACAGCGATCATCAACCTGCTCCAGCTGCAGCCGGGTGAGAGTATCACCGCAGTGGTGGCCACAGAGGGGTACGATGAGAAGAGTTCTCTGTTTATGGTTACCAAAAAAGGTATCGTGAAAAAGACTCCTGTGAAGGAGTTTGCAAATGTGCGAAAAACCGGTCTCATCGCCATCAATCTGACAGAGGATGATGAGCTTATCGAGGTTAAATTCACAGATGCATCCAAGAATATCCTTCTTGTTACAAAGATGGGTATGTGTATCCGTTTTAAGGAGACCGATGTCCGTGCCACAGGACGAGCATCCATGGGTGTCAGAGGTATTTCTCTGGATCAGGGGGATGAGGTTGTGGCAATGCAGCTGGATTGCCAGGGCGACTGCATGCTCTTTGTAACTGCCAAGGGTTACGGAAAGAGAACCACCATGGGTGAATTCTCTGTTCAGGGCCGCGGCGGCAAGGGTGTGAAATGCTATCGTATCACAGAGAAAACCGGTGAAGTGGTGGGCGTCAAGGCTGTCAATAACGACAATGAGGTAATGCTGATTACAGATGAGGGTATTATCATTCGTATTGCCTGCAGTGATATCTCTGTCATTGGCCGTATTACATCCGGTGTCAAGCTGATGAATGTGGCTGAAAATGTCAATGTGGCTACCATTGCCAAGGTTCGTGAGAAGAATCCGGATGAGGAAAATGCTGAAAACGGAGAAGAGGGCGAGATTTCAGAGACTGTCTCTACAGAGGGAAACGCAGAGGAGCAGTCTGCTGAAGTACAGATGCCAGAGTCCGCTGCTGATCAGGCAGGATTTCCGGAAGAGGTTCAGCAACTTTTAGACGCTGCAGAAGCAGATGCCCAGGAGAACACAGAGGAATAAGAATCATCTGTTTATAATTTTTTGAAAAGATCCCCCGCTTCAGGCGCATAAAGCGCCAGAAGCGGGGGATAAGAAAGATATGCGGTACCGGAGGCGGGCTGTGATATAAAAATACAAAAAGAGGGAAAAAAAGTGAGAACAATTCATGTGGATAAGGTAACAGAAAGCATCCGTGAGATGTGTATTTCTGCAAATCATTTCCTTGCCCCTGATATGGACAAGAGAATGAAGGAGGCAGTGGAGCTGGAGGAGTCTCCCCTTGGAAAACAGATTCTTCAGCAGCTGCAGGAAAATCTGAAGATTGCAGGAGAGGATATGATCCCCATCTGCCAGGATACAGGAATGGCTGTGGTTTTCATGGAAATCGGCCAGGAGGTTCATTTTGAGGGCGGAAATCTGGAGGATGCTATCAATGAGGGGGTTCGCCAGGGATACGTGGAAGGATTTTTAAGAAAATCCGTTGTTGGAGATCCTCTGATCCGTGAAAATACAAAAGACAATACCCCGGCTGTTATTCATTACTCCATCGTTCCGGGAGAGCAGGTAAAGATCACCGTAGCTCCAAAGGGATTTGGAAGCGAGAATATGTCCAGAGTATTTATGCTGAAACCTGCCCAGGGAATTGAAGGCGTAAAAGAGGCTATTCTGGAGGCAGTCCGTGATGCGGGACCTAATGCATGCCCTCCTGTAGTAGTAGGTGTAGGTATCGGAGGCACCTTTGAGAAGGCTGCCCTTATGGCAAAACAGGCTCTTTCCAGGCCTGTAGATGCCCATTCTGACATCCCATATGTAAAAGAGATGGAGGAGGAGCTTCTTGAGAAGATCAACTGCATGGGAATCGGACCAGGCGGACTGGGTGGACGTATGACTGCCCTTGCAGTAAACATCAACACCTATGCTACCCATATTGCGGGACTTCCGGTGGCTGTAAATATGTGCTGTCATGTAAACAGACATGCAGTAACTGTACTGTAAGGAGGAGAAGAAAGATGAACAAACACATTCATGCTCCTCTTATTGAGGAAGAAATCTGTGATTTAAGAGCAGGAGACTACGTATATATCAGCGGTGTAATCTACACCGCCCGTGATGCTGCCCATAAGAGAATGCAGGATGCCCTGGACCAGGGACAGGAGCTGCCCATCGATCTGAAGGACAATGTAATCTATTACATGGGACCATCCCCTGCAAGGGAGGGACGGGTAATCGGTTCTGCAGGACCAACAACTGCCTCACGTATGGATAAGTATGCTCCGAAGCTGATGGATCTTGGTCTGAAGGGAATGATCGGTAAAGGAAAACGTACAAAAGAGGTACTGGATTCTGTGGTACGCAATAAGGGTCTGTATTTTGCAGCAGTGGGAGGAGCAGGTGCCCTTCTGTCAAAATGTATCAAAGAAGCAGAAGTGATCGCCTACGAGGATCTGGGAACCGAGGCCATCAGAAAACTTACTGTGGAGAACCTTCCTGTTATTGTCATCGCTGACAGAGAGGGAAATAATCTCTACGAGACAGCCATCAGACAGTATGCAAAATAAACAGTTGCCAATAACAGAGGTGACTGGCTAGATCAGAATTTTAAGAATCAGAAGATATCTTCGAGATGCTCCCTTCCAGTAGCGAGGTAAGTAGTTTATACTTGTCCATCTGGAAGGGAGCATATTCATTTTAGGATAATAAGCGGGAATCCCTCTTTCCCCCGTCTTCGTCCGGGGACTGCTTGCAGTGGTTTGATTACTGATGTAGTTCGCGATGCATACTGTGTTGATTTGCTTCTATTTTCTGTAAAAAAGGAAAAATAAAAAAATTGGAAAAAGTTGTTGACAATAGATTTTTCGTTTTGTATAATACAGAAAGCGTCACAAATGACGCAACTAAATATTTTTCATAATTTAGGCATTCGGAGAAATACTCAAGTGGCTGAAGAGGCGCCCCTGCTAAGGGTGTAGGTCGTTCGCGCGGCGCGAGGGTTCAAATCCCTCTTTCTCCGCTTCTAAATTAAATGAAAAAAGTTATTGACAAGTGCTGATGATTGTGATAATCTAAACGAGTTGTCGCAAATGCCGATTGAGTTCGAGCAAACAGCACAAAAATAAATAAAAAAGTTGTTGACAAGCTACAAAAGATGTGATAATCTAAATGAGCTGTCGCAAACAACAGCAACGAACATTGATAACTGAACAGTAAAACACATCCTCGAAAATTCAAAATGAAAAGTGAGAAAACACTTTAAAACATTCTTGAATGATCGAAAGATCCTTTAAAACAGTAATAGGATAGAAATTAGCTAGAAGTTGATTTTGATCCTGGTTCAAATTTTTTAATGAGAGTTTGATCCTGGCTCAGGATGAACGCTGGCGGCGTGCTTAACAC
>JAUNCZ010000044.1:12169-23228 GCA_030526405.1 Lachnospiraceae bacterium | reverse complement strand
CCGTCGGAGCTATGAGAGGAATCCTAAATCCCACAGAATTTGTGATTGAGCCGATTTCCTTTACTTCTTTTATGAAATATTCTTTCAGGTACGCCTCGGTGTATTCCTTCTGAAAGTAGAAATCCTCCTTACGCCCCCAATATAAACCCGGTTGTTAGCACTGTCAAGAGATGAGTGCTAATTTCTTTTATAAAAAAAAAATAAAGAGAATCCACCTCTGTTCCTGCATTTCTTAGCATCGCTTTTCCCTGTCTCTGCGATTTCCGATGCCTCCCTTCTCCCTTTCCTGATCCCACAGGCATCGGATTTCCCTGTTTCTCTATTTTCCGCTGCATATCTTCTCCCTAACTCCACAAAAGAGGCACCGGTAACCATGACGAACATGGTTTCCGATGCCTTTCTGGTATTCAGGACGCACCTGGTCGCGCCCTCCGTCAGCTTTTCTTCATTTTATCAGATTTCAACCGGCTGCAGCTGCAGTTTTCCTGTCTCCTTCTTTGTCAGTATATTTACATGGGTAAAGCCCGCTGCCTCTGCCGCTGCCAGCGCCTCAGAAAATGCCCCTGAAAGCAGATCCATATGATGGGCATCGGAGTTAATGATGATCTCTCCCCCAAATTCCTTCAGATTCTTCAGAAGGAACTGATTGGGGTAAAACTCCTTCTTTCGTCCCCTGTTCACCGCTCCGCAGTTGATCTCAAAGGGCACACCCTGACGGACCAGATGCTCCATGGAGGTGAGAGCTGCATCCCTGTAGCGGTGGTCTTCCTCATCCAGAAAATGCTCCCCGTCGTTGAAGCGGGTAATGAGATCAAAATGTCCCACAAAGGTGCAATGGGTATCTGTGTATACCTGGGCCTCCTGCTCATAATAGGCAGCGGCCATCTTATAATAATCCCCGTCAAAATACCGCTCACACCCCTCTGAGAGCTTCTCCATCTCATAATCCACCGGAATCAGAGTCCCATCCCCGGTCCTAATAAAATGGGAGGAACCGATCACATAATCCAGAGGTGCCAGCAACTCCTCTGTCAGGTCAGTGTTATCCACAGAAGTCTTTCCCTCTGCAGACTTTATACACAGAGGCACATAGCTTCCCTCCCAGTCTGCTCCAAATACCTCCTCCACATAAAAATGATCCAGCTCAATACCGCAGAGGATCTCCATTCTTCCTTCATATCTGTCCTGCTGCTGCTTCACTGCCCGGAGGTACTCCGGCAGCTCCATGTGGATATCCGGATCCATATGACCGGAAAAACCAAGAATCTCAAAGCCCAGCTCAAAGGCCTTATCTGCCACCTCCGCCGGAGTATTGACTCCGTCACAAAGACAGGTATGTGTATGAAAATTGCCACGTAAAATTAAATCATTCATCTTCTGTTCTCCTTTTTTTAACTATGAGAAAAACGCAGGTCTCCCAGGGAGACCTGCGTCCATTATACATTAGATCTGATTATTATTCAGTCGTTTAAAGAAATCTTTTGTTTCTTTCACAACCACACCGCTGAGGGCGAAGATTGCGATCATGTTAGGAATAGCCATCAGTCCGTTTACGATATCAGCAATAGTCCATACAGCAGATACAGTAAGGAACGGTCCGATAAATACAACCACGATGTACAGCCAGCGATAGCCAAGTACCATGCCCATATTTCCGTTTGTCAGGTACTCCAGACATCTCTCAGAGTAGTAGTCCCATCCAAGAATGGTGGTGAAAGCAAAGAATGCAAGACAAACCATCAGGATGAAGGCTGTTACTCTTCCAGGAAGAGGAAGTCCGTTCTGGAATGCATAGGTAGTTACCTGCACACCCTGCAGTCCCTCAACCTGCCATGCTCCTGTGATAACAAGAGACAGACCAGTCATGGTACAGATTACGATGGTATCGATAAATGTACCAGTCATGGATACAAGACCCTGACGAACAGGCTCTTTTGTGGTAGCTGCAGCAGCAGCGATAGGAGCAGATCCCAGACCAGCCTCGTTGGAGAAGATACCGCGGGCAACACCGCTTCTCATGGAAACCAGCATAGAACCAACAATACCACCAGTTACAGCTCTTGGGTTAAATGCTCCCTGAACAATGGTCACAACAGCGGTTGGCACCTTTGTGATGTTGAACAGGATCAGGAACAGTGCAAATATAATGTAGATCACAGCCATGAAAGGAACAATGATCTCAGCAACAGCTGCGATACGTTTGATTCCTCCGATCAGTACCAGTGCCACAAAGAAGGAAACCAGCACTGCAGCAATCAGAACTGTGATGGACTGAGTTCCGATCACAGGAAGAGTTACAGTGTGAAGATCCTCCGGATCAAAGAAAGTATGAATAGCAGATGCGATTCCGTTTACCTGGGTAATAGTACCGATTCCAAGAAGTCCTACCAGTACTCCAAAGAAAGCAAACATTTTTGCCAGCCATTTCCACTGTTTTCCCATACCATTCTCGATGTAGTAGAATGGTCCGCCAAGGTAATGTCCCTCACCGGCCTTCACACGATATTTAACAGCCAGCAGACCCTCAGCAAATTTAGTAGCCATTCCAAAGAAGGCAGCTACGATCATCCAGAACAGAGCACCAGGGCCACCTGCACAGACAGCAGTGGCAACACCTACGATGTTACCGGTTCCGATGGTAGCAGAAAGCGCAGTACACAGCGCTCCGAAGGAGGAAACCTCTCCCTCTCCATCCGCTTCATTTTTCAGCATCCATTTCAGCGCCAGAGGCAGCTTTCTGATCTGCAGCACCTTCAGACGAAGGGTCAGGAACAATCCTCCTGCCAGGATCAGTACCATCAGCGGCACGCCCCAGACCAGGTCATCAATTTTTACAAGTAATGCGGTAAATGCTTCCATTATTATCTCCCTCCTGCATTTTTTTACTCGCATATCGCGATAAATAGAAAGAAAACAAAAAAACCGGAATACCATCTCTGATACTCCGGTGAAAAAAAGCATATTTCTGCCGACAATCCTGATTCTGTCTGTTCAATCCAATAACAGAATATTCAACCATATCCACTGGAACCCTCTCGGCTTCCCTCCGCGGATTACGTCACAGAATATAGGATGCGGCATGCTTCTCTGTCCTTTTGCCTGAGAGATTCGGGTTCTTCCCTTGCCCCTTCGGCCCTTCTGTCTGCAGTACTGCTGCCCAGAAGCTTCTCCAGAGTACAATCCCCTCTGCAGTCTCACATGTTCCCATGCACCTGAAAGTTTAATCTTCTTCGGTTGGCCATCTGCCATCTCCTGCGAGGTTCTTCTTGTCTTTCTATATTGCGTTACCACAATAAAATAACGTTATTTACTGAACTTGTCAATGCTTTTCTTTATATTATCGAAACTACAACCATTTTCCCTTTGCTCACCCAGAACTTCGGATGACGCAAACAGGAAACAGCTTCTTGCAGCCACAGACGGGCAGCTGTGATCCCCTTTACTCACCCATTACCTGGAAGACAATGTCACGGACACGGTTTCTTGTGTCACACTCCACCAGTGTGAGATTCTGCCATGGTCCGATGGTGATGCGTCCATCCACAAAGGGAATGGTGATAAATGGTGACAGGATGGCAGATTTGATATGGGAGGACCCATTGTCATCGTGCCAGGTATTGTGATGCTCATAGTGGATCACATTGCCCCTCTCATCACGGTAGGGAGAGATCTCATCCAGCGCCGCTTTCAGATCGTGATTTACCATGCCAGGCTCAAACTCCAGCGTGGTCAGGGCTGCCACACCGCCGGTGGTAAAGCCGGTGATGATGCCGCTCTTCATGCCCTTCTCACGGCAGCCGTTGGATACTGCTGCCTGAAAATCTCCAGTCACATCGATCATGCCCATATGGGCTCTTGTTTTATAGGTTTTTGTTTCTGTGTAAACTGCCATTGCATTTCCATCCTTCTATCATTATATTGTTCTCTTTTGAACGGGTATTTCCGCAGCAGTCCTGCATTTTTCCACTGCATTTCCGCTGCCTCTGTCTCCATCAATCGTAGATCGTATCCCGTTTTCTGTCCGGTATCAGCTGGATCTCTCCCGTCTTCCTTGTGGCATTCAGATCGATCAGTCTCTGGTTTTCGCTTCCCCGGAACCGCAGAGCCAGATTCCTCTGCTCCTCCACAAAGGGACCGTCCACCAGCACATCCATCAGTGCCAGCATTTCCTCCGTCTCCTCACTGCAGGGATGGGCTTCTCCCCCCAGCAGCGTCTCATACAGATATCCTGTAAAGGCCCAGATATTCTTCTCTGGAAAATGCTCCTTTACCTTCTTTATAAAGGGCAGAAGCACCCTCTGGTTTTCCGGCTCAAAGGGATCTCCTCCCAGCAGTGTCAGACCATCAATATACCCGGGAGAGAGCATGGAAAGAATCTCCTCCTCTGTCTCTTGGGTAAAGGGCTGTCCGTACTCAAAATCCCAGGTTTCCGGCTGAAAACAGCCCTTGCAGTGATTTCTGCAGCCGGACACAAACAATGTGACACGGACACCTTTTCCGTTGGCCACATCCTTATTCTTGATCATACCATAATACATAGGCTCGTCGAGTAGACTTTGTCTCGACTTTTCACTTCCTTTCATCTATATTCTTTTGCGATGAGAGGTTCAAGTCTCAAAAGCCCCTCACAGAACCGCACGTGCCCTATTAAGGCATACGGCTCTTCAATAAGCCATTCACCTAATAAGCACTTTTCAGATATATCTTCGGATACTCCAGTGGGTGTATCTTCAAGATATTCATATATTTTCTCCACGTCAGCCAATACGTCTGGTCTCTGCGTCTCTTACTTTTCCATAGCTCTTGCCGGACATACTTATAATACTTCTGTACTCCTATATAATTCCCGTAGATTCCGTAATATCTGTAATGCCCTGTTAGTTTCACATTCAACGCTTCTATGGTATCAGCTATGCTTTCGTGCATATGCTCCCATAACCATTTCTTGACTGCTTCTCTTTTCATTTTCAGCTTCTTCTTGCCTGTTCTATGCAGTACACAGTACTTGCCCCAGTGACTTGTCGCATTGTAGTGCGTAAAGCCAAGAAAATCAAAGGACTCCTTTGTTCCCTTGTATCTGCCAAAGGGCAGTATCCTGCTTTTATCCTCTGCGATTTCCAGACCGAATTTCTTCAGTCTTTCAATCAGAAGCTGATAGAACCTTTGTGCTTCGTTCTCGTATTGAAACAGACATACAAAATCATCTGCATAGCGTACCATATACATTTCGCCCTTGAACTCATATTTCTTTACATAGTCAAACCATGTATCAAGTGTGTAATGCAGGTACACATTTGCCAGCACTGGCGATATCAGCCCGCCCTGCACTGTTCCCGAATCTGTTTCCAGTCGCTTTCCGTCTTCCATGACTCCGCCTATCAAGAACCGCTTGATGTATCGAATGATGTTCTTATCGGCTATGTCATGCTCCAGAAATTTAATCATCCATTCATGGTCGATATTGTCAAAGAAACCTTTGATGTCAGCATCTAAGATATAATTGACTTTATCTGCCATGATATGTTTGTTTACTCTCTGAATTGCATCGTGACAACTTCTGTTAGGGCGAAACCCAAAAGAAAATTCTTTGAATTTTGGCTCGTAAATCGCTTCCAATATCTCCTTAAAGACACCTTGCACCACTTTGTCCTCGAATGACGGAATACCCAGACCACGCATTTTCCCATTGCCTTTTGGTATATAGGCTCTGCGTACTGGATAGGGCTTATAGGAAAACTTCTTCATTCTGACTAGAAGATTCTCTATGTTTTCTTCTAAGTTCTCTCCATATTGTTCTTTGGTTACTCCGTCCACTCCTACTGCTTTCCCTTTTGGTTGTTTGCTGTAGGACTCCTTTAGAGTGTCACTGTTGACGTATTTCATCAACGACTGAATCCTGCCATATTTCTCTACGAGACTGGCTATTTCTGCTTTCTCTTTTTCCATAGAATGATTGCCTCCTGTGCTTCCTATGTTTTGTCAGCAAAAGCAACTTATTGTTCGCCCCTTCCCTCCAGAGTCATTACTTCCTTCGTCAGTACTATGGGCGAATCCGACTCCTCGATGGTCTTCGTTCGTACTCACCATTGCATTGGCCGATACTCCCTACTGGCTCATGTCCAGAACCATCCAGGCCTCCCAGGTACGCTGGATATAACAATATCAGGTATGCCATGCTCTAGGACTCCGGTGTGTTTTCATAGTCTTGCGGTAACGACTAATCCTTGTTGGTGACCCAAGGAGGTAGCAGACCACCCCACACAATCGATAGTTTTAACGGAGCTCAATCACTTCACGCTTTCGCATTACGGCGTTCCTGTTCCCTGTCCTACGCTTAAACACCATTGTTAGCCTTTGGTGCTCCAAGGACTCGGTACTGGCGACTTGCTAAGTCTTACCAGACTGGATTCCCACCAGTTATATATCTAGCGCCGAACTGGCGCACACCTCACTTCTCTCTATTATGACACAGGAAAACAAAAAACTCTATCTCACATGAAAATTTATTCATATTATAGTGGAATCAGGCAAAGGAGCGTGCTACTATGGAAAACGGCTTTGAGCCATGAAAGGAGTAAGACAAACACAATGAGTGAACAAAAACAGAGCTTTTTCAAACGAATTGGAAAAGACAATGCCTATGTAGTCTGCAATACCTACTATGCCTATTTTGCCCAGGGTCTTGCAGTGATCATGCTGGGATCTGTTCTTCCTGCCCTGCAAAGCTATTACAACATCAGCTATCAGGTCAGCGGCATGCTGCTATCAGTGACTTTTATCGGGTACGCCATCTTCGGACTGCTGTCCGGCTACATGCCCCTGTATTTCGGTCTGAAGCGATCCTTCCTGATGATCATCACTGCCCTGGCGGTGGGAATGGGACTGCTGCTGGTTTCCGGTAATCCCATCTGCCTCCTGGCCTCCATGTTCATCATCGGAATCGACAAGGGCGGTGTCACCACCTACAACAATCAGATCGTAACCGTATTATCAGATGGCGATGCCGGGCCCTTAAACCTGCTGCATGTATTCTTTGCCATCGGTGCCTGTCTGGCTCCCATTGTGGTGCTGTTCAGCTCCAGAGTGGATGCCACCGGCTGGAAGCTGCCGGTGCTGATCTCTGTGATCGTGGCTGTTATCGGTATCTTCCTGATGCTTCCCATGAAGCTGGATAATTCCATCTACGAAAGGGGCAATTCCTCTGAAAAAGGAGGCTCCGGATCCCTTGGCTTCTTCACCGAAAAGCTGTTTGTCATCAGCCTGATCATGGCTTTCCTGTATCAGTTTGTGGAGAGCTCCGCCATGAGCTGGGTCACCACCTACTTCATTGATTCCAATGTGATGACAGACACCTCCGCACAGCTGATCACCTCTGCTCTTTGGATCGCTCTGCTGGCAGGCCGAACCTCCTGCAGCATTCTGGCCAAACGCATGGCCACCAAAAATATGCTGCTTCTGATGACTGCCCTTCAGCTGGTCTTTACAGTGATGCTGGTGTCCAGCCATACACTGATCACCATGATGATCGCCACCATCGGTCTGGGACTGGGCATGTCCGGCATGTACGGAACCATCGTCTCCAACGCAGGAGATGTATTCTCCCGCTATCCCACCAGCATGGGCTACTACGTGCTGATCTCCAGCATCGGTGCCGTAATCTCCCCTTCCCTGGTGGGCTTCATCGCCAGTGCAGCATCCTTACGGGCAGGCTTTGTACTTCTCTGTATCGCAGCAGCCGCATCCCTGCTGATGGCCTGCTACAACAGCCGTATGAAACGAGCAAACTGATTCTGAAACACAATAAAGCAGATGGATATTTCCCTGCAAAACAAAGGCCTGTACGAAAATGCACAGGCCTTTGTTTTACTTATAAAATCAATCCCCAAAATGACATCAAACAGCGCAGTGTGAAAAACAATTCTCACACTGCGCTGTTCCATTTCATTTATTTCTTATATTAATCTGTCTGCACCACAGAATTACAGATGCAGAACCCTTTCCTTGATCTCCTGGGTTCTTCCCTGATTCCAGTACTGGGTACCGATGTAGCCGCAGGTTCTTCTTGCCACGTTCATTCTGTCCTGATCACGGTTCTTGCAGTTTGGACACTCCCAAACCAGTTTTCCGTTCTCATCCTCGATTACGCGGATCTCTCCGTCATAACCGCAAACCTGGCAGAAATCGCTCTTTGTGTTCAGCTCTGCATACATGATGTTGTCATAGATGAACTGCATGATCTTCAGAACTGCCTCGATGTTATCCTGCATGTTTGGAACCTCAACATAGCTGATGGCACCACCTGGGGACAGAGCCTGGAATTTGCTCTCCAGAGCCAGCTTCTCAAAAGCATCGATCTCCTCTGTTACATGTACATGATAGGAGTTTGTAATATAGTTCTTATCCGTAACGCCCGGGATGATTCCGAAGCGCTTCTGCAGACATTTGGAGAACTTGTAGGTGGTGGACTCCAGTGGAGTTCCGTACAGAGAATAGTGGATATTCTCAGCAGCCTTCCATTTTGCACAGGCCTCGTTCAGCTTCTCCATCACGCGAAGACCGAACTCCTCACCCTCTTTCTCAGTGAGCTTTTTGCCTGTTACCGCATAGACACACTCCCAGAGGCCGGCATAGCCCAGGGACAGTGTGGAGTATCCTCCGTAAAGCAGGGAATCGATGGTCTCTCCCTTTTTCAGACGGGCCAGTGCTCCGTACTGCCACAGGATCGGTGCTGCGTCAGTAAGAGTTCCCTTCAGTCGCTCATGGCGGGCACGAAGACCTCTGTGACAGAGCTCCAGACGCTCCTCCAGAACCTCCCAGAAGCGGGCCTCATTCTTGCCGTCGATGCAGGCGGTGCAGGCTACATCAACAAGGTTGATGGTTACAACACCCTGGTTGAAACGGCCATAGTATTTAGCCTTTCCGTTCTCGTCCACATATGGAGTCAGGAAGCTTCTGCAGCCCATGCAGGTGTAGCAGTTTCCATCTCCGTTCTCATCCACCTTCAGGGATTTCATAACCTTCTCTGAGATATAGTCAGGAACCATTCTTTTGGCTGTACATTTTGCAGCCAGCTCAGACAGATAGTAATACTGGGAGTCCTCTGTGATATTGTCCTCCTCCAGCACATAGATCAGCTTCGGGAATGCAGGAGTCACAAATACTCCGGCCTCATTCTTCACGCCCTGGTATCTCTGCTTCAGAGTCTCCTCGATGATCAGAGCCAGATCCTTCTTCTCCTGCTCATTCTTCGCCTCGTTCAGATACATAAAGAAGGTGATAAATGGTGCCTGTCCGTTGGTGGTCATCAGAGTCACCACCTGGTACTGCAGAGTCTGTACACCCTTCTCAATCTCCGCATGGAGACGTTTCTCCACGATATCGGAAATCTGCTCCTCTGTAGCAGCAAAGCTCAGGAACTGCATCTCCTCCTGTACTTCCTTACGGATCTTCTCACGGGATACCTGCACAAATGGTGCCAGATGAGTCAGAGAGATACTCTGTCCGCCGTACTGGCTGGAGGCAACCTGTGCAATGATCTGTGTGGCAATATTGCAGGCAGTGGAGAAGCTGTGGGGCTTCTCGATCATGGTCTCGCTGATCACAGTTCCGTTCTGCAGCATATCCTCCAGATTTACAAGATCACAGTTGTGCATATGCTGGGCAAAATAGTCGCTGTCATGGAAGTGAATGATACCCTCTTTGTCCGCATCCACGATCTCCTGGGACAGCAGGATACGGTTTGTCAGGTCACGGCTGACCTCTCCTGCCATATAGTCACGCTGTACGCTGTTTACAGTAGGATTCTTGTTGGAGTTCTCCTGTTTTACCTCCTCATTGTTACACTCGATCAGAGAAAGGATTCTGTTATCTGTGCTGTTTGCCTTGCGAACCAGCGTTCTCTGATAACGATAGCGAACATAGCGACGGGCAATATCAAAAGCTCCGGTGGACATGATCTGGTTCTCTACCATATCCTGAATCTCTTCTACAGAAACTGCTCTCTTCATCTTTGAGCACTTATACTCAACATACTCAGCAATATCCTGAATCTGATCAGCTGTCAGTCTGTTTGTTTCACAGGCATTGCTGGCCTTTGTGATGGCAACAATGATCTTATCAAGATCGAATTCAACCTCTGATCCGTTTCTTTTAATAATGTTCATAATCTCTCTCTCCTCAATATAAAGTAGATTGCTGCCGGCCTAACCCCTTATGCCGGTACCGGTAAAGCGGGCCTTGTCAGTCCGCTTCGCTACTTACTTATGAACCACTGCTGCCTTTGGCAATGATTCATCTTCCCCAGTTCACCGCCTTCTGCGGACGAACTACGATTCACATTATAGCCAATTCTCATTTGGAAATCAATATGGCATTTCGACTAAATATTGTATGCGACACAGACCCTATACACTATATAGCGTGTTTGTCAATAGATAAATCAAAATATCTTATCACAGAAATATCCGGAATTTTGCCCGATTTTTCGGAATTCTGACAGAACTTCAGTGGAAAGAGAAGAAGAAATACAGGGGAGAAATCGGGAGAAAATGCAAAAAATATATGTAGAAAAATCAGAAAAAAAATGCGCCGAACACTGATGAGGAAAATGCAAAAAAGAAGGTCATCTTCCGACGACCTTCTGAAGCTTTTCTGATATGGAATTAAACAAGACGTCTTACAGAAACGATTGGTCTGTAGTTCGCATTGTTGAATACGCAGATACCGTTGATCTCGTTACTTGCATGAACGATAGCTCCGCCACCCATGTAGATTGCTACATGACCGCTGTAGCAGATCAGATCTCCAGGCTGTGCCTCTGCATAGGATACTGCATATCCTACACTTCTCTGGCTTGCGGAGGATCTTGGAAGGCTGATTCCGAACATTCTGTAGATCTGCTGTGTAAATCCGGAACAGTCAATACCACCTGTAAGGCTGTTTCCACCGTATACATATGGGTATCCAACGTACTGAAGCGCTGTGTTAACAATCTGCTGACCAAGTGCAGTGTTTCCTGATGGTGCAGATGGCGCTGGTGCCGGTGCAGATGGTGCCGGTG
>JAUNCZ010000044.1:0-12159 GCA_030526405.1 Lachnospiraceae bacterium | reverse complement strand
TGCTGTGCTGCTGCTGCCTGCTGTGCCGCCTCTACAGCTGCCTGCTGTGCTGCTGCATTGGAAGCCTCCTGACGGGCGATCTCTGCTGCCTGCTCAGCTGCTGCCTGTGCTGCTGCTGCCTCTGCTGCTGCTCTCTGAGCCGCCTCATTCTCAGCTGCAATTCTTGCTGCCTCTGCCTGCTGACGGGCAATCTCTGCTGCCTGCTCCTCGATCAGTCTGTCGATCTCTGCATTCTGCTGATTCAGGATCTCCTGATACTCAGCAGCCAGTGCTGCACACTCTGCCAGCTGTGCATCGTAGTTGTCGCTGGTAGCTCTCAGCTCTGCCTTCAGCTGCTCAAGATATGCCTCCTGCTCCTGCTCACCGGCTCTTGCCTCCTCCAGCTCAGCCTTCTCTAAGGACTGCTGTGCTTTCAGGTCAGTTACCTGCTGAACAATTGCTGCATAGTTCTCAAGACACTCTCTGTCATAGGAATACATCTTCTGAGTGTACTCAACCTGATTCAGGAAATCAGAAATGCTGCTCTCCTCAAGAAGGATGGTAGCCCAGCCTGCATCTCCGCCGGTCTCATAGATGTACTGAATTCTTTTCTTCATTGCCTTGTACTCAACTGCCTTCTGCTCCTCAGCTGCTGCCAGGTTTGCAGTTGTTACTTCCAGCTCTGCCTCTTTAACTGCAATCTGCTCTGTCAGGGCATTGATTGCTGCGATAGTTGTTACAAGTTTTACCTCAACATCATCCAGCTGACCCAGAACCTCATTCTTCTGTGTCTCCAGGCTGTAGATGCTGGACTCAACCGCTGCCTGCATCTCTGCAGTTGCTGCTGCCTCTGCCCTTGCTGCATCGATGGCTGCCTGGTCAGCGTTAACAGAAACAACTGAACCGAAGCCCATCATCACAGCTAAGCCAAGAGCCATGTATTTACGTGTCATCATATTTCTTTTTCTCATGTGATTTCTCCCATTAAAAATTAACTTCGTAATAATTTTGAAACATTTTCAACGGTTACATACTAACACAGATCTGTCTGAGGCGCAAGAGAATTTTACATACTTTGTAATAATTCTGTAATTTATTTCATCCTTTTGAAATCAGTCTGCTACTTCCTATTTGTAATAATTATCTGAAAAACCAGTAAATTAATTCAAAAATTTAGTATTTTTCTTGCCAAAGCCACTATCTGATGCTATACTTATCCTGTAATTAAGAATTGGTTCTGTGTACTGACGGATGAGTGGATAGATGACCACAGGGGAACAGAACTTGAAGGCCGACCGTCTGGGCAGTATTTGTGTGTGTAGAGGCAAATGCTGTTTTTTTTTACCATATATAAATTTGTGTGTAGAGGGTGTGGTAAGCCCAGGATGGTGGTATGCGGCGTCGACCGCAGAAAGGAGATAGTATATGGGTTTCAAATCAGACATTGAGATCGCACAGGAGTGCACAATGCAGCACATCACCGAGATTGCTAAAAAAGCAGGTATCGATCCAAAATACCTGGAGCAGTACGGAAATTACAAAGCTAAAATCGATTACAATCTGCTGAAAGAGACAGATGCTGAGAACGGCAAACTGATCCTTGTTACAGCAATTAACCCAACTCCTGCAGGAGAAGGAAAAACAACAACATCTGTAGGTCTGGCTGACGGACTTTCAAAAATCGGCAAAAAAGTTATGGTTGCACTTCGTGAGCCATCCCTTGGACCTGTATTCGGTGTTAAGGGCGGCGCTGCAGGCGGCGGCTATGCACAGGTAGTTCCAATGGAGGATATCAACCTTCACTTCACAGGTGACTTCCATGCCATCGGTGCAGCAAACAACCTGCTGGCAGCTATGATTGACAACCATATTTTCCAGGGCAACGCTCTGAACATCGATCCAAGAAAGATCACCTGGAGAAGATGTGTAGATATGAATGATCGTCAGCTGAGAAACGTAGTTGACGGACTTGGCGGAAAGACCAACGGAAACCCACGTGAGGACGGATACGACATCACTGTAGCATCCGAGATCATGGCAGTTCTGTGTCTGGCTTCCGACATCACAGATCTGAAAGAGAGACTTGCAAGAATCGTTATCGGATACACCAAAGGAAAAGTATCTGAGCAGAAACCTGTTACAGCTGGTGATCTGAATGCACAGGGTGCTATGGCAGCTCTTCTGAAAGATGCGCTGAAACCAAACCTGGTTCAGACTCTTGAGGGAACACCTGCAATCGTTCACGGTGGACCATTCGCTAACATCGCTCACGGCTGCAACTCTGTAACAGCTACAAAGATGGCTCTGAAGCTTGCTGACTACACTGTAACAGAGGCAGGATTCGGTGCTGACCTTGGTGCAGAGAAATTCCTGGATATCAAGTGCCGTATGGCAGGTCTGAAACCAAGTGCTGTAGTAGTAGTTGCTACTGTACGTGCTCTGAAATACAACGGCGGCGTTCCAAAAGCAGATCTGAACAACGAGAACCTTGAGGCTCTTGAGAAAGGTCTTCCAAACCTGCTGAAACATGTAAGCAACATCACAAACGTTTACAAACTTCCATGTGTAGTTGCTATCAACGCATTCCCAACAGATACAAAAGCAGAGCTTGATCTTGTTGAGTCTAAATGTAAAGAGCTTGGCGTTAACGTTCGCCTGTCCGAGGTTTGGGCAAAAGGTGGCGAAGGCGGCGTAGCACTGGCAGAGGAGGTTGTACGTCTCTGCGAGCAGCCTAACGACTTCACATTCGCATACGAGCTGGACGGAACAATCGAAGACAAACTGAATGCCATCGTTCAGAAGATCTACGGCGGATCCAAAGTAGTTCTTACAGCTAATGCTCAGAAACAGGCTAAAGAGCTTACCGATCTTGGATTTGACAAGTGCCCGATCTGTATGGCTAAAACTCAGTACTCTCTGACAGATGATCAGACTAAACTGGGCGCACCAAAAGACTTCGAGGTAACTGTACGTAACCTGAAGATCTCTGCAGGTGCAGGCTTCATCGTAGCTCTTACAGGAGAGATCATGACCATGCCTGGACTTCCAAAAGTTCCTGCTGCTGAGAAGATCGACGTTGATGAGACAGGAAAGATCACTGGTCTGTTCTAATTCATCAAAAGCAACTTACAGGTGATGGATTCCATTTCCTGTGAAATGCTGATACCTCCACTGTAAAAAGAGCAGGGAGGAACAATCGAATAGTAACAGTATTCCACTGTTCACCAACTATGCTATAATAGAGAGGCTGACCGAAATAACGGTCAGCCTCTTTTTTGAACAGACCTGTGAACAGTCTGTTCTCCTATTCTTTTTTCAGGAGGTTGTTATGAAAAAAAATATTCTGACCCGTACCCCGGTGGTTCTTGTGCTTGCTCTTCTGTGCTGTTCCCTGTGGGGAAGCGCCTTTCCCTGCGTTAAGATCGGATACCGTCTGTTCTGCGTAGGCTCCGAGGACACTGCCAGTCAGCTGCTGTTTGCAGGCTGTCGGTTCTTTCTGGCAGGCTTTCTTGTCATCCTTATCGGAAGCATTTCTGCCCGCAGACTGTTGCTTCCCGGAAAAAGTGCCCTGATGCCCATTGCTGTTCTGGCCCTTTTCCAGACCATCATCCAGTATTTCTTTTTCTACGTGGGACTGGCCCATGCCAGCGGCGTAAAATCCTCTATCATCACTGCTGCCAGCACCTTCTTCACCCTTGTTTTTGCAGCTGTATTCTTCCGCTACGAAACCCTGACACTGAAGAAGCTTCTGGGATGTCTCATCGGCTTTGCCGGTGTTGTACTGATCACCACAGCCGGCACCTCCCTCACCGGATCCATGACCCTGCGAGGCGAGGGCTTTGTACTGATCTCCTCTGCCTCCTACGCAGTTTCCTCCTGCATGGTGAAGGGATACTCCAAAAAGGAATCTCCCCTTCTGCTCTGCGGCTACCAGTTCATGCTGGGAGGCTTCATCCTTGCAGCGGCAGGAGTCCTTATGGGAGGCCGCCTTACCGTGACCACTCCCCTCTCCTTCCTGCTGCTGTTCTATATGGCCTGCATCTCTGCCGTGGCCTACACCCTCTGGAGTATTCTGCTGAAGCACAATCCAGTCAGCCGCATCAGCGTGTTCAGCTTCTGTAATCCGGTGATCGGAGTGATCCTGTCTGCCCTGCTGCTGGGAGAGCAGAACCAGGCCTTCAGTATCTATGGCCTGCTGGCTCTGATCCTGGTTTCCCTGGGAATCATTGTTGTATATATAGAAAAGTAAGAAGAAAAAGGTGCCATCGCAACGGTTGTTGCGACAGCACCTTTTCTCAGTTGATTTTTCCTCTTATCCCAGGATCTCCTCCAGTGCGGCAAATAATGCCTCCATCTCTTCCCTTGTACCGATGGTGATACGCAGGTAGTTGTCAATCCTGTCTTTATTAAAGTATCTCACATAGATGTGCTTCTCCCTGAGGGCCTGGAAGATCTCCTTCGCCGGCATTTTCTCATGGGTAACAAACACAAAGTTTGCCTTGGAATCTGCAAAACGGAAGCCCAGTCTTGTGAACTCCTCCTTTGCCCACTCACGAGTCTCCACGATCTTACCGGTGGTCTCTCTGAAATAAGCATCATCCTTGATGGCTGCTGCACCTGTTACGATGGTCAGCTGATCCATTGTGTAGGAGTTAAAGGAATATTTCACATCATTCAGGTAAGAGATCAGCTCCTCGTTACCAAAGCAGTAGCCGATACGCATTCCTGCCATGGATCTGGATTTGGAATAGGTCTGAACAACAAGAAGATTCTCGTATTTTTCCAGCAGAGGCAGGGCTGATTCTGCACCGAAATCCACATAGGCCTCATCCACGATCACCACCACATCAGGGTTTGCCTGAAGGATCTCCTCGATGGCTGCCTGGGACAGCTCTGCACCGGTTGGTGCATTGGGGTTCGGGAAGATGATTCCTCCGTTTTTGCATCTGTAATCTGCCGGATTGATGCAGAAATTCTCATCCAGTGGAATGCGGGTGTAAGGAATACGGAACTCCTCTGCCCATACATCATAGAAGGAATAGGTGATATCCGGGAACAGAATCGGTGTCTCAGAATTAAAGAAGGTCATAAATGCCATTGCCAGCACATCATCAGAACCCACGCCCACAAATACCTGGGATGGCTTCACACCGTAATAGGAAGCAATCTCATTCACCAGCACAGATGCAGTTGGGTCCGGATACAGTCGAAGACGATCCACCGGATACTGCTCCAGTGCCTCTTTCACTCCCGGTGCCGGCGGATAGGGATTCTCGTTTGTGTTCAGCTTGATCATGTCCGGCTGATTCGGCTGCTCTCCCGGAACATAGGGTACCACTTTACGTACATTGTCTCTCCAGTTGCTCATAATAGTTCTCCTCTTTCACATTCTGCCGGAACAGCATATTCCGGCAGAACTTATTTTCATGGCAGATCTGCCATATTATTTACTTTTCCAGGTACTTGGAAGCATCAGCAGCAGAATCGGGAACAGTTCCAGTCTTCCTGCCAGCATGTCGATGATCAGCACGAACTTGGAGATCGGGCTGAAGAACATGTAATTGCTGGTGGGGCCCACCAGACCAAGTCCCGGTCCGATGTTGTTCAGGGTAGCCGCCACTGCTGAGAAATTTGTTTCCAGGGTAAATTCATCAAAGCTAATCAGCAGCAATGAGATGCCGAAAATGATCAGGTATGTGATGATAAACACGTTCAGGGTTCGAAGAACCTCCTCCTCCACCACCTGACCGTCCATTTTGATCTTTTTCACAGATCTTGGATGGGCGATGGACTGTACCTCTTTTCTTACACTCTTCACCATCAGGATAATACGGGATACCTTCATACCGCCTCCTGTACTTCCTGCACAGGCACCGATCAGCATCAGCATCAGCAGGATCATCTTGGACAGCTCCGGCCACTGATTAAAGTCCGCCGTTGAGAAGCCTGTGGTGGTGATAATACTGCCTACCTGAAATGCTGCAATTCTGATATTGTTGCCCAGTTCCGGAATAATGCCTCTGTTGTTCCATACCAGCAGTCCGATGGCGGTAAGGATGATCAGAAAATATCCTCTTACCTCCTGCATCTTCACAGCAACCTTTGCTTTTTTACACAGGATCAGATAATAGAAGGAAAAGTTTACACCAAAGGCAATCATGAACACGGTGATGATCCACTGCTGCAGGGAGGTATAATCTCCACAGCTGGAATTAAGAACACCAAAGCCTCCTGTTCCTGCCGTTCCCACTGAAATACAGATGGCGTCAAACCAGTTCATCTTCGAGAGAAGAAGCAGAATCAGCTCCACCAGTGTAAGACCAAAATAGATCATATACAGGATTCTGGCATTTTCCCTTACTCGGGGTACAAATTTTGAGACAGAAGGACCAGGGCTTTCTGCCTTCATCAGATTCATTCTCGATCCTGTTTTTACCGGGATCAGAATCAGAAGGAATACCAACACACCCATACCACCGATCCAGTGAGAAAAGCTTCTCCAGAACAGACTGGTGTGGGACAATGCCTCCACATTGAAAAGAATGGATGCACCTGTGGTGGTAAAGCCTGAAACGATCTCAAAGAGAGCATCGATATAATTGGGGATCTCCCCTGTCAGTACAAAGGGAATTGCACCGAAAATACTGATTATTAGCCAGGCAAGGGCTACTGCCACAAAACCATCCTTATTATAGACCTCAAAATTCTTCGGCTTGCTGGAGCCCAGGGCAATGCTGACCATCAGACAGACAACTGCCACTGCCACATAATAAAGCCCCTCCATCTCCTGAAAGAGCAGAGAAAATACACAGGGAAGCAGCATCAGAGCCGCCTCCAGCCGGAGAACCTGACTGAGAATGTAACGTATCATTGGATAATTCATAGACTGTTCTCCTGTTATCTGAGTAATTCTGAGAAGTCACGGCATCCAAGGTTCTTGGTGACGACCACTACAGAATCTCCTGTTTTAAATTCATCCTGTCCACCGGGAACGATGAGTTTTCCCTGACGGGCAATGGCTGCGATCAGAACATTTTTCTTGAATTTCATATCCATCAGCTTGATTCCCTTCACCTTGGAATCTGCAGATACGATAAATTCCAGTGCCTCTACCTTTCCGTCAATCAGGCGGTACATGGTCTCGATCTTACTGCCGATGGTGTTGCCCATAGCCCGGACATAACGAAGAATATGCACTGCAGCCAGCTTCTTCGGATTGATCACGCTGCCGATATGCATGCGGTTTACAACCTCATCATACTGAACGTGACTCATCTTTGTTACAATCTTGGTGCGAACCTTGTCCTGGGCATACAGCGACAGAACCAGGTTCTGCTCATCCATTCCCGTACAGGTAACAAGACCGTCCATCTGATCCAGATGCTCCTCATCCAGAAGGTTTACATCTGTACCGTCTCCGCAGATGATGGTGGCACGGTCCAGAAGCTCACTGAGTTCCTCACAGCGCTCCATATCTCTCTCAATGATCTTTACCTTGCCACCGCTCTTCAGAAGCAGGTCTGCAAGATAGTAGGTCAGCTGTCCGCCACCTACGATCATGGTGTTCTTTACAGAGTTTGTCTTTACCTTGATTCGTTTAAAGAATGCCATGGCATCGGCAGGATCTGTGATGATTCCCAGAATATCACCGGCCTGGGGCATAAAGTTTCCATCCGGAATAATAATCTCTTCCCCTCTCTCTGCCACACATACAAGAAAATTACCTGAAATCTTCTGACTCAGCTGCTTCAGCTCCACACCCACCAGTGGGGAATTCTCCGCCACCTCGAATTTCAGAAGCTCAACTCTGCCCTTGGCAAAGGTATCAATCTCAATGGCACTTGGAAAACTCAGGCGGCGTGAGATCTCTCTGGCCGCTGTCATCTCCGGATTGATGATCATGGAAAGTCCCAGCTCTCTCTGAATAAAGCTGCGCTCTGTTGAATACACATGATTTCTGATACGTGCAATGGTGTGGCAGTTTGCACTTTTCTTTGCCACAACACAGCAAAGCAGGTTCACCTCATCATTGGGTGTAACCGCGATCAGTACATCTGTATGCTCAAGATCTGCAGATGACAATGTCATATAACTGGTTCCATTTCCAATGACGCCCATTACATCAAATTCATTGCTGACGGACTTAACCAGCTCTGAGTTCTTATCCACTACAGTAACGTTATGTCCCTCCGCAGCCAGCTGCTTCACAATTTCTTTACCTACTTTACCGCAGCCAACAACAATAATCTGCATAGAGTGTCCTCCCTGTTATTCACTATACACTCGGTACTCAGAAAAAGTCAGATGTACCGATTATTTCTAAACTATATCACACTTTATAAAAAAATCAAGTTTCCCCACTTGCACTTCAGCGACAGAACAAAGTGCGTTTTCAACACACTCTCGCAACCAAAATTTTTCATAAACGCAACTTTGTTCTGCGCGCGTAACGAAGTGCAGCTGCGCATAAAGCGTTCTTGTATAGGAAATTCCGAAGGACTTTCCTATACAGGAACAAGGTGCGTTTTCAACACACTCTCGCAACCAAAATTTTTCATAAACGCAACTTTGTTCTGCGCGCGCAACGTAGTGGAGCTGCGCATAAAGCGTTCTTGTATAGGAAATTCCGAAGGACTTTCCTATGCAAGAACAATACAGTTTTTTATTCAAAAAAAAGAACCATTTTCCTCTCCGGAAAACCGTTCTCCCTTATCCTCCTCTGAGGAGTGCCCCGACATCTCTGTCGGGGCAATTATTATGAAAAAATTTTGTGTGTAATGAACCACCCATTACATTTCGTTCTTATGAACTACTTAAAGTGTAACAATCATTTATGAACAATCCATGAACAAACTGTAAATTTTCACTACATTGCACTATATTTTTATAACTTTTCTTTATTTTCTGTAAATTTTGCACAACTATCATCAGGAAAAACTGTCAAAGAGATCAATCATTTTCTCCCAGATCTGAGAAAACCAGTATCCCACTTTTCCCAGGATTCCTTTTACCTCTTCTCTGTTCAGATGGATGTCCATGCTCTCCAGCTTGTTATAGATTCCCTTTGCCTGCTCCTTCAGCTTATTTACGTCCAGATCCAGCTTTGAGATCTTATCCACCAGGGAGAGGATCATGTCCTTCTCCTCCTGGGACAGAGAGATATTCAGCTGCCGGGCTGCATCCTCCACCAGGGAATCTGCATCCTCCGGCTTTTTGATTCCATTCTCTGCGATGGCCTCCTTAACGGCGGCAATCAGCTCTGAAGCCTTGTCTTTATCTCCCAGCAATTCTCCCAGCTTACTTGTGGTTACCAGCTCATCTGTGGCTGCATCCACATTTTCAGCACTCAGCTCCTCCTGGTTCATGTCCGCATAGGCATTCATGATTCCGATCAGGGCTGCTGTTCCCGAGATGGGAACCGGTCCTGCCACCTGAATCTCAGCATTCTCCACACCGGCTGTAGCCAGGGCATTCTCGTACATGGCTGCTGTACAGTAATTGATATTCTGGGTGGATACAGTGATTCCGTGTCCTGCCTCCCTGGCCAGGATTTTTGCAGAAGACCAGGCCTGATCACCGATGATCTCAGCAGGCAGATACTCATCCAGATATTCATGCTCCTGCTGGTTTGTGATCTCCATCACCCTGTACTCTGCCAGGGACTCCTCTGTAAGCCCCAGAAGGGACAGTACCACCGCTCTCTGATCCGGGGCAAGATCCGCACCGATGGACACATACGGGGTGGCGATCACTCCCTCCGTTGTATCTGCAGCGTAGGCACTGTGAACCCCGGCACCGGCAAGGACCACCGCTGCCACTGCAGCTGCGGCAATTCTTTTCAGAACTTCTTTCCTGTTTGTAGTTCTGTTCTGTTCTCTATTGCTTTTTTTCATCAACAAAATCCTCTCCTTTTTATCTGGAAAACCCACGCCTTTTCAGCCATGGGTGGTTACGATGGTTCTCTTGATTTTTCAGTCGCTTTAGGATACCACAACCATCAGGATTTGTCTCGTTTTTCACAGCATTTTCACATAACAGAAAAATCGTACTTTCCAACTATGAGAAAACGGAGATACTGTTTCCGTCTCCGGAACACAGTATCTCCGTCTGTTATCAGTATTTCAGATCTGTCAGATAATCCGACAGCTTTGCAAAGTCCTCCAGAAGAAGTGCTTCGCCTCTGACACTTGGGGAAAAACCACAGTCTGCGATGGCTTTTTCTATCACTTCCTTGCTGTATGGAAGGGATGCATCATTTTTCAGTCCGTTGAGAAGAGTTTTTCTTCTCTGGTTGAAGGATGCACGGATCAGGGCAAACAGGAGGGATTCATCCTTTACGGTTACCCGTTTCTCTTTCAGACAGTTCAGCCGGATCACTGCACTGCCCACCTGTGGGCGGGGCATAAAGCAGTTTGGCGGTACATTCGCCGCCAGATACGGCTCTGAATAGAACTGCACTGCCAGGGAAAGAGCACCGTAATCCTTTGTTCCCGGTCCTGCCTCCATTCTGACAGCAACCTCCTTCTGAATCATGACAGTGATGGACTCCATGGGAACATGCTTTTCAAACAGTCCCATAATGATGGGGGTTGTAATGTAATAAGGAAGATTTGCCACAATCTTAATGGGCTTTCCTCCATTTCTCTCTCTGGCCAGAGCGTTCAGATCCAGCTTCAGCACATCCTCATGGATTACTGTTACATTATCCCACTCTGAGAGAGTATCCTCCAGGATGGGGATCAGGTTCCGGTCGATCTCCACCGCCACCACCTCTCTGGCTGCATGGGCCAGATACTGTGTGAGGGTACCGATTCCCGGTCCGATCTCCAGTACAAAGTCATCTTCTGTTATCTCTGCTGCAGCAACGATCTTATCCAGAACATGGGTATCGATCAGGAAGTTCTGACCAAATTTCTTCTGGAATTTAAAGCCGTACTTCTGAAGTACCTCTATCGTTCGCTGCGGATTACCAAGCCATGGTTCTGCTCTCATACAAGATCAAAGTCCTTTTCGTAAAGAATTGTCATTTTGTTTTTGTTTCTGCGGCCTCGGCCAAAGCGTTTTCCACTGCTCTGTGCACGAAGAATCGCGCTGTCAACCATCTTCTTTACATCCGCAATGGTAACCGGCTCCTCTTCACTCTGATTATTGCTGATCAGTGTGTACAGAGCCAGCACTCCCAGTTCATCCATCTGGCAGTTATTTTCCGCACAGTAGGTTCTTGCAAAGGTTACCAGCTCATCGTTGGTAAATGCAGGAATATTGATTACTGTGTTGAACTTCTCAGCAAAGGATGTATGCTCCTTCAGAAGGGCACGCATCTCTGCCTTCGGTGCCTCCAGAATCACCACCATACAGTCTGTGCGGAATTCCATTGCCTTATCCAGCTGCTGGATTGTCTCCGCTGTCATCTCTCCTGCATTTTCGATGATCAGGAAACCACCGGACATCTTTCTTACAAGCTCCGGAATATCGCGTTTGTTCAGAACATAGCCCTTTACGCGGGCAATCTTGGCTGCCTCAAGTCCCATATCCTTGCACATATTGGCAAGAAGGCCCTGAGTCAGACGTGTTTTTCCTGTTCCTCTGGCACCCATCACGGCAATATTTCCCCGTTTCGAGGTGTTCTCGCCGGCATATTTGTATACGCCGCTGAGTGCAGAAAGAATCTGACGGTCCATACCCGGAATACGAGCAAAGTAGGTAAATATCTTTCTCTGATCATCATTCATTCGGGTTGGCTTTGCGTCATTGAGAATTCGAATACGTCTCTCCTCCGGAGTCTCCTGACGGAGCACATCCTCAATGGAGATCGGTACAGTATTCTGTCCCAGCTTGGAAAGCGGGATTGTATGTGTTCGTCTCTCGTCCTCTGTTGGTTCCGGATCCGGAATCTCCAGCTCCAGATTGTACATGGACAGTCTGTCTGCCTTTGCAGCCTCTTCCGCAGAAGTCTCTGTCTCAGCCGCAACAGGCTCCTCTGTCTCCACTGCCTCTGCTGCAGTTTCTTCTGTTTCAGCTGCAATCGCCTCTGTTTCAGTCTCTGCAGCTTCCTCTGCTTCTGCTTCAGTTTCTTCTGTTTCAGCTGCAATCATCTCTGTTTCAGTCTCTGCAGCTTCCTCTGCCTCCACTGCCTCTGCTGCAGTTTCTTCTGTTTCAGCTGCAATCGCCTCTGTTTCA
>JAUNCZ010000105.1 GCA_030526405.1 Lachnospiraceae bacterium | reverse complement strand
CAACTACACGGGTTTTAAACTCTTGAAAGGTTAAGCCGTGAATAATTCAGGATAAGAATAACCATGCAAGGAAATCCTGACCTCTATCGTGTTGTAGATAGAGGAGTCAGGAACAAAAGAGAAAGGAGTGGGGAATTTTGAGAAGTGAACAGGATGTGGAACAGACCATTGATCGGTATGCGGATACTGTATACAGAGTCTGTGTCTGTTATCTGAAGAATCCCACAGACAGGGAAGATATCTTTCAGACTGTGTTTATGAAATATATGCTATTTGAAGGAGATTTTTCATCGGAGGAGCACAGGAAGGCCTGGCTGATCCGGGTTACAGCCAATGCCTGCAAAGACCAGCTTAAAACATCTTTCTGGAAAAAAAGTGATCCTCTGGATGTGTTGGAGGACAGTTTGCCCTATATCACAGAGGGGCAGGAGGAAGTGCTGGAGTCTGTGCTGGAACTGCCGGAGAAATACAGAATAGCCATCTATCTCTATTATTATGAGGGCTATTCTGCAGCAGAAATCGCAGAGGTGATGGATAACAAAGAAAACACCGTGTATTCCCTTCTGTCACGGGGACGTGGGATGTTAAAGAAAAAGCTTGGAGGTGAGTTGGATGAATAGAAGGATTGAGGATGCATTTGATCAGCTTCGGGCTGATCAGGGGCTGATCGATCATACAAAACAGTGGCTCCGCAGAGAGAGAGCGGCAATCTCCAGCCAGATGGAAAAGAATTCCTCTGACACCCTGAGGATGGAGGAGAATCTGGAGGAGTATGATCCCGGAGAAGGCTATTTGGCAGACAGAGATACTGGAGTCAGTCAGTACCCGGATGGATTTGCGGTGGAAAGTCCATATGGAAATGAATACCCAACGGAAAGCGGATATGGGGCTGAATATCCGGAAGAAAGCCGGTATGAGGAGGATTATCCGAACAACAGAAGTGTTGAGGATATGGATACAGAGGATTTTACCTTTGAAGAAATGCAGGAAATCCTCCGTGAGAGTAAAAGAGATCAGCAATACCAGCAGAGCGTAGCACGGGAAAAGGCTGCACTGAGTAAGCCTGTACAGGAGAGAACTGTACAGAAGAAAGCTCCTCAGAAGAGAAGAGTAAGAAGAAAAAGGTCTTCGCTTCTTGGGGTGGTAACTGCGGTGGCGGCAACTTCTGTCTGCATTGTGACGCTGTTGTTGCTGGGATTGAACTTCCGGCTGAATTCGGTTCCGGATTCTTATATCAGTATTGATGTGAACCCATCCATTGAGCTGTGTCTGAACAGAAAGGATGAGGTGCTTTCCGCAGAGGCCTGGAATGAGGATGGTGCAGCGATTCTTTCGGGATTGCAGATGGAAGGCTGTACCTGGGAAGAGGCTCTGAACTGTCTTCTGGGCAGTGATGCCTTTCTTCAGTATCTTACAGAGGATAGCGATTTAACCATCACTGTCATCGGCGGGTCCAGAAAGCGGGCAGAGGAGCTGGAAGCAATGCTTCAGAAGAATCTTCTCTGTACACAGTATCATGCCACCACTGCGCAGACCGTGCAGTCTATGTACCAGGAAGCCCATCGAAATGGCATGTCCTTTGGAAAATACTGTCTCTACAAAGAGTTGTGCAAACTGGATGCTTCGGCAGACCTGGAAGAATGCCGTGGAATGACCATGCGACAGCTTAGGGATAGAATCTTTGAGTGTCAGAATGCTGTTGACAATTCTCCGGTAGATTATGATTCGGATGGTTCCACAGGAGTGGATTGGAACCGGTGTCCTTATACAGAAGGCTGTCCAAATGGGGCCCAGTGCGATGGAAGCTGCCGGGATGAGAATAAGGGGAAATGCCCATACACCAAGGACTGTCCGAATGGAGCGAAATGTGACGGAAGCTGCCGGGATGAAAATAAGAATGATGGAAAATGTCCATATACCAAAGACTGTCCGAATGGAGCGAAATGTGACGGAAGCTGCCGGGATGAGAATAAGAATGGTGGAAAATGTCCATACACCAAGGACTGTCCGAATGGAGCGAAATGCGACGGAAGCTGCCAGTCTGGAAATCATAATGGAGGACACTGTCCTTACAGCGAAGACTGTCCAAATGGAGCCCAGTGCGATGGAAGCTGTCAGTCTGGAAACCAGAACGGAGGACACTGTCCTTACAGCGAAGATTGTCCAAACGGATCTCAGTGTGATGGCAGCTGTGTAAGGAATGATCATCCTGAGGGTGACCATAATGGTGGACCCGGCAACCATGGACAGAATGGTGGAAATTCACAGACAACACCCTCTGAGGAGCAGCATCATCCGGAGGAGTCTTATCCCCAGGAGCCTGCTGAGCCTGATAATCAGGATAGTGCAGCAGTATCCGGTTCCATTTATCCCGGAGAAAACCATGGCGGAAACCATGACAATGGCTATGGAGAAGGGGAGTATCATTAACAGATAACAATAACTAAAGCATCTAAATAGAAAAGGCTCTCTGCTGTCTCAATGGGAGGATATTCTTCTCGGGGTTCAGCAGGTGAGCCTTTACAAATGCTGATGAATATGTATAATAGAATATGTGTGAAAACACAGGCTGGAATAGCACAGTTGGTAGTGCACTTCACTCGTAATGAAGGGGTCGTGGGTTCGAGTCCCATTTCCAGCTTTCTTTTTTTGCTCATAAGTATACCAAAGGACTCCAAAATGCCGTTTTTACGGCATTTTATTACTAAAAATAGAAGTGGAATAACTGTATGTTAGAAGGAGGATTCGTGGAAAAAAATCTTTTTTCGGAAGCATATGAAAAATGTCTGGATCAGTTTTTGCGAGATGGATATAAAGGTGTTGGAACAATATTTGTTTCTGAAGACGCTTGGCTTTTCTGCCCTCTTATAGATGGATATGATTATGACACACATCCCATCATTTTTCCGAAAAATGGAGACGAACCTTGCCTGTTTAAGCATACTCCTGAAGAAATAGAAAAATATATGAATAAAGCAATCGAATTAGAATTATAAGGACTTCGAAAGAGGTCCTTTTCGGTGATTCGATATGACAAGAGCTGAGTTTCGAGCATTTATTCAGAAGTGACAATTTTTTCTGCTAAGAAGAAAAACCGCCGGAGTCAGTACAGATCTCCGGCGGATAAAACTACTTGCTCAAATACTCAGCAATAAATTTTTTGATTTCTGTGGTCGGTGTTGTGCCGTTGGCTTTGCATTTCTCTTTGAATGCATTGATAACATCAGGTTTGAAGTCGATACTGAATCTTACATATTTTTCGCGTAAGTGTTTAGCCTGGGATGCGTATTTTGGTTTTTCTTCCATCAGATACCTCCTTGTAATAATGTTGGAATAAGTAGAACAAGAAATGCTACAAGTCCAATAACATAAAGAATGTGGATGATGAGTTTAAATAATTCTTCCTGAATTATTCATGGGACAGATTTCCAACTGAAATCCATGCCATAAGTCTTTA
>JAUNCZ010000007.1 GCA_030526405.1 Lachnospiraceae bacterium | reverse complement strand
ACACGGCTGTTAACCGTGGGGTTGTTGGTTCGAGCCCAACTCGGGGAGTTTTTTTGATTCTTCAAAGTTTTCATTAAAAGTGTTTTTGACGCGACAGCGGCAAAAGCACCTTTTTTGTTTTTGAGGAAATTACTTAAAAGCGGTTGCAGATACTCATTTATCTGCAACCGCTTTCTTCATGGATTTGTAGGAAAACGTGTTGATAAAAACCGTCACAAACCCTTTATAAGAGTTTGTGACGGTTTTATTTTTTCAAGAAGATTTGGGATTTATGTAATCAGCATCAGGAATGTGCACCGGCAGCTCCAGAGGTCATGGCTTCATGCTCTTTCTTTAACTCATTCAGTAATTCGCCTGGCTTCCAGTTCTGATTATCAGGAGTAAGGATAGCTTTATAAGGCAGGCGAACACCTTTGCTTCTGAGAGCGGAGAGAACCAGATTCAGCTTATTACCCTGGATTCCACAGAGAACCAGCATGCTGTCGGATAAGGAAGTGCAGATCTGTTCACCGGTAGTGGCCGGCTGGTTTCCATCGGCAGCTGCCATCTGGCTGTCAGCTGAGGTTTCTTCAGGCAGTGTACCTGCAAGAACACCAAGCTTCTTTCCGTATTCCTCCGGGCGGATCTGTTTCACACGGATCTTCAAGGGGAGGAGAGCAGATGTGATGGCAGTTTTCATTTTAGGATCATTGATTTCAAAAAGCAGGATCATTTCTCTCATTAAGAGCCTCCATTTCTCAGTAGATATTCGATCTGATAGCAGTAGTGATAATATAACAGATTATTTTTTGATAACAAAAAAGGAACAGATCTCTCTGTTCCTTTTTTATGGGGCCTACAGGGCTCGAACCTGTGACCCTCTGCTTGTAAGGCAGATGCTCTCCCAGCTGAGCTAAGACCCCGAATAAAACGACCCGGAAGGGGTTCGAACCCTCGACCTCCGCCGTGACAGGGCGGCGCTCTAACCAGCTGAGCCACCGGGCCATTCGTTTCTCTGGGAGAAAGGCTTTAACCTCTCAACACAATTGATAATACACTATAATTAAGAATAATGCAAGTGGAATTTTTGAAAAAATTCAAAAAATTCCACCTGCTTTTTTGATATCCTGATTAGGAAATAAGAATCCAATCACTGAGCCAGGTTTGGGTAGAGTAATTATAAAGGCGTTTATAGGTCTTTCCGTTTTCGTTTTTGTAAATCCATCTGATATCTGCGGATCTGGATTCAAGTGTTATCAATGTGCTATCTAGATTCTGTGAGTTGCTTGATGCTGCATTAACTGGAGAGGCGGTTATAATACAGGCAAATATAATCAGTAGAAGGATTTCTCTTTTTGAGTGTTTAACTATTGAGCTGTTTTTCATTCATGATTCTCCTTGGTTTGTGGATAATAATACACTATCATATCCGAAGGATAATATGCCAGTGTATCAGACTGGTCCAGATAAGTGTCATTATAGTAAATGTGGTAAGTCCCGTCCTGCTGTTGTATCGCGTAACTATTTTCCTTAGTGAGGATAATATACTCCTGGGTGAACTCAGGTGGTACGTAAGAAGGTTCAAATATAAAGGTGAAAGACAGGAATGTTATGAGACATACTGGGAGAACAATCATTGTGCTTAAAAGAGGCTGCTTTGATTGTTTTTCGTCCATCATTAATTTGAGCCTTTTACTAAGGATAATACCGCTTTCAGAGGAAAACGAAAGAGCATATACGTTATTCTCTGTAGATGGGTGAAGTTGACTGGCTACCTTAATCAGGCAGGAAAGATAGTTTTTCTTTTCTCTGATTGTGGTACCGCCTATTTTTTTGTCCGTCTGCAATTCAAGTAATAAGTCAATTTGTTTGGATAAACGCTTGCAGAACGGATTCCACCAGTAGAAAAGGCAAATTATTTGTACGATTGTTTTCTTAAGCAGATCATGATTCACAATGTGTGCGATTTCATGAGACAAAACATTCTTTATTTCATTCGTACTCAGTTGCAATCCTTCGGGCATCAGTATGTAATAATTCCAATAATGATATACTGCTGGCTCGTGAATAAAACTGCTTTGCATGATGTGAACTGTTTTACCACATCCTAATTGCTTGCAGACATCACCGAGAAGTTCAGCATAGGGTTTAGTGGTTGTTATATCGGACGTATTTATCAACAGGTTTTGATAAAACCGTTTATTTGATTTGATATAATTGTATAACTTATAAAAGAAAACAAGAAACCACAGAACAAGAATAAAGTCCCAGATAGAAACAGATATTTCGGAAAACAGAGTATATTTCTTCAACAATGATGAAATAATATAGGAAATTCCTGAAGGAAAGTATATGTTTGTGGTAATGGGAAGTTCAAATGGGAACAGAAGACGAATCAGTATAATCAGCAAAATACTGTCCAATACCCGGAAACTGGTATTCAGAAGAATGGTATGACTGCTGAATACCAGGCGCATAAATAGAATCAGAAGATTGCAGCACAGGATAGAGATCATAACGCCGCTGAAGGTAAAGTGAATCATTATATAAATCCTTTCTAATTATCTGTGGTATCAATAGAAGTGTAGGAATCCAATAATTCCTGTAATTCCTTAAGATCCTGTTTGAACTGTTTCTTATCTTTTTCGTTTTTCAGAAGAAATGAAACGAAAGAGGCTTTGGAAATGTCTTTTTCCAATTGCGTGTATTCAGAGGAAAGACGATGTAGAAATACTTCTTCCTTGGATATAGTAGGTTCGTAACTGCGACATAATACAGTGCCACTGTATACAATATCTGCCACCTTGATCACTTCATTTTTCAGAAGCTTTCTGAGGGCCGGCTGAACAGTATTTTTCATTAATGAAGGATCGGCTTCTGTGATTTCTAATGCAGTCATAGGTTTTTTACTGTTCCACAATACAGATAAAATATCTAAATCCTTGTTGGTCAGTTTTGAGGATATTTTTGATAAATCCATACATTAATTCCTTTCTGATAGAAAAAACTGTAAATTATATAAATATAATACACAATATAATAGTGATTGACAAGATGTCAGATAAAATATATAATGATAGTGTAAAGAAAATACTCTATTAGCATATGTAATATTGCGTTCGGAGATAAATCTAAATGAAGTGCAAATATAAAAGATAGATAAATTGTATTTTGGAGGTGATTCCAATGCAGAGAGAAGAAATATATGAATCAATTCTGAAATAGTAGTTGGTTTATAGAAAGGAGATTACTATGAAAAATCATATTAGAGTAGTTAGGTGTTTTGTATCACTGTTATTGGGAATGTTATTATGTTCATCTTTTGTCTATGCAGAAGAGTCATCGAGTTATAATGATATTGTAGCAATATCACCTATGCAGGGAGATACTGATAAACTAATACTTATTTCACAAGAAGATAATTGTAAATACTTTTTAGAAAATAGCAAGATAATAAAACTGGAGGAAGTAAAGCGAGATGTAGAAAACAGGACTATTTATATTGAAGAAGAAGGCACCCAGGGAAAGATAGTCACGAATATTGTAGAAATTGCGGTATATGAATCTGCGCGTTTAACAGATAGGGAGATCGGACTATTAAGGGCGGGTGAACTAGTTTCATCGAATCAGGCTATGAATTCAATGGGAAATGTTAGGATAACACTCTCTATTAGATATTCTGGAACGGGTATCAATTTCAGATTGATAAGTGCTTCATCATCATATGAGATATTAAATTCAGGTGAAGGTGTTATTCCTAGAACAAGTAGATTGGAATGGGGGGCATTAGGAGACATTTACAATAATGGTTCTTTTTTCCGCAGAGGTGAGTTGGGAAATTTAATAACATATTCAACTCCAAGTTTTAGTAATGTACAGTTAATGCCATCAGGACAGACAATAGATGCAGTTCATGCCGGTGCAACTTACACATTGTATTGCACAAGAGGTGTTACTATTCCTGTATCGGTTACAGTTGTTTGGAGTTAGAATATAAAATATTTAGAAGAGGGATTACAATGAAAAAGAATGAAAAGTGGATAAAGCTGTTTATCAATATTCTTCTTCCTTCTATCTTTTTAAACGGATATGCTTTCTTGATTTACACTTGTGAAAAACATGTAAAGGCATTTTCATGGCAGATATGGAGTCCGACTCTGTTGAGTGTTCTTGTTCTTTTGCTGGGAATTCTGTCTATGCTGATCATGCTGATAATCCTTCGGATCAACAGAGATGAAGTCTCCGGATTGCTGTTTGGTTCTGTGGTGCTGGGATTAGTGCTCCTTGCATTCCAAACATTTTCCGTATGGTTGAGTTTTCCACCTGTGTTAAGATCGGTATTTCGATATTCTTTCAGTGAACTCTATCAGGTAATAGTTGCCAGAGGAGTTTTCCTGATGGGATACATCTGGCTGGCAGGACGGTATCTGAGAAATAGATATCTGCATAAAAAGAATAGCAGGAATCTGTGAATACTTACTGGATGGGAATACTAGATACTGCCATTATAGATATTTATCAGCTTGGAGATGTAAACAACAATAAGGCAAGCACACAAGCTAATGATTATTATCCAGAGGTGCAAGCTGGTTATATAAATAATGATGGAGTAGAGTATCTTTACAGCGATGGATTGAGATATGCTTCTACAGCTAGTGCTGCTATTGGATTACTATTGAGTTTTAATCCGGCTGCAGGATGGGGGCTTTCTGCTATTTCAATTGTTTGTGCTTATGGTGGTAAGAGTGCTCTTGAATCAGCGGTCAATCAGGCACATAATGCTGGATTAGGAATTAAAGTATATTATCAAATTCATAAATCAATAACTAGCTTGAATAGAGTAAGATATGTGGTGGGGTAAACGCCAATGAAAAAATATTTTAGCTTTACTACCTTAAAGAAAACATATAAAAGACTTATTGCATTACTGTGTGTTGCACTTCTATGCCAGTGGGGAAGTGGTTTTTTTGAAACAGCTTCATTTTGGGAGATTATTTTGGATAATTGTATTTTGATTTTTGTGTATATCGCTGGTTCAGTAGTCGCTGATTGGATAAAATTAAGAAATAGTTGAATGAACGCTCCTGAAAAAAGAATAGCAGGATAGAATAATATAACAGTACATAAAAAAGTACCATCCTGATGTTAGTGATCTCACTGCAGGGGATGGTACTTTCTGTGTTTCGTAATTCAGGGCAAAAAAAAGCGAATCACCCGATTCGCTGTAGTGGACCTTCGGGGACTCGAACCCGGGACCGATCGGTTATGAGCCGACTGCTCTAACCAACTGAGCTAAAGGTCCATAAATAAAAAATAAAGCCGATGAACGGACTCGAACCGTTAACCTGCTGATTACAAATCAGCTGCTCTGCCAATTGAGCCACATCGGCTTAGTATCGGGCTGAACCCTTAACCGAGATTTATTATAACAGAAAGCAGTGAAAATGCAAGGGATTTTTGAAGGTTTTTGCAAAAATTGTGAAAATAATGGAAAAGAACAGAAGAAGGGCGGCGTAGGTTGGCAGGTGTGAGGATTGACGAAGAATACTAAGACGACTACAATGAGAAAAAACTTCATTCTGCTAAAGTATCAGCGAAACCGGAAAAGCGAAAATCATTGAAAAGCAGCAATGCATATTGAGGAAGCTGGAAAGAGTATCGGTGGAATATAGTGTAGCGGAATGTGGAAAATTCTTATGAAAGAAGGGATATTTGTGAACAAAGACCTGACGGTAGGAAGGCCGGAAACTGTTTTGTGGAAATTTTGTCTGCCCCTGTTTGGAAGTGTGATCTTCCAGCAGCTGTACAACATTGCGGACAGTCTGGTGGCCGGCAATTTTATTGGAGAGCAGGCCCTGGCAGCGGTGGGTAACAGCTATGAGATCACCCTGATCTTTATGGCATTTGCCTTTGGCTGCAATATTGGCTGTTCGGTGATCACCTCTCAGCTTTTCGGAGCGAAAAAGGAGGCGGAGATGAAAACCGCTGTCAGCACGGCCATGATCGCTACTGCGGTTCTGTGCGCCATCCTGATGACAGCGGGCCTGATCTTCAGCGGCAGACTTCTGGAGATGATCCATACACCGGGGGAGCTGATGGCTGATTCCAGGCTGTATCTGGTGATCTATATCTGGGGACTGCCCTTTATGATGTTTTACAATATTGCCAACGGTATTTTTTCTGCACTGGGAGACTCCAGAACGCCTTTTCTCTTTCTGGCCTGCTCCTCTGTGGCCAATATTGTGGTGGATATTTTCTTTGTGGCAGGACTTAAGATGGGAGTGGCAGGTGTTGCCTGGGCCACCTTCCTCTGCCAGGGAATCAGTGCTGTGCTGGCGATGACGGTGGTGCTGAAGCGAATGAGGAAGATTGCACCGGGGGAGAAGACACCGGTTTTTTCCTGGCGGCTTCTCAGAAAGATCGGGGTGATTGCCATTCCAAGTATTCTCCAGCAGAGCTGTATCTCTGTGGGCAATATTCTGATTCAGGGCATGATCAACGGATTCGGTTCCGGCGTTATGGCAGGCTATTCTGCAGCCATCAAGCTGAATAATCTGGTGATCACCTCCTTCACCACCATCGGAAACGGAATATCCAATTATACTGCCCAGAACTACGGTGCAGGAAAGACACAGCGTATCCGGGCAGGCTTTAAGGCAGGCTGGAAACTGATCTGGATGCTTTCCGTGCCCTTTATGCTGCTGTATTTCTTCTGGGGAAGGGGCCTGACTGCATTTTTCATGAAGGATGCCTCTGAGGCGGCGCTGGGCTCCGGACTGACCTTTTTACGGATTGTTACTCCTTTCTACCTGGTGGTTTCCCTGAAACTGGTGGCAGATGGAATCCTCCGTGGTACCGGTACCATGAAGCGGTTTATGACCACCACCATGACAGATCTGGTGCTGCGAGTGGTGCTGGCCCGGATTCTTTCCGGAACTGCGCTGGGTTCTGTGGGTATCTGGTGTGCCTGGCCCCTTGGCTGGCTGGTTGCCACCAGTATGTCGGTGTATTTCTGCACCACCGGTCCCTGGTTCCGGGAGAAGGCTTCTCAGGGGAAAAACTGAGGATTGCGAATGTCCGCTTTACTTCCTGGTATGTCAGGTAATCTCTGCTTTTTCAGTAACTAAGGTGTTGCAGGAACTGCTCTTTGGGAATATAATATCTATTTACGGGGCAGTGAGCAGAGGAGGATTCTGCTGCTGAACCAATAACCTGATTCTATGAAAGTATACAAGAAGTAGAGGAGAGAACGATATGCTGGTATCAATTGTTATACCTTGCTATAACTCAGAGCAGACAATCGAGAAGGTCGTAGATCTGTGTATGGAAGAGTTTGACAAAATGGATGGCTTCGAGTGCGAGATGGTCCTGGTAAATGACTTCTCCAAAGATAAGACATTTGAGGCAATCAGACGTGCAGCTGCAAAATATGATAACGTCACCGGTGTGAATCTGGCTAAGAACTTTGGTCAGCATGCGGCTATCATGGCCGGTCTTCACTATGTACATGGTGATTATGTAATGGCAATGGATGATGATCTTCAGAACCATCCATCCCAGATTCCACAGTTCCTGGATAAGATCGCTGAGGGCTATGATGTGGTATTCGGTGTGTTCAAGGAGAGACATTTCTCTGCATGGAAGAACTTTACCGGTGCTGTAAGCCGTTTCCTGCTGTTCAAGATGATCGACAGACCAAAGAACATTCAGATGGGAAGCTTCTGGCTGGCCAGAAAATTTGTTATTGATAAAGCCCTGGAGTATGAAGGAAACAGTGCCTTTGTACAGCTGCTGTTCTTCCGTACCACCCACAATGTGGCAAACATTGAGATTGATCATTTTGACCGTGCCGTGGGAAGCTCCAACTATACATTCCGCAAGGGACTGAAGCTGTTCATGTCCATGATCAACTATTCAGATTTCCCACTGCGTTTTGCTGAGTATCTGGGAGCACTGTTTTCCGGTATCGGTTTCCTGGCTGCCATCTTCGTATTTGTGAGAAAACTGCTGAATCCTGCCATGCAGGCTGGATGGCCATCCATCATGTGTACCCTGCTGATCCTCTTTGGATTTGCATTCCTGATTCTGGGTATTCTGGGAGAGTACATCGGACGAGTGATGTTTACTGTAAACAAATCTCCTCAGTATGTGGTGCGTGATATTGTGGGAACTACCGATGAGGCCATGGAGGCTGGCGTTCTGAATAAGGAGAACAAGTAATGGGTAATAAAAATCCGAAGCTCAGCTACACTCTCCGTATTGTGGCTGGAGCCTATGTGGCGTATCTGGGAATTGGTGTTGCCAGAATGCCTTTTAAGGAGGAAACAGGACTTCCTTTTCCAGTTGCTGTGGGAATGGGTGTTGTCCTGGCGATACTGGGTGTGATCTTTGTGGTAAATGGTCTGCTGGGCTATAAATACATGAAAGAACATCCAGAGGAGTTTGAGGAGTCTGCTGAGGTGACAGAGGAGACTGGTGCATCTGAGGAACTTCAGACTGACCAGGATGAGACAGCTTCACCGGCTGTGCATACAGCTGCTTCCTCCAGCATTCTTCAGAAGACTGCTCTGCCGGAGCATCTGCAGGTGCATGAGGATGAGGACATGGAGGAGTCTGAGAAGGAATAAGAACCATGTCGGTTTCCTGACTCCAATAATAGAGAACAATGATACAGGATGAAAGGACTGCCCTCTGGCAACAGAAGCAGGATCCTCTCATCCTGTTTTCATTTTTTTAAGGAACTGCTATAATCAGGCCAGAGAGTATCGGAACAGAGGTGTATGATATGATAAATGCAATTCAGGAGTACGCAGTTTATCTGCGGGATGTAAAGGGAACATCGAAAAATACAGAGGCTGCCTATATAAGGGATCTGAAAAAGGCGTCTGCCTACTTTGAACAGCAGGGGATCACGGATCCTGCCAGAATCACTGCTACAAATCTGAATTCCTATATGCTGTATCTGGAGAAGGAGCAGCTTTCCCCGGCCACTGTTTCAAGAAATGTGGCCTCTCTCCATTCCTTTTTCCAGTTTCTGCTTCAAAAACGAAGAATTCAGCAGGATCCCTCGGAGGGGCTGAAGCCCCCAAAGGTGGAGCGGAGGATGCCCTCGGTGCTGACCATACAGGAGGTAGATCTTCTGCTGGAGCAGCCGGATCTGAAGACGGCGAAGGGGCTGCGGGATAAGGCCATGTTGGAGCTTCTCTATGCCACCGGAATCCGGGTCAGTGAGCTGATCCATCTGAAGGAGAGGGACGTGAGTCTTACCATGAACTATATTTCCTGTTCGGACGGTGGCAGGGACAGAATGATCCCCTTTGGAGATACTGCGAAAAGGGCTCTGCGAGCCTATGTGAAGCATTCCAGAGGGACTTTGCTGAAGGGAAAGGAAAGTGACCTGTTTTTCTGCAATTGTTCAGGGGGGGCCATGAGCCGTCAGGGCTTCTGGAAGCTGATGAAGGGCTATGCTGCCCAGGCCGGCATCAAGGAGGAGATTACACCGAAGATGCTGCGCCATTCCTTTGCCCTGCATCTGATCCAGAACGGGGCGGATCTGCCCAGCGTGCAGGAGATGCTGGGGCATTCTGCCATTCAGACCACCCAGATCTATCTGGATATGGGCCTTCACAGGCTGAGAGATGTGTATGCAAAAGCCCATCCGAGAAAATAGAGGTATCTATGTCTGCTTTACAAATTCAAGTCGACGCTTGCGGAGACTTGGCGCGCGATTCTGGTCAGCTTTAGCTGACATCTTCCTATCAGAATCGCTGCGCATCCTCGCGGAGCGTTTTATCTCAGTCGGAGATTGGACTCCCACTGAGACTAATTTGTCAATGCTCACCACCTATAGAGGTGGGAGTCTTCTCCACTGAGATAAAAACAGGAGTGTGCCACAGCACACTCCTGTTTTTGTTTAAGTTTTGTCAGATCAGCACCATGCGGCGATCTGGTAGATCAGCAGTCAGATCAGCACCATGCAGCAATCTCGTAGATCAGACGCTCAGAATCATCCCATCCAAGACATGGATCGGTGATGGATTTTCCGTAGATATGAGGCTCACAGCCGATCTTCTGATTTCCTGGCTCCAGATAGCTCTCGATCATCAGACCCTTCACAAGACGTCCGATGCGTGGATCGTATCTGCGGCTGTTCAGGATCTCTCTTGTGATACGGGGCTGCTGCTCGTATTTCTTGCCTGAATTGTTGTGGTTTGTATCGATGATGCAGGCTGGATGTTTCAACTTGCTTGCCTCATAGAGATCAAGAAGCAGCTCCAGATCCTCGTAATGGTAGTTTGCAACGGAATTTCCGTGTTTGCTGGTGGCTCCGCGAAGGATGGTGTGAGCCAGAGGATTTCCGGAGGTTTTGGTCTCCATGTTTCTGTAGATAAAGGTATGGCTGCCCTGAGCAGCGATGACAGAGTTCAGCATAATGCTTAAGTGTCCGCTGGTAGGGTTCTTCATTCCTGCAGGGATATCAAGTCCTGATACTGTGAGACGGTGCTGCTGATTCTCAACGGATCTGGCACCGATGGCTACATAGGACAGGAAATCATCCACATAGGACCAGTTGGCAGGGTACAGCATCTCATCTGCTGCTGTGAGTCCTGACTCGGACAGGGCACGAAGGTGCATTCTGCGCATTGCCTTCAGACCCTCCACCAGATCGGGATCCTTCTCCGGATCCGGCTGATGAACGATTCCCTTATATCCCTCACCTGTGGTTCTTGGTTTGTTGGTGTAGATTCTTGGAACAAGGATCAGACGGTCTGAAACCTTGTCCTGAAGGGCTGCAAGACGGCTTACATACTCACATACGGAATCTTCGTTATCCGCTGAACAGGGACCGATGATTACAAGAAATTTATTGGATTCTCCTGTAAAGACTTTTTTGATCTCTTCGTCACGCTCTGCCTTGATGCGGGCACAATCTGCGGAGAGAGGGAGAATATCTTTGATCTCTTCCGGTGTAGGAAGCTCTCTGATTGACTGAAAACTCATACTAGATTACTCCTTCTGTTTGTCAGGCTTTGCCTGTTTATCACAGTACATCATACACCTTAACCGGGCATCTGTCGATACAAATATCCTGAGGGGAGACAAAACGATCCGGGAGGATGCGCGGTGATTCTGATGGGAGAATGTCTGCTTTACTCTGTTTTCAGTAATACAGTTGACAGGGCCACAGGTGAATGGTATAGTAGGAACAAATAAATCCGAGTAAAATAGTCGGGATTATGAGAGAGGAGATAAGCGTGAAATTATCAACAAAGGGAAGATATGGCTTAAGAGCTCTCATTGATTTGGCTGTCCATGAGGACGATGCAGTCTCCATTCAGAGTATTGCAGAAAGACAGGGGATATCAGACAGCTATCTGGAACAGCTGGTACGTCTTCTGAAAAAAGCGGGTCTGGTTAAAAGTATCCGCGGTGCCGGTGGCGGTTATCGGCTTGCGAAGCCGGCCTCAGAGATCTCTGTGGGAGATATCCTGCGGGCTCTTGAGGGAAACATTGATGCGGTAAACTGTACGGCATTTCAGGAGGAAACAGGATGTCAGGGTTCTGATTTCTGTGTTACAAAATCGGTCTGGAAAAGGGTAAATGATGCCATCTCCCAGACGGTGGACGGAATCTTTCTGGAGGAACTGGTGCAGGACAGCAAGGCTGTACTGAAAAAGACAGAGGTTAAAGGAACTGATCTGTGCTGAAGAGGCGAAGTACAGAATAATGAAAAATATGGATAAGAGAGGTTAGGACATGATTTATCTGGACAATGCAGCAACAACAAAAACTGCTCCACAGGTTGTGGAAGCTATGCTTCCGTATTTCTCAGAGTTATACGGAAATCCATCCAGCATCTACACCATCGCAGGTGAGAGCAAAAAAGCGGTTACCAAGGCAAGAGAGCAGATCGCTCAGGTTCTTGGTGCAAGAACAGAGGATATTTATTTTACAGCTGGCGGCAGCGAGGCAGATAACTGGGCGCTGAAGGCCACCTATGAGGCATATTCTGCAAAGGGAAACCACATTATTACCACAAAGATCGAGCACCATGCAATTCTCCATACCTGTGAGTATCTGGAGCAGAAGAGAGGGGCTAAGATCACTTATCTGGATGTGGATGAGAACGGACTGGTGGATCCTGAGGAGCTGGAGAAAGCCATCACTCCTGAGACAATTCTGATCTCCATTATGTTTGCCAACAATGAGATCGGTACCATCGAGCCTATCAAGGAGATCGGTGCCATTGCGAAAAAACACGGCATTCTGTTCCACACAGATGCGGTTCAGGCTTTCGGACAGGTTCCTATCAATGTGGATGAGATGAATATCGATATGCTCAGCTCCTCCGGTCACAAGATCAACGGACCTAAGGGAATCGGTTTCCTGTATATCAGAAAGGGCGTAAAGATCCGTTCCTTCGTACATGGCGGAGCTCAGGAGAGAAAACGCCGTGCCGGAACAGAGAACGTTCCAGGTATCGTTGGCTACGGTGCAGCAGCACAGCTGGCAGCAGATACTCTGGCAGAGCGTACTGCAAAGGAAATTGAGCTGAGAGATTACATGATCAGCCGTATCAGGGCTGAGATTCCAAACTGCAAGCTGAACGGACATCCGGAAAAACGACTTCCAAACAATGTAAACTTCAGCTTTGAGTTTATCGAGGGTGAGTCCCTTCTGATCCTTCTGGATATGGCAGGTATCTGTGCTTCCAGCGGATCTGCATGTACATCCGGATCTCTGGATCCTTCCCATGTACTGCTGGCCATCGGACTGCCTCATGAGATCGCACACGGATCTCTCCGTCTGACTCTGTCAGCAGAGACCACAAAGGAAGATATTGATTTCACTGTGGATAAGATCAAAGAGATCGTGGACCGCCTGAGAGGAATGTCACCTCTGTACGAGGACTACAAGGCAGGAAAGTCCAAATCCATCATTGAGACAAGATATCAGTAAGAATTATAATTGATTGAGATAGAAAACGGAGGAAACATACAATGTACAGCGATAAAGTAATTGATCATTTTACCAACCCAAGAAACGTGGGAGAGATTGAGAATGCCAGCGGTGTGGGCACTGTTGGTAATGCAAAATGCGGAGATATCATGAGAATCTACCTGGATATCGATGACAACGGTGTGATCCAGGACTGTAAATTCAAAACCTTTGGCTGTGGTGCAGCTGTGGCAACCAGCAGCATGGCAACAGAGCTGGTAAAGGGAAAAACCATCCAGGAGGCACTGGAGATCACAAACAAGGCTGTTATGGAGGCTCTTGACGGACTTCCACCTGTAAAGGTTCACTGCTCTCTGCTTGCAGAGGAGGCGATCCACGCAGCACTGTGGGATTACGCTGAGAAAAACGGAATCAAGATCGAGGGCCTTGAGAAACCGAAGAGTGATATCGGTGAAGAGGAAGAAGAGGAAGAGTATTAATGCCAAATAAAAAAGTGGTAGTGGGCATGTCCGGAGGAGTTGACTCCTCCGTGGCGGCCCTTCTTTTGAAGGAACAGGGATACGATGTGATCGGAGTTACCATGCAGATCTGGCAGGATGAGGATGAGTTCACCCTGGAGGCCCAGGGGGGCTGCTGCGGACTCTCTGCTGTGGATGATGCCAGAAGAGTAGCTGAAACCATCGGTATCCCTTATTATGTGATGAATTTCAAGGATGAATTCAGATGCAGGGTAATGGATTATTTTGCAGAGGAGTATTTAAACGGAAGAACACCCAATCCCTGCATTGCCTGCAATCGCTATGTGAAATGGGAGGCTCTTCTCAACAGGAGTCTGGAGATCGGAGCGGATTATATCGCCACCGGCCATTATGCACAAATACGACAGCTGGATAACGGTAGATATGCAGTGTGCAATTCTGTGACTGCGGAGAAGGATCAGACCTACGCTCTCTATAACCTGACCCAGGAGCAGTTATCCCATACTCTGATGCCTGTTGGTGCCTATACCAAGCCCCAGATCCGTCAGATTGCCGAGGAGGCGGGCCTTCCGGTGGCTCACAAATCCGACAGTCAGGAAATCTGCTTTGTGCCGGACAAGGACTATGCAGCATTTATTACGGAATATACAGGAAGAACCCTTCCTGAGGGGAATTTTGTGGATGAGGCAGGAAATGTCCTGGGACGTCATAAAGGAATTACTCACTATACTGTGGGACAGCGCCGTGGACTTGGTCTTCCCATGGGCCGCCGTGTGTTCGTAAGAGAGCTGCGCATGGATACCAATGAGGTGGTAATCGGCGAGGGGGATCAGGTTTTTTCCAATGAGCTCCGCGCCAACAGAATTTCCTTCATGGGGGTACCTCCTCTTGCAGTGGGGGAGAGCGCAGCATTTACCGGTAAGATCCGTTACGGCCATAAGGGCTCGCCCTGTGTGGTAACAAGAACCGGCGAGGACGAGATCACCTGTGTTTTCCAGGAGCCGGTTCGTGCCATTACTCCGGGCCAGGCAGTGGTTCTTTACAGAGACGGATATGTGGCCGGTGGAGGAACGATTCTGTAAATAATCCTGAATTAAGTACATAAATTTAATAAAACAACTGTGAAATATCAAGTTTTTAGAGCATAAATGTTGGAATTTATAAAATAGTATTGTAATTTCGCATTTTTTCAGGTACAATACCATCGTGTTTTGGTTTTGTTACCTATAGTTTTATTTTTTAGGAGGAATTAAAAAATGGCAGTAAGAGTAGCGATTAATGGATTTGGTCGTATCGGTCGTCTGGCATTCCGTCAGATGTTCGGAGCAGAGGGTTATGAGGTAGTTGCAATCAATGACCTTACTTCTCCAAAAATGTTAGCTCATCTTCTGAAATATGACTCTTCTCAGGGAAAATATGCTCTGGCTGAGACTGTTTCTGCAAGCGATGATTCTATCACAGTTGATGGAAAAGAAATCAAAATCTACGCTTTCCCAGATGCAAACAATTGCCCATGGGGAGAGCTGAACGTAGACGTAGTTCTGGAGTGCTCCGGATTCTACACATCTAAAGCAAAAGCACAGGCTCATATCAACGCTGGTGCTCGTAAGGTTGTTATCTCTGCTCCAGCAGGAAACGATCTTCCAACTATCGTTTACAATGTAAACCACGATACACTGAAAGCTGAGGATACAATCATCTCTGCAGCTTCTTGTACAACAAACTGTCTGGCACCAATGGCTAAAGCACTGAACGAGCTGGCTCCAATCAAATCCGGTATCATGTGCACAATCCACGCTTACACAGGCGATCAGATGCCACTGGACGGACCACAGAAAAAAGGTGATCTGAGAAGATCGCGTGCATGTGCTATCAACATCGTTCCAAACAGCACAGGTGCTGCTAAAGCTATCGGTCTGGTAATCCCAGAGCTGAACGGAAAACTGATCGGTGCTGCTCAGCGTGTACCAACCCCAACAGGATCTACAACAATCCTGACAGCTGTAGTTGAGGGAACTCCATCTGTAGATGAGATCAACGCTAAGATGAAAGCTTCTGCAACAGAGTCCTTCGGATACAACACAGACGAGATCGTTTCTTCCGATATCATCGGAATGAGATTTGGTTCTCTGTTTGATGCTACTCAGACAATGGTTCTGCCACTTGACAACGGAACATCTGAGGTTCAGGTTGTTTCTTGGTATGACAATGAGAACTCTTACACAAGCCAGATGGTTCGTACAATCAAATACTTCTCTGAGCTTCAGTAATTAAAGCTGATTGCTGAAAATCTGTTTTTCAGATTTACAGAGTCTACTATTTGAACCCAAAGGGTCCGGTCTGTTAGGACCGGACCCTTTTTTTCAGTTTATGGATAATGGATCCTGTTAAACTGTTCTATTTTTTGAATAAAGGAGATTATTACAATGGGCCTGAATAAAAAATCAGTAGATGATCTTACTAACCTGCAGGGAAGACGCGTACTTGTTCGCTGTGACTTCAACGTACCTCTTAAAGATGGTGTGATCACAGATGAGACTCGTATCAACGCAGCTCTTCCTACAATCAACAAACTTCTGGGAGAGGGTGCAAAAGTAATCCTTTGCTCTCACCTGGGAAAAGTTAAAAACGGTCCTAATGAGAAAGAGTCTCTTGCACCAGTTGCAGTAAGACTGGCTGAGAAACTTGGCAAAGAGGTTAACTTCGTAGCTGATTACAACGTAACAGGCGAGGCTGCTACAGCTGCAGTTGCTGCTATGAACGATGGTGATGTTGTTCTTCTTCAGAATACACGTTTCCGTGGCGCTGAGGAGACAAAGAACGGCGAGGAGTTCTCCAAAGAGCTTGCTGAGCTGGCTGATGATTACGTATGTGACGCATTCGGTTCTTCCCACAGAGCACATGCATCCGTTGCAGGCGTAACAAAATTCATCGCTGCTAAAGGTGGAAGCAACGTTGTTGGATACCTGATGCAGAAAGAGATCGACTTCCTTGGAAAAGCTGTTGAGAATCCGGTTCGTCCATTCGTAGCTATCCTTGGTGGAGCAAAAGTTGCTGACAAACTGAACGTTATCAACAACCTGCTTGAGAAATGCGATACTCTGATCATCGGTGGAGGTATGGCTTATACATTCCTGAAAGCTCAGGGTAAAGAGATTGGAAAATCCATGCTGGATGAGTCCAAGATCGATTACTGCAAAGAGATGATGGAGAAAGCTGAGAAACTTGGAAAGAAACTGCTCCTTCCAGTTGATACAACTGTATGTGCAGGATTCCCTAACCCAATCGACGCTGAGGTAGAGGGTCAGGTTGTTTCTGCAGATGCAATCCCAGCTGATATGGAGGGTCTTGATATCGGAACTGAGACAGCTGCTCTGTACGCAGAGGCTGTTAAATCTGCTAAGACTGTAGTATGGAACGGACCGATGGGTGTATTCGAGAACCCAACTCTGGCAGCAGGTACTCTGGCAGTTGCTAAAGCAATGGCTGAGACTGATGCTACAACAATCATCGGTGGTGGTGACTCTGCAGCAGCTGTTAACCAGATGGGAATGGGCGACAAGATGAGCCACATCTCTACTGGCGGCGGCGCTTCTCTGGAATTCCTTGAGGGAAAAGAGCTTCCAGGTGTTGCGGCAGCAGACGATAAATAATATAATGGTAAACGGACGAAGCCTGTGATACAGGCTTCGCCCAGATTATTATAATATGATCCATAAGAAGGAGAACAATCATGGCAAGAAGAAAAATCGTTGCAGGAAACTGGAAAATGAACATGACTCCAAGTGAGGCAGTAGCTCTCGTTGAGACTCTGAAACCACTTGTACAGAGCGAGGACGTAGATGTTGTTTACGGCGTTCCTGCTATCGACATCATCCCAGTTGTTGAGGCTGTAAAAGGAACAAACGTAGCAGTAGCTGCAGAGAACATGTACTTCGAGGAGAAGGGTGCTTACACAGGTGAGATCTCTCCTGCAATGCTGGTAGATGCTGGTGTTAAATATGTAATCCTTGGACATTCTGAGAGAAGAGATTACTTCAAAGAGACAGATGCAGATATCAACAAAAAAGTTCTGAAAGCTTTCGAGCATGGTCTTACACCAATCATGTGCTGTGGTGAGTCCCTTGAGCAGAGACAGCAGGGAATCACAATGGATTGGATCCGTCAGCAGGTTAAGATCGGTTTCCAGAACGTAACAGCTGATCAGGCTAAAACAGCTGTAATCGCTTACGAGCCAATCTGGGCTATCGGAACTGGAATGACAGCTACATCTGAGCAGGCTGAGGAAGTTTGCAAAGGTATCCGTGAGTGCATCGCTGAGATGTATGATGATGCTACAGCAGCAGAGATCCGTATCCAGTACGGCGGATCTGTAAACGCTGGAAATGCAGCTGAGCTGTTCGCTATGCCTGATATCGATGGAGGACTTGTAGGTGGTGCTTCTCTGAAAGCTGATTTCGGAAAAATCGTTAACTACAAATAATTCATGGAACATAGCTTCTGAATGAATAACAGACCCCTGTCGGGACCTTGGTCCTGACAGGGGTTTTTGTGTATTATCACCAAAAAACAGGCTGAAAAAGTGAGAATTATTTTATACTCGAAGAATTGGAATTCACAAAAATTTTACTTGAAATATGGTATGATTGGAAACGTAGGCTAAAGAGAAGGTGTATAATCAGAGCCGGAAGGTGAGTAACATAAAATGAATGATGTAAATAATAGCAGAAAGGATCAGGATGGTGTTTCTGTTGTTGGGGACAGCGGGGTTCGCGAGCCGGATGAGCTGATTCCTGCAATGGAGAGTGAAGTCCAGGAGAATCTGGAACAGTCAGATGCAAATACAGAGAAAACAGTTGAAGAAACTGAAACTGGAGACAAAGCTGAAGAAGCAGAAGCTGAAACAGAAACAGAATCTGAAGCAGCTGAAGCTAAGGACAAGACTGAAGAAGCAGAAGCTGAAGAGGAAACAGAATCTGAAGCAGCTGAAGCTGAGGATAAAGCTGAAGAAACTGAAGATACTGCTGGGGTAGAGGCGGAAGCTGATTCGCCGGAAGCAGAAGATACAGAGGAGGCCTTTGACCGGGCTGATACCGATATTCTGGATGTATCCATGGGGATTGCCTCCGGGCTGGATGCGCCCACAGAGGAACTGCCGGTGATTCCCGCAGCGGCAGCAGCTACGGCAGAGGAACTGTCCCCTGCAGAACTGAAGGCGCAGCAGAAGGCGGAGAAAAAACGCCTGAAGGAGGAGGCTGCTTCCCAGAAGCGCAGAGAAAAGCAGGAGGCAAAGGAACGGAAAAAACAGGAAAAGGCGGAGAAAAAGGCTGCGAAACAGGAGCAGCAGGAAGAACAGGGAGAAAAAAAGAAAAAGGGTCCCTGGAAGATGATTCTCCTGATTCTGTTATTGCTTGTTGCTGCTGCAGCGGTTGTGTATATGGCTCTGGCCAATCGATATAAGACAATTTTCTTTGACGGCACAAAGATTAACGGAGCTGACTGCACAGGTCTGACTGTGGAGGAAGCAGAGACAGTGATCGCCCGTCAGATGGATGCCTATGATCTCACAGTGAAATTCCGCGACGGAAAAACTGAGCTGATCAATGGGGAGACAATTGGATTTGCCTATGTGTCAGACGGCAGTGTGCAGGAGCTGAAGGATATGCAGGTTCCTGTGCTGTGGCTGTCAGCATTTTTTGAGGAGTACTCCTATGAGGCAACCTCAGCCTGTGCCTTTGATGAGGTAATGCTGTCCAATACGGTGGCAGCTCTTTCTGAGTGTGATCCGGCGAATATGACAGCACCTCAGGATGCTTCTCTTGTATACAATGAGGAAACAAAGAACTTTGAGATCGTTCCGGAGCAGGCTGGAAACACCTTTGATCCGGCACAGCTTCTGGAGGCGGTAAAGACTGCGGTTTCCAAAGGAGAAAGAGAGCTTTCTGTGGAGGAACTGGGAATCTATGAGAATCCTGGATGCACATCTGAGGACCCTGAACTGAACAGCCGAATGGAGGATCTGAACAGCGTAATCTCTTCCTCTATTACCTATCAGCTTCCAAACGGAGAGACCAGAGTGTTGGATGCGGATATTCTGGTGAACTGGATCGGGCAGGATGAGACAGGAAATTATTTCTTTGATTCGGAGCACTGGGGATCCAATGTGGCCAACTTCGTGGAGGACCTTGCCAAGGAGGTGAATACCTCTGATTCCAAAACCCGTTTCAACACCATCAACGGCGGAGTTGTGGTGCTGGATAACTATCTGAGAGGATGGGTCATTGATGAGGAGGCTGAGGGAGCGCAGCTTGCTGAGGAGCTTGCCAGCCGAACAGTGACAACAAGAGAGCCTGTATATGCCCAGCGTGCCTATTCTGAGGAGAACAATGGAGTTGGTAACACCTATGTGGAGATCGATCTTTCCGCTCAGTATCTCTGGGCAGTGGAGAACGGACAGGTTGTGATTGAATCTCCTATCGTATCCGGTACCATGGTGCCGTCCCGCTATACACCGGAGGGAATTTATCCTCTGTACGGAAAGCAGGAGGGAAGATGGCTCCGTGGAACCCAGTATGCAGACGGAAGCTATGAGTATGAGTCCTGGGTCGACTACTGGATGCCATTTAATGGCGGAATCGGTATGCATGATGCAAGCTGGAGAGTTTCCTTTGGTGGTTCCACCTATATTGGAGGCGGTTCCCATGGCTGTATCAACATGCCATTTGGAAAGGCGGCGGCAGTGTTTGACTGGATTCAGTCAGGAACACCGATTATCTGCTATTATTCAGGCGGATACAGCCTTGCGGCAGACGGAACATACGGAGAATAATGATTTACAGACAGACAGTATTTTTGTACTGTCTGTCTTTTTTTGCCCTTGGAATAAAGTGGCTTTGGTAAAAATGATAGTACTACCCCTTTAAAACATGAAAGTGTGCTGTCATTATGCACAAAAATATCTTGACTATCAGTACAGATATGTTAAAATAATTGTGTGCGTAATTTGCACATCATATTTCCATGTAAGTAGGCAGGTATCGTAAGAATCAACTATTTCTAGGATTACCTGTTTTTTTGCCCCCTCCATGTTGTGAGGCCATGTGGGGCAAAGCGAAAAAGCATGTTTGGAAAAGATGATAGGAGGGAAATGAATATGTCAAAAAAATGGGTGTATCTCTTTACTGAGGGTGACGCCAGCATGAGAAATCTGCTTGGTGGAAAGGGCGCTAACCTGGCAGAGATGATTAAGATCGGTCTTCCGGTTCCGAAAGGATTTACAATTACAACAGAGGCTTGTACTCAGTACTACGAGGACGGCCGTAAAATCAATGATGAGATCATGAGTCAGGTAATGGCAGGCGTTGCTGATATGGAGGCTGTAAACGGAAAGAAATTTGGTGATCACAAGAATCCTCTTCTGGTTTCCGTACGTTCCGGTGCGAGAGCTTCCATGCCTGGTATGATGGATACAATTCTGAACCTTGGTCTGAATGATGAAGTAGTAGAGGCTATGATCGCTGGAAACCCAGATCCAAAATTTGAGCGTTTCGTATACGATTCCTACAGACGTTTTATTCAGATGTTCTCCGATGTAGTTATGGAGGTTGGTAAAAAATACTTCGAGAAACTCATCGATGAGATGAAAGAAGCAAAAGGCGTTAAATTTGACGTTGATCTGACAGCAGCTGATCTGAAAACACTGGCTGAGCAGTTCAAGGCTGAGTATAAAAACCAGCTGGGAACTGACTTCCCATCTGATCCGATCGAGCAGCTGAAACTTGCTATTGAGGCTGTATTCCGTTCCTGGGACAATCCTCGTGCAAATGTATATCGTCGTGACAATGATATCCCATATTCATGGGGTACAGCTGTAAACGTAATGCCAATGGTATTCGGAAACCTGAATGATGAGTCCGGTACCGGTGTTGCATTTACCCGTGATCCTGCAACAGGTGAGAAAAAACTCATGGGTGAGTTCCTGAAGAATGCACAGGGCGAGGACGTAGTAGCCGGTGTTCGTACACCTATGCCAATCGCTCAGATGGAGCAGGAGTTCCCAGAGGCTTACGCTGAGTTTATCAAGGTTTGTGACCTTCTTGAGAATCACTACCATGATATGCAGGATATGGAGTTTACTGTTGAGAATCAGAAACTGTACATGCTGCAGTGCCGTAACGGAAAGAGAACTGCTCAGGCAGCTCTGAAGATCGCAGTTGATCTTGTTGCTGAGGGACATAAAACTGAGGCAGAGGCAGTTGCTATGATCGATCCAAGAAACCTGGATACACTGCTTCATCCACAGTTCAATGCAGCAGCTCTGAAAGCTGCTACACCAATCGGAAAAGGTCTGGGAGCTTCTCCTGGAGCAGCTTGCGGTAAGATCGTATTTACAGCAGATGATGCTGTAGAGTGGGCTGCAAGAGGCGAGAAGGTTGTTCTTGTTCGTCTTGAGACCTCTCCTGAGGATATTACAGGTATGAAATCTGCTCAGGGTATCCTGACAGTTCGTGGTGGTATGACATCTCACGCTGCAGTAGTTGCACGTGGAATGGGAACCTGCTGCGTATCCGGATGTGGTGACATCGCTATGGATGAGGAGAATAAGAAATTCACTCTGGCTGGACAGGAGTTCAAAGAGGGTGACTGCATCTCCATCGACGGTACAACAGGAAATATCTATGCCGGACTGATCGAGACAGTGGATGCTCAGATCGCAGGCGAGTTCGGAACCGTTATGGCATGGGCTGACAAGTTCCGCCAGATGAAGGTTCGTACCAATGCTGATACACCTGCAGACGCTAAAAAAGCCCGTGAGCTTGGCGCTGAGGGAATCGGTCTCTGCCGTACAGAGCATATGTTCTTCGAGGAAGACAGAATTGCTGCATTCCGTGAGATGATCTGTGCTGATACAGTAGAGGAGCGTGAGGCAGCTCTGGATAAGATCCTGCCATACCAGCAGGGTGACTTCGAGGCTCTGTATGAGGCTCTGGAGGGATGTCCTGTAACAATCCGTTTCCTGGATCCACCACTTCATGAGTTTGTTCCTACAGAGGAAGAGGATATTGCTAAACTGGCAGCAGCTCAGGGCAAGAGCGTAGAGTACATCAAATCTCTGATTGAGGGTCTGCACGAGTTCAACCCAATGATGGGTCATCGTGGATGCCGTCTGGCAGTTACCTATCCTGAGATTGCCAAGATGCAGACAAAAGCAGTGATCCGTGCTGCTATCAATGTTCAGAAAGCTCATCCTGACTGGACAGTAAAACCAGAGATCATGATTCCACTGGTATGTGAGATCAAAGAGCTGAAGAACGTAAAAGACGTTGTTGTTGCTACAGCTGATGCTGAGATCGCTGCAGCAGGCGTAGAGCTGAAATATGAGGTTGGTACAATGATCGAGATCCCACGTGCTGCTCTGACAGCTGATGAGATCGCTAAAGACGCTGACTTCTTCTGCTTCGGAACCAACGATCTGACTCAGATGACATTCGGATTCTCCCGTGATGATGCTGGAAAATTCCTGAATGCTTACTATGAGAGCAAGATCTTCGAGAACGATCCATTTGCAAAACTGGATCAGAACGGTGTTGGTAAACTGATGGATATGGCCATCAAACTTGGAAAACCGGTTAACCCGGCTCTTCACGTAGGTATCTGCGGCGAGCACGGCGGAGATCCAAGCTCTGTAGAGTTCTGCCATACTCTGGGACTGGATTATGTATCCTGCTCACCATTCCGTGTACCGATCGCAAGACTGGCAGCAGCTCAGGCAGCTATCAAAGCACCACGCAAATAATCAGAAAAAAAGAAATATTAACACATAGTTGCTTGACTTTATAAGTGGATATGTGTATTATGACTGTAAAATAAAAGATAAAGTGCAAAGGGGCACACAGACATTTGTCTGTGTGCCTTTTTTGTTCCGTGGAGGAGGGATAGCTATATGATTAACGCAATTACAACGATTAACAGTACCATCAACGGCATTGTCTGGGGCTGGCCGGCACTGATCCTGCTTGGCGCAGTAGGTGTTTTGATGACGATCCTGACAAAGGTCTTTCAGATCAGTCATTTTGGTCACTGGATGAGGCATACACTGGGTGCCATCATTGGAGACAGAAATGTAACTCAGCATACAAAGGATCGCTCCATTACACAGTTTCAGTCTTTGTGTACAGCTCTGGCTGCTACTGTGGGAACGGGAAATATTGTAGGTGTTGCAGGCGCCATTGCAGCAGGTGGTCCAGGTGCCGTGTTCTGGATGTGGCTCATTGCATTCTTTGGAATGATGACAAACTATTCTGAAAATGTGCTGGGTATTCTTTATCGCAGAAAAGATGAAAAGGGTGAATGGCACGGAGGAGCCATGTACTACTTAAGAGATGGTCTGGGCAGTCTGCCCCACTGTAAGGGAATCGGTGCAGCTCTGGCAGTTCTGTTTTCTCTGTTTTGCCTTCTTGCTTCCTTTGGAATCGGAAACATGAGCCAGGTAAACTCCATGGTATCCAATGTGTATACTGCCTTTGGAATCCCCACCATCGTTACCGGTATCTTCCTGGTGATTGCAGTGGCAGCAGTAATTCTGGGAGGTCTGAAGCGTGTTGCCAGCATTACAGAAAAGCTGGTGCCTTTCATGGTACTGCTCTATTTTCTGGGAACAATTATCATTATCTTCTCCCATATTTCTGTGATTCCGGCAGTATTTTCCGCTATCTTTAAGGGGGCTTTTTCCTTCCGGGCAGCAGCTGGCGGTGGCTTTGGTGCTGGTATTGCCATGGCTATGAAAATGGGCTTTAAGCGAGGCGTGTTTTCCAATGAGGCAGGTCTTGGATCCTCTGTAATGGTGCATTCCAGCTCCAATGTAAAGGAGCCGGTTCGCCAGGGCATGTGGGGTATCTTTGAAGTGTTTGCAGACACCATTGTTGTATGTACACTGACTGCCACAGCAATCTTAAGTTCTGATGCGGTGGATCTTTCCACAGGTATGCTTTCCTCTGTAGGTGAGGAGATCGGCTCCAGTTCTCTGATGAGCTATGCCTTTTCTCAGCAGTTTGGAAAAGCAGGAGCAGCCTTTGTGGCTCTTGCCATCCTTCTGTTTGCCTATTCCACCGTTCTGGGCTGGAGTCACTACGGTGCAACTGCCTGCCAGTATCTGTTCGGTACAAAAGCAGTTGTGCCATATCGTGTTGTGTTTGTTCTCATCGTGCTGGCTGGTTCTGTAATGGAGGCTCAGCTGGCCTGGGATATCTCAGATACCTTCAATGGTCTGATGATGCTTCCCAACCTGATTGGTGTTCTTGTTCTGTCACCGCAGGTAATGAAGGCAACGAAAAACTATGTGGATCGGCGTATTCACAAAAAGACAGGGATTGTACCTATGCTTTCTGTATTTGATGACATCCAGAGACAGCAGATGGAGCATCTGGAGGAGGAGTGACAATGGCAGCATTTGACAGAATTGCGTCCGGAATACCGGATATGGATAAGGCCCTGGACAATATCCGTCTGGGTGATAACGTGGTCTGGAGGGTTTTGGATCTGCAGGAATTCAGATATTTCATGGAACCCTATGTGGAGCAGGCCATCAGGGACAGGAGAAATATCATCTATTTTCGCTTTGCCAGCCATGAGCCTCTGGTGAGGGAATGTCCGGAGGTGAAACGGGTGGAGATTCCGCTGTCCCACCGGTTTGAGACCTTTACCGTGGAGATTCACAAGGTTATTGAGAGGGAGGGCTACGATGCCTTTTATGTGTTTGACTGTCTCTCTGAGCTGCAGACAGCCTGGGCCACAGATCTGATGATGGGAAATTTCTTCCGGGTAACCTGTCCCTTCCTGTTTGTGCTGGATACGGTGGCATTTTTCCCTATTATCAGGGGGAAGCATTCCTTCCATGCCATCAAGAAGATCCTGAATACCACCCAGCTGTTTCTGGATGTGTATTCCGACAGGAGAAATATCTATGTGCGGCCTGCCAAGGTCTGGAACAGAGATTCGGAAACCATGTTTCTGCCCCATATCTACAACCGGGAAAATGGTTCCTTCCGTCCTGTACTGGACGGGGTGCAGTCCAGCCGATTTTATCAGGTCCTGGGAAAATTTCAGCGACCCGGGGAGGAGCAGTTTACCGACTCCTGGGATCGCTTCTTCAATACGGCGAAAATGCTCTATGACAACCGTATGAATATGGAAGAGTCCTGCAGCACCATGTGCAATATCATGATGACCAGGGATGAAAAGATGCGCAGGATGGTGAGGAAGCATTTTACACCGGAGGACTACTTTAATGTGCGCAATCACATGATCGGAACCGGCATGATCGGGGGAAAGGCCTGTGGTATGCTGCTGTCCAGGGCCATTATCCGGAATCTGGCACCGGATATCGATGAGGTGCTGGAACCCCACGATTCCTTCTTTATCGGCTCCGATGTGTACTATACCTATATTGTGGACAATGGCTTCTGGGATATCCGGATCCGTCAGAGGGAGGAGGCGGAGTATTTTTCTCTGGCAGAGGAATTTGCAGAGCACCTGAGAAATGGTGAATTTTCCGAGGATCTGAAGAATCAGTTCCAGCATATTCTGGAATACTATGGCCAGGATCCCTATATAGTGCGCTCCAGCAGTATTCTGGAGGATGGCTTCGGAAATGCCTTCGCCGGCAAGTATGACTCTGTGTTCTGTGCCAACAGAGGTACTCTGGAGGAGCGTCTGCTGGAGTTTGAGCAGGCCATCAAGACGGTTTACGCCAGCTCCATGAGCCTCTCTGCCCTGGATTACAGAAAGCGCAGGGGGCTGGACAAAAGAGATGAGCAGATGGCTCTTCTGGTGCAGAGGGTATCCGGCTCCTATTACGGTTCCCACTATATGCCCTGTGCAGCGGGAGTGGGCTATTCCTACAGCCCCTACAAATTTCTGGAAAAGATTGATCCCAGGGCAGGCATGCTGCGCCTTGTTATGGGCCTTGGCACCTCTGCGGTGGACCGCACGGAGGGCTCCTACCCCCGTCTGGTGAGTCTGGATATGCCGGAGGCCACCACCTGTACCACCACTGCGGAGAAGCATCAGTTTTCCCAGCGTTCGGTGGAGGTGATCGACACCAATCTCCATTCTCTGCGGCAGCTGCCCCTCAGCATGCTGGAGCCCCATCTTCCGGAATATCTGAAGCGGATCCTGCTGGAGAGGGATTATGAGGTGGAGAGCTCTCTTAGAGAGAGGGGCATCAGCAGAACCGTTCACTTTATCTCCTGCGGAGGTCTGGTGAAGAAAGAACTGCTGATGCAGCAGATGCAGACCATCATGCAGCTGATCCAGAAGGAATATGAGTATCCGGTGGATATTGAGTTCACCGTGAACCTCTCCGACAACGGAGAATACTCCATCAACCTGCTGCAATGCAGACCTCTACAGGTATTTAAGGATACGGGAAAGGTATCAATTCCGGAGCGGATTCCAGAGGATCAGATCATTCTGGAGAATGTACGCTCCTCCATGGGTCTGTCCAGAAATGTTCCCATCGACACCATTGTGCTGGTGGATCCGGTGGCCTACTATGAGATGCCCTATGTGAGAAAGAGCAATGTGGCCAATCTCATCGGCTCCATCAACTGGAAGCAGAAGGGCCAGAATAAGCATATGTTCCTGATTGTTCCGGGAAGAATCGGAACTTCTTCGCCAGAGCTGGGGGTTCCCACCACCTTTGCGGATATCAGTGAATTTGAGGCCATCTGTGAGGTGGAAGAGAAAAGTGTCGGCTACAATCCGGAGCTGTCCTACGGAAGCCACATCTTCCAGGATCTGGTGGAGGCAGAAATCCTGTATACAGCGGTGTTCGACAATGAGAAAACCGTGCACTATGCACCGGAAAGGCTGCAGGCCTGTCCCGATCTGGTGAGTACCTACACAGAGGATCCGGAGCTGCAGAGCATCGTTCATGTGTATGATATGAGGGGAAGTGGCTGTGAGCTATATAACGATCTGGAACGGGAGCGGCTGGTGCTGAGAATGCAGAAGCAGCAGGCGTAATACTATCCGTTGGCAGTTCAATCTCAGGGTAAGAGATTCCGCTCCTGCCTTGGTTCATGAGCAAGTAGCAAAGTGGATTGCGAATGTCCGCTTTACTACCCACGAATATGAGTAAAGAACAGATTTTGACCGGCAGTCAAAGTCTGTTCTTTTTATTTGGAATCAGATAGGGTATACTGAAAACACAATCAGATATGATATGTACTTAAATCGAAGGAGGGCCCATTATGGCTGATTATGTATTAAGCTGCTGTTCCACTGCAGACCTTACCCAGGAGCATATGGACAACAGAGATATTCATTATTGCAGCTTTTATTATGAACTGGGAGGTACCCAGTACAGAGACGATCTGGGTAAAACCATTTCGTTTCCGGAGTTTTACAGAAGAATGGTGGCGGGGGAGATGACAAAGACTTCCCAGTTAAATGCAGAGGATTATTGTAGCTATTTCGAGGAGTTCCTTTCCGCAGGAAAGGATATTCTTCATCTCACCTTAAGCTCCGGCATCTCAGGAACCTATAATTCTGCCAATATTGCCGCAGAGGAGATGCGGGAAAAATACCCTGACAGAAAGATTATCATAGTAGATTCCCTTGCAGCATCCTCCGGCTACGGACTTCTGATGGATAAGCTGGCAGATTTAAGAGATGAGGGAATGGGAATCGATGAACTGGCCCAGTGGGCAGAGGACCACAAGCTGAATCTGGTGCATTGGTTCTTTTCCAGCGATCTGACCTTCTTTATCCGGGGAGGAAGAATCTCCAAAACAGCAGGTTTTGTGGGACAGGTTCTGAATATCTGTCCTCTTATGAATGTGAATTTTGAGGGAAAGCTTATTGTTCGTGAAAAGATCCGTACCAAGAAAAAAGTGATGAAGGCCATTGCAAAAAAAGCACTGGAACTGGCACAGGACGGCGCAGCCTATGCTGACAAGGTATATATCAGCCATGCGGCCTGCAGAGAGGATGCAGAGGCGGTGGCAGCACTGATCCAGGCTCAGTTTCCAAATATGAAGGGAAAAACAGAGATTTACGATATCGGCAATACCATCGGAGCTCACACCGGTCCCGGAACAGTGGCTTTGTTTTTCTGGGGGGCAAAGAGAGAAGATTAAAAAATACATTAGTGACATAATTTAGGGTATCAGACAACAAATGTCCTTGACTTGATAATCGAAGTATGGGAAAATGTACCCGACAAGGTTTTATTCTAGAAAGGAGAATAATAATTATGGCATTAGTAACAACTAAAGAGATGTTTGAAAAAGCTTACAATGGCGGATACGCTGTTGGTGCGTTCAACGTAAACAACATGGAGATCGTTCAGGGTATCACAGAGGCAGCTGGAGAACTGAAATCCCCAGTTATCCTTCAGGTATCTAAAGGTGCTCGTGCATACGCTGATCACACATACCTGGTAAAAATGGTAGAGGCTGCTGTTATCAACAACCCTGACATCCCGATCGCTCTGCATCTGGATCACGGCGACAGCTTCGAGCTTTGCAAATCCTGCATCGATGGTGGATTTACATCTGTAATGATCGACCTTTCTTCCAAATCTTTCGAGGAGAACATCGAGGGAACAAGAAGAGTAGTAGAGTACGCTCACGAGCACGGCGCTGTAGTAGAGGCTGAGCTTGGAACTCTGGCTGGAGTTGAGGATGAGGTAGTTGTAGAGGCTGGACACGAGTCCTACACACGTCCAGAGGAGGTTCAGGAGTTCGTAGAGAGAACAGGATGTGACTCTCTGGCAATCGCTATCGGAACATCTCACGGTGCTTACAAATTCACAGCTGATCAGTGTACACGTAATGAGGATGGAATCCTTGTTCCACCACCACTGCGTTTCGACGTTCTTGAGGAGTGCATCAAGAGACTTCCAGGATTCCCAATCGTACTGCACGGATCTTCTTCTGTACCACAGGAGTTCGTATCTATCGTAAACCAGTACGGCGGAAACATGCCAGATGCTATCGGTATCCCAGAGGCAGAGCTTCGTCACGCTGCTGAGCTTGCTGTATGTAAGATCAACATCGACTCCGATATCCGTCTTGCTATGACAGCTAACATCCGTAAATACATGGCTGAGCATCCAGATCACTTCGATCCACGTCAGTATCTGAAACCAGCTCGTCAGGCTGTTAAAGATATGGTTGCTCATAAGATCACTAACGTTCTTGGTTCTGCAGGAAAAGCTTGATTTTAGCCATCATATTCTGAATTAAGATCAATAACAGAGCCGCCGCACAGTGTGCGGCGGCTTTTGAAAAAATAGTACCGTTCCTGATTCTGCAGAATGATCTGTATCGGCGGGAACAGATACAAAAAAAAGATGCAGATTTGTATATCTGTGTTATAATGTTTATGCATTAGCATGAAAATCACAATGTTTATGAAAAGGAGTATTATTATGAACCTTTCACCACTTCAGATCGCAAGATACGAGTATTCTCCAAAACTTCCTGGAATGCTCAGAAACGGAGTCTCTGAGATCAGCGTTAAAGTTGGAGAGCCAACTCAGTCTGTAGCTGATCAGGATAAGATCAAAGCACTTTTCCCAAATACATACGGAAAAGAGGAGATTAAATTTGAGAAGGGAACAAACACAGCTGCACCTAAAAAACAGGTTGTAGGTGTTATCCTTTCCGGTGGACAGGCACCAGGCGGACACAACGTTGTATGTGGTCTGTACGATGCTCTGAAAGCAACTAACCCAGAGAACGTTCTCCTTGGATTCAAGGGCGGCCCAAGCGGACTTCTTGAGGATGATTTCATCGAGATGACAGATGAGTACATCAACCAGTACAGAAACACTGGTGGATTTGATATCATCGGATCCGGAAGAACAAAACTTGAGACTGTTCCACAGTTCGAGATCGCTACAGAGGTTTGTAAAAAACACGGCGTAACAGCTATCGTTATCATCGGTGGTGACGATTCCAACACAAACGCAGCTGTTCTGGCTGAGTACATGGCAGCTAACAACACTGGTGTTCAGGTTATCGGATGTCCAAAAACAATCGACGGAGACCTGAAAAACGAGGATATCGAGATCTCCTTCGGTTTCGATACAGCTACAAAGACATACAGCGAGCTCATCGGAAACATCGAGCGTGACTGTAACTCTGCTAAAAAATACTGGCACTTCATCAAGGTTATGGGACGTTCTGCTTCCCACGTAGCTCTTGAGTGTGCTCTTGAGACACAGGCTAACATCTGTCTCATCGGCGAGGAGGTTGCAGCTAAGAAACAGTCTCTGGCTGATATCACAAAACAGATCGCAGACGCTGTAGAGGCACGTGGAAACAATGGAGAGAACTTCGGTGTTGCTATCATCCCAGAGGGTATCGTAGAGTTCGTTCCTGAGTTCGGAAAACTGATCGCTGAGATCAACGAGCTTCTGGCAGGCGAGAAAACAGCTGAGTTCAACGCTCTTCCATCCTGGGAAGCAAAATATGCTTTCATTGAGGCTGGTCTGACAAAAGAGTCCATGGCTGTATTCGCAATGCTTCCAACAGGAATCCAGCAGCAGCTGTTCCTGGAGAGAGATCCTCACGGAAACGTACAGGTTTCCCTGATCGAGTCTGAGAAACTGTTCGCAGAGCTGGTTAAAAATGAGCTGGCAGCTCGTAAAGAGGCTGGAACATACAAAGGAAAATGCGGATTCCTGACACACTTCTTCGGATACGAAGGAAGATGTGCATTCCCATCCAACTTTGATGCAGACTACTGCTATTCTCTTGGATACAATGCATTCATGCTGATCTCTTACGGATACACAGGATACCTTTCAAAAGTTTCCAACCTGTCTGCACCTGCAGAGGAGTGGGTAGCTGGTGGTATGCCAATCACTAAGATGATGAACATCGAGAGAAGAAACGGAGAGGACAAACCGGTTATCAGAAAAGCTCTGGTAGAGCTGGATGGCGCTCCATTCAAATTCTTCGAGGCAAACAGAGACAAATGGGCTGTAGAGACATGCTTCCTGTACCCAGGTGCTATTCAGTACTACGGACCAGCATCTGTATGTGACATCACAACAAAAACTCTGAAACTGGAGCAGGAGGCTAAATAATTTAGCATCTTCAAAGGTTTTGAACAAAAAGGGGGCTGTCGCACAATTTGCGACAGCCCCTTTCTTTCTGCTTTTCAACCGTAGTAAGAATTCTTTCATCCATGCCAATGGCTGGCAGGAATGATCTTAAGCCCTGATTACTGGAATTCTTACTCTATTCCTGTTACTGTGAAATCTTTGTCTTCCACAGTTTTTTTCAGCACATCATCTGAAACCTCTGCAGTGAGAGTAACCACTGCCTGTTTGTTGTTCAGACTAACCTCGGCAGATGAAACTCCCTCAAGAGCTTCCAGCGCTTTTTTCACTGTTGCGGTGCAGTGTCCGCAGGCCATTCCTTCAATTTTCACTGTTTTTGTCATTGTTGTTTCCTCCTTATAATCCATTTCATTGAAACCAAGTGATTCCTCTTCCTTCTTGTTGGAAAAATCAGGAAGAGCAGAGAGTGGTACCGCATCCTTTGGGATTCGGTCCTTTTCCGTGCTGTGTACCTTCAGCAGGTTCAGACGCAGGGCATTGCTTACCACGCAGAAGCTGGAAAGACTCATGGCTGCGGCACCGAACATGGGGCTCAGCTGCAGTCCCAGAATGGGAATCCATAAGCCGGCTGCCAGAGGGATGCCGATTACATTGTAGAAGAATGCCCAGAAGAGATTTTCCTTGATATTCTTCAGGGTACCGCGGCTTAAGCGAACTGCTGCGGATACATCTGTCAGACGGCTGTTCATAAGAACCACATCTGCTGCGTCGATGGCTACGTCAGTGCCGGCACCGATGGCAATACCCATATCAGCTGCAGTCAGCGCAGGTGCATCGTTGATGCCATCCCCCACCATAGCTGTTTTTCCAACCTTTTTCAGTTCCCTGACAACAGCCTCTTTTCCCTCTGGAAGGACACCTGCCACCACCTGATCCACACCCACCTGGGCACCGATGGCATCGGCGGTTCTCTGATTGTCTCCGGTGAGCATGATCACACGGATTCCCATATTCTTCAGCTCCTGAACAGCCCTTGGGCTGTCCGGCTTGATCACATCTGCCACGGCAATGATGCCAAGAAGTCTGTGATCAGCGGCAAAGAAAAGGGGTGTCTTTCCTTCTGTGGAAAGCTTTTCTGTAAGGGTTCGGATTTCTTCCGGAATGTGTGCTTCTTTTCGGATCATGGAAAAATTACCGCCAAGGAGCAGGGTCTGGTTATGATTTCCTCTGAGCCCATTGCCGGGAAGCACCTGGAAATCTGTAAGTTCTCCGGGGAGAATTCCAAGATTTTCTGCCTTTTTCATTACGGCCTTTGCCAGAGGGTGCTCGCTGTGCTGCTCCAGAGTGGCAGCCAGTGAGAGAAGTTCCTGTTCAGAGATGCCCTCACAGGGGAGCAGGTCTGTAACAACAGGCTCTCCGGCTGTGATGGTGCCTGTTTTATCCAGCACCACGATGCGGATTCGTCCTGTTTCCTCCAGAGAGGCAGCAGTTTTAAACAGAAGACCATTTTTTGCACCCATTCCGTTGCCCACCATGATGGCCACCGGTGTGGCAAGTCCTAGCGCACAGGGACAGCTGATCACCAGCACGGAGATACCCCTTGCCAGGGCATAGCCCACAGTATGACCGGTAAGCAGCCAGATGAGAAATGCTGCCGCAGCAATCACCATAACAGAAGGAACAAAGATTCCGGACACTTTATCCGCAATTTTTGCAATGGGGGCCTTGGTTGCCGCAGCATCGCTGACCATGCGGATAATCTGGGACAGGGTGGTGTCCTCACCAACCCGTGTGGCCTCGCAGCGAAGATAACCGGACTGATTGATGGTGGCAGCAGATACAGGATCCCCCTCTGCCTTATCCACTGGAATGCTCTCTCCTGTAAGGGCAGCCTCGTTTATGGCACTGCTTCCTGACAGGATCACACCGTCCACCGGAATGCTTTCACCGGGTCGTACAGCGAAGATATCCCCCTTTTTCACCTCTGAGATGGGTACCTCTGTCTCCAGACCATCCCGGATGAGGACGGCAGTTTTGGGAGAGAGGTTCATCAGACTCTTCAGCGCATCGGTGGTGCGTCCCTTGGAGCGGGCCTCCAGCATCTTTCCGATGGTGATGAGGGTCAGGATCATGGCGGCGGATTCAAAATAGAATTCATTCATGCAGGCAGCCACAGCCTCGGAATCGCCCCTTGTCTGGGCGCCTGCCATGGCAAACAGCATCACGGTGCTGTACAGGAAAGAGGCACCGGAGCCCAGGGCCACCAGTGTGTCCATGTTAGGGGAGCCATGCAGCAGGCTTGTAAAGCCGCTGATGAAAAATCTCTGGTTGATCACCATAACGATGGCCGCCAGGATCAGCTGCAGAAGACCGATGGCCACAGGGGTGTTGTGGAAGAATGCAGGAACCGGAAAGCCCCACATATGATGCCCCATGGAAAAATACATGAGCACCAGAAGGAATCCCAGGGACCAGAGCAGCCTTTTTTTCAGTCTGGGTGTTTCTGTATCCTTCAGGGAATCTGTATCTGGCAGAGCATTGACATTCCCCCCGGACTCACTGGATGCACCGGAGTTGGAACTGCCTTTTTCAGCGGCTCCATAGCCTGCAGCTGTTACCGCCTCAATAACGGCGGAGGGATCTGCATCCCCTTCAATACCCATGGAATTGGTGAGGAGGCTGACAGAGCAGCTTTCCACCCCGGGTACCTTGGAGACGGCCTTTTCCACCCGACTGACACAGGCAGCACAGGACATGCCTGTTACTGAATATTGTTTCATATCTGTCTCCTTTATAAAATATGAAATTTACGTTGTCCATCCCTCTGAGACACAGGTTCTGTTCAGGGGATGGAACCCTATAGTAAGAAGGTCGGATACAATCCGTCCATACCCCCAGGGGGTATATTTAGATAGTAGTATATCAGAGGAATACTGTCAATACTTATTTTCAAGACGAACAGGTATTCGCATTATTCTTGTGCAACAGGCGAATATAGGATATACTGAACCCATGAATCAGAGAAAGGAATTGAATATGCAGCAGCTTTTAGATAAATTAAACGATCGCCAGAGGGAGGCGGTTCTCTGTACAGAGGGGCCCCTGCTTGTTCTGGCAGGTGCAGGATCAGGAAAGACCCGTGTGCTGACCCACAGGATCGCCTACCTGATTCAGGAAAAGGGGGTAAATCCCTGGAATATTATGGCCATCACCTTTACCAATAAGGCGGCACAGGAGATGAAGGAGAGGGCAGATGCCCTGGTGGGAATGGGTTCAGAAGCCCTGTGGGTTTCCACCTTCCATTCCAGCTGTGCAAGAATCCTGAGACGTTATATTGACCGTATCGGCTATTCCAATAATTTCACCATCTACGACAGTGATGACACAAAATCCATTATGAAGGACGTGATCCGCACTCTGGAGCTGGATCCAAAGATCTACAAGGAGAAGAAGCTTCTGGCAAAGATCTCCGAGGCAAAGAATAACTTTATTCAGGCGGAGGAATATCAGCGCTGTGTCAGCACCTGGCAGGAGAAAAAGGTGGCCGAGGCATATCTGGAGTATCAGGCAAGACTGAAGAAGAACAATGCTCTGGATTTTGATGATCTCCTTGTGAAGACAGTGGAGTTGTTCCAGACCTGTCCCGATGTGCTGGAGTATTACCAGAACCGTTTTCAGTATATTATGATCGATGAGTATCAGGATACCAATACCGTGCAGTTTGAATTTGTCAGCGCCCTTGCAAAGCGCAACAGAAATCTCTGTGTGGTTGGTGACGATGATCAGTCCATCTACAAGTTCCGAGGGGCAAATATTCAGAATATTCTGGGATTTGAGAGGGTATTCCCGGATGCCCAGGTGATTAAACTGGAGCAGAATTACCGTTCCACAGAGAATATCCTGAATGCTGCCAACAACGTGATCGGCAATAATATCGGCCGAAAGGCGAAACGGCTCTGGACAGAGAATGGAGAGGGATCCCTTGTTAGATTCCGCCAGTTTCAGAACGGTTTTGAGGAGGCGGAATTCATCGCCGGGGATATTGCTGATAAGGTGAGAGCAGGGGCAGCCTACAATGAGTTTGCCATTCTGTACAGAACCAATGCCCAGTCCCGTCTCTTTGAGGAGAAGTTTATGATGGCCAATATTCCCTATAAACTGGTGGGGGGCATCAACTTCTATGCCAGAAAAGAGATCAAGGATCTGCTGGCTTATCTGAAAACCGTGGATAACGGTCAGGATGATCTGGCAGTTCAGAGGATCATCAACGTGCCGAAACGAGGGATCGGAGCAGCCACCATCGCCAAGGCAGAGGAGTATGCATACCAGCAGGGAATCCATTTTTATGATGCCCTTCTGGAGGCGGAATTTATCCCGGGAATCGGAAGAGCCCTGGGCAAACTCCAGAGCTTTACCGGTTTTATTCAGAGTCTCCGATCTGTGGACAGCTACCTCTCCGTTACAGAGCTGTTGAAGAAGATTATCGAGGATACCGGCTATGTGAAGGCCCTGGAGGAGGAAGACACAGACGAGGCCCGGGCCAGAATCGAGAATATCGATGAGCTGATCAATAAAACAGCAGCCTACGAGGAGTCTGTGGAGAATCCAACCTTAAGCGGTTTCCTGCAGGAGGTGGCCCTGGTGGCAGATATCGATTCTGTGGATGAGGAGAAGGACTATGTGCTGATGATGACCTTCCACAGTGCCAAGGGACTGGAGTTCGATCAGGTGTATATGGCAGGCATGGAGGATGGTCTCTTTCCAAGCTATATGACCCTTACAGCAGATAATACAGACGACCTGGAGGAGGAGCGCCGCCTCTGTTATGTGGGTATCACAAGGGCAAGAAAACATCTGACCCTCACAGCAGCCCAGATGAGAATGGTGCGAGGGGAAACCCAGTACAGCAAAACCTCCCGCTTTGTGCGGGAGATTCCAAGAGAACTGGTGGATCTGGGAAGAGATGTGGAGACACAGAGACGCTTTAATAATCCATCCACCATGTTTGGGGGCACAGAGAAAATGCCGACAAAGAGAACATACCCCTCCTCGGTATTCAAGCCAAGGGAGTTCAAGGTGGAAAAGGCTTCTTCTCTGGACTACAAGGTGGGAGATACTGTGCGTCATATGAAATTCGGTGTTGGTGTGGTGCAGGCCATTGCAGACGGCGGAAAGGATTATGAGGTAACGGTACAGTTTGAGAATGCAGGTGTGAAGCGGATGTTTGCATCATTTGCAAAACTGAAGAAGGTGTAAAAGAGTCTGGGGCTGCCGCAGTAAACTGAGGCAGCCCCGTTGTTTACGCGAGCAACGAGCCAAAGTCCGTGCTTGCATGAGACCTTGGCGACTGCCGCGATAACTTGAGAACCTGGCAAAGCGTGTTTCTCATAGTTTATTAAACATGAAGATTTCTGTAGTGCTTTTTTCTGTAGTGTCTTCTCAGCAGAGGGCTTTTGCCATGATAGCAGTAAGCCTGAGAACTGTGGTAGCACACGTACCACAGAAGCCAGCCCAGCAGCAGGCCCGCTGTCATATCCACCACAGAATGCTGTTTCAGAAACAGAGTGGAGAGAACAATCAGCACAGTCAGAATCAGAGAACTCCATCTGGCAGCAGTTTTTTTTCGAAAGTATCTGCTTTCCCACACCGCCATGGTGGTGGCCAGGGAATTAAATACGTGAATGCTGGGAAAAACATTGGTGGGGGTATCTGTTTTATACAGTCCCTTTACAAGGCTGGTCAGCATATTGTCCCGGGGAAATGCCGTGGGGCGGATTGCCAGACCATTGGGCCAGATCCAGGACACAAACAGGAAGATGGTCATGCCGGTACAGAGGTAAAGGCTGTAGCGGCGGAATTCCTCCAGGTCGGAAGGACCGAAGGCAAACCAGAAAAGAAAGACTGCAATATAAAGAAACCAGAGATAATAGGGGATGATAAACCATTCACAGAATGGGATCATCTGATCCAGCTTGCAGGTGATCAGATGTACAGGAACATCCCGTTGCTCCAGAAGACAAAAGCAGATCATATAAAGAATCAGGTACATGAAAACACCTTTCAGCATTTTCCAGCGGTGCTGATGATGAGGAAGTTCCATTATGTCACCTCTTTTTGAAATGTGAAAATCGATCAGTAGTCCAAACTCTCTATATTCTAGCTCAGTTGATAAAAAGTGGCAAATAAATTATTTCTGAATATTCTTAATAAAAATTGTGTGAAATCCTGAAAGAAAGCTGACTTGCATATTTTGACTGTTTCGTATATACTGAATAAAGTATTATGCTCTCTGTTTATCAATAGATTTTTCAATAGATGAGAGCGCAACAGAAAGGAAATTATTATGGCATTATTACAGGATTGGAGAGCACTTGCTTACGATCAGCAGGCTGACAGAGGCCAGTTAGAGAGATTTTGGAACAACTATTTCCTTCTTGAGAAAGGAATTTACGAGCAGCTTCTTTCAAACCCGGATGAGGTTGTAAAGGGAACAGTGAAAGAGCTGGCTGACAAATACGGAATCAGCGTTATGAACATGACAGGATTCCTGGATGGAATCAACGATTCCCTGAAGACTCCAAACCCAATCGAGGAGATGGATGAGAACACAGAGGTTAGCCTTGAGTTTGATAAAGAGTCTCTTTACAAAAACATGGTAGATGCGAAAGCTGAGTGGCTGTACGAGCTGCCAATGTGGGATGAGATCTTTACTGCTGAGAAGAAAAAAGCACTGTATCTTGAGCAGAAAAAATCCGGCACAATCGTAAAAGAGAAAAAGGTTGGAAGAAACGAGCCATGTCCATGTGGAAGCGGCAAAAAATACAAACATTGCTGCGGTAAATAATTTCACTTGAAGCTCTTTGGAGAACACAAGTGAAGCTGCCTGAAGAAACAGGAATTTCAGAGCTGTCGCAGCGGATGCGGCAGCTCTTTTTTATGCGCAGCTCCACTTTCATTACGCGCGCGGAACAAAGTTGCGTTTAATGTAAAATGTTGGCTGCGATAGTGCGTTGCAAACGTACGTTGTTCCTTTGGCTGCTCAGAAAAGGAGAGTTACAATGATTATTGCAATAGATGTGGGAAATACGAATATTGTAGTAGGCTGTATCGATGCAAAGGGGATCATTTTTGTGGAGAGACTGTCTGCAAATCGCCACAGAACAGAGATGGAGTATGCCATCAGTCTGAAAAGCATCCTGGAGCTTCACGAGGTATCACCGAAAAGAATTGAGGGAGGAATCATCTGCTCGGTGGTTCCTGAACTGACAGCGGTGCTGAAGGGTGCCCTGGAGAAGTTCTCTGTGGAGAATGTAAAGGTGGTGGGTCCCGGAGTGAAAAGCGGCATGAATATTGTGATCGATCAGCCGGCCCAGCTGGGCAGTGACCTTCTGGTGGATGCGGTGGCAGCTGCAGCGGAATACCCGCTTCCTGTGGTGATCGTGGATCTTGGCACCGCCACCACTTTTTCTGTGGTAAATGAGAAAAAGCAGTATATCGGTGGAATTGTCCTTCCGGGAGTTCGAACAGGACTGGATTCACTGGTGGAGCAGACATCTCTGCTTCCTCAGATTGCTCTGGAAGCCCCCAGAAATCTCATTGGCCGCAATACCATTGACTGCATGAAAAGCGGTGTAATCTTCGGCCATGCATCAGCCATTGACAATATGATCAGACGCATTGAGCTGGAACTGAAGCGCAGTTGTACAGTGGTGGCCACCGGTGCTCTGGCTGAGGCCGTTATTCCCCACTGCGAACGAAAAATACCCATGGACCCTGATCTGCTCCTGAAGGGGCTGAAGATCATATATGATAAAAACCGCTGACAGGAGGTACAGAGTATGAAATGTCCGTTTTGTAATCAGGATAATACACGTGTTGTGGATTCACGCCCTGTGGAGGAATGCAATGCCATTCGAAGAAGAAGAATGTGTGACTCCTGCGGCAAACGATTTACCACCTATGAGAAGGTGGAGATGATCCCTGTGGTGGTGATCAAAAAGGATGAAAACAGAGAACAGTTCGAGAGAAGCAAGATCCAGGCGGGCATTCTGAGAGCCTGCCATAAGCGCCCTGTTTCTTTGCAGGAGATCACAGAGGTGGTGGATCAGATCGAGAACGAAGTGTATACAAGAGAAGAAAAAGAGATTTCCAGTACAGAGATCGGTGAGATGGTCATGAGCAGGCTGAAGGATCTTGATCCTGTGGCCTATGTTCGTTTTGCCTCTGTCTACAGGGAGTTTAAGGATGTAAATACATTTATGGATGAGCTGAAGAAGTTTCTGCAGTAACTCTTCGGCAGGGGGATACAATTGAATCGGATCGTGAAGAGGAGTACCACAGGTCTGATGGCGGCAGTGCTGCTGCTTGGAATGGCACCGGAGATGGCATTTGCCAAAAATGCCAGCGGGGCAGCTGCCTTTGATGACCTGAAGTGGGAAAAGATTCTGGAAAAAAGTGTTAAGACAAAAAGCGGTGTTGTGCAGTCCATCTGTGCCACCGATGACTATATTATCTGTATGGAGAATTCCGGGGATAACTGTGCGGACAATGACATTGTCTATGCCTATTATAAAAATCCCTGGGATGAGGAAGGGAATCCTGTGGAACAGTATTCCCTGGCATTTATCAATGACAGCTGGGACTGGGAGCACTGCAATGGCATGTGCTATAATCCCGCAACGGATGAGATCTATGTTGCACCCTATACCAGCAATAATCCGGAAAACAGGGGCTGTATCCTTGTGATGGATCCCCATACACTGGATTATGTTCGCAGTATCAGGGTTGCAGATTATTACAATATTCTTGGAATAGGCTATTATCCTGAAAAGGGCAGATATATTATCCAGGCAAATGCAGAGGGGGACTACGGGATCAAGATTCTGGACGGCAATTTCAACAAGCTGGCGGATACAGACGGAAAAGTCCTGCTTGCTGAGAGTATTCTGGGGCTGGGCTCCAATTCCCAGGATCTCTGTGTCTGCGGAGATTATATCATGAACTTTCCCCTCACCTTTGACTGGGAGGGAATGGGAAGCTACATGAACGTGTATGAGATCGATGACGGAGGAGACTATGCACCTGATGACTATCCCATCCAGTTTAAGCTTCTGAAGCAGCTGGAGATGGATCTGGAGACAGCAGGCACAAAGAAGGTTGAGCCGGAATCCATCTGCGAGGTGGAGGATGGGGTTTTCGTTGTTACTGTAAATATTATGAGCAAGAAGGGGAAACGGAGCTATGCCTGGTATAAAACGGAACTGGGGGGCTATCGGTATTCCATCAGAACAGAGTGCAGCAACGGAATGATCTCAGATTCCCATGAGGTGCTGAAGGGCGGCAGTTATACCGTCCAGTATAAGCCTGAACCGGGCTTTACCCTGCAGTCTGTGGTGGTGGACGGTGTTGAACTGGATCCCAGGGAATATCCTGCCTCCTATACCTTTGCAGATGTGTATGAGGATCACAGAATCGCTGTTTCCTACAGAGAAAAGGAGACAGCTCCGGCAGCTGGAGATCAGGGCTCCGATGGGAAGGGTCCCACCTTTGAAAAAACACAGAAAAACAGACTTTCCTGGGAGTTTCTGATCATTGCAGGTGCACTTCTTCTGGCTGTACTGATCGGAATAGGAAGATACATTCAGATTCTTCATGTGGAGAGAAGGAAAAAGTATCTTCGCAAGAAGATCAGGAGAGAGAAGGAGCGGCTGGCCAGGGAGGAACTGAACAGAGTCGGTGAATCTTTCGCAGAGGAGGAGGAGGATCTGGACTTCCTTCTGCAGGAGATCAGTGACCTGGAAAGGGAATTCTCCACAGTGGAGAAAACTGCCGCCAATACAGAGGAGAACAACAGAAAGAAAGAGGACCATGCCCATAAGGTATGATCTGGAAAGGGGCTTGGAAGGCGATGTACAGCAAGGCATTCTGTAAGGTTTACAATGAATTTGGATGGAATTATTTTCCGGAAGCATTTGGAGAGCAGCTGCTGATCTATCTGGAGCGGCATGGAATCCAGGTGAAGAAAAGTATGGATCTGGCCTGTGGTCCCGGCGTACTGTGTGAAGTGCTGAAAAAGAACGGAATCCAGTCTGCAGGCATGGATTTTTCCGAGGGAATGATCGCCATTGCCAGAGAGAGGGATCCGGAAATTCCCTACGAGGTGGCGGATATGATCACCTATCTTCCGGAGGAAAGATTCGATCTGGTAACCTGCACCGGTGATGCCATGAACCACATTACAGAGCTGGAGAACGTGGATAAGATTTTCAGCAACGTATTTCAGTATCTGAATCCAGGTGGATATTTTATCTTCGATATTCTGGACGACAATGAGGTGGCACTGGGAGAACCCATCGATCTGGTGTGGGATGATTCTGTTACAGCCCAGTTCATGATCACCCAGAATGCGGAGGGGATTATCAATCTGAAGGTAACCGTATTTGAGGATGGTATTCAGACCTTCGAGGAAAATATCACAGAGACGGTGCATGATACCTCTGTCATCTGTAACCTTCTTCGGAAAAATGGTTTTCAGGTGCTGCGCTGTGACCAGAGACTGCTGGAGGATCAGGCGTCCAAAGGCATGAAATGGTTTGTGATCGCGAAAAAGCCGGAACAGAGTTAGAAAAACACAAAAATGGAGTGTGAAATAACGTGAATTCGTTATTTCACACTCCATTTTTTGTCAGCAGACAAAGTATATTGATGGAAATTCGGTCAAATCACTAAACAGCATGTTTTTAGCATAGAGGCACAGCTTCAGTGCTCCTCATCTGTCTGGGAAGGAGCATTTTTCATTCTCTTAATGTACTGACGGGGTGTCTCATTGTAGACCTTTTTAAAGATTCTGTCGAAATAGGAACTGCTCTCAAAACCGCAGGAAAGTGCAGTTTCAAGAATAGTGCCGGAGCTGGACAACAGTTTTCCCTTGGCGCAGAGCAGTCGGTAGTTCTGCAGATACAGAAGGGGTGTTGTCTGAATGGTCTTCCGGAAACAGCGCTGGGCAGTACGTACACTGATAAATGCTGCATCAGCAATATTTTCCAGAGAGATATTCCTGTGATAATTGTTCCAGATGAATTTCAGCATTGCTCTCAGACGCTCCTGATCCAGGCAGGAGGGTGATTCAGAATTCATCGGTGGGAACAGCTCCTGATGGCTTGCAAGAAGCTGCCAGAAGGTCAGAAGGCAGGTCTGCAGCTGCAACTCGGAAAAGTAATTGTTCTCCTCACAGATCCGGTAGGCATCCTCAATGAACTTAAGAATCTCGTTCTGCCATTCATCCTCTTTTCTGAAAAGAAGATAGGACCGGTCCGAATGAATGATCGGACTGACATATTTCTGATAGAGAAGAGAGTCGGCAGGGGCAATCAGCTCAGGACGGAAGAGAATACTGTCCCACATGCCCACAGAAAGCTCCTTTGACACACAGGTGTACTGGTGCAGGGTCCGGCTGTTGATAAAGAGACAGTCTCCCTTGTGAAGATGAATGTGTTCGTTCTCAATATCACAGATCAGCTCTTCACAGTTTACATAGGAGATTTCAAATTCATCATGCCAGTGCCAGTTAAAGCATTCATTGGCATCCCACTCAAATACATTGCGGAAATAATGAAAGCTGTAGGCATTTTCAAAGCCGTGTCCCTGCTCCTTTAAGGCGTCATTGGTGACCGGTTTTCCCTGTTCCGGTTTATTTCTGATTGTAAGATATGGATTCATAGCGGTATCCATCCTTTCCAAAAAACTTGCGAAAAAATAGTACAATTGAACAAAATTGTCGGTCTGGTTCAATTGTGTTATATTTCACAGTTTAATTGGAAAACAGGTGGATTTCTATCAAAAGAATCTATTTTCTTTTTCTATTTGCGACAAAAAACAGGAAACAGGCCGATTTTTTGCAGAATTCCCTTTGTGGAAGGATATTCTTCAGGATAAACAGAGCTGCCAGAACCTACATCAGAGGCGAAACCTTTTTGTCCATTCCTGCCAGCAGATTGGTCCTGGCGCAGGAAACCACACATGCAGAGAAACGAGATTCCGTCAGAACTTATGCAGAACAGAGCCCCATATCCTCCTGAACCTCTGTTACAGGAGGGATTTGATATGATTGTAAAGAGGGAGTCCCTCTTTCTGACCAAGAGCCTTGATGATCTCTCTGTAGGTCAGGGTTTTGTTGTTCTTCTCGGAAGCATATTTCATAACAATGGAAGAAATCTTTCCGGTGGTAACAGCATCCACGTTTGCCTTGGACAGTGTCTGCATTACAGCAGTGTTCAGGGCGGAACGATCCAGAGATTTTTCCTGTGATGGATTTTTTCGTCTGTTACGGGATTTTCTCTGCTTCATTCCCGGGGAAGCGGTGGATTCTTCCTCTGTGGAAACCTGTTTTTCAGGGGTTGGGTCAGAAGCTTCTGTCATAACAGAGGGCTCTTCTTTTGCAGAAACAGGTACTTCAGCAGCAGGAGCAGGGCTCTCGGCAACAGTAGTAGATACTTCAGCAGCAGGAGCTGGTACTTCAGTCACAGGGGCAGATGCTTCGTCATCAGTGGAAGGTGCTTCCTCTACAGGAGCAGGTGCCTCAGCAACAGCAGTAGCAGTTTCGGTTACAGAAGCAGATGCTTCGTCATCAGTGGAAGGTGCTTCCGCAACAGAAGCAGGTGCCTCAACAACAGTAGCAGGCCCTTCGGCAACAGTAGAAGCTTCTTCTGCTGCGACAACAATGTTCTCTGCAGTTGGAGCTGCTGCTTCAGAAGTCTCCTGGACTTCAAGACGGCGATTACGACCCCGTCCTCTGTTGCGGGAGCGACGTTCGTTCTTCTCCTGGCGAGGGGGGGCATTTTTCGGTTCCGGTGCTGTAATGTGTTCAACTTCGGATTTTACTGCTTCTGGTAGCTGAGAGGCAGTCTCCTGTTTTGGAACATTTTCCTGTTTGAGAACAGATTCCTGATGGGCAACAGCTTCCTGTTTTGGAGCGTTTTCCTGACGGAGCGCTTCCTGGCGGGCGGTACCTCTTCTTCTTTCCCTTCTTGCGGTCTCCTTTCTGAGAGGGGTCTCTGTTTTCTGATCCTCCGCAGTCTGAGGTCGGATCTGAGGGCGCACCTCGACGGTGGTACCATCTCGCATAATCTGCTTCCAGAAGGGGATGGAGTTCAGGTAGCCGTTGTCCTTGCTGACAATAATGTAGGCATTGCCCTCACCCTTTTCACGTCCCATCAGGTAGCCCATGTAGCTTACCAGCTGCATGTCCAGAGACTGTTTTCCAACAGGCACCTTCAGTGCCTCAATCTGCAGGATCTGGCCTTCACGGAAGGAATCCAGGTCCAGTTTTCTTGCACGGTCAGAATAAAAGATGTGAATGATGGCATCCTCCTCGATGGTGTTCAGACCTGTCAGTCCATCCTCGTGCACGTTTTCATAATCAATCAGATAATGATGTTTCATGGGTTCCTCTTTTCAAGATGAATGGTAGTTTTCGGATAACAGGTACAAGTAGTCTCTGATTCGACGCTTTTTGAAAAAAGTGCTATGATAGAGATAAGCATTTTTCTCAGACACAGAGAAGCACATATTCCATAAGAGCTTCAAAGGAGACGGGGATCAGCTCTGCCGGCTCTGTTTTTCCGTAAACAGAAAAGTACAGGTGATCGGCTACTGCAGAAGAGTCCTCAGAGGAGCCCGGATTCCAGACAGGAAGATCCGCAAAGCAGGCAGATCTTTCCAGGGGAGTATTCCTTTTGAGAATGCCCTCTGTGATTCTGCAGTCATGCTCCTGCAGCAGGGTATCTGTTTTAAATACCGTGCTGGACAGACCCGTTCCCAGGTATTTTCCGTAGGCCTCCTTGCGGGTCCAGATCCGGTAGAATTCCAGATTGGGATCAGCAGACTGGCAGACCTGCAGGGCTTCTGCTGGTGTAAATGCCTTCCTCATGGTTTCCAGAGGTGCCTTTCCGATCAGTTCTGCATCCAGACCGACTTCTTCATCAGAAACGGCAACAGCAGCGCAAAGGCCGGAATGAGCCAGGCTGAAGTGGATTTCAGGATGGGTCTGAAGAACAGGCTTTCCTGTTCTGGGCCAGAGGGGATCGATTTCTCCGAAAGGCAGATCATACTGATCTGTACAGGCATAGCTCAGAAGGAGCGCTGCATAGAGAGACTGCCGTTTGTCCTTTGCCTGATGGTAGGCAGTAATCTTCTTTTTACGTTCTTCTGAAACATAGGCAAGCAGTGCTTCGTCCAGATTGGTCCAATTGGATGGTTCTGAGAATAAATAGTACAGATGCATGGGATTCTCCTGTGTCACAGTGTGTTGAATCAGGTTAACGGTACTTGTATCCGTGTAACAGTAATGATTATCGCATACTCAGAGAAAAAACTCCATGAGGTAGTGAAGATTTTTTGATTTTTCCGGCTACAGAGAGGGATTTCTTTCAGGAAAAACGAGAGTTGCTGCCTCATCGGTGTGACGTTTAATGAAAAAGAAACAGAAAGGGTAATTCTCTGAGGGAGGAGGCGACAGCCTTTTCGTTTCAGAGAAAAGGATTCAGGTATGAAGGAAAACAAGCAAGATGCAGTTCAAAATGCAGAATCACAGTATGAAAAAATGACCACAGCCCCCATAGGACCGCTGATCCTGAAGCTGGCAGTGCCCACGGTGATCACCATGCTGGTAACCCAGGTTTATAATATGGCAGATACGGCATTTGTGGGGCAATTGGGAAACAGCGCCAGTGCAGCAGTTGGAGTGGTGTTTGGATTTATGGCTATTCTGCAGGCGGTGGGTTTTCTATTTGGAGCCGGTGCCGGCAGTCTGCTGTCCCAGAGGCTGGGGGCAAGGGATCTGGAGGGGGCGCACAAAACTGCTTCCACAGGCTTTTTCATGTCCCTGTTCATCAGCATTCTGGTGGGAATTCTGGGACTGATCTTTCTGGATCCGCTGGTGTATGCCCTTGGAAGCACCGTGACCATCGCTCCCTATGCGAAAATCTATATCCGGTATATTCTTATCGCTGCCCCCTTCATCGTTCCAAGCTTTGCCATGAACAATCTTCTTCGCTATGAGGGAAAGGCTGTGTTCGGAATGGCGGGTATGATGGCCGGTGCCTGTCTCAATATCATCGGAGACCCCATCTTTATCTTTGGTCTGAAGATGGGAATTGCAGGAGCGGGACTTTCCACACTGCTGTCCCAGATCGTGGGCTTTCTTGTGCTGCTCAGCGCCTTCCTGCGGGGCAAGACAGAGAGCCGCATCTGCTGGAAGATGCTGACTCTGAAGAAGGGGATGGTTGGAAATATCGTGGGAGTGGGTATGCCCAGCATGCTACGCCAGTCCCTGGGAAGTGCAGCCACCGTGGCTCTCAACCTGGAGGCTGCTGTCTACGGAGATCCCGCTGTGGCAGCCATGAGCATCGTATCCAGAGTATCCTTTTTCCTGTTTTCTGTGATCATCGGTATCGGCCAGGGCTATCAGCCGGTCAGCGGCTTCAATTACGGGGCAGGGAAATACAGCAGGATCCGCCAGGGATATCGATTTACCTTTATCACTGAGCAGATTACTATCATTGTGATCTGCCTGGTGGGCTTGTTTTTTTCCGGTAACGTGATTCAGTTTTTCAGAGATGATCCGGAGGTGATCCTCATCGGAACAAGGGCTCTGCGGCTGCAGCTGGTGACTCTGATGTTTGTACCGGTTACAACCTGCACGGAGATGCAGCTCCAGAGCACGGGACAGAAGCTGTACTCTTCCCTGCTGGCCTCCTTCCGAAGTGGACTGATCTTCATCCCTGCCCTGCTGATCCTGGCACGGGTGAGAGGCTTAAGCGGCATTCAGGAAGCCCAGCCCACAGCCTACATTCTGGTAATGATACCTGCCATCTATTATGCCTGGTCCTTCTTCATCAAGCTGCCCAGGGAGGATAAAGAAGGGTAGAAACGGAGAGAAGAGCAGAAAAACGAATAGAAAAAGAGTCGTGTAGAAATAAAACAGGAAAACAGCCAAGAAAAAACAGCCCAGTGGCAATGGTTGCCATTGGGCTGTTTTGCATATTCATTTCGTTTATATGGAAATATATTGAGAGATTAAAATTAAAGCATCTCTGCAAACAGCTGCTCCATATAGCTGGTGCAGTAGAACAGGGTCTCGAAGAAGACAAAGTTCTTTGCATTGCTGTCATACATAAACTGCAGGGTGGCAGGGAATTCATCATCTGCATCATAGAACTGCACCCACACAGGGAAGAAATCAAACAGAGGAAGGATGTAGCTGACATCTCCCTTTGGCTGTTTTTTTCCATTCAGTTTCTCACATACAGCAGTAAACTCAGGAATCTTATCCACGAAGGGTGCAAGAATCTCGTTTGTATGCAGGCGGGCCACATGGGCAGCACCGATGATTCCGCCTAAGGTGGAAAGGGTTGCCCATGTTCCGGACAGAGCAGGGAGCTCCTCCTGATCTTTAGAGTGTACCAGCATATCAAGGATTGCCATCATAACATCATGGACAGCAGCCTCTCCTGTTTCCTTTACAGTGACATCGCCGGTTTTACGGCTGATGGCATAGGGGGTAGAGAGGAAATTGATATAAAGATGTTCCTCATCACATTTTAATGCATATTTTCTGATCAGCTTTTCCTGATCCTCTGCAAGAAACTCCTGTTTGGCTTTCTCAGCCATTGCCTCTTCATTTCCACACATGGTAGTAATCCTCCCGTATTTATAGAATTACGCCCTTTTCAGGGATTATTATTTCGCTCACTGCTCAATCCTAGCATATTCGGTAAGGATATTCCAGTAGGAATATTTTCGGAAAAAACCGAAATAGACTGAAAAAAGAATGTAAGATTCACAGGCAGAAGTTGACCATATATTATAGTATAGTATAGTATAAAAGTATAATATTAACTTGATGAATGTAAGATACGTTTCTATGGAGAGGGGTGACGTGAATGCTATTCGGTGAATTGTTTTTGATTGGTATAGTATCGCAATTATTTAACATTGTGTTACTGGTAGGCAGAATTCTTATCATCACACTGATAATTGTATTTTTGATTCAACAGATCAGAAAAAAATAGCATTTTCTTCATATACGAAAAAGATGGCATAACAGCTCTTTGGCATAACTGTTATGCCATTATCATTTTTTTGTTTCAATCTATCTTCAGCTTAATTACACCTGCCTGAAGAAGAGAATCATTGAATTCCCAGCCCTCGCTGGTGGTATCCAGAGTGAGATACAGCTGTGAAAGCTGGTTCTCATCCACAATCCAGCCCATCTGGATCTGAATGCTCTCTCCGGGATTCAGAACAGGAATATAGTTGCCGCCGTTGCCAAGATCGGTGTGAAGACTTCTGTACACACAGGAACCGATTCCGGAAACACCGTCTCCCAGAATATAGTCATAGGTTGCGCCCGGCTCATTATAGGGATCTATGATCCGATAGGTGTCACCGGTATGATCCAGCATCAGCAGAGAGCCGGAATAGAGAATATTCTGAAGACAGGAATCAGGGACAGATCATCCAGCACCTGCAGACTCTCTACACAGGCAGTCAGCTGTTTATCCATAAGATCAGGATCTGAAGTCGTTGATAAATATGGCTCTGAATCAGAGCTGGAAGAGGCAGTGTCCCTATCCGGTAAGCAGAATGGTTCCAGAATCTGGGCTTCTCCCAGGGAAAAACAGGCAGATCCTTGTCTGATACCTCCAGCCACTGACTGGTTATTGGCTCATCCGGCTGCACATAATCCTTCCAGGTGAGAAGACCCTCTGTGGAATACAGTTCCTCTGTTTCTGTGATGGTAAGCCCCTGGGTAAACTGTATCACATCCTCTTTGGAGAGGTCCTCACTGAAATCCAGAATAAGAACACGATGGAGATCCGGACACAGGAGATACACACTCTGATTGAAGGAATGGTCTGATTTCATGTGGAAATAGCGAAGATAGGCTCCTTCATAGTTTCCTACTGTAAGGAGTTCTCTTTCTTCCACCCCCTTTTCAGCAAGAATGCTGCCAAGATCCCCCTGGTCCAGCAGAACACTGGAGATGGAGATGCCTCCCAGTTCCTCCTTGCTCATGGGAATTCCCCCTTTGTTTGTTTTACTGATTAGACGGGAAGAGGAGAAAAATATCCCGCTGGAATACAATTTTATCAAAATTTTTCAAAAATGCCAAAAACAGACAGGGCTTTATCTGCGCTGATCAGATGAGGAAGGGGCGGAGGAACCGGAAAAATGCTCTTGCGAAAATAAAAACAGAATGCTATCATAACAATACAGTAAAAATATGAACTAATCTATTGGCGTATCATTTTACTCATCTCTTTTTCGGACAAAGCTCCGTTTATCTTTATCGGCAGTTCGCCGAAGTTTTTCATTTTTATTTTGGGACAACAAGGGGAATCCCTGATTATTTTGCCTTCAATGGGTAGGGTCTGCTCTTTTTGTCATTGGTTACTGTTGAAACAGGCCAGTACTACTGGCAAATGTGTTGCAGGAAGGAGGAATTACTTTGGTACAGGGGTCTGTTCTGGAGGACAGATACCGGATTGAACAGAAGATCGGTGCAGGGGGAAATGCCAGTGTGTACCAGGCAGTTCACATCAGAACCGGGCGGAAGCTGGCCATCAAGGTTCTGGACAGACAGGACAGTGGCGCGGCTCTGGAAAAACGACTGCACATGCTGAAAAATCTCCATCATCCGGGACTTCCCATGATTCTGGATGTTCTGGAAACAGAAAGCAGCTATCTGATCGTGATGGAATATGTGGAGGGGGATACTCTTCAGCAGAGAATTGACAAGGGGAGCGGAAAACAGACCCTGTTCACGGTCCGGGAGACACTGCACCTGGGGGTGGAGCTGGGCGAAATCCTGAAATATCTCCATACCCTTCCGGAACCGCTGCTGTTCCAGGATATCAAGCCCTCCAATATCATTCTGCGACCGGATGGAAGTACAGCTCTGGTGGATCTGGGAACACTGTGTCGTCACAATTCCCTTGCCGCCATGCCTCAGGAGAATAAGGGAACGTTGGGCTTTGCAGCACCGGAGCAGTTCAGAAGAAAGGGCATTCAGGGACCGGAAACGGATCTGTATTCACTGGGGGCAGTCCTTCATTATGCCCTCACCGGAGTAAGTCCGGCGGAGACGCCATTTTCCTTTGAAAGAATTACCAGACTGCGGCCGGATCTGATGGCGGGGGTGCATTGGATGGAAAAACAGGAAATTCTTGGTTTGGAGGAGATTCTGGAAAAATGTACCCGCTTCAGAGGGGAAGAGCGTTACCAGTCTGCGGAGGAAGTGATCCGGGGACTGAAAAATCCTGCCAGGTGCAGCCCGCTGGCTAAGGATGCGGAGAAGAAAACCTATTTTGTTATGTATCTGCTGGCAATTCTGGCAGTCTGTGCTTCCCTGAGCTCTGTACGGTCAGAAGCCATGGCTGTGCAGCTTAAGCAGGAGGGCAGGGAATACTATCTGAAAAAGGCCCGGAAGGCAGAGCCGGAACAGGCGAAATTGTGGATTCAGGAGGCACTTTTTCTGTCCCCTGGGGATAACTACTGCTTCTCTGTTCTGCTGGACCGGATGCTGGGAGATGGTATTTTTTCAAAAGAGGAGCAGACAGAAATCGGGCAGCTGCTGGCCCAGAGAGCAGAGGGGGAGGAAGCGGATCAGGAAACCCTCATGAAACAAAACCCGGAGGAATATGCGGAGTTCTGTTATCGAATGGGTACTGCCAGTCTGTATCTGGTGGAGGGACTCCCTGATTACGGAGTCTGTGAAACCTGGTTCCAGGATATGGAACAGGCAGCAGAGCAGTGGAATCCTGGGGAGGAACAGGAAAAAGATGAAAAAGAACGGCTGATAAAACGGGGAAAAACCTTTGCCAGAATCTGCAGATACAGGGGGGACAGTCTGCTGGGAAGTGTTCAGACAGACCAGGCCTACAGTATTAAGGTGTACTGGCAGGATCTTACCGGCCTTCTGGAGGAGACTCTTCCTGCAGATGAACTGCCTGCAGCAGAGCTGGGTCTGTGGAGAGAAATCCTGGGGCTGCTTGCAGACTGGCCCGCAGAGCTGAAGAGGGCGGGAATCAGCTGGAAACAGCAGGAGCAGACGGAGGAGCAGATCAGCCGGTTGGTGGATAGCTTACTTGACAGTGGGGAGGCAGGGGAATATCCCGCTGTTACAGAACAGCTGCAGCAGCTGCAGCTGACAGCTGAGGGGACAGAGAGAAAAAGAACACTTTTGCAGGAGGCAGAAAAAAAGGATAAGAGGAGGCAAAATAGTGGAGAATATGAATTACCTGAAGCTGCTGCTCCGTCAGCAGACATTTCACAGGATTAGCTTTGTCCTGGCCGTTGGCTTACTGGTTGTTGTGCTGGTTTTACTGATCTGTAATCACAGGCGCAGGGGAAGAAGAAACAGAAAGAAGAGAAATACTTCGCTGCTGCTGGTGTTCCTGCTGGGTACCGGGATGTGGGGAGGTACCGGGCTTTGGAATGTGGAGGCGGCAACCGGGAAGGAGAATGCATCCCTGATCGGGCAGGAGGAGATACAGAAGGGGATACAGAAGGAAATGCAGGATAGTTCTGAGAAAAGGGCAGAACAAGAAAGCCTGACTGCCGGGGAAACTGGAGAAAAAAAGGAGGAAAATCAGGACAAAGTAGAAATAACAGAGTATACAGCTGATTTTTCGATTCTGGAAGGAACCTCGGGAAAAGCAGAAGGGGAGTATCGTTCACCGGTGCTTTTTTCTCTCCAGTGGAGTGGCACCGCAATCCAGGAGCAGCCCAGACTGCTGCGAATGGAGTACTGCAGCGGCAGTACTGCAGAGGCACTGGATGTGGAAACAGGTGGTGAGCTTTCTGTGTCAGACCAGCTGCAGATCCTGCATATTGACTGGATTCAGGTTGAAGGGGAGTCTTATGTGGGGGATTCCTGGGAGACATCAGGGGAAACGTCAGGGGAAATCCTTTTTCGGGTGGAAAAGACCGGAAGCTATCATTTTATAACGGCAGATGCCGCTTTGCGGATTGAGATACCAGAGGAAAAATCGGAGGAGACGGAAAAACAGGATAAAACGGAAGAATCAGATTCATCAGAAACAGCAGAAAGATCAGAATCATCAGCAGGGGAGAAGCAGGGAGCAGAAGATAAAGAAACGGAGGGGGCAGATACGAAAGAGGATTTGGAGCCAACCCCAGAACCTGCTCCTGAGCCAACCCCGGAACCGACTTTGGAACCTACACCGAACCCTGCTCCCGAACCTACGCCAGAGCCGGAGCCCTGGGAACGGGATACCACCCCGCCAGAGCTTACACTGGATTTTCCGTTGTATAAGGGGGAGATGGGACAGATATTTGCCTCTTCCAGAAAGGCTGTAATCCGGGTGAGGGAGGAGTTTTTTGATCCTGATTGGGTGCCTGAGATTATTACGGATACGGTGGATGGGTACTGCTTCAGTGGCTGGAAAAGCACTGCAACTGGTGCTGTTGGTACAGTGGAATTCATAAAAGACGGCATTTATTCCATTGCATTCCGATGCAGGGATCGGGCCGGAAATCAGTCAGAGCTTCTGAGCACAGGCAGGTTTATCCTTGATGCCACTGCTCCCGAGATCAGAATCCAGGGGGTACAGGATCAGGGAGTGTACGGAGAACCGGTTATTCCTGTTATCCTTGTGGAGGACAGAAATCTTCAGGCTTCCGGGGTGTCCCTAACCCTGACAGGAGCAAAAGCAGGAAACCTGGATACAGAGAAGCTGTGTTCCCGGAAGCAAAGTGAAACAGAGATATCCATAACCATGAAGCATTTTCCGGCTGACAGAGATGATGTATACACCCTTTCTGTAAATGCTTCCGATCAGGCAGGCAATACTTCTGAGCAGGAAATTACATTTTCCACAGCGTTGTATGGCTCCTCTTACCTGTTAAGTGATGCCACTGAGCAGCTGCTGGATTACTACTATACAGAAGAGCCAACGGACCTGGTGATCTCTGAAATCAATACCTGTCCGGTTCAGCCCCAGGTGTCAGTGTCCAGAGACGGAGTTCCCAGGAAACTGGTGCAGGGAAGAGACTTCACAGTGGAAGAAAAAGGGGGCGAGGGAGACTGGATGACCTATACCTACAGGATCTTCGCCTCCAATTTTCAGCAGGAGGGAGTGTATCGTGTGGATATTACATCCAGAGATCAGGCCGAAAATGTGAATAACAATCAGATGAGAGGTACCAGAATCGACTTTGCTGTGGATAAAACAGGAAATGCTCAGCAGATGATGGGGACAGACAAGGGAAAAAGAAAAGCAGAAGCTGCCGGAGGGGAAAAAAGCAGTGGGGACAACAGCAATACCCGGGAAAAAGACAGTTCCAATGGGATTTCAGATGAAAAGAAGACCGGGGGAATCAATGTCAGGGAAGGCGATGCCGGGAATAATACTTCCGGAGAATTCCATTCAGAAGATATTAATTCCGGGAAAAGTATCGGGAAGAACAGGGATTCCGGATTGGCAGGGAAGTTATTCTGGATGTTACTGTTTCTTCCGGTGGCTGGTTTTGTGGTATGGTATGTGAAGTACTATAGAAGAAACAGAAAAAAACAGTGAAAGCTATTGCCTGTTCAGCCGGGAACTCCTATGATAAGGATAGTTGTCATGCTTTTTGCAGGTCAGAACAGGTTCTTTGGTGTTATGACTGGTCTGACTCCTGGCATAATGATTAGCATGCTCATAAACAGCTGATTCATAGAAAGGTGAAATATATGTATCTGATCTCTCTGTACTTCGATGCCCATGCCAGCGGAATCCTGCAAAGTTACATAGATAAAATAGCAAAGAAAACAGGCAATACCTTCATGACAGAGAATCGGGTTCCGCCCCATATGACACTGTCTTCCATAGAGGCCAGAAATCCGGAGGTACTGCTTCCTGCTTTTCATGATCTGGCGGATTCCGTCACATCCGGCAGGATCCAGGTGGTTTCCGTGGGACAGCTGTTTCCCTATGTGCTGTATGGAACTCCTGTGCTGAACCAGTATCTGCTGGAACTGTCAGAAAAGGCCTATGCAGCATTTTCGCAGATTCCGGAAACAAGGATCTCCCGCTATTACAGGCCCCTGTCCTGGCTGCCCCATATTACCCTGGGGAAGACCCTGGAAAAGGAGCAGATGCTCCAGGCCTTTCAGGTGGTGCAGAACAGTTTTCAGCCCTTTACGGCTACAGTTACGAAAATCGGGCTGGCCAGAGTAAATCCCCATGAGGACCTGGCAGTGAAGATTTTACATTCAGAAGAGAAACGGAATATAAGAGAAGAACTATGAACGACACAAAGAAAAACTTTCATTATTATATGTTTCATAAGCCCTTCGGCTGTGTTTCTGCCAGAAGGGATGCCCTGTATCCCACAGTGATGGATTACTTTAAGGAACTGGATAATCCCAATCTTTCCCCGGTGGGAAGACTGGATCGGGAGACAGAAGGGCTGCTTCTGATCACAGACGATGGCAAATGGAACCAGATGCTGTGCAATCCCAAATATGGAAAGCAGAAGAGATATTATTTTCTGGTGCTGGGGGATCTGACAGAGGAGAAGATCCGTCAGCTGGAAACCGGTGTTCTGCTGATCGGCAGCGATAAGCCCACTGCACCGGCCATTGTTACAGCCGGGGAGCATCTTACTCTTCGGGAGGTACAGCAGGAGATTCATCCTGAGGTATGGGCCAAGGTGGGAAAAAACAGACCGGAGATGCCGGTAACAAGAGGAGAGATCATTATCACAGAGGGCAGAAAGAATCAGATCCGTCGCATGATGAAGCAGGTGAACTGCTGCGTGGTGGTGTTGAAGCGCTACTCCATGGATGGTCTGGAGCTGGATGAGAAGCTGGAGCCGGGACAGTGGCGGGAACTGCTGCCGGAGGAGCTGGCAGTCACCGGAATTCAGTAATAATGCATATTTAAAGGTGCTGTCGCAGCAATCGCTGTGGCAGCACCTTTCTTTTATCATCAGAAGACAGCCCAGACCGCTTTTTATGGCAGCAGCTCAGTGAGTCCCATAGGGCTGTAGATCACTGCATCCGGTTTCTCCACCTCTCCGAATCCATAGGCAGCGTGCACAAAGGGGATTCCTGCCTCTCTTGTGGCGTTGCAGTCCCCCTGGATGTCACCTACGTAGATGGCAGAGGAGAGGTTGTGTTTTTCGATGATATGACGGATATTGTATGCTTTTTCGTAGCCGGTATCCCCGGGACAGGTGTGATCGGTGATATATTTGCCGAGACCTGTGTTTCGCAGGAAGCACTCGATGTAGCCTGCCTGGCAGTTGCTGACGATGAACAGCCTGTATTTTTCTGAGAGAATACGGAAGCTTTCCTCCACACCCTCATAGGGAGCAGGGGGATTGGCATCCAGAGCCTCCTCCTCAGCGGGGTAGCAGGCATCCAGAATCTCCTGCTGCTCTTCTGCCGGCACATGACCATCCATAAGGATATGACCGATGGTTTCCATGGTCTTTCCGAAGAGACCACGAAGATCATCCTCTGTAACAGTGAGATAGGCTGACTGAGGGAAGCTATGGAAGGCTTTGTTCCAGCCAGTGGCAACAACGGATACAGAATCCCACAGGGTTCCGTCCAGATCGTAGATGATGCTGTCGATTCCCTCAGGAAGTGAATAATTGATGGGCTTTTTCATATCAAAAACCTTTTTTAGTAACCTTTCTTTGTAAAATGAAGTGTTCAGGTACGGCAGTTCACTGAAGGATTTCCAGGTATGGATTCCAGTAAAGGTTTGTATGTAAAGCGGACATTCGCAATCCGCTTCGCTACTTGCTCATGAACCATTGCTGCCTTTGGCAGCTCATCAGCAGGAGCTTTTACTCCTGCTGATGCAAGCATCCCCCTTTTACCCCCGCCTACGCCTCTGCGTCTTAGAGGCGGGGGACTGCTTGTAATGGTTCAAATACAGTGAATATCAGTGAACTGTTATCAGAATACAGAAAAGCCTTCTTTCTTGCAAGCGTAAAGTTCTACTGGAAATTTTTTGACGTTTATGGCATGATAAAGGCAGTATGGATTCTGGGAAGGGGGAACTGTATCCTTTTCTGACCGGGATTATAAATATTACGAGATGGGAGATGTCTATGCTGAAGGAAGCCGCGGCGAGATTACTGGAGTGGTATCAAGTAAATAAGAGAACCCTTCCCTGGAGAGAGGGGAACAATCCCTATTATATCTGGGTATCAGAGATCATGCTGCAGCAGACAAGAGTAGAGGCGGTGAAGCCCTATTTTCAGAGGTTTCTTGCGGAACTGCCTACGGTCAGGGACCTGGCAGAATGTCCGGAGGAAAAACTGCTGAAGCTGTGGGAGGGTCTTGGCTATTACAACCGGGTCCGTAACCTGCAGAAAAGTGCACAGATCATTGTGGAGCAGTATGGTGGCGAGATGCCATCGGAGTATGAAGAACTGCTGGCATTGCCGGGAATCGGCTCCTACACAGCCGGTGCCATTGCCTCCATTGCCTTTGGCAGGGCTGTGCCTGCTGTGGATGGCAACGTGCTCCGTATTCTCACCAGACTGGAGGCGGACCCTTCAGATATTGCAAAGCAGTCAGTGAAAAAGAATGCGGAAAAGCGTCTTCTGGAGATGATGAACGCAGAGGAGTGTGCCGATGCCATCAGGGAGAAACCGGGAGATCTGAATCAGGCCTGGATGGATCTGGGGGCAGGAATCTGCCTTCCGGGAGGAGAGCCGCTCTGTGACAGCTGTCCTTTGAAGGAGCTTTGCAAGGCTCATGAGAGGGGTGAGGAGACTGCCTATCCCGTAAAAACAAAAAAACTGAAAAGAAGACTGGAGGATCGGACGATCCTTCTGGTGCAGGATGGAGAGCGGATCGCGCTGCACAAACGTCCCGATACAGGACTTCTGGCAGGCCTGTATGAGTTTCCAAACCTGGAGGGACACCTGACAGAGCAGCAGGTGCTTGCCTGGGTGGAGGATACAGGACTGTTTCCGGTACAGATCCAGCCTCTGGAGCCTGCAAAACATATTTTTTCCCATGTGGAGTGGCACATGAAGGGCTATCTGATTCGTGTGGCCTCCTTTGAGGGGGAACTGAGGGAGAATTATCTGCTGGCAGAGGTGAAAACTGCAGAAGAGAAGTATGCCATTCCATCGGCATTTTCTGCATATGCCCGCTGTCTGCAGCTGCAACTGGGTCCGGAGCGGCCCGAAAGGAGATAGAATGAAACTGCTGACTATTGCAATTCCATGTTATAACTCTTCTGCATATATGAGAAACTGTATCGAATCTCTTCTGCCGGGAGGCGAGGAGGTGGAGATCCTGATCGTGGATGATGGTTCTGTGAAGGATAATACCGCAGAGATCGCAGATGAGTATCAGGAAAGATATCCTACAATCGTTAAGGCTATTCACCAGCCCAATAAGGGACACGGAGGTGCGGTGAACACCGGTATGGCCAATGCCACAGGCCTGTATTTTAAGGTTGTGGACAGCGATGACTGGGTGGATCCGGAGGCCTACAGCGCAATTCTGGATACATTGAGGGGATTTGTTGAGAATGAGGAGACACCGGATCTTCTTCTTTCCAATTATGTATATGAAAAAGAGGGTGCAAAGAGAAAGAAGGTTATGCGCTATCCTGACATGTTCCCGAAGAATAAGATCTTTGGCTGGGATGAACTGAAGCGCATCCCCATGACAAAATATGTGCTGATGCACTCCATGATCGTGCGCACCCAGCTGCTTCGTGATGTGAAACTGCAGCTGCCGGAGCACACCTTCTATGTGGATAATCTGTTTGCATTTGTTCCATATTCCATGATCCAGACCATGTATTATCTGGATGTGGATTTCTACAGATATTATATCGGTCGTCCGGATCAGTCTGTAAATGAGAGTGTTATGATTGGACGTATCGAGCAGCAGCTGAAGGTAAACAAGCTGATGATCCAGTATATGCATTCCTGCCGCGGTCTGAAGGGAAAACAGAGAAGATATATGATCCATTATCTGAGCATTATCATGACTGTTTCCTCCGCCATGCTGATCCGTTCCGGAAAGCCGGAGGCTCTGAAGAAGAAAAAAGAACTGTGGCGTATGCTGAAGAAAAGCGATATCCGTGCTTACAGAAACTGTCGCTATGCAGCAACTGGTATTTTTACAAATCTGCCGGGTAAACCGGGAAGACTGGTGTTCCAGGTCATGTATAAGGGAGCCCAGAAGCTCTTCGGTTTCAATTAAAGCTGCTTTAAAGGCAGAAAAGAGAGATTTTCCTGGTTTAGCGGTCAGTCTGTTGTAGGCTGCCGCACCGGTATATTAGGATATTCATACAGGAGGTACACTTGTGAGAGTAGGAACAGGCTATGACGTACACCGTCTTGTGGAGGACAGAAAACTGATTCTCTGCGGCGTGGAGATTCCCTATGAAAAGGGACTGCTTGGTCATTCTGATGCAGATGTGGCTCTTCACGCCATTATGGATGCGCTGCTGGGAGCAGCAGCTCTGAACGATATCGGGTATCATTTTCCGGATTCCGATGCTGCCTACAAAGGCATCTCCAGCCTGAAGCTGCTGGAGAGAGTGGGAGAACTTCTGGAGGAGAAGCTCTACATTATTGAAAATATTGATGCAACCATCATTGCCCAGCGTCCAAAGCTCCGTCCTTATCTGGATGAGATGCGAAGCAATGTGGCAAAGACTCTGCATCTGGCAGAGGATCAGGTAAATATCAAGGCCACCACAGAGGAGGGCCTGGGATTTACAGGATCAGGCGAGGGAATCGCAGCCCAGGCAATCTGTTCCATTAAACCTGCCCTGGAGGATCTGAACTCCGGCATGGGCGGCAAATGTGAGAGCTGCTGCGGCTGTCAGAAGATATAAAAAGAGATCGGACTACAGAAAACTGATCGAAAGAGGAGAAAACTATGAAACTTTACAACACACTGACTAAGAGAAAAGAAGAATTCGTTCCTATTGAGGAAGGAAAGGTAAGAATGTATGTGTGCGGACCTACCGTATACAACTTTATCCACATTGGTAATGCAAGACCAATGATCGTATTTGATACAGCAAGACGTTACATGGAGTACAAGGGATATGAGGTAAACTTTGTATCCAACTTCACAGACGTGGATGACAAGATCATCAAAAAATCCATCGAGGAGGGGGTTCCTGCAGAGGAAGTATCCGAGCGTTTCATCAAAGAGTGCAAAAAGGATATGGCAGACATGAATGTGAAACCTGCCACCACCCATCCACAGGCCACCAGAGAGATCCAGGGAATGCTGGATATGATCCAGATTCTGATGGATAAGGGCTATGCCTACGATGTAAACGGAACCGTATACTTCCGTACAAGAAAATTCGATGAGTACGGAAAACTGTCCCACAAAAACCTGGATGATCTGCGTTCCGGTGGACGTTCTCTCCTGGTAACAGGTGAGGACCAGAAAGAGGATCCACTGGATTTTGTTCTCTGGAAACCGAAAAAAGAGGGGGAGCCTGCCTGGGAGTCTCCATGGAGCGAGGGAAGACCTGGCTGGCACATTGAGTGCTCCGTTATGTCCAAAAAATATCTGGGTGATGAGATCGATATCCATGCCGGAGGTGAGGATCTGATCTTCCCTCATCACGAGAATGAGATTGCCCAGTCCGAGTGTGCAAATGGAAAGATCTTTGCAAAATACTGGCTGCACAACGCATTCCTGAACATTGATAACCACAAAATGAGTAAATCTCTGGGCAACTTCTTCACTGTTCGTGAGATCGGTGAGAAATACGATCTGCAGGTTCTGCGTTTCTTCATGCTGTCTGCACATTACAGAAGCCCGATCAACTTCAGCCAGGAGATCATGGAGTCTTCCAAAAATGCTCTGGACCGTATCGTGACCTGTGCAGATTCCCTGAAGAGAATCGCAGAGGCAGGAGCAGCTGAGCTCACAGAGGCTGAGAGCAAAAAGCTGACAGAGATGGCTGCCTTCAGAACAAAATTCGAGGAGGCCATGGACGATGATCTGAATACAGCAGATGCCATCGCAGCAGTATTTGAGCTGGTTAAATTTGCCAATACAGAGGCAGTAAGCGGCAGCTCAAAGGCATTTGCAGAGGCAGTGAGAAAAGAGCTGACAGAGCTCTGCGATATCCTTGGACTGATCGTTGAGAAGAAAGAGGAGGTTCTGGACGCTGATATCGAGGCTCTGATCCAGGAGCGTACCGCTGCGAAAAAGGCGAAAAACTTCGCAAGAGCAGACGAGATCAGAAATCAGCTTCTTGAGATGGGCATCATCCTGAAGGATACAAGAGAAGGTGTCGTATGGCAGAGAGCCTGAAAAAATTAGAGGAGCTGTTTCACCTGCCGGACTGTGATCCCAATCAGTATTCCCCTCTGACACTGGCTTATATTGGTGATGCCATCTATGAGCTGGTGATCCGTACCATTCTGGTGCGGGAGGCCAATACCCAGGTGAACAAGCTCCATAAACGCGCCAGCAGCCTTGTGAAGGCAGAGACTCAGTCTCTGATGATCGAGTCTCTGGAGCAGATCTTTACAGAGGAGGAGATGCGCATCTACAAAAGAGGTCGCAATGCAAAGTCATTTACCTCAGCCAAAAATGCCAGCATCACGGATTATCGCCGTGCCACCGGCTTTGAGGCTGTGATGGGCTATCTCTATCTGAAGGGTGACTATAACCGGATCGTGGATCTGGTGTATGCAGGAATTCAAGCAAAGGAGAGCAGCAAATGAAAAAATACGAGGATGAATCTCCAAACAGACTGGAAGGCCGCAATGCGGTGCTGGAGGCTCTTCGTTCCGGCAGAAGCGTGGATAAACTGTATGTGCAGTCCGGTCTTCAGGACGGTCCCATCCAGACCATTATCCGGGAGGCGAAGAAGCATGATACCATCATCAAATATATGCCGAAGGAGCGCCTGAATCAGATGTCTGACACAGGAAACCATCAGGGCGTCATCGCAGATGTTGCTTCCTTTGAGTATTCCACTGTGGAGGATATTCTGGAGAAGGCAAGGGAGAAGGGAGAGCCCCCATTTATCATTCTGCTGGATGGAATTGAGGATCCCCATAATCTTGGTGCCATCATCAGAACAGCCAATCTGGCGGGAGCCCACGGTGTGATCATCTCAAAACACAGAGCAGCAGGTCTTACCTCCACCGTGGCAAGAACCTCTGCAGGAGCACTGAACTATACCCCGGTTGCAAAGGTAACCAACATGGGCAAGACACTGGATGACCTGAAGAAGGCGGGTCTTTGGTTTGTCTGCGCCGATATGGGTGGAACCCGTATGTATGATCTGGACCTGAAGGGTCCAATCGGTCTTGTGATCGGCAATGAGGGAGACGGTGTCAGCCGCCTGGTACGGGAAAAATGCGATTTCATTGCATCTATCCCTATGAAGGGTGACATTGATTCCCTGAATGCTTCCGTAGCAACCGGTGTACTGGCTTTCGAAATTGTGAGACAGAGAGGCTGATGTTAACTGCCATTTCCCGAAGGCAGTGGATTTCTGCCTGTAACAGAGGAAAGATTGATTACTATGAATAAATACAGCGCCCTGGAGGACGAGGAGCTGATCCGGCGCCTCAGACAGGGAGAATCAGAGATTATTGAATATCTGCTGGAAAAATACAAACCACTGGTGAAAAAGAGGGCAAGAAGCCTGTTCCTTGCAGGAGGAGATCAGGAGGATCTCCTCCAGGAGGGAATGATGGGTCTGTTTAAGGCCATCCGGGAATACGATCCCAAGAGAGAGGCGTCCTTTGCAACCTTTGCATCCCTGTGCATCACCAGGTATATGCTGACGGCAATCGATGCTTCCCAGAGAAAGAAGCATCAGCCACTGAATTCCTCTATCTCCTTTGGAGAACTGGAGACAGAGGGGGGAGAGGGAATGCTCTCCACCATGGCAAATCCCGAGCGTATCATGCTGGATCAGGAACGGACCAGTGCGCTGATCGAGAGGATCCAAAAGGCCTTAAGTTCCTATGAGAATGCGGTGCTGGATGCCTATCTTCAGGGACTGGATTATCACCAGATTGCAGAGAAGCTGAATAAGACCCCAAAATCAGTGGACAATGCACTGAACAGGATCCGCACCAAGGTACAGGCCCTGCTGTGATACAGATCTTTCTATAATGGAAGCAGAGCGGAAAATGACAGGGTAGCGGATCCATATTCAGCAGGAAATAGTATTTGTTGAAAGTTTTTTGAAAAATTCCAACAATAACTGTTGACAAACAAACAGGACTCTGTTAGAATCCTTAAATGTAGCGAGCAGGTAACCTGTTCGAGACTAAGCTGATATGGCTCAGTCGGTAGAGCGTCGCCTTGGTAAGGCGGAGGTCACGGGTTCAATTCCCGTTATCAGCTTACATATTTTTCACCATATGAAGAAAGCCCGAATTTACGGGCTTTTTTCTTTTGTCTGAACATCGGAGAACAGGCAAATATGCAAAGAAGGGGCTGCTGCAGCAGCGCTGTTGCGTTTAAAACTATTATTTTGTTCCGAAGATACGGTCTCCTGCATCTCCCAGTCCCGGACAGATGTAGGCAGCCTCGTTCAGCTGACGATCCAGATGTCCCACATAGATCTGAACATCAGGATGTGCCTTGTGCAGACGCTCAAGTCCCTCAGGAGCAGCGATGATGCACATAAACTTGATCTGTTTGCCGCCCTGGGCCTTGATCTGATTGATGGCATCGATGGCGGATCCACCGGTTGCCAGCATAGGGTCTGTTACCACAATCAGGCGCTCCTCAATGGGGCTTGGCAGTTTACAGTAGTAAGGGTGGGGCTCATGGGTCTCCTCATCTCGATACATACCGATGTGACCAACTTTAGCAGATGGAACCAGAGCCAGAACGCCGGATACCATTCCCAGTCCTGCACGGAGGATAGGAACGATGGCAAGGGTTTTGCCGGCAATCATTGGTGTCATACAGGTCTCAATGGGGGTCTCCACCTCCACATCCGCCAGTGGAAGATCTGCCAGAGCTTCAAAGCCTTCCAGCATGGCAATCTCCTCTGTGAGACGGCGGAACTCATTGGTACCTGTCTCTTTTTTGCGCATGATGGAGATCTTATGCTGAATCAGTGGGTGCTTAGAAATTACGATATTCGGTTCGTTGTAAAAATCCATATAATCCCTCTTTTCTAATACATGTTTTCTTTAATAATACATCAGAAGAAGAAAACTTCCAACTGATGGCCTTCAGATCCCTGATTATTTTCCGTCTGTGTTGGATACGTATACACCGCGGCTTCGGTCGCCCTTTGCATTCTTTCCGAACTCATAATCATTGCCTGGAAGGATGGCATTCAGAAGAATACCGGCGATGGCTGCGATGGCCAGACCTGTCAGAGTGATGGAAGCACCGCCCACTGTAAAGGTCAGTCCGTTGGTGAAGCCAAGACCGCAGACAAAGATAACACCTGCAATGATCAGGTTTCTGGATTTTGTGAGATCCACCTGATTCTCAACCACATTTCTCACACCGATGGCGGAGATCATACCGTAAAGCATGAAGGAAACGCCTCCGATGATGGCAGAAGGCATGGTGGAGATCAGATCTGAGAACTTCGGAATGAAGGACAGAACGATGGCAAATACAGCCGCCAGACGGATGACACGGGGATCGTATACCTTGGACAGCTCCAGAACACCGGTGTTCTCTCCGTAGGTGGTATTGGCAGGTCCGCCCAGCAGTCCTGCAAAGGCTGTGGCAATACCGTCACCCAGAAGGGTTCTGTTCAGACCTGGATCCTCGATAAGATTCTCACCCACTGTAGCGGAGATGGCAGACATATCACCGATATGCTCCATCATGGAAGCAATGGCGATGGGGGCCATAACCAGAATTGCAGTGATATCAAATTTGCAGATCTGGAAATGAGGCAGCCCCACCCAGCTGGAGGATGCTGCTGTGGCAAAATCGAAGATTGCGCTGCCGTCCGGATTTGTCATTCCCAGTGCATGGAAGATCAGTGCACAGATATAAGAGATGACAACACCCATCAGGATCGGGATGATCTTGAACATACCCTTGCCCCAGATGTTGAAGATGATGATCACCACAAGGGCAATGATGGCCAGAAGCCAGTTGGTGGAGGCATTGTTGATGGCAGAACCAGCCAGAGACAGTCCGATACAGATGATGATAGGACCAGTAACGATAGGAGGAAGGAAGCGCATTACGCGTTTTACTCCCACCAGGCTGATGATCAGAGCCAGAACAAAGTAGAGACAGCCTGCAACAAGGATTCCTCCGCAGGCGTAGGCTGCCTTCTCATTGGCACCCATATCCGCAAATTTTCCGGCGGACAGGTTGGCAACGGTGGCAAAACCTCCCAGAAATGCAAAGGAAGAGCCTAAAAAGGCAGGAACCTTGAATTTTGTGCACAGATGGAACAGAAGAGTTCCCACACCGGCACAGAACAGAGTGACAGATACGGTAAGACCGGAGGTGAGAGCCTCCCCTGTGGCCTCTTTAAAGTAGCCGCCCACCAGAATCGGAACCAGAATGGTGGCACCGAACATGGCAAACAGATGCTGGAAGCCAAGAAGGATCATCTTCGGAGTGCCCAGCTTGCGGGCGTCTCTTACAACAAAATCTTGTGTTTCGTTCATTGTTTCCCCTCTCTGCTGTTATTAACAGCGATAAATATGAAATTGTCAGTTCTAGAGAATCATAATATAGTTTTGAACTAAGAGTCAAGAAAAGTCTTTGTAGGGGAATAATGAAAATTTTTAATGGGATTGATGGAAAAGCTTGACGTAGAATGAAAAAACAGAATTCTGCCAACGTAAAAAAACGCCCCTTCAGCTCCCGTTGGGGAACAGAAGAGGCAGTTTTTATGGCTTGTTTCAGTAATTGGATTTTCCGGTTTCAGTAAGAAGGTTTTCCTTCAGACACTTCCTCCTGTCGGATATGGTCAATGCAGAGGACGGATCTTCTGTTTGTACACCTTTGCAAAGAAGATGGAGGAAAGGGTCACAGAAGCAAGCTCTGCGATGGGGTATGCCCACCATACCAGATCAAGTCCTCCCACCTTAGCCAGGATAAATGCTGCAGGCAGAAGTACGATGAGCTGTCGGCACAGGGAGTTGATCATGCTGTACAGGGCAGAGCCCAGGGCCTGCATGGTGGATCCGATTACGATACAGAAGCCTGCAAATACATAGCTTAAGCAGCAGATCTTCAGAGCCGGCACACCGATGGCCAGCATATTTTCGGATGCATTGAACAGCAGCAGCAGTTTATCAGGAACAGTAAGGAAAACAATGATTCCCACCACCATGATCACACAGGCTGCAGTTACCGCCAGTCGTGTGGTATCCATGATTCGTTTTTTGTTTTTTGCACCATAGTTAAAGGCAATGATAGGAACCATTCCGTTGTTCATTCCAAGAACAGGCATGACCACCAGGCTGTTCAGCTTAAAGTATACACCGAACACAGCGGCTGCTGTGGAGGAGGCCAGAAGCTGAACAAAGATGATGTTCATTCCGAAGGTCATAACAGAACCAACACTTACAAGAATGATGGAAGGAACAGCAATCTGATAGATGGCTTTGATGATACCGCTGTTTGGACGGAAGCCCTTCATATTGATGTTCAGCTCTTTGTTCTTGTTCAGGTTGAAGAACAGGGCAAGTCCGGCACCCACCAGCTGACCGAATACAGTGGCGATGGCAGCACCTCTTACACCCATCTCCGGAAAAGGACCGTATCCGAAGATCAGGATTGGGTCAAAGATAATGTTTACAATGGCACCGGTGGCCTGGGAGATCATGGTCAGGTGTGTTTTTCCTGTGGAGGAAACAAGACGCTCCAGCATAACCTGCATAAACATGAAGATTCCAAGGTAGCTGATAACATGCAGATACTGTACACCAAAGCTGAAGATCTCATCATTTCCGGCCTGGACGGTCATAAATGGCACGGTGATGAAGATCATAACCACCATGAATACCACATAGCTGCAGAAAGCCAGGAAGATACCGTGGCGGGCAACGAGATTGGCTTTGTTGAAATCCTTCTCACCCAGATGTCTGGAAACCAGGGCATTGATACCTACGGCCGTACCGGTGGCAATGGATACCATCAGGTTCTGGATGGGAAATGCCAGGGACACAGCGGTGAGGGCATTCTCACTGATCTGTGATACGAAGATGCTGTCCACCACATTGTATAATGCAAGCACCAGCATGGAGACGATCATCGGGATCGACATCTGAAACAGCAGCTTGCCAACGGGCATGGTGCCCATCTTGTTTTCCTGAGTTCCGGATGGATTACTAGTTTTACTCATGAATTTTCTCTCCTTATTCAGTTTTGTGGAACAGAGGCAGGAACAGGGATGAATCACAGATTCAAGTCGACGCTTGCGGAGACTTGGCACGGGATTCAGGTCAGCTTTAGCTGACATCTTCCTATGAATCGGAAGTTCCGGGCTCTGATCTGTCAGTATAATACGCAACTTTACATATTTTAGTAAAGAGACAGGGTGCTGTCAATCCCGAAATATGATATAATGGGTCAAAGTAAGGGAAAGGGAGAGAACTGTCATGCGTTATATCATCAATGGGTTTGACGTGCCGGAGCTGGACTTCTGGGTGCGCGTGCAGGGAATTACAACGGAGAAACAGAGATATCAGCTGCTGGAGGGGATGACCATCTATGCCAGAGGAAGAACCTGTCAGATCATCGACGACGGAGTGGATCCCGATGCGGATGATTTTGAATTTGTTCCGGTTAAAAAGAAAGAGAGTTAAAACTTCAGAAAATGGATCATCAGGGTCGGATTCAGACTTTGATGATCCGTTTTCTCTGTTGTACAGGGTTTATTGAGGGATCATTTCTTTTTTTCTTTTATTTAAAGAAAATATATGCTATCATAATGGCTGTGTAACCGTTTTACGATACAACTTCAGAAGGAAGCCCCGCTTTCGGTCCAGACCGCAGAAGGGGCCTTGAAATAACTGATACTAGGAGGATAGAAGACTCATGGAAAAAGAAATCGCTTCCAAAACTGAAAAAGAAGTAGTTTCCAAGAATTTTATTGAGCAGATCATTGAGAAGGATCTGCAGGAGGGAGCTTACGAGAAGATCTGTACAAGATTTCCACCGGAGCCAAACGGATATCTGCACATCGGACATGCGAAATCCATCCTTTTAAACTATGGACTGGCAAAAAAATACAATGGTCAGTTCAATATGCGATTTGACGATACAAACCCGACAAAAGAGCGCTCTGAGTTTGTAGAGTCCATCAAAAAAGACATTCAGTGGCTGGGAGCTGACTGGGAGGATCGTCTCTTCTTCGCTTCCAACTATTTCGGACAGATGTATGAGGCAGCTGTTAAGCTGATCAAAAAGGGAAAAGCCTATGTCTGTGATCTCACAGCTGAGGAGATCCGTGAGTACAGAGGTACCCTGACAGAGCCGGGAAAAGAGAGCCCATACAGAAATCGTTCTGTGGAGGAGAATCTGGACCTGTTTGAGAGAATGAAAAACGGTGAGTTTGCAGACGGAACCAAGGTTCTTCGTGCAAAAATCGATATGGCATCACCAAATATCAACATGCGTGACCCGGTTATCTACCGTGTGGCACACCTTTCCCACCAGAATACAGGCGATGCATGGTGCATTTATCCAATGTATGACTTTGCTCATCCAATCGAGGATGCCATTGAGGGTGTAACTCATTCCATCTGTACCCTGGAGTTCGAGGATCATCGTCCTCTGTACGACTGGGTTGTACGCGAGCTGGAGTATCCACATCCACCAAAACAGATCGAGTTTGCAAAACTGTATCTGACCAATGTTGTTACAGGTAAGAGATATATCAAGAAGCTGGTTGAGGAGGGAACAGTAGACGGATGGGACGATCCACGTCTTGTATCCATCGCTGCTCTGAAGAGAAGAGGCTTTACACCTGAGTCCATCAAGATGTTTGTGGAGCTCTGCGGTGTATCCAAAGCCAACAGCTCCGTTGACTATGCAATGCTGGAGTACTGTATCCGTGAGGATCTGAAGATGAAGAGACCTCGTGCCATGGCAATTCTGGATCCAATCAAGCTGGTAATCGACAACTATCCGGAAGGACAGACAGAGATGCTGGAGGTTGCAAACAACCTGGAGAACGAGAGCCTTGGATCCCGTATGATCCCATTCTCAAGAGAGCTGTACATTGAGCGTGAGGACTTCATGGAGGAGCCACCTAAGAAATACTTCCGTATGTTCCCGGGCAATGAGGTTCGTCTCATGAATGCATACTTTGTAAAATGCACCGGCTGCGAGAAGGATGAGAATGGAAATATCACAGTGGTTCACGGAACCTACGATCCTGCAAGTCGCGGCGGAAACAGCCCGGACGGCAGAAAAGTAAAAGGCACCATCCACTGGCTGGATGCTGCATCTGCAGTACAGGTGGAGTGCCGTCTCTACGAGAATCTCATCGATGAGGAGAAGGGTGTATACAACGAGGACGGAACCATGAACATCAATCCGAACTCTCTGGAGGTTCGTACAAACTGCTTCGTAGAGCCAAATCTGGCGGATGCCAAGGCTTATGACAGTTTCCAGTTTGTAAGAAACGGATTCTTCTGTGTGGATGCCAAGGATTCCAAGCCGGGAGCACTGGTATTCAACCGAATCGTTTCACTGAAGAGCTCCTTCAAGCTGCCAAAATAATGAGTTGTTGAAGGTGCAGAGATAACTGAATAACAAAAAGAAGAGGTGGGGGCTGCCTCTATTTGAGACTGCCCCTTCCCAGATCGAGAGACATCTGATGTGAACACTGGATGTCTCTCGTTTTTGCATACCAGTTATTCCTGGAATAGTTCAAGTCGACGCTTGCGGAGAAACGGCGCACGATTAGGGGCAGCTTTAGCTGACATCTTTCCTCTTATAAATGTGGGAGTCTTCTTTATTGAGATAAAAACAGAAAAAAAGAGCAAACATGATAATGAAACAGATAACTAAGTTAAAATTTATAAATTTACAGAAAATAGTTGACAGATGGGAAAAGCAGTGTTACTATAAACTCAACAAATAGATAAGAACAACCACAGAAATACAGGAAATTTATTCCAGGGCGCCGGCCGATACAGTGGTTCGCAAAGGATTCAGATCTGTTTGAACAATTGAATACAAACCATGAAAGAGAAGGTGTAGAGAATGAAATTACTGAACATTCATTAAAAGCCCGGTCGATAAGATAAGAAAAAATCGATCGGGCTTTACTCATGCCTTTTTCAGGTTTTCGGGAGTTTTTAACAGATAAGAAAGTCGGCAGGGGAATAGAAATCTGAAAAAACAGGAACAAACAATTGTCAACTGTTCCATTTTCTGATATCTCATGCTAAAATCAGCCTATGGAGAAGGGGTGGCTGGAAAACAGTGCACCTTAGTAGAGAAAAAGAAAATGAAAAACAAGGAGGAACCGTTATGGGAGAATACAGTGAGGCAGTAGTACAGTATTTTCTTGAGAACCAGGGACAGCTTTATGATGAGCCTGTAGCAGAGACCTATGAGGAGGCTGAGATTTTTCTGGAGGAGAACTTTGCAGTAGTTCTGAACAGCATTAAGGAATGTAAGGAGTATCTGGAGGATATGGGCCTGGATGTTGTGGGACTCAGCGATGATGAACTGAAGGATATGGATGAGGTATTTACCCTGCCAAACGGACAGTTTCTTCTGTTTGACTGCTGATTATAAACAGAATATAAATTATTAGCACTCACCTCGTGTGAGTGCTATTTTTGTCTTGACTTTCCCACCTGTTAGTACTAAGATATGTTCTATCGAAGGAATCGAGAGGATTCCATTCATGAAAGTGAAGGGTATCAATGCTTCCCAAAGGGGAAGGAAAACAGTAACAGATGGAGACCTGTCTGTGCTCCGGGTTTTCTTCACTTTTCCAAAAAAAATACGAAATATTTTTATAAAGGAGAATATTGATATGAGTATGAAACATGGAAATCTTTCTATTAACAGTGAGAACATTTTCCCGATCATCAAAAAATGGATGTATTCTGACCATGACATCTTCGTGCGTGAGCTGGTATCCAACGCATGCGATGCTGTGACCAAACTGAAAAAACTGGACGGAGCAGGAGAGTACTCTCTTCCTGAGGGCTACAAGCCATCTATTCAGGTTGTTGTAGATGACATGAACAAAACCCTGAAATTCATCGATAACGGTATCGGAATGACAGCAGATGAGGTGGAGGAGTACATCACCCAGATTGCTTTCTCCGGTGCTACTGAGTTCATGGAGAAATATAAAGACAAAGCAGACGAGGATCAGATCATCGGACATTTCGGTCTTGGCTTCTACTCTGCATTTATGGTGGCTGATGATGTGCATATCGACACTCTCTCCTTCCAGGAGGGTGCAAAGCCTGTTCACTGGGAGTGCGACGGAAGCACAGAGTACGATATGGGTGAGGGAGACAGAACTACAGTGGGAACTGAGATCACCCTGTATCTCAACGAGGATTGCCTGGAGTTCTGCAACGAGTACAGAATCCGCGAGATCCTGGATAAATACTGTTCCTTCATGCCGGTGAACATTTACCTGTCTAAGGCAAATGCTGAGACTGAGTACGAGACAGTAGATGAGGCAGATCTGAAGGAGGATGACCAGATCGTTGAGCGTATTTCTGTTCCAGCAGAGACTGAGGAGCAGGAAAATGAGAACGGCGAGAAGGTGCTGGTGGAGGTAACACCTGCAAAAGAGACTGTTAAGATCGTGAAACGTCCTGTTCCTGTGAATGACATTCATCCACTGTGGGCAAAACATCCAAATGAGTGCACAGAGGAGGAGTACAAGGAGTTCTACCGCAAGGTATTCATGGACTACAAGGAGCCTCTGTTCTGGATCCATCTGAACATGGATTATCCATTTAATCTGAAAGGTATCCTGTACTTCCCAAGACTGAACTACGAGTACGATACCATTGATGGTGTGATCAAGCTGTACAACAATCAGGTATTCATCGCTGACAATATCAAAGAGGTAATTCCAGAGTATCTGCTTCTGCTGAAGGGTGTGATTGATTGTCCTGACCTGCCGCTGAACGTATCCAGAAGTGCACTGCAGAATGACGGCTTTGTTAAGAAGATTTCCGATTATATCTCCAAAAAGGTGGCAGACAAGCTGTCCGGCATGTGCAAAACAGACCGTGAGACCTATGAGAAATACTGGGATGACATCAACCCATTCATCAAATTCGGCTGCATCAAGGATTCCAAATTCTCTGACAAGATGATGGATTACATGCTGTACAAGAATCTGGATGACAAATATCTGACTCTGAAGGACTGCCTTGAGAAATATGAGAAGGCAGAGGATACTGCAGAGGCTGCCAAGGAGAACACAGCAGAGAATACAGCAGCTGATGCAGAGGATGCAGCAGAGGAGAAGAAAACCACCATCTACTATGTAACAGATCCGATCCAGCAGGGACAGTACATCAACATGTTCCGCAGCCAGGGAATGGATGCAGTGATCCTGAGACACAACATCGATCAGGCATTTATCACCCATGTGGAGCGCAGCAACGACAAGGTACGCTTCCAGAGAATCGACGCAGACCTTACAGAGGATCTGAAGGACAACGATGCAGATCTTACAGAGGAGACAAAGACCCTGGAGGAGCTGTTCCGCAAGGCAGTGGGTAACGACAAGCTGGAGGTTAAGGTTGAGAATCTGAAGGATGCTTCCGTATCCTCTATGATGACTCTCTCCGAGGAGAGCCGCCGTATGGAGGAGATGATGAAGATGTATGGTATGTCCGGTATGGATGCCTCCATGTTCGGTACCCAGGCTACTCTGATCCTCAATGCGAAGCATGCCCTTGTTCAGTATATCCTGAACAATAAGGAGGCAGAGGATATTGATATGTTCTGTCAGCAGCTGTATGATCTGGCCATGATCGCCCACAAACCACTGGATCCTGATACAATGGCAAAATTCATTGCAAGAAGCAATGAGATCATGATCCGTCTTGCAAAATAACAGAAGGATAAAACCATATGAGTGAAAAAATACAGGCAAAGCTTCCATATAATCTCTATTTCATCGGCTTCATGGGTGCAGGAAAGAGCACCGTGGCAGGCTATATGAAAAGGCATTATTCCATGCCGCTGATGGAGATGGATGAGACTCTGGTCAAACGGGAGGGGATGACCATCCCGGAGATCTTTGCTGAAAAGGGAGAGGCATATTTCCGCCAGGCTGAGACCGATCTTCTGAAGGAGATCGCAGAGCAGACCAATATGATCGTATCCTGCGGAGGGGGCGTTGTGATGCGTCCTGAAAACGTGGAGATCATGAAAAAAAGCGGAAAGATCGTTCTTCTCACTGCTTCACCGGAGAGTATTCTGAAGAGAGTGAAGGGTGATGACAATCGTCCCCTTTTAAAGGGACGGAAAACAGTGGAGGGAATCAGTGAGCTGATGGAGGCGAGAAGACCCCATTACGAAGCCGCCGCAGATGTGGTGGTACGCACAGATACCCAGTCCCTGAAGGGAATCTGCCAGGAGATTTTTGACAGACTTCAGGCAGAGTAACGCCGGGTTTCCGTGAATAACCTGCGGAAGCAGAACTGGCAGTATGAAAATGTGAAAAAAGCCGAGGGCACATGATCCAGCATAGTGTGCCTTCGGCTTTTCTATGTTTATCTCAGTGGAGAAGACTCCCACCTCTACAGGTGGTGAGCACTGACAAATTAGTCTCAGTGGGAGTCCAATCTCCGACTGAGATAAAACGCTCCGCGAGGATGCGCAGCGATTCTGATAGGAAGATGTCAGCTAAAGCTGACCAGAATCGCGCGCCAAGTCTCCGCAAGCGTCGACTTGAATTTCCTTCTTCAGTCTGCAAGTCCCTTTTCCGTGAGAAATGCTGTAAGCTTTTTATCCCAGGCCTGATCCAGGGAACGGTCCAGGGAGAATACTCTCAGGGAGGAGCCGGTGGTAAGGGTCAGCTGATCCGCATGGAACTGACAGTTGAAAAACAGTCCGTACACATCCTCCGGCTGCAGGGACAGCTCTGCCTCTGACAGAAGGCTGCAGAGGGGGCCCTCCGGCAGCTGAAACACAAATTTAAAGGAGAGTGGAGTTCTCTTTCCTTTGATTACAGAGAGACAGAAGGGGCGGATTTCCTTCCAGAGCACCTGGGTACGGGACTGAAGGTCGGCACTTTCCGCCAGTTCAGGATCGAAAAATTCCTTTCGCAGGTCACCAGTGATGGAAAAGGTGGTGAAGGTGGTAATAGAGGCTTCAGAAACAAGAAAATTGTCGAAGGTATTCTGAAGCAGAAGATGATTCATAAAGTCTTTGATGTTTTTTATCTGTAATGCGATCATAGTGATTCCTTTCTTGGTAGTATTATCTCACAAGACCGGAGAAAACTCCATCCGATAAGAAAAAAACATCAGCGGAAAGAGATGAAATTTATTGGAAAAACTTTTCTGCTTTCTGTAACATTCATTACTTATTTTCTTAATATTATAATATTATAAGTAAGAGGAGGTCTTGTTTGTAACAGTATGCTGCTGACTGCAGGAGGGAATGATAATGATTACATTATTCAACCGTAAGGAATTACTGATAACGATGGATTTCAATAAGCAGGCTGATGTACGTGGAATTCTTTCTGCCAATAAAATACCTTACATAATTAAGACAATTAATTTGCAGAATTCACAGGTTGTCGGAAGTCATCGAGGACGAGTGGGAAATCTTGGGATTGATCAGGAATATTCCTATGAGTATAAGGTATATGTTCATAAAAATGATTATGACAAGGCCATGGGTTTGATCAATATGAGAGTAAGCAGGTGAGTGGCAGGAGAGAAGTATTCAGGGGCAGATCCAGGGGGCAAGCCTTGAATTTGCAGGTCTGTTATGGTACGATAAAATACAGTCATATAATGTGAACCATTGCATGCAGCAATGGTTCCTGTGCAGGTAGCGAAGGGGATTTCCAAGGTCCGCTTTACTATGAAGCGGCTTTCTATGTGGGGAAGGGAGCTGCAAATTTTATCAGAAAAAGGAGATTTGACTCATGAGTCAGAAAAAAGTAGACCAGTATAAAAAAGAAAAAGCAAACCGTCAGGCAATTATGAAACGTGAGAGACTGCAGGCACGTATCGGTGTAACAGCAGCAGCTCTGGTTTTAGCAGCTCTGATCGGATGGTTTGGCGTATCTGTTTATAAAAATGTGCAGGCAACAGCACCATCCAATGCGGAGACCATCACCATTGATACTTCCGACGTGCAGAACTACATGAGCGAGGTTAATGCATCTGTTGCAGAATAAGAACTGTGGGGATGGCAGAGACGCCCATAGGAAGATGCCAGCAGGCTGACGTGGGGCTCAACCAGGTACACGGAGGTGCACTTTAATAAAGAAATGTAATAGTAATGAGAAAGCAGGAAGCTGTGTTCCACTGGTCTGAGATCAGAGGGACACAGCTTCTTTGTCTGTGGGTTCGACTTGAATTAGCCATAGATTTACTGTATACTTTATAGTCGATAACATGGATATAGTGTGCCTGCAGAGTGATATTCATCTCTGACCGGCAAAATGCCCCCAAAAGCAACGGACCAAAGTGCCGGCAGGGACCATGTCTGTGGGAAAAGTAAGAACAGAGAGGATAAATGTATGATCAATAAGTTAATTGAAAACATCAAAAAAACAAATGCACCAATCGTTGTAGGTCTGGACCCAATGCTGTCCTATGTACCGGAGCACGTTCAGAAGGCAGCATTTGCGGAGTACGGTGAGACCCTGGAGGGCGCTGCTGAGGCAATCTGGCAGTTTAATAAGGCAATTGTAGATGCAACCTATGATCTGATTCCTGCTGTTAAACCACAGGTAGCTATGTATGAGCAGTTTGGTGTTCCTGGTATGGCAGCATACGAGAAGACCGTTGCATACTGCCAGGAGAAGGGTCTTGTGGTAATCGGAGATATCAAACGTGGCGATATCGGTTCCACATCTGAGGCATATGCCATCGGACATCTGGGACAGGTACAGATCGGAAGCAAAAAATACTCCGGATTCCATGAGGATTTCGCAACTGTAAACCCATATCTGGGAAGTGACGGTGTGAAACCATTCCTGAAGGTCTGCAAAGAGGAGAAAAAAGGTATCTTCATTCTTGTTAAGACTTCCAACCCATCCAGCGGGGAGTTCCAGGATCAGGAGATCAACGGACGTCCTCTCTATGAGCTGGTTGGAGAGAAGGTAGCTGAGTGGGGAGAAGAGGTTATGGGTGATTCCTACAGCTACGTTGGTGCCGTTGTAGGTGCTACCTATCCTGAGATGGGAAAAGTTCTGAGAAAGGTTATGCCAAAGAGCTTCATCCTGGTTCCTGGCTACGGGGCACAGGGCGGACAGGGAAAAGACCTGGTACATTTCTTCAATGAGGACGGACTTGGTGCCATTGTAAACTCTTCCCGTGGAATTATTGCTGCTTATCGTCAGGAGAAATATGCACAGTTTGGTGCTGAGAATTATGCAGATGCTTCCCGTCAGGCAGTTCTTGACATGGTTGCTGACATCGACGGAGCACTGAAAGCAAGATAAACAGAAAGAGGTTCATGATGAAGAAAAAAGAACTTTGTACAGTAGAGAGCCAGGAGCAGCTCAGTGAGGGAATCTTCAGCCTGTGGATCAAGACTCCTTCCATTGCAGGAGAGGCACAGCCGGGACAGTTTGTATCCCTGTACTGCAAGGACGGAAGCCGCCTGCTTCCCCGTCCCATCTCCCTGTGTGAGATTGACAGAAAAGGCCAGAGACTGCACATGGTATACCGTGTGGCAGGAAAGGGAACTGCAGAGTTTTCTGCTTTGAAGGCAGGGGATACCATCCAGGTGATGGGACCTCTGGGCAATGGCTTCCCACTGGAGAAGGCTGCCGGAAAACGAGTATTTCTTATGGGAGGAGGAATCGGAATTCCTCCTATGCTGGAGACTGCAAAGGCCCTTACAGGTAATTCTGACCAGGAGAATGCTCCTGCAGCAGCAAAGGTGACAGCAGTTCTGGGCTACAGAGATGCAAGATTCCTGCAGGAAGAGTATGAGAAATACTGCGACGTGTGCATTTCCACCGAGGACGGAAGCTACGGAACAAAGGGAAATGTCATTGATGCCATCAAGGAAAATGCCCTGGAGGCGGATGTGATCTTTGCCTGCGGACCAACACCAATGCTTCGCGGAATCAAGGCCTACGCCCAGGAGAAGGGAATTGCCTGCTGGATCTCCATGGAGGAGAAGATGGCCTGTGGAATCGGTGCCTGCCTGGCCTGTGTATGCCAGTCAAAAGAGGTGGATCATCATTCCCATGTACATAACAAACGTGTCTGCAAGGACGGCCCTGTATTCGAGGCATCGGAGGTGGAACTGTGAGAAAAACAAGTGTAAATCTGGCTGGTGTGGAATTAAAGAATCCTGTAATGACAGCATCAGGAACCTTTGGATCAGGAGCTGAGTACAGCGAGTTTGTGGATCTGAACAAGCTGGGAGCTGTTGTGACAAAGGGTGTTGCGGACGTGGCATGGCCTGGAAATAAAACTCCCCGTATCACAGAGGTGTATGGCGGAATGCTGAATGCCATCGGTCTTCAGAATCCTGGAATCGATGTGTTCTGTGAGAGAGATATCCCATACCTGCAGCAGTTTGATACAAAGATTATTGTAAATGTATGCGGACATGCTCCGGAAGAGTATCTCCGTGTTGTGGAGCGTCTGGCAGAGGAAAAGATCGACATGATGGAGATCAATATTTCCTGTCCAAACGTAAATGCCGGCTTCCTGGCCTTCGGACAGGATCCGAAATCTGTGGAGGAGCTGACAGCAGAGATCAAAAAACTGGCAAAACAGCCGGTGATCATGAAGCTGACACCTAATGTTACAGATATCACTGAGATCGCAAGAGCTGCAGAGGCAGGCGGTGCAGATGCTGTATCCCTGATTAATACCCTGACAGGCATGAAGATCGATGTAAACAGAAGAACCTTTGCCCTGGCAAATAAAACAGGCGGAATGTCCGGTCCTGCAGTGAAACCGGTGGCAGTGCGCATGGTTTACCAGGTGGCACAGGCTGTAAATATTCCGATTGTGGGAATGGGTGGAATCCTGAACGCTGAGGATGCTCTGGAGTTCATTCTGGCAGGTGCAACAGCAGTTTCCGTGGGAACAGGCAACTTCATCAATCCGGAGACTACCCTTGAGGTGATCAAAGGAATTGAAGAGTATATGGAGCGCTACAATGTGGCAGATATCAACGATCTGATCGGAGCAGTTCGCTGAGAACCCCGATCAACGATAATAAAAGGAGAATACAATGGAACAGTATAAACAGGAATTTATTGAGTTTATGGTAGAGTCTGACGTTCTGAAATTTGGTGATTTCACTCTGAAGAGCGGAAGAAAATCCCCATTCTTTATGAATGCAGGAGCATATGTAACAGGTTCTCAGCTGAAACGTCTGGGTGAGTACTACGCAAAGGCTATCCATGCAAAATACGGAGATGATTTTGATGTTCTCTTCGGACCTGCCTACAAGGGAATCCCTCTTGCAGTGGTAACAGCCATCGCTTACAGCGAGCTGTACGGAAAAGAGATCCGTTACTGCTCTGACAGAAAAGAGGAGAAGGATCACGGCGCTGATAAGGGAAGCTTCCTGGGAAGCAGCCTGAAGGATGGCGACAGAGTGGTTATGATCGAGGATGTTACTACCTCCGGAAAATCCATGGAGGAGACAGTTCCGAAGGTAAAGGGTGCTGCCGATGTTACCATCGTTGGTCTGATGGTTTCCCTGGATCGTATGGAAGTAGGCAAGGGCGGAGAGAAGAAGGCTCTTGATGAGGTTAAGGATCTGTACGGATTTGACACCAATGCCATCGTTGACATGGCTGAGGTTACAGAGTATCTGTACAACCGTGAGATCGGTGGCCGTGTTGTGATCGACGACACTCTGAAGGCTGCCATTGATGCTTACTATGAGCAGTACGGCGCAAAAGCATAAAAATCAGCAAAAGCTTGAATACAAAAAGGATGAAATACTGTTGAAGTCAAAAGAAACCAATTCTCTGGGCAGGATAGGGGGAATCCTGCTGGTGCTGTATCTGGCACTGCTTATCTATTTTCTCCTGTTCAGTAGCTCCTTTGGAAGAAATCCGGGTTTCTCTGAGCACAGATATAATCTGATTCCCTTCCGTGAAATCCAGCGATTTTATCATTACTGGAAGCAGGTGGGACTGCTCAGTGCTGTTCTGAATCTGGCAGGGAATCTGGTGGGGTTTGTTCCCTGGGGATTTCTGGTGCCCCTTTGCTTTAAGGGGATGCGAAGCTGGAAACCTGTGGTTCTGTCAGGCTTTTTTCTGACACTGGTGCTGGAACTGCTGCAGCTTTATCTGAAGGCAGGGATCTTTGATGTGGATGATATCCTTCTGAACACAGTAGGGGCTCTGCTGGGCTATCAGATTTTTTGGATATTCAACAGATTCAGGAGATAAGTTTTTATGGCAAAAAAATATAAGTATTCTTTCGCCGGAAAAAAAGAAGTCAGAGAGGGCAGGGGAGCAGTGGTGCTCTCCTCCCTTTCTCTGGCTTTGTTTTTTATATCCATTAGTATGTCTTTTATTACTGAGGGAAATGCAGGCATTGTGACAGGAGCCTTCGGCCTGTTTTCCTTTCTCTGTGCAGTTTATGGCTTTTATCTGGGTCTTTCCCTGCTTCGGACAACCCAGAAGGGACATGGCATTGCAGCAGTGGGCTCCATTACATCAGGAATTGTGGCTTTGATGTGGCTGGCTGTATTTCTGATGGGACTGAAATAACAGTTCGGTTGGATAATGAGTGCGTAAGAACAGATGGTATCTGAAAGTGAGGACAATAAAAAATGACTGATAATCAGGAACTGGAGCTGGATCAGCTGCGATTCACTCTGGCGATGGACAGAATCCGTGAGATTCCGGGGGAAGGTGTGGTACCGGAACCTTTCAGGGATTTTTTTGAAAAAGAGGCAGCATTTTTTCTGCAGCTGGTACAGGTAAAGCAGCAGATTGAGCAGGGATGGATGGACTCTGCAGAACAGAAGGAGCTGGAGATGGTAAACCGCTCCCTCTATGAGGATATCCTTCCGGATAAATATGAAAAAAGCTACGGCAATCCTGCCTGGGCAGTACAGACTCTGGGTGAAGCCTATGGTAATATTTTCTGTGTTCTGTATGCAGAGCTGGCAGGAAGCGTCGTATATGTATATGAAAAAAGAGACTGGGATCTTCTGATCTCTCTGGAACTGTTTCTGGAATTCTATTCTGCATTTCAGGACGAGTTCCTTCCGGAGCCAGAGCATCTCCGTGAGATCCTGATCTCCTACATCAACGATTATTGTCCCCAGATCATGGAATACAGAGTCCGTGAGCTGGTGGATCCTTCTCTGGATTTTGCGGCACAGATCATCGAACATGCAGATCTTGGTGATCTGAGATATCTGTACCGTTTCGGAGAGTATGTGACAGAGAATGAGCTCCGCACGGCAGCATTTCTCAACTCTCTTCCGGAGGCGGAGGTGGAGGCCATGGCCCGCACCTATACAGAGGGCTATCGCATCGGATTTGAGGTGACAGGGAAAAATCTGGCCAAAAAGAAAACCGTAAATATCCGTTTCTGTCTTGGTTTTGAGCGAATGGTGAAGCATGCTATCCGCCAGTTCAGAGAGATGGGCCTGGAGCCTGTAATCTACAGATGTGCCAGCCATTCCCTGAATAAGAGAGGAAATCTCCGCATTGGCTTCTACGGAGCCATTCCGAATCCCCAGTACGATTACGATCACAAAAATGATGCCGCCCTTTACCTGGATGAGAAGCTGGTGACAAGAAAGCTCCGTGCCCAGCAGGAGGCATTTGAAGCCTATAAGAGCCAGGCGAATACCCATGCGGGACCGGCCTGCATCGATGTGTTTGGTGAGATTCCCTTTGTGCCGGAGACCAAAAAAGAGGCGCTGCAGCTCTCCAAAGAGCAGCAGAAGCTGGAGGTGCGCTACAACCAGGAGGCAGGGCAGATCACAAACCGCTACATTATCGGTGAGGAGAGAAGCTTTACCATCATCGCCTATCCGATTCCAGAGATCGGTGATGATTTTGAGGCTATCTTCCGGGAAACAGTGAAGATCAATACCCTGGATTACAAGAAATACCAGAAGCTGCAGCAGACACTGATCGATGCCCTGGATCAGGGAGAAAAGGTTCGGGTTCTGGGAATGAATGGCAACGAGACCGATCTTACCATTATGCTGCATCAGTTGTCTGACCCTGCGGAGCAGACCAATTTTGAGAACTGTGTGGCGGATGTGAATATCCCTGTGGGAGAAGTGTTCACCTCGCCTGTTCTCACAGGAACCCAGGGACTGCTGCATGTGAAGGGGGTATATCTGGATTCCTTCCATTACGATGATCTGAAGATCCAGGTGAAGGATGGAATGACTATGGACTACAGCTGTGCCAACTTTGCCACAGAGGAGGAAAACAGACGTTACATTGAGGAAAATATCCTGTTCCATCATGACAGCCTGCCCATGGGCGAGTTTGCCATTGGAACCAACACCACTGCCTATCGCATGGCGAAGGATTTTGGCATTGCAGATAAGCTGCCCATCCTGATTGCAGAGAAGATGGGGCCACATTTTGCCTTCGGAGATACCTGCTACAGCTGGGCGGAGGATACACCGGTTTACAACCCGGATGGCAAGGAGATCATTGCCAGAGACAATGAGCGCTCTCTGTTAAGAAAAGAGGATGTGTCAAAGGCTTATTTCGGATGTCACACAGATATCACCATTCCCTACGATGAACTGGGAAGCATCACAGTGATCTGCAGTGACGGAAAAGAGATTCCTCTGATCAGAGAGGGACGATTTGTTCTGGAGGGAACAGAGGAGCTGAATGAGCCTCTGGATCATATTGGATAAAGAAGTATAACAGATGGTATTCCCATAGATTCTGTCTTCTGTGGAATACTGAAATTTTCAGAAGGTGACTTTCACTTCGAATTCTGCAGAGAGTTGAGTGAAGGTCACCTTCTTCGTTGCAGACGCATTTGGTTATGCCCGCAGAACAAAGTTGCGTCTGATGAAAAAATCTGACTGTGAGAGTGGGTTGAAAACGCACTTTCTTCCTGGCTTTGCTGCGGAGAGTGGTTGCAGGAATAAAAAGTTGACAATAAAGTAAGGCATCAGTAAAATATGAGATAACATACGGGAAATATGCTCAGTGAACAGCAAATGCTGCCGCCGGGCTGATCAAGATAACTAAAACACCGTTATAAGTAAAGGAGATTTATTATGGCAAAAGTTGGAATTGTTATGGGCAGTGACTCAGATATGCCTGTTATGGCTAAAGCTGCCGATATGCTGGAGAAGTTCGGTATCGATTACGAGATGACAATTATCTCTGCACATCGTGAGCCGGACGTTTTTTTTGAATATGCAAAAACTGCTGAGGAGAAGGGCTTCAAGGTAATCATTGCCGGAGCAGGAATGGCTGCACATCTTCCAGGAATGTGCGCAGCAATCTTCCCAATGCCTGTAATTGGTATTCCAATGCATACCACATCTCTGGGCGGACGTGACTCTCTGTACTCCATCGTACAGATGCCATCCGGAATCCCTGTTGCAACAGTAGCCATCAACGGCGGTGCAAATGCAGGAATCCTGGCTGCAAAGATCCTGGCTACCTCTGATCCTGAGCTTCTGGCGAAGGTGAAAGAGTATGCTGCAGAGCTGAAAACTCAGGTTGAGAAAAAGGATGCAAGACTGCAGGAAGTAGGATACAAAAACTACTAATTTATAAACGAAATTGAAAATAGGGAGGTCATTATGGATTACAAGAATGCGGGCGTAGATATTGAAGCCGGATACAAATCCGTGGAGCTGATGAAAGAGCACATCAAGAAAACCGTGCGTCCCGAGATGCTGGGTGGCATCGGTGGATTTTCCGGAGCATTTTCCATGAAAGCCTTTAAGGATATGGAGAATCCCACACTGGTTTCCGGTACAGACGGAGTAGGAACCAAGCTGAAGCTGGCATTTATCATGGACAAGCATGATACAGTTGGAATTGACTGTGTTGCTATGTGTGTCAATGACATTGCCTGTGCAGGCGGAGAGCCCCTGTTTTTCCTGGACTATATTGCCTGTGGCAAAAACTATCCTGAGAAGATCGCAGAGATCGTAAAGGGCGTTGCTGACGGCTGTGTACAGGCGGGCTGTTCCCTGATCGGCGGTGAGACTGCAGAGATGCCTGGCTTCTATCCTGTGGATGAGTACGATCTGGCAGGCTTTTCCGTAGGTGTTGTGGATGAGAAGGACCTGATCACCGGTGCAGAGCTGGCTGAGGGCGATGTGCTGATCGGTATGGCATCCTCCGGCGTTCACAGCAATGGCTTTTCCCTTGTTAGAAAAATCTTTGATATGACAAGAGAGTCCCTGGATACCTATTATGAGGAACTGGGCACCACTCTTGGAGATGCACTTCTGGCACCAACAAAAATCTATGTAAAAGCGCTGAAAAGCGTGAAAACAGCCGGTGTCAGAATCAAAGCCTGCAGCCACATCACCGGCGGCGGCTTTTATGAAAATGTTCCCCGCATGCTGAAGGATGGGGTGAAGGCAGTGATCAAAAAGGACAGCTATCCTACACCTGCCATCTTCCGTCTTATGGCCCAGAAGGGCGATGTCAGCGAGCAGATGATGTACAATACCTACAACATGGGTATCGGCATGATCCTGGCTGTTGCTCCTTCAGATGTGGACGCTGCAATGAAAGCAATCCGTCAGGCCGGAGAGGATCCATATATCGTGGGTAAGATTGAGGCCGGACAGAAAGGTGTTGAATTATGTTAAAACTTGCTGTGCTTGTATCCGGAGGCGGTACAAACCTTCAGGCAATCATGGACTGCATCGACAACGGAACCATCACCAATGCAGAGATTTCCGTTGTAATCAGCAACAATCCGAATGCCTACGCTCTGGAGAGAGCAAAAAATAAAGGAATTGATGCACTCTGCATCTCTCCTAAAACCTTTGAGACAAGAGCTCAGTTCAATGAGGCACTGCTGGCAAAGCTGCAGTCCTATAATCCAGATCTCATCGTACTGGCAGGCTGCCTGGTGGTAATTCCGGAGATTATGGTGAATGCATTCCCCAACAAGATCATCAATATCCATCCTGCACTGATCCCATCCTTCTGCGGAACCGGCTACTACGGTCTGAAGGTACACGAGAAGGTGCTGGAGCGTGGCGCAAAGGTAACAGGAGCCACTGTACACTTTGTGGATGCAGGAACTGATACAGGTCCTATCATTCTCCAGAAGGCTGTGGATGTGAAGGAGGGAGATACTCCTGAGATCCTGCAGCGCAGAGTCATGGAGGAGGCAGAGTGGAAGATCATGCCTCAGGCCATCGATCTCATTGCCAATGGCCATGTATATGTAGAGGATGGAATTGCCCATATCAGATAATAGAGAAATAGAAAAACGAGGATATTTGTTATGAAAATTTTAGTAATCGGAAGCGGCGGAAGAGAGCATGTAATCTGCTGGAAACTGGCTCAGAGCCCAAAAACAGAGAAAATCTACTGTGCACCAGGTAACGCAGGAATCGCTGAGTACGCAGAGTGTGTAAACATCGGTGCCATGGAGTTTGACAAGCTGGTGGCATTTGCAAAGGAAAATGCCATCGACCTGACTGTTGTTGGTATGGATGATCCGCTGGTAGGCGGCGTTGTTGATGCCTTTGAGGCAGAGGGACTTCGCGTATTCGGACCAAGAAAAAATGCAGCCATCCTTGAGGGATCAAAGGCATTTTCAAAGGATCTGATGAAAAAATACAACATTCCTACAGCTGCATACGAGAACTTTGATGATCCTGAGAAGGCACTGGAGTACCTTGAGACAGCAAAGATGCCAATCGTTCTGAAGGCTGACGGACTGGCTCTTGGAAAAGGCGTTCTCATCTGCAATACACTGGAGGAGGCAAAAGCCGGTGTAAAAGAGATCATGGAGGATAAAAAATTCGGTACAGCCGGAAATACCATGGTTATTGAGGAGTTTATGACAGGTCGCGAGGTTTCTGTTCTCTCCTTTGTAGATGGAAAAACCATCAAGACAATGGCTTCTGCACAGGATCATAAGAGAGCAAAAGACGGTGATCAGGGTCTGAACACCGGTGGAATGGGTAACTTCTCTCCAACACCATTCTACACAAAAGAGGTGGATGAGTTCTGCCAGAAATACATCTTCCAGCCAACTGTTGACGCTATGGCAGCAGAGGGAAGACCATTCAAGGGAGTTATCTTCTTTGGTCTGATGCTGACACCGGATGGACCAAAGGTACTGGAGTACAATGCACGCTTCGGTGATCCGGAGGCTCAGGTAGTTCTTCCACGTATGGAGAACGACATGGTTGAGGTTGTAGAGGCTTGTATCGACGGAACACTGGATCAGATCGATCTGAAGTTCAAAGAGGATGCCTGTGTCTGCGTAATCCTGGCCAGCGACGGCTACCCACTGTCCTACAAGAAGGGATTCCCGATCACAGGTCTGGAGAACTTCAAGGGACGTGACGATTACTTCGTATTCCATGCAGGAACAAAATTCGATGAGAACGGAACCATCGTAACAAACGGCGGACGTGTTCTTGGTGTAACTGCACTGGGCGGAGATCTGAAGACAGCCAGAGCAAATGCTTACAAGGCAACAGAGCTGGTGAACTTTGAGAACAAGTACATGCGTACAGACATCGGTAAAGCAATCGATGATTTCAAAGCATAAATAGAATACTATAGGGACTGACAGAGTCCCTTCCCTGATCGAGAGGCATCTGATGGTTAGTATTAGATGTCTCTCTTTTTTATTTAACAGGAAATTGACGCAATTTCCTGTTAAGATTACAGTGTCAAAAGGTCAGAGCCACCGGTGCTTGCACGTACGGTGGTGATAGACCTTGTGACACGCCCCAAAGATGAGGATGTAAGTGGGGCGCAAGCACCACGATATCCGAATCTTGGGGAGGATTGTGGGAGTACGAAGTACGAAACAATCCGTGTAATCTGTTTTTGAGGGCTTTCGACACCCGAATCCTGTTAAATAAAAACACAGATGCGCAGCTGCACTTCGTTGCGCGCGCGGAACAAAGTTGCGTTTTATGTAAAATGTTGGCTGCGAGAGTGCGTTGAAAACGCACTTTGTTCTGTATGTCAGCTGGTGGTGACTATGACGTCAGGCATGCTCGTTTGCTGCTCGGTCCGCTTTATTTGTAATGCAACTGCATTTCGAAATATTCAAGTGAATATTCAGATAATTATAAAATAAATAAAAAATAATCAAAATAAAGGGTTGACATATAGCGAGAAGTGAGTTAATATAAAGTCACAAACAAAACAACTTCAAAACATTAAGAATTCTTAAAAAAAGAAGTAAATAAAAACCAGGAGGTTCGGTCCAATGGCATAGTAAATCTAAAGCCAAATGTTACCATTAATCTCAAACAGAGGTATAGTCCAATGGCTTGAATATTTTTAAAACAAAAAAGAATAGAATTCGAATTCATCTAATTCAATTTTACTCAGATCCGTTATAAGTGATCCTATAGAAGATCACAAAAAGTCATTCTAAGCTGGAATGCAATTTATAATAGATAAGGATAAAGCAAAAAGGCAATATCCTCGAAAATCTCTAAAAAGAGTTTATTATAAAAAAATTCTTCCAAGGAGGTACGGTCCGAAAGAGTAAATAGTAATTGATTAATATTTCGAGAAAGAGAAGGTGTAGACCATGAAATTACTGGAAATTCATTAAAGACCTGTTCGATTAAAGAAAAAATAATCGAACAGGTCTTTTTTTATTTCATAGGAAATTGTGTCAATTTCCTGATGCTAAATAGGACGTGTGGCTTTAAGCAAGAAAATGGTGGAGAGTCAGAAAAAAATATAAAATGAAACGGTTGACGGATCGATATCCGATATAAATTAATCTATTCGAAGTTTTACTGTTATAAGTGTTTTCAATGAAACGGTGAAACATAAAAAAATAGTGAAATGTCATATAAAAACACATTGATAGATTAAATATTTACTGATATAATGTATTTCACCAGAATGGTGAAAGGGTGGAAAATAGTGAAAAATAATTGTGATAATGAGATAAAATTTCTGGTGGATAAATTGTTGCGTATTCCAGTGATAGAAAATTGTGAATGCATTAGCAGTGAGGGAAACGAGTTCCGGTTACTAATCCAATATAATTATGGAACTGAAAAAACGATTCGAGTTGTTGTATATGAGACAGTTACCCCGATGACATTAAAGAAGGCTGCAATTGCAATGAAAGAAATCGCAAAAGGGCGGTATTCAATGATTATGGCACCTTACATTTCGGAAAAATCAGAACAAGTATGCATCGAGAATGGAATAGGATATGCAGATTTTTCAGGAAATATTTTGTTATCGGTAGGTACTATGTATATTTCTGAGAAAGGAAATCCTAATAAATATGCAAAGAAAAAAGAAACTGCGAATATTTTCTATGCTTCTTCTACTAAAACGTTACGGATATTGAGAAAAATGCTTGAGGATACAGATAGAGTATGGAGAATAAAAGATTTGGCAACAGAGGCTGGATGCAGCATTGGTATGGTATCCAGAGTTAAAGAAAGGTTATGTGAACAGTTATGGGCTGAAATGACATCCGAAGGATTAAAGCTGATTGATCCAAGAGGTCTATTGGATGCCTGGAGTCAGGAATACAGTCGCTCAACGATAAAAATGGTTCCATGCTATACGTTAGAATCATTGCCGAAATTTGAAAAGCGGATCAAGGAATTATATGACAAACATGGAATTGAAAGTTGTCTGACTGGTTTGGCGGGAGGATCACGATATGCTCCTGTAGTAAGATATAACCGAGTACATGTACTTGTTAGAAATAAAGATGTAGAAGAATTTATTACACATAGTGGCTGTAAAAGGGTTGAGTCTGGTGCCAATATTATGTTGGTTGAAGCACAAGCTGATCAGATGAATGGAATAAGAAATATAAACGGAGATTTAGTTGCATCTCCAGTTCAAATCTTTCTCGACTGTACAAAAATAAAAGGTCGCGGTGCCGAAATGGCAGAAGCAGTTTTTGAAAAGGAGATTAGAAAATGATTCATGATGAAGATTTAAAGACTTATCTGGATTATTCTGAAGGTCAGAAGCAGGCAGCACACCGGGTTTTGATCGAATTGGTTAATTTGTTTTCTGAATATAGAGATGATATGCGAGTTGTTGGAGGCTGGGTGCCTGATCTGATGTTTCCTGGTGAAGGTCATGTCGGTAGTGTTGATGTGGATCTGCTTATCAATCATCTGACGTTGAAGGATGCAGGATATCAGACTATGGCAAAAATCCTTCTGAAGAATGGCTATCGGGAACATCCAGAGAAATATTTCTCCTTTGTAAAAACAATAGAGATTGATGGAGTTGGATATGATGTCGATGTAGATATCCTTGCGGGTATGTATGGTGGAACTCAGAAGAAAAAGAAAAGTCAGCACGTGCAGGGGATTAAAGCGCTCAAGGCAACTGGTGGGAATTTTGCTTTTGATTTCGAACCTCAGAAAGTGCAGGTTGAAGCTCCCAGACCAGATGGCGCCATCGACGTGGCGAGTGTAAATGTAATTGCTGTAGTGCCGTATCTGGTTATGAAAACTGCAGCACTGGGTAGAGGAAAGGCAAAGGATGCGTATGATATTTATTTTCTGATAAAGCATTATCATGGAGGAGTAGGCAGTTTGGCAAAGAAATTTGAAAACTGTGCAGATACGAATATTGTTCAGGAAATGCTAGAAAAATTGTCGGGTAAATATTCTTCTGAACAACATGCAGGCCCGGTTGATGTTTCTGATTTCGAAGAAATTTTAGATGAAGAAGAGAATGAAATGCTTCGTAGAGATGCCTATGAGCAGGTGCAGGCATTGATAACAGAAATCAGAAAATACCAAAAAAGGTGATATGGTTTTGCAAGGGCATCTACCTGAAAATGGTAGGTGCTTTATCCTTTGTTGCATATTTTGGGTTTTATGAAAAAATAATAGAAAAAACTGTTGACATTCAGGATACCCCATGCTATTATAATCAAGCAGGTTGCGACAGCGACCTAACGAATATGGGGTCTTAGCTCAGCTGGGAGAGCATCTGCCTTACAAGCAGAGGGTCACAGGTTCGAGCCCTGTAGGCCCCATATAAACCAAATATGGCGAGATAGCTCAGTTGGCTAGAGCACACGGTTCATACCCGTGGTGTCGAGGGTTCGAATCCCCCTCTCGCTATTAAAAAAACGAGGACTTTTAAGTCCTTGTTTTTTTAATGCGAGAAGTGAATGAACACGAGACACCACGTGGTGTCGAGGGGTTCGACGGAAAAAGAAAAAGGTCCGGTGGACCTTTTTCCCGTCGAACGGACCGAAGAACCGCCGCGCGGTTCGGAGAAGCGAATCCCCTAAGCCTTTTAAGTCCTCGTTTTTTTTATGCCAGAAGTGAATGAAACACGAGACACCAGGTGGTGTCTCGAATCTTTAAAACTTTTCAAAATGCACTTTTTCGCATTCTGCCTCGGGAATCGGATGCTCTACAGGATGCTCACTGATCATTCCGAGGGAGAGAATTGCTTCCAGTCTGTACTGCTTTGGAATTCCCAGAAGCTTCTGTACCACTTCCTCTGTTGTACCCTCCTCCGGGGCATTTCTCAGTCGGCCCTGAATCCAGCAGCTTCCAAGACCAAGGGAATCTGCCATCAGATGCATGTGGGCCATGGCGATGGAGCAGTCCTCTGTCCACACATCTGTTTTTGTTTCGTCACCCACCACAACAATGGCACAGTCTGCATTTTTCAGCATGGAGGCACTTCCCTGACGACACTGAGAAAGGGCTGTAAGGGTCTCCTTATTTCGAACCACGATGAATTCCCAGGGCTTCTTTCCACGGCTTGTTTCAGAGAGCAGGCCGGCCTGGAGCACCTGATCCAGCAGTTCCTTAGGAATGGGTTCACCTGTGTAAGTTCTGATACTTCTTCTTTTTGACAGCATATCCAGTAAATTCATTGCAAATCCTCCTATTAGATATATTTGTGCAAGCTGATTTCCTTTATCAAAAAGCATTTTCCCACATATTATTTCTGTAAGCGTACCACAGAGGCGGAAAAGAAACAACTTTCAGAAGATTCCCCAGGCCTTCAAAGAAAACTTAATTGAGATAGGATCACCTGGAAAGATAGATTTTTTGTATAGATCCCTTTAATTGTCTGTGAAACAACAGAATAATAGAAATTTTACACACAATATATGCTTGTGGCTATAGTCAAGGGTACAAAACTGTGATATACTGAACGTAGCTAATCGCGGGTAACCTGCGATGCACAAAATACATAGGAAAGCTGGTGACCCATATGAACAAAATTGATGAATTAGTTGCAATCCTTCGTGAAAAAGAGCTGAAAGAGGCTGAGAAACCGAAAAAGATGATCCTTTGGATCCTGGCTATTATCGGTGCTGTTGCAGCAGTGGCTGGTATTGCCTATGCAGTGTATCGCTATTTTACACCGGATTATCTTGAGGATTTCGAAGATGATTTTGATGATGACTTCGATGATTTCTTTGACGATGATGACGATGAGGATGAAAGCGAAGATGTTGACGACGACGATGAGGAGTAATCCTGTTTCTGAGTTCTGAATAACAGGGGGTTTCGGTACAGAGTATCGAAACTCCTTTTTATTGTTAGGGCAGGGCCCTGTTTCCGTTAAGCGAGTTTTTCGCTGATCCGAAAAAT
>JAUNCZ010000104.1 GCA_030526405.1 Lachnospiraceae bacterium | reverse complement strand
TTTGGGCAGTATGGAATCAGATAGGAAGGAATCCTCTGCTTTAGCTGTATCTTATCATTGCGCTTCAGTTCCATCTTTTCAATCAGAAATCCCTGACTGAGCACCATATTCGTGATAATTTCCTCATTGTCATAGGTTTCCTTATGACATGGACTGCTGCACTGAAACAGTCCGTAATCCCCCTGGGTATAAAAGAGGTGTGCCTTATCAAACCCCGCCTTCTGAAAGCAGTGATCCACATTGGTGGTAAGGACAAAGTAGTCCTTTCCCTTCACCAGCTCATAGATCTTCTGATACGTTTTTTTCGGAGCATCCATATACCGGTTCACATAGATATAGCGACTCCAGTAGCCCCAGTGTTCCTCCAGGGTTTCATAGGGATAGAAGCCACCGGAATACATATCCGAAAAGCCATAGGTATTCCCAAAATCAGAAAAGTATTGTTCAAATCGTTCTCCGCTGTAGGTAAAACCTGCAGAAGTAGAAAGTCCTGCACCGGCCCCTATAATGACCGCATCCGCCTTATTAAGTATATCTTTGATTGCTGTAAGTTTATCCCAGTAGCTGCTGGTAGATTCTTTCATCCTCATTCTTGAAAACATTGAAAATCACCTTTATCTCTGAATTCATTTTCTCTTTCGTCAACTGTACGGTTTCCACTGCAATTTCAGCAGCTCTCTGGTTCGGAAACATGAACACTCCGGTGGAAATGCAACAGAATGCAATACTATCCACACCTGCCTCCACTGCTTTTTCCAGACAGGAGCGATAACAGGAAGCCAGCTGTTTCTCATGTTCCTCTGTTAATACTCCCCGGACGATGGGACCGACAGTATGGATCACATGATCACAGGGCAGATTAAAGGAAGGAGTAATCTTTGCCCGTCCTGTGGGCTCTTCATATCCCTGTCTTTCCATTATCTCATTGCAATAGTTTCTCAACTGAATCCCTGCATAGGTATGGATACAGTTATCAATGCAGGCATGACAGGGCTGATAGCATCCTGTCATTCCACTGTTGGCAGCATTTACAATTGCTCCCACCTTCAGTCTTGTAATATCACCCTTCCAGATGTAGAGATCCTTCTGAACCTCCTGCATATCTTCAAGAGTAACAATTCCTTTTTCCAGGTTCACTTCCTGCAGATATTCATCCTGAACCTGTAAGAAATCACTTCCGATTTTCCCTGGCATCCTGATATTCATTAAACTGCGGAGCAGCTGTTTCTGTTCCGAAGCCACCTCCGGAATTCCAATCCCTCTGTATCTTTTCTGCTCTTTCAGCAGTTCTCTGATCAGATATCTTCGTTTTTGTTCCTGATTCACTTTCCATCCACCATTCTTTATCCTGACTGATTCCCATCCGTTCCGGATTATGTAAAGCGGACATTCGCAATCCGCTTCGCTACTTGCTCATGAACCATTGCTGCCTTTGGCAGCTCATCAGCAGGAGCTTTTACTCCTGCTGATGCAAGCATCCCCCTTTTACCCCCGCCTACGCCTCTGCGTCTTAGAGGCGAGGGACTGCTTGTAATGGTTCAACTATTCTATGATCTTCACCCGGCCTGGTTTTCTGGGCTTACTATGAGGCTCTTCTCCATCGATGTATCCCAGGATCACAAAGCCCTGACAGGCATATCCCTCCGGAACCTCCCATTCCTTCATAAGCTTTCTTCCCTCTTCTGAGGCAAAGGTTTCATAACCTCTTGAGATGATACAGGAGGCAATACCCAGCTCTGTGGCCTGTAAAATCATATTTTCCATCATACAGAACGCATCTGCTGTCTTAAAAAGGAAATTGTCCTGACAAAAGACACAGATCACAGTGGGGGCATCATAGAATCCGTTTTTGATGGTAGGATCATCGATGGTGCTTGGCTGTTCTTTAGACACAAAGCCACCCAGCAGCTTAGATCTGTCAAAGTCCGCCATATTCATTTTTCCCACTGTGGTGGCCAGCTCCCTGTTATGGATGGCAACCATCATGCTGCGCTGTCCTCCGCCTGCATTGGGGGCATAGTTTCCAGCCTCCAGAATCCTGTCCAGATCCTCCCGGCTGATCTGCTTTTCTGTATATTTTCGGATAGAATGTCTTGCCTTAATAATATCCATTAACATGGTAATTCCTCCCCGGTAATCTCATTTCTGGTTTTCCAGCACTGTGGATCGGCGCCGTAGAAGTCCCCGCATGTGCCATTGGCCACCGCAGGACAGCCTCGGCACCAGGCCTTCAGTTCACACTTACTGCATTTTACAAACTTCTCGTACTCTCTGTATGCTTCCATCTGGCAAACCCATACATCTGCCAGGCGATCCTGGAATATGTTGGCAACCTTACTGTCTGTTACTCTTCTGCAGGCCATCACATCTCCGTTTGAAGATATGGTAATATGGCAGTTACCGCAATTGCAACCGCCGTAGATCATTCCCGGCTCTGCAGCTGAGGGCAGTTTAAACTGGCCCGTCTCATATTCATACAGAGTCCACAGATGATCCTTTTTATTAAAATAAGTCCTGCATCCTGCCTTTTCATATGCCTGATACTTTGCATCACAGATCTCCAGGAGAGTTCTGTATTCCTCCGGTGTCATACTGGTATCAACCTCTCCACCGGTGGGCACATAACGGGAAAATGCAAAGACCTTTACATTCGCTTTTACTACTTCATCAATAATATCCGGTATCTCATTCATATTGGTCTTTGATACCGTACTCATAATAACACTCTTGATTCCAGCCTTATTCAGACTCTCAATTTTCTCAAGTGTCAGATTAAAACTGCCTGGTTTTCTGAACCAGTCATGGGTTTCTCTCATACCATCGAGAGACATCTGATATTTATCACATCCGCACACCTTAAGCATACGGCAAATCTCATCATCCAGATGAAATGGATTTCCCATCAGGGTAAATGGTATCTCCTTTGATTTCAGAAGCACCATCAGTTTCCAGAAATCCGGATGAAGGATAGGGTCTCCGCCAGTAATATAAAAATAAGGCCTGCGATGATATACTGCGCAGAAATCCTCGCAGTTTGCAATCACTTCCTGCATCTGCTTCCAGGTCATAGTGGTTATATTTTTGCAGCCTTCACCTGAAAAAATATAACAATGCTTGCAGCGCTGATCGCATTCATCTGTAATATGCCATTGAAATGAAAAATACTGACTCATCCTATCCTTCTCCTTCTTTCTGTTCGTTTTTTACTTCTTACTTGTCAGAAGCACCACATGCACTGCCGCATGCTGCTGGTTTCTCTTCTGGCTGATCCCCTGCTCCACATGCGCTTCCGCATGCTGCTGGTTTCTCAGATGCTCCACATGCTGTTCCACATGCAGATGCTGTCTTGTCCTCGTTCCAGTTTGCAATGTTTGATAATGCCATGTTTTTTACCTCCTGTTGGTGAAAATATTTTGAGGCATTGCCTCGTTACAGCCACAGAATACCAACGGAAAGCAGAATGAAAAAGTACGCACTTTTATATTACATAGGCACCTTTTTGTAACCAATGGACGCATACAAAATTATGTGCTATATTCATTTCAACACTAACATGCAAAAATGAACTATTAGAAAGAA
>JAUNCZ010000103.1 GCA_030526405.1 Lachnospiraceae bacterium | reverse complement strand
GTTCCGCCTGGAAAAGATTTTCAATAACTTGTTCGCGGCTGTTTCCACCCATATCCAAAGCCATCTTTATCAGCACTTTGGCTTTAGCTTCAATATCAGCTATTCTCTCATCATCGATGTAATCATCGATCCTGTTCTGAGATTTATCTATATAAATCTGCTGATACGGTACTGAATCCTCAATTTCCTCGAGTACCATATCAATGCGGCTCCATGTTTCGTCGTCCACCTGGTGCCGGATCAGATCAAAAATTCTGGAATCGCGATTGATTTTATATGTGAATTGGTCGCCGCGTTCTTTGATCCGATCCCATATGTAATCTACTTTTTCATCTATTTTTTCTATCCGTCCACGATACGTCTGTGCCTTGATTGCAGTATCCATTGCATCATCTACAGCGCGGTTCAGGCGTTGCCGGATGGATGCCGGAATTTCAGCACTTTGTTTTTTTATGTCGATCCCCCAGATATCATCAAGCGTATTTGGAATGTCGACTCTGATCCGGGCATATTTTGTGAGTTCATCCCGATGGCGTCCAAACCATTTGCCCCACACGATTAGACGCTCGTTTCTGTAGATATAAAATCCTTGCCGGGATCTATAATTCTCTATTCCACCAGAAAGGCGTTTGTCTTCATCAGTCAGGTCTTTTTGGAAGGGGAGGACAAACGGCTGTACAACAACCATCCGTTCGACCCCGGTGCTGTCCATAATTGGAATCCGAACGCACTTTCTTACATTCGTTTTGTTGTGGTTTTCCAGGAAAGGATCCAACCCGGTAAGTTCGTGATTATTGATTGAAATTTCAACGCAAGTAGTTTTTGGTCGGTTGAGATATCTGTGGAAAATCAACGAAAGGTAATTATCTACAGATTCCTGATACTTGGTCAGAGTAGAATATACACTGCCTGTAGATTTCTCCAAAAGGTCAAAGTTTTCCCAGACAACAATCGTGCCGTGTTCGTTAATTTCTAACCAGGTAATTCCGTTTATCTCTTTTATCTGATCCTCTGTGCATTCGATAATATACCAATCTTTCTTTTGCTCAACCACGTCTAAATCCCACACATATGCTGAGATGTGCCCGTTTTTCTTGCTCGCCACTGTCAGCTTTCTGCATTGGGACAAGGAAGCCGATTTCAAACCTAAACCGAATCGTCCGAGGTCCGATTCCGAGCGACCTGCCCGTTTTTGCTCACTTCCATATTTCATTGCATCGAACAGTTCTTCGGATGACATTCCATGACCGTCATCGCAGATTGCAACATACAGATTTTTGGGGTCAATTGCAAATCGTATCGAGATGCGCTTGGCTTCAGCACTTATGCTATTATCAACTATATCGGCGACTGCACTTTCAAAAGAATACCCCATGGCACGCATGGACATCATGAGAATATCCGCAGTCGGTTTGTTTTCTCGTAGGTTATTCATTTTGATATTACCTTTCTGTAGATTTTGCAGTGCCCTGCCCCTCATAATTATGATAGCATTTGCCCTGTCCTATAAAACGGACTTATTTCTTTGTGTTTTCGTTTGACTCGTAAATATACGTATATGTGGGCTTGACGGCATCTTTGGGAATCAGATAATTTGTACCTACTTTGAGCAACCCTTTTATACGACCATTTTTGCAATGATTCTGGACTTGACGAACCGAAATGTTCCACAGTTCAGCCGCTTCTTTAGTCGTCATAAAGTCGTTCATTATAGTCCCCTCCGAATTTATTGTATAAAGACTCAATATTATTATATATTCGTTCAAACGAAATTGCAATGCGTTTATGCGAAATCATTTGTAAATTTTTGTCGAACTTTATTTGTAGGTAAAAAAGGCATCGAGCAGAAAATGCTCAATGCCTCAATTTTTTATTCAAGTTCACTGCTCTGCTTCTTATCGCGATTCTGCGCGGCTGTCGGGCTGAGGAAGTCATCGACATTCGCCTTCATGGTGTCGATCACACGAGCCTCTTTCTTGAGCTTGGCGCGTTCATCGTAGAGCCTCTGCTGATCTTCAAGGAGACGCTGCTGCTCGGCTTGGAGAGACTTCAAGCTCGGCAGTTTTTTGTCACCTTGCACTGCCAGAAGGGTACTCTTCGCCGCCTCGAAAATCACAAGCTCTGCTTCATGTTTTCCTCTGAATGCTGGCTTGTCCTTTGCCACCATATAGGCATCATAGACCGGCTTGAGCTTCTGATAGTTGGAGATGTTCTTGATGAGAGGCTGAACTTCTCGGAGACGAGTTTCGACGCTCTTTAGCTCTTCACCGGTACGGGCATACGAGCTGTGAATGTCCTCCACTTTTTTCTCAAGGTCAGCGTATTGCAGCAGATTATTTTCAGTGAGATAGTTGAGTGTTCGTGCGGCTTCTTTGAGGATGGCGAGCTTCGCTTTATGCTCATAACCTTTGCTGTCGATGAGCTTGATACGCTCTTGAATATCCCCAATGAGAGAGATACCTTTACGCCCGGACTGCATCTGACGCTTGCGGGGATTGTGTCCCTGAATGCGTTCCTTGATCCGTTCCTCGGAGTAATTCTCCCCGATGGTCTTAGCACGAGTGAAACGTTCCTGGCCTTCGGCTCGGAAGGAGATGTATTTGCCGGTTTTGATTTCATATCCGGCATCCTGCATCAGTTTCAGGAACTCATCATAGTCCTTTGCCGTGATGATATTTCGGTCAATGGTCTGCTTGAGTTTTTGTTTCCAGCTTGTTCCTCGCTTGGCCTCGGTGTACTCTTTATAGCTCATGCCCTTGCCCTGGGAGGGAGGAATTACGGAGAGACCGTTTTCTTTGCAGAGCCGGTCACTTGCCTCGCGCATATCATAGTAGATTTTCTTGTAACTCTTGTATGCGTGATGATCCACAAAGTCCACGGCATTGAAAATCAGGTGATTATGAACATGGTCTTTATCAATATGGGTGGTCAGCACATACTCATACTTCCCGGCGAGGATTTCATCCGCAAACTGCTTGCCGATCTCATGGGCAAGCTCCGGCGAGACCTCGCCAACATCAAAGGACTGGATGACATGGCGGGCAATAATTTTGACGGGATTCATCCCTTGCTGCTCGGCAATTTTTCGCGTCCATTCAAATTCCTGAGCCGCTGTCTCAGCGGCACATCCATAGGAAGAGACAAGCATTTTATCATCGGTCTTCTCAGGATTCATGATGTACGCAAGAGCCTTGTTCAAAGTTCCTCGGATTGCTTTGATCTTAGTAACTGCCATACTTCATCCAGCTTTCCTTTCAGCTCTGCAACATCGTCCTGATAGAAGCGTCCCGTCGAGTTCATTCTTCGGCAGATATTGTTAATGTTTGCTCCGATCTTATTGACCGCCGCAGCGAGTTTTTTCTGCTCGGTATAGTCTACCTGAATGATGTAGCCATCTATTGCCATCTTGCGCAGATAGGCTCCCATATTCTTCGTTTTCAGCATCTCCATTTTCCGCTCTATGATCGCCCGTTCTTCCTCGGTGACCCAGAACTTGAGCTGCACTTTCCGCGTTCTGTTTGCCATCGTTCTGTCTCCGTCCTTCGTAATTTATAAGGGTTTGGGACTATCCCAACAAGCAAAAATCAGCGGTTAAGGGGAGGGTTCCCTTAACGCATTTTTCTCCGGTGGGTACTCACCGGATTTGCTTGCTATTCTC
>JAUNCZ010000043.1 GCA_030526405.1 Lachnospiraceae bacterium | reverse complement strand
GAAGTGCAGTAATGTACGGAGCTGACTGTTACTAATCGGTCGAGGGCTTGACCAAAAAGCTTGCGAAAGCGGTCAGATGGAAGGAAAATGACGAAGAGGAATGCTTGCATTCCGCGGCGGAAGTTTCCTGACAGCTGAACATTTGCGAAGCAAAAGGCATCGAGTTCCGAAGGAACGAGATGACCGCGTGAGCAAAGCGCTTTCAATATGGCAGGCATCTGCGAAGCAGAAGGCACTGAGTGTCGAAGACACGAAGTGACCGACTGAGAAAGCGGAAAAAGCCATGCAAGTGCGGTTAGTTCAAACATGAGAAAAGATGTTGAAAAATGTGTGCGGTTTTGAAGGTATGTTACATATCTTCTTGATCTGATGATCAGGATAGGGGATTGGTCAAATGGTATGATAGGGGTCTCCAAAACCTTTGGTGGGAGTTCGATTCTCTCATCCCCTGTAAGACAAGCCGAAAAACCTTGAGTTTTCAAGGGTTTTCGGCTTTTTTGTTTTGTCGTTTGGCATGATTAGAACCATTTCAAGCAGTCCTCCCTCTAAAACATGTAATAAAAGGAAAATATTGACAAGTTAGCATAAACTAACTATAATGCTTATTGCAAAAGGCTTGTTGCTACTACCTGAGGATTCACGAATAGAACATACAAGAAAGATATTTTTTTTATATAACAGTTAGATAAAACTAACTAATAAGGAGATGGATTGAATTCATGAGTGCTGTAGCAGGTGTTCCAGAGTCAACGGACATTGTGTGGGAGCGTAGTAGTTCACAGTCTGCACTTAGCGATATTTTGGTAAAAACTTTAGGTAATTAAGTGATTCCGTATACGTAAAAACTTCGTGCAATCTTTTGTAGATGCACGAAGTTTTTACATATACGAAAAGAAGAGGTGATTTGATGGACATAAAACAATTGGAATTTTTTGTTATAGCATGTGAAAGAGGGAGTTTGTCACAGGCAGCTGCCTGTATGTATACTTCGCAACCCAATGTCAGCAAAACGATCAGGGCTCTTGAACAGGAATTGGGAAGACCCTTGCTAAATCGCACGGGGAAAGGTGTTACACCAACTGTTTATGGAGAAAAAGTGCTGGAATACGCAAGGATGATATTGAAAACCACGGCTACTATTTCAATGTTAGCAGTTCCAAATATGAAAAACAGTATTCGGATTTCCACTTATCCCAGTAATATGATGGCAAGAATGCTGGTGGATTTTTATAATGAATTAGGACATCGGTATTCTATAGAGCATCATGAAGGGACTGTAGAAGAAATCACTAATCAGGTACATCAGGGTATTTCAGAGATTGGGATTGTCTATGTTGCAGAAAATCAGATTTCTACATTTCAACATATTTTGTCACATAAGAATCTGGAATTTGTTCCACTAAAAACAAAGAAGATTTGTCTGTATGTAGGGAAGAATCATCCGTTATATGAAGAAGAAAGTGTAGCATTTGAAATGCTTCCTTCGCTGAAGTTTGTCCGTGGAGTACGGGATTTTTTCTCAATGGAGCATCACTTAGAAAATGTCAGTATGGGGTTTATCGATACAAAAGATCTGAAGCATGTAATATACAGTGACAGCGATCATGTAACAGTGAATCTCTTACTACATACAGACGTGTGCAGTCTTGGAATTGATTTTATGTATGACCCTTATTCGCAATATCAATTTAAGGCCTTACCAATCGAAGGATGTGAGCCGTTTTTGGACATTGGATATGTGCATAATCCAGAACATGTGCTTTCAGAACAGGCTCAATGGATTATAGAGAAACTGCTGCTAATGATATAGCAATCTGTTATGGGATGCTATAACAATTATCTGACTGGTAAGTTGCGACTAACCACTATATAATAAGCCTCGAAACGAAAGATAAATCAATCAGCGGAGGGAGAATATTTATTATGAAAAAAAGAATACTTACTTTGTTTATGAGTGCTTTGTGTATTGGGGGGATTATGACAATGGGTATTGCATGTGTACCGGCAGTGTCAGAATCAGAAGAGATATCTGAAACAACTGAAACAGAAAGAAATGAATTGGTTTTTGTAAATTATCGAGACATTCGAGATCTGAATCCACATCTGTATGCAGGAGAAATGTATGCACAAAGTATTTTATACGATACACTTGTCAGCATTACTGAGGACGGGTATGAAGGATGTCTGGCGGAGAGTTGGACAATCAGTGAAGATGGAAAAGTATATACATTTAAAATTCGTGAAGGAGTTACTTTTTCTGATGGAACAGTGTGTGATGCCAACGCAATTTTAGCTAATTTCAATGCTATTATCGAAAATAAAGAACGTCATACCTGGCTGGAAATGATGAATCTTCTGGTAGGAGTATCTGCACCGGATGAAGATACTTTTGTGATTGAACTGAGTGAAGCTTACTATCCTATGCTTACTGAATTAGGGTGTATCAGACCATTCGCCATGATTTCACCAAATTGTATGATGGATGGAAGCACGAAAGATGGTGTACAGGGATATATCGGGACAGGTCCCTATGTCCTTACAGATTTTGTAACAGATGAATATGCTATATTTGAACGTAATGAAAATTATTGGGGAGAACAGCCTGAGATTGAAAAAATCACAGTAAAAGTAATTCCGGATAACCAGACACGTATTATGGCATTGGAATCTGGAGAGATTGATCTGATTTTTGGAAAAAACATGCTGGATGCAGATGCAATCAGCCAGTATGTTGACAGTGACAAATTTGAAGTGGCATTATCAGATCCTACCTCAACAAGACATATTGTATTAAATACGACGAATGATACTTTAAGTGATGCAACGGTACGAAAGGCGCTGCAGCATGCAACGAATAGAGAAATGATTTCTGAAGGAATCTTTTATGGCTTAGAAAGTCCGGCAGATACTCTTTATGCAGAGACAGTTCCTTATTGTGATGTTGAACTGACACCATATGAATACAGTGCTGACACGGCAGCTGCAATGCTGGAAGAGGCTGGATGGATAATGGGAAAAGATGGCATTCGAGAAAAAGATGGAAAAAAACTGGAATTAAACCTGCTCTATAACAGTGATAGTGTAACAGAAAAAACCATTTCCGAATTTCTGCAGAGTGAATATTTAAAACTGGGTATTTCTTTAAATATTCATGGTGAAGAGGAGCAGTCTTATCGCGATAATATGAAGGCAGGAAACTTCGATATGGTATTTAATATCTGTTGGGGAATGCCTTATGACCCACAGTCCTCTTTGGCAGCAATGAGAGCACCGGTTTATGGGGATTATGCAGCACAGCAGGGACTGGAAGATAAAGAAGAGATTGATCAGGCTATTACGGATATTCTGACTTCAACAGATGAAGAGGAGAGACAGGATTTATATGAATTTGTTCTTACTCGTCTCCATGAAGATGCCGTTTATATTCCATTGACCTATGAATGCAATAAGGCACTTTATACAACAGATCTGGAAGGGGTTCATTTCGGAACAGACCAGTACGATGTTCCTTTTGCGGATATGCATTTTAACAACTGAAAGCAGCTGAAAATTTCTAAGCTACAGAGACGTAGGAGGGGGTAAAGGGAGATGCTTGCATCAGCAGGAGTAAAAGGCCGTTTCTATTTTGGAAACGGCTTTTTGTAAGAATGAATAGAAAGTAGGAAACCACCATGAAACGATACGTAATCAGGAGAGTACTTATGGCAATTCCTCTCTTATTTGCCATATCATTTATCTGTTTTATGTTTATTAATCTGATTCCATCTAATCCGGCAGAAGTAGCACTTCGCGTTCAGCAAATGCCAATTATCACAGAAGAAGCGATTGCGAAAATGGAAGAATTATTAGGCTTGAATAAACCATTTTTTGCAAGATATGTTGATTGGCTGATGGGATGCCTGCATGGGGATTTTGGAATCAGCTATGTTAATCCGGCTCGAACTGTTGCAGGAGAAATACTTCGATCTCTGCCAGCCACACTTCAATTAGCAGGGACATCCTTTGTCATTGTGATCGTGCTAAGTATCCCGATAGGATTCTTTTGCGCGGTATATAAAGATGGGTGGTTTGACCGGATTATGCGAGGCGCAGTGTTTGTTACCACTGCGATGCCATCCTACTGGGTGGGACTTTTACTCATGTGGTTACTGGGAGTGAAAGCAGGATTGCTTCCTACCAATGGGAACGGTACCTGGAAACATTTGATTTTGCCTGCCTTCACAGTGGGATTGAGTTATATATCTACATATATCAGATTGATCAGAAATAACATGTTGGAAAATATGAAACAGGATTATGTGCTTTATGCAAATGTCAGAGGATTACCGCAGAAATCCATATGGCTAAAGCATGTATTGAAAAATTCCATGCACACATGCATTGTTGCAATGGGAATGAGTATACCGCAGTTAATATCAGGTACGATTGTGGTTGAGAATGTATTTTCCTGGCCAGGTCTTGGTACCTTATGTATCAGTTCTATTTTTAACAGAGATTATCCCGTAATTCAGACCTACGTATTATTGATCGGTGTACTTTTTGTGGTATTCAATCTCTTGTTTGATATTTTGCAGACAGTATCCGATCCGAGACTGAGAAAGGAGGACTAGAATGGCAAAAAAGTATTTCGGAAATAAAACGGCGGTGTTTACCACCTCCATCGTCCTTGTGGTTGCACTCATTGGAATACTGGCACCTGTAATTGCACCAAATGATCCTTATGAAACCAATATTATTAACAAATTTGCCGGATATAGTTTGAAATATCCATTAGGAACGGACCAGCTTGGAAGATGTGTTCTATCTCGTATGATTTATGGGATTCGTCCTACATTAGGACTGGCTGCATTGACAATGGCAGGAACCATTGGTATTGGGGCTGTTTTAGGAATCATAGCGGGATACTTCAGGGGTATCGTAGAAGAAATCATTATGCGTATTGTAGACGTGATGTTGTCATTTCCCAGTCAGATCATGGTATTTGCGGTGGTAGCTTTGCTGGGAGTCAGTGTTCAAAATGTCATTATTGCAAATGTATTTATTAAATGGGCATGGTATGCACGTATGATTCGGACAGGTGTTATACAGTATCGTGATAAAAACTTTGTACAGTTTTCACGTTGCGTCGGCATGCCGGAACGATTTATTCTATTTCGCCATCTGTTGCCTTCCATCACATCAGATTTGGCTGTTTTAGCATCTTTGGATATTGGATGGGCAATCATAAATATTTCTACACTGTCATTTCTGGGCCTGGGAGTTCAGGCACCGATACCGGAATGGGGCGCAATGCTGAATGAAGCGAAAGAAGTTTTAACAAGTAATCCTACACAGATGCTTGCACCTGGAATTGCAATTGTTGCATTGGTGTGCTGCTTTAATCTAATGGGGGATGCTCTGCGTGATGTGTTGGATCCTAAGGAGGTAAACGGATGAAACCAGTATTAGAAATCGAACAATTACGAGTATCCCTACACAATCGAAAAGAGGATCATGAGTTAGTAAAAGGAGTAACATTCTCGGTGATGGAGGGAGAGTGTGTGGGAATCTTAGGAGAATCAGGCAGTGGAAAATCCATGTCAATGAAAGCTGCTATGGGACTTTTAGACAGAAACTTTCGTGTTTCTGGCAGCGCAAAGTTTTTTGGTGATGAATTGATTGGAAAAAATCCGGAAGAATTGAGAAAAATGAGAGGGAATAAGATTGGCATGGTGTTACAAAACCCCATGACTTGTTTTGATCCTCTTTATCGAATTGGAAGCCAGATTTCCGAAACATTTCTGGCACATCAGAAATGGAGTACAAAGGAAATCCGGGAACAATCCATTACAATGCTGGAGAAGATGCAAATCCGAAATCCGGAAGAAGTTTTAGGAAAGTATCCCCATCAATTATCTGGTGGAATGCTTCAACGTATTATGATTGGCATTGCTACATCCATGAAACCCTCCTTGCTAATTGCAGATGAACCTACTACTGCAATTGATGCAATCACTCAGCATGAGATTCTGAATGAAATCGTAAACATTAAAAAAAATCAGAAGGTTGCCATGATTTTTATATCGCATGATTTAAATGCAATTTCAAGAGTAGCAGATAAAATTGTTGTATTGAATCAGGGACTTGTAGTGGATCGGGGAGACTTTCAGCATATTTTGCATCATGCAGCAGATCCGTATACCAGACTGTTGATAGAAAAAAGAACGGATGTAATGAGAAGATACAAACTGGCATTGCAGGGAAAGGAGTACAACCATGTTAAAACTTGATAAAGTGTGTGTCAGTTTTCGAAGTGAATGCCAGAACAGAATCTTCGGCTATACAAGGCAGCAGATTTTATTTGATGTGTCGGTAGAAGTGAAAAAGGGAACCTGTCTTGGAATACTTGGAGAATCAGGTAGTGGAAAGTCTACGATGGGGCGTGTTCTATGTGGACTTTTGAAACCGGATTCTGGAAATGTACTTTTAAACGATATTCCAGTCTATGCCTCTCCTGCAGGACGGCGGGAATTACAAAATAAGCTGAGTGTTGTTTTTCAGGATTATACAACATCAGCAAATCCTCGTTTTCGGGTGAAGGATATTCTGAATGAAGGGATATATGTTCGAAAAAGGAGAGAGAAAATCAGCTTAAATCACGAAAAGGAAATTAACAGATTGCTGGAATTGGTGGGATTATCTTCAGACTTTGCAAATCGTTTTCCTCATGAATTATCCGGAGGACAATTACAACGTGTATGTATCGCCCGGGCCGTAGCCTGCAACCCGGAGATCATATTATTTGATGAAGCCATCTCTTCATTGGACGCCCATACACAGGTTCAGGTTATGGATTTACTGTTGGAATTAAAAAATAAGCTGTCACTTACATATATTTTTATAACACATGATCTGACTTCTATTACATATCTGTGTGATGATGTACTGTTTCTGCACCAGGGACATGTGACAGAGCATCTTCCTGTGAAACATATTAACGAGACAAAAGATGCCTATGCCAGAAAACTGTTGCAATCCATTGTGGTTTTCGAAACGGAGGATAAATAATGCAATTCTGGGGATAAGATTTCTGCCCTGATGCAGGAATAAATGAAATAAACAGCAGGACATTGGAAACTGATCTGTTTTTTCTGTTCATTCTGCTGAAAATATACCAATATAAAAAGCAGTGTTTTTCTTTGATTTTGTTTATGCTAGAATACAGTTAGGTTAAACTAAATCATAAGAAAGAAGTGACACACATGGAAAAAATACTTTGGGTTATTCTGATTACCGCCATTGCAGGTGTTGGCGGTACCGGTCTGGGTGGAATTGTCGGTGTTATCCTGAAAAGGGATTCTGCCAGGGTGGTAAGTCTTCTGCTGGCATTTGCAGGAGGAATCATGCTGGCGGTGGTAATGTTCGATCTGATTCCGGAGGCATTTCTCCCGGAGGGGGCTGTGGAGGAGCTTTCCCTGGCATTCGTAATATTTGGAATTCTTCTGGGCTTTGGAACCATCTACCTGCTGAATATGATCATTGATAAGCGGGTTAATCCGGAGATTGCCCATATTGATGAGAATCATCCTGCCACTGCCGATCATCTGGATGAGCTGATCCATGCGGATCATCTGAAAATGCATACAGATGAGGGCAATAAATACGAAATGTTCATTGCAGGAATTGTTATGGCCTGTGCCATCGGTCTTCACAATATTCCGGAGGGTATGGTAATCGGTGCCTCCTATGCCAGTACGGCAGTCAATCTGTTTACCGGTTCTGGCTTCCTTGTGGCGGTGGTAATCGGTCTTCACAATATCCCGGAGGGCATGTCTGTTTCAGTTCCGCTGGTTACAGGTGGAATGAAACCGGCAAAAGCAGTCTGCGTCACTGCTTTATCCGGGGCTTCTACTGTGGTGGGTGCCATCATCGGTCTCATCATCGGTCTGGTGAGCCCTGTATGGCTGTCCCTTTCCTTAAGCTTTGCCGGCGGTGCCATGCTGTATGTGGTGCTGGGAGAGCTTCTGCCGGAATCCTTTCTTATGTGGAAATCCAAGGCTCCGGGTGCCATGACCCTGGTGGGAATCCTGGTGGGTCTGTTGTTGATCAGGGGATAAACATGTAAGGATCGTCAATAGAGAAAAGAAAATAAGAAAAGATAAAAAACCTGAGACAGTCTTTCTGAGGGAGACGTGTTTCAGGTTTTTCTTTTGCCTTGTGTGCATATTACGACACCAAACGGTCAGGATTATGCTCCCAAACGGCCGGATTCTGTTTTAGAACGGCCGGAGAGAACCAGCAAACCTTATGCCGCGAAAGGTTCTTTATTTGAGTAGCATATGATAGGCTTGTTAGCCTGGCAAATCTGCTCCAGCAATGTTTTGCCGTATTTGCCACGATATCATATGCGATGGAGGCTCATGTCAAGAACACCGTGGAATAATGTTTGCGTCCGGCTGTTGGATCCGGAAGTTGGACGTTCTAAAACGGAATGAAGGCCGATGGGCACCGTAAACTGCACTTGTGACAGTGTTTACGAATAAAACGATGCAACATTTATTATGCTGGAATCTGTTTCTGGAGTCTTTGCATAGAGTTTTCCTATGTGGCTTCGTTTTCGTAGTAGTATGTCTGAGTGCCAAGAAATACATGGAGAGCCTGATTGAGATTCTCCTTCAGGGAAAAGCAGTAGATTTCCGTATACTCATCCTTTCCCTCCATGGGGAGAAACAGGAGATTATCGGCATTCTGAAGCCGTCTTGTGTAATACTCAGGCAGGATCGTGATCCCATGTTCTGCAGCCACCATCATAAGGACACTCTCCATATCCGATGAAACATGCTGAATATCCGGGGAGTAACCGGCATTCTTGTACAGCTGCAGGAAACGGGAGTCATCGGAGACAGAATAATTCTCATTAGGTGTGGCAAAGATAATGGGTTCTCCTTTAAAATCCTTCCGATGAAGCGTCTTTTTCACCGCCAGCGGATGAGACTGGTAAAGAACCCCCATCAGGGGCACGGTTTCTATCAGGCGGCTGTTGATACGGGGATCATTTTTAAGACTGCTGGTATCGTCTGCAAAGATCAGGTCGTATTCACCGCCAAGGAGACCGGAGGCCAGCAGGTCTGAGGAAGCCCGGATACAGTTTACAAAGATTCCGGGATAATTCTGATGAAAATGACGAAGTGTCTCAGAGAGACTGCTTCCCTCGTAGCCCCTGGTGTAACCGATGTTCAGTGTTCCGATGGTGCCCTGAGAGGCTTCCCTGGTTCTTGTTATTGCAAAGTCGATTCTTTCCAGAATGGGTTTTATTTCTTTATAAAATACCTCTCCGGCAGGTGTGAGGCGGATGGGACGGACCCTTCTGTCAATCAGTTCTGTTTCCAGGTTTTCCTCCAGAAGACGGATCTGCTGTGTCATGGCTGTCTGAGTGATATAGTTTTCCTCGGCAGCACGGGAGAAGCTTTTTCTCTGTGCCACGGATACAAAATAGCGGAGCTGATTCAGATTCATAAATTCTCCTTTCCTGTCATTGTGCCGATGAGTCTTTGGCATGTTATTACAGCAGTATCGTTTCACACTACTATAACACAGTAATATAAGTGTTACTTAATAATACTATCGGAAATACCAGATTGCAATACGGGAAAGTGCATCATAAAATAAGGTTTGCATAAAAATACTGAGGGAGATTTTATTATGGAAAAGATGAAAACTACGCTGATGATCGTCCTGGGCAATTTTATTCTGGCTCTGGCGATCGTGGCATTTATTATTCCTACAAAACTTGTTATGGGAGGTACCACCGGTATTTCTCTTATGATCCATAATCTGTTTGGCATCCGTGTTTCCTATGTGGTATTTGCCATCGATGCGCTGATGCTGCTGTACGGACTGGTTCTTCTGGGCAGGAAGTTTATGCTGGGAACCCTGCTCAGCAGCATTCTCTATCCCTTTTTCCTCCGGGTTCTGGAGGATCAGCCATTTCTGAAGGATATGATCACGGATTATACCCTGTGTTCTATCTTTGGCGGATTCCTCATCGGTCTTGGAATCGGTATTGTGTTCCGTGCCGGCGCTTCCACCGGAGGAACAGATCCCATTGCCCTGTCCATGAATAAGTATCTGCATATTCCCCTGAGCACAGCCATGTATGGAGTGGATCTGGCAGTAATCCTGATGCAGGTGCCATTTTCCGAGATGGAGGATGTTTTATATGGTATCATCTGTGTCCTGGTTTCTTCCTTCACCATCGGAAAGGTATCCACCATCGGTGAGGCCAAGATGCAGGTATTTACCATCAGCAAGAAGAGTCAGGAAATCTGTAATGCAGTGACCCATGAGCTGAACCTTGGTGCCACCCTGATTCCTGTAAAAACAGGTTTTGTGGGTGAGGATTCCATGGCAGTGATGACGGTGACCCATCGCCGTTTTCTGAAGCAGCTGGAGAAGACCATTATCGGAATCGATCCTATGGCCTTTATGCAGATCACAGAGGTGGCTTCGGTACATGGAAGAGGCTTTACCCTGGATCGTATGTATCTGGAGGATGGGGATACAGGCAGTAATGGAAGAGCTGGCAATCAATCCCGTAAAAATGTATAATTACCATAATGATTGCAAAGGAGCATTTTTCAAGATGCGAGAATATAAGGAAACTGGAACCTACACCACTAATATGGAAGAAACTGCCTTCGATCTGGACCCGGAGCAGGAGGATTACAGGGAGCGGTTGCTGGAGGTGGCTGCTTCTTTCAGACCTTTTCAGGAGGTGCTGAAGGAACTGATTTTCTTTAAGGGATACCAGGGAAGGGGCCATCAGCTTTCAGAGATGATCGCCTTCACGGAGGAGCAGTTTAAAGCCTCGAAGGTGCCCATCCCCCGAAATCTGGAGAGCTTTTTTACGGGAGAGATGCGTTTTGAACGTGACAGAAAAACCCCTTTTCTGTTTTGCTTTGCCTTCCGGCTTTCACTGGAGGAAACCGAGGTGTTTTTCAGACGATGCTGCTTTGGTCGGGGTCTGGATTTCCATTCCCTTCAGGATTTTGTTTTCGGATATGCCCTCCGGGAACAGCTGTCCTATCAGGAGGCCTGCAGTCTGCTGGAGAAGGCCAAGATACAGACAGAAGGGGGTCTTCTTGAGTGTAATCCTGCATGTGGGAATTGTTCTGCCGGAGAATATTGTGCCAGAGAACATTCTGCCGGAGAACATTCTGCCGGAGACTGCTTTTCTGAGGGGAGGTTATATACAAGGGAACTGGAAGAGACATTCCATCAGATTCATTCAGAAGAGGAACTGCTTCTCTTTCTTCAGCAACAGGCAGACCAGTTTTCCAGAAATAACAAAACCGCCCAGGAGAAGGTGACACAGCTGTGGGAGAGGATCACAGCCAGTCCGGAGGGATATCTGATTCGGGAGGAGAAACTGGTAGCCGGATTGAAACCCACAGGGACAAAGATGAAAAACAGCCCCTATACAAACCGGAAAAAATGGTCTGAGGAAGGGGCTCTGAAGCGGATTCTTGGATTGGAGACCAGTTTTCTGAATCAAAATGGTCTGGTCCAGAGGAAGGAACAGAAAAGTGACGGGCAGAAGCTGTATTTTTCAGGGAAGCGTTCTCTGGTGGAACTTGTGAAGGAAAATCCGCTGCTGCATCCTGTGGCAGCTGCCTGTTTTCCGGGAAGAAATTCCCTGCGGCTGATTCTGAAGGGAAAGAAGGTTTCCTACGAGAGTCTGCGTAAATGGCTGATCCTTCTGCTGTTTTACACCTTCTGGATCAAAGGGGCGCTGGATCGGGGGGACAGAACCCTGCAGGCAAGGCCGGGAGAGGGGGAGCGATGCCAGAATTATATGGACCGCCATCTCATGGAGGCGGGATATCCCTGTCTGTACTATGGCAATCCCTATGACTGGCTGTTTCTTTTCTGCATGTTCACAGAGGAACCTTTGCCGGTATTGCGGGATTTTATGCTGGAGCTGTATCTTGAAAAACAGGAGCAGAAGGATAAAAGTATAAGCGATGAGTTTAAGGAAAAATAGCTGCGGTTCATGAGCAAGCAGCGAAGCGGATTGCAAATGTCCGCTTCACTGGAAAGGGGAAATGGAAATGAATACAAAAGTAAATAAGGATGTTCGGATTCCCCTGGAGAGGGGAGCCTTGCTCTCTGTGGAGAATGGTGTCCAGTACAGGATTCAGGAGGAAATCGGAAGGGGAAGCAGCTGCATTGCCTATCTGGCCACCTACTGTGACCACTCCGGTGCTGTCAGAAGAGTGAGAATCAAGGAGTGTTATCCCCTGAAGCTGCCTGTGAAAAGGGATGAAAATGGCTGTCTGAGCTGCCGGGATCAGGAGGCATGGGAAAGGGAAAAACAGAAATTTCTGGATTCCTACAGGATCAGTCATCATTTTGCCAGGGAGAGGGAACTTACCAACAGCATCACCGGCACCATGGATCTGATCCGGATCCATGGCACCATCTACAGCATTTCCAGCTATGTGGAGGGGGAAAAGCTTGTGTTTCGGAGGAACAGGTCTCTGAAATCGGTGCTTACCATTGCCCACAGTATAGCTCTGGTGCTTCAGGCCATGCATGAACAGGGATACCTGTATCTGGATCTGAAGCCCTCCAATATTTTTCTCTACCGTGAAACGGAGGAACTGATCCAGCTTTTCGATTTTGATTCCCCTGTATCCATGGATACTCTGAGACAGGCAGTATTGTATACTCCGGGCTTTGCCCCTCTGGAGCTGGTTCAGGGACAATTCAGGCGGATCGGACCCTGGTCCGATGTATTTGAGCTGGGGGCGCTGGTGTATTATCTGCTTTTTGGACGGGTGCCCTCTGCATCAGACTGTGATCAGGATACATGCTTTGACTACAGAAACAGTATTTTTGAGCCCTGGGAGTATCGTGACAGCACAGAACTGCTGCTGTCATCATTTTTCCATCGTACGCTGGCGGGATATTATAAGGACCGGTTCCAGCATATGGAGGAGGCGGTGGCTGCTCTTGAGGAGCTGCTCACTGTTGCGGATCCCCATGGAATCTTTCTGCATTCCACGAAGCTTCATGCTCCTTCTGGGGTGATTGGAAGAGAGAGGGAGCTGCAGCGGATCAGCCACTGGTGGCAGGATCAGGACAGCCTCTGTCTGTATGTGACAGGACTGGGGGGAATCGGCAAAAGCACTCTGGTGCGGAAGTGGATCGCGCTTTTCAGGGATCAGATGGATCATCTCCTCCTGCTGGATCTGGAGCAGGCCAGTGTTCGACGAAGAATTGCCTCAGATGAGAGTGTCAGCATCCACGGGATCAGCAGGCAGAGAGAAGAAACAGAGCGGGAGTACTGCAGAAGGAAAATGACTGCTTTGAAGGCCCTGGGTGAGGGATGCAGGAATCTTCTGGTGCTGGATAATTTCTCCGGAGAGATCACAGGGGAGTTGCAGCAGCTGCTTCAGTCAGGCTGGAAGCTTATCCTGATTTCAAGAGAAAACCGATACAGAGAGTATTTTACCCATCTGGAGCTGGGAGAACTGGAGGCAGAGACGGAACAGAGACGGCTCTTTGAGTCAGCCCTGAACCGGCAGCTGTCAGAGGAAGAGATGCCATATTTCCGGAAAATCCGAACCCAGGTGCAGGGCCATACTCTGATTCTGGAGCTTCTTGGAAAACAGATTGGCAGCAGCCACCTCACCATCAGGGAGGCAGAAGTCCTTGTTAGAAGAAAAGGATTTTCCGCAATGTCAGGACAGGCTGTGGATCATGCCCGGGACTGGCACTTCCAATATGCTGACATCAGGGAGATCATCGCAGGATTATTTGCCCGGAATAAGCTGTCCTCTGAAAAACGGTTACTTTTAAAGGAACTGACCCTGTTTTATCCCACTGGCATGGAATTCCCACAGGATGGGGAGAAGAATGCCTCTGATGTGGAAAGATGTCAGGACAGGGAGAGAAATACCTCTGATATAAAAAGCCTTCAGATCAGAGAAAATGCTGCCATCCAGCTGGAGGCGGAGGGCTGGATCTGTCGTGATTCCGGTCTGCTGAAGCTGCACCCTCTGATCCATCAGGTTGTGGATGCCTGGGATTGGCAGGAGAAGGAATGCAAAATGGCGGATGGGGTTATGGAGCAGCAGATCCGAACCCTGGAGGCAGAAAGACTCCGGGAATGTTCCTATTCAGAACTGATCCGGAAACTGAATAAAGCCGAGGAGATGCTGCGCACGGTCTGGAATTCTCCTGCTCTGAAGCTGCGGAAGAACTGCCATCTGCTGACCTGTATGGTCCTCCGAAGGATGCCCATGGACAGAGAAGCCTTTATCCTGCAATATGGAACCCGGCTTTTGCAGAATCCTGCCCTTTATATGAAGAGTTTTTCTGCTGAACAGAGTCTGGATATCTGTGATCGGGTGGCCTATCAGTTTCTTAAAAGAGAAGAGCACCAGACCGCAGAAAAGGTGCTGGGTACTGCAAAGAAGCTGGCAGGAAGGGCACCTTTGGAAAAGGCAAGATATTATGATCTGCTGGCTCAGCATTATGATTTCCTCCTTCATGGAGAGTATGATATTGCCTACGGAAATCCCTGTCTTGGGAAAATGCTCCATGCCCAGGAGAAATCCCTGTATTATATAGAAAAAGCAGAAGGGAAGGCTTGCGGTGAAAAGGCATTTTTGAAAAGGGCGGAGCTGGTGATCCTGCTGTCCCGCAGTGTCCCGGAGAAGAAAGAGGAGATTCGACAGATGATTCGAATCCTGAAGGAGAAGCTGAGAGAGCTGCAAAGGGAGCAGAGGGAAGGATGGCAGCAGTATCCGGAGATGCTGTTTTCCTTCTATATGGCCCTGGCCTGGTATTACACCTATGTGAGTCCTGATTCCGGCAGAATCGATGCCTGTGTGGCAAAGGCAGAGCCGCCTGCCAGAATTGTATATAACAATGATCTGGATCTCATTGACTATCTGTATCAGCCCTATGCAAATATGAAGCTGGAATGCCAGGGAGCGGAAAATCCTCAGACGGAGCTTGCCGGAGAACTTCTACAGAGGGCAATAGAGCTGTGTGACAGCCATGGGGAGCTTGTCTCCTACAGGAGAAAAAAGAAAGAACTGAAGCAGTATCTGGATATGATACTAAGCTGACAGCCAACGTGCTGTCAGCTTTTTTCTGCTATTTGTTCCTGTATAGGGAGTCCTTGTGTATTTCCTGTTACAAGAACGCTGGATGTGTAGCTGCACTTACAAATCCATTTTGAAACATGCCTGCTGTATGCTGATAGCAAAAGAACAGCAGGAGGTGAAATCTTACTTATGCGTTACAGAATGTTACTGTCAGAGTATGTTTAGCCCATAACCCTTACAGTAAAATTAACTCATGAACGAGAAAAAACAATTTATGAGAAACATGGGAGAACGAATCAAACAGGCCCGTCTGGATGCAGGTCTTACACAGGAAAAGCTGGCAGAATTACTGAATCTGTCCCGGGGAACCATCGCCCGGTATGAGCTGGGAGAAATTGAACCCAAGCTTCAGAATCTGGCAGCTATTGCAGATGTACTTCAGGTCAGTGTGGACTACCTGATGGGACGGAAGGGGAAATGCCTTGGGACGGAGGAATTTCTGTCGGAGAAGGCCATCCATACACTGGATGCATTTATTCGGGAAGTCAGAAGAAAGGATGTGGGGGATATATGAAAAAAAGACTGATTGCTGTGTTGTGTGCGGCAGCATTGTTGGGAAGCAGTGGTTCGGTGCCGGTATGGGCGAAGGAACAGAATCAGGAATTGCAGAAGATTCTTGATACCATCCAGAAGGATTATGATACCATGATCGAAACACTGGATAAGAAGAAGGCTGAATTTGAGAAAGGAATCGGAACCACCTACGGGGACTATGTGAAAAACAGCGGAAAGACAGCAGAGTGGGTGGAAACCATTCAGAAGGAAACCAGCGGACTGTATGAGAAGATCGACAAGAATTCTGCAGGTTATTATAAGAAGCTGGTGGAAGTGGTGGACATGTCCGACTATGAAGCCTGGGACGATGCGGTGGATGAGATCTACCAGCTGGTGTATGACGATATCTATGATGATGTGTACGATGAAGTTTATGATGGATATCTGGATGATCTGTATGAGCTGGTCTATGAGGATATCCTGGATAAACAGCCTGATGGAATTGAGTATTCCGACTGGTATGAAGTTCGTTCAGAGGCCTACTCGGTGTGGTACGAGGGGCGCTCGGATGTGTACAGCAGCCTGTCTGATGCAAAATCTGATTTCTACAACAGACATTCCGATATCACCAGCGCATTCTGGAATAAGGATTATAACGTGGAGGATATCATCGGTGAAACCATTGACAAGGATCTGGAGAAACTGATTCTGGGGATTGAGAAGAAGTTTACAGATCGTTCAGACCAGGTTGGAAATGCTCTGAAGGAGGTATACAAATCTCTGGGCTCTGAGGTTGCTTCCTATGAGGCTGGCTATGAGGATCTGGAGGAGTGGTATGAGAATCTGAAGGATCAGGATGAGGAATTCTATGAGGAAATCCGGCTGGATTGTGCTGAATACTACAGAACCGTGGTAAAGGTCTGTGACATGGATCAGAAATATGCATGGAAACGATCCGTCAATGTGTTCTACAGAAGAATCTACAAGGGAGCCTTCAATGGGTATTACAAAGCTGTTTACAAAAAGCAGTTTGGGGAGCTCAGCAAAAAATACTATAAGGACTTTTTCACTTCTGTAAAGAAGGGAATGGATTACAGTGACTGGTATGATCTGAAATCCGACTTCTATGATGACTGGTACGATGCCAAATCTGATTTTTACGATGACTGGTACGATGCCCACAGCCAGACTTACGATGACTGGTATGACATTTCCTCCGCTTTCTGGGATGGGGATACCGATGTAAACAAGGTTCTGAAGATCAAGGATACAAAGAAGAAGGATTCAGCTTCCTCGGAGAAAACAGAATCTTCAAAGAAGGAGACTGACTCAAAGAAGAAGGCAACAGCAGCAAAAAACAGCAGTACTGTAAAGGACACGGATAAAAACTCCGGCAGAGGCACTGATTCAAAGAAGAAAACAACTGCTTCTGACAAGACGAAAACCGCTGACGGAGTTTCTCCTGAACTGAAAGAGTTTCTGGATGAATATGAGGCATTTTTTGATGAGTATATTGCCTTCATGGAGAAGTACAACAAATCTGATAACTCCCTGACCATGCTGGCTGATTATACAAAGATGATGCTGAAGTATCAGGATTTTGGGGAAAAGGCAGAGAAGTATGATGAGGATACCATGTCCGATGCAGACCTGGCCTATTATCTGGAGGTTATGACTAGAGTGAATACCAGGCTTCTGAATGCGGATCTGTGATTTCGAGAAAGGAGTGAGGGGGATTGTAAATGCCCCTCTGCTCCATCGGGGATGGAACAGGAGACGAAATAGTTTAATAAATCAAAAAAATATCTACAATTTTCAAATACTGATTGACATATCCCACTGCATAGAGGTATAATCATTCTTGCAGAAAGCAAATAGGGGATTGGTCAAATGGTATGATAGGGGTCTCCAAAACCTTTGGTGGGGGTTCGATTCCCTCATCCCCTGCTCGACAAAGTCGAAAAGTCTTGATTATTCAAGAGTTTTCGGCTTTTTTGTTTTTTCAGAAAACAAAAAGGTACCGCGAAGGTACTAAATAAAACAAGGAGGAAAGTTCAACACTTTCATTACAAAATTCACTGTAAATTTTCTGGATTTTCCAGGGCGGCAAAAATAGAGGATTTTAGGATAGAGGAAACGTATTGAATGATATGTTCTCTGCTACGGTTTTCTCGATTCTGGATCCAATCCATCAAAATGCCAGCCAAGGCGTTGGTATAAAACTCACACAAAAACTGTTTGAAATCCGGCTTCAGTGTTTTTTGGTGCATTTGTTCGGTGTCTACAATAATGGAAGTGACAATTTCAAAAAAATCAGAATAGAAAAAACGCTTCATTTCAGCACGGCTTATGGAATCGCAGGCACAGTGAATAATATGCTGATTCTGCTCGATATAATCCATAATAAAAAGGAGAGCATCTTCATAATCATCCAGCAGATTGAACTTTTTTACCACATCGATGGCTTCTTCTTCAAACATCCATTTCACTAGAGCATAAATATCATCAAAATGATAGTAGAAGGTTTTTCGATTAATGTCACAATCTCTTATGATTTCTGTAACGGTAATCTTTGAGAGTGGTTTTTGACACATAATTTTTTTTAAGGATTCTACCATCATTTTTTTTGTGTTCAGTGAAGTAACACTTTGTTTCATAGAAAAACCTCCAAATATGAGTATGATTCTAGATATTATGGCATGAAGTATAGGACATGACAACGGACAAATCCGTAATCATGTCCTATTTTTTTACCCAAATCATTTTAAATGTCCCAATTTTCCACAGATGATGGGGAGTGACTGTTTTTTTTTAATAGATAATTTTATATTTTATACAACGTACATTATAACAAAATGAGAAAGGCGGATGGTGTGATGGAAAAATTTTATGGAGGAGTTATTAAAATCCGTAAGCATCTGATGTTGCTATTTATACTTGCAGCAGTAGTCTGTGGATATTTCCAACAATTTATATCTGTAAATTATGATATGAATGATTACTTACCGAAAGATGCTCCCTCCACAGTGGCCATTGATTTGATGGGGGAGGAATTTGATGGAGCTATTCCAAATGTAAGGGTTATGATCAAAGGCGTTACGGAGGATGAGGCACTAGCTTATAAAAAGAGGCTGGAAGCTTTAGATGGGGTTATATCCGTTATGTGGTTGGATGATAAAAAAATCATGGATATGCCAACCGAAATGTACGATCAGGAAATGGTAGAAACCTATTATAAAGATCAGATAGCAATCTTTACAATTGCAGTAGATGAATTGGAAGTGAATACTGTGATACCTGCCATTCGGGAAGTCATCGGAGATGAAAATGCTATGACTGGATCAGCTGTGAGTAATGCCGTGGCTACAGAAAGTACAGTATCAGAAATTCGCTTGATTGCTGTTTTTGCAGTTTTATTTTTAGCGTTGGTATTGATTATAACGACGAAATCCTGGATTGAACCCCTTGTGGTGTTATGTGGACTTGGGGTGGCTGTTATGATAAATGCCGGATCGAATTTAATATTTGGAGAAATATCTTTTGTAACAAATGCTGCTGGCAATATTTTACAGTTGGCCGTGTCTTTGGACTATTCAATATTCTTGATTCATCGTTTTGATGAATGTAGGCAGGAATTGGAGCCCAAGGCGGCTATGAAAAAAGCCTTATGTATGTCAACGTCGTCTATTTTATCCAGCGGACTGACTACTGTGATTGGCTTTCTGGCCTTGACATTAATGAGATTTCGAATTGGACCAGATTTGGGGCTTGCATTGGCAAAGGGTGTTGGAATCAGCCTGATCACGGTGTTTCTATTTATGCCGGGAGTGATTCTGGCGACATATAAATGGATGGATAAAACAGCACATCCTTCATTTTTACCGTCATTTCGGAAACTTGGAAAGCTGGTACACAAAATAATGATTCCTTTAGTGTTGGTGTTTGTTACAATTATCGTTCCTTCTTATATTACCAGTACAAAGAATGCTTATTATTACGGGGCTTCCCAGATTTTTGGACCAGGCACTCAGTTAGGCGATGATACAGAAGAAATTCAGAATATTTTTGGAAAAAGTGATACCTATGTATTGATGATTCCAAAAGGCAATATCGTGATAGAAAAGAAAATGTCAGAGGAGCTTCAGGAGATAGAAGAAATAACATCTATTACATCTTTAGTAGATACGATCGGAACCAGTATTCCGGCAGAAATGTTGCCAGAAAAGATTTTGAAACAGTTAAGATCGGAACACTATGATCGCATGGTTTTATCTGTATCTGTAGACTTTGAAGGAAAAGAAACCGAGGAATTGATAGATAAAATACAGAAAATAGCTGAGAAATATTATCCTGGAGAATACCATTTGGCAGGAACTGGAATCAGCACCAATGATTTAATGAAAACAGTAACAGCAGACATGGTGAAGGTTAATTTATTGGCCATTGTAGCGGTATTTATCGTTCTGTTGCTTACCATGAAATCATTGATTTTGCCAATCATTTTGGTACTGATTATAGAGACTGCAATCTGGGTGAATTTGTCTATTCCGTATTTGATGGAGCAGCCACTCTTTTATATCGCTTATCTGATAATCAGTTCTATTCAGCTTGGTGCAACAGTGGATTATGCAATCTTATTTACAGAACGTTATAAAGAAAATCGAATGACACTTAATAGAAAAGAAAGTATAGAGGAAACCATATCAAATACAGCTGCATCCATTTTGACATCTGGAATTGTACTGACAGTAGTTGGATTTTTGTTAGGGAAAATATCTACGCATGGATTGCTTTCCCAGCTAGGCTATTTGCTTGGAAGAGGAACCGTATGCTCTCTGTTTTCCGTGGTTTTTGTATTACCGGGTTTTTTATACATTTTAGATGGAACATTCATAAAAAAGAAAGGTCGGATTGAAAATGAACAGAAAAAGTCGAATCGAATTAGGGGTAACAGTTTTAACAAGCGCATTATTGCTGGCTTCTGGAAATATGCTGGTGTTGGCAAAAGAGGATAAAACAGAAGTTGAAAAAGAGGAGACCGTTTATGTGATAACAGATGCATCTGGAACTTCAACAGATGTGATTGTAGAAGAGTGGTTAAAAAATGGGAGTGCACAGGATGTTCACAATCAGGAGAGAAGCCAGAAAGAACTTCCGGTTTCTATAAAGATTACATACTATCTGGATGGCAAAGAAATCGCTCCGGAGAATCTGGCTGGAAAAAGTGGAAAGATTAAAATTCGATATGATTACAAAAACCAGGAAGAAAAAACGGTGACAATTGCTGGAAATAAGGAAACTGTTTATGTGCCTTTTACGGTTATGTCAGGTATGATTTTTTCAGATACCAGTATAAAAAATGTTTCTGTTAACAGTGGAAAAGTAATTTCAAAAGAGGATCAGACAATCGTGGTAGGTATGGCTTTTCCTGGATTCAAAGAAAGTCTGGAAAGAAATACGGACAGTAATTTAGATTTGGATATTGATTTCCCGGATTATCTGGAAGTGACATTTGAGACAGAATGCTTTGAGATGGAAATGGGTGCTTCTTTGATTATGGATGATGCTCTTAGTGATCTAGATTTAGAGAATCTGGAGATTCGAGAAGAACTCAAGGATGCCATGGAAGAACTAAGTGATGGTGCACAGAAATTGGTAGATGGCAGTGGGGAATTAGCTGATGGAGTTGAGGAATTACATGAAAAACTTCCAGATTTCACAGATGGTGTCAAGAAACTACAAGAGGGCATTGTAGAATATACAGATGGGGTTTCTTCTGTTAACTCCGGTGTAGGAGCACTGAAAAGTGGAAGCTCTCAATTAGTAAATGGAGTGGGAACGCTTTCTTCTGGAGCAGATAGCCTGGCAACAGGTTCTGATACACTGGCAGATGGAGCAATGACTTTGGCAGATGGCATGGAGGAATTGTATAAAGGTGCTATTGGTACAAAAAATGGAAGCAAACAGCTCCTGAATGGATATACAGGGGAAAGCGGAGCTGTAGAAGGTGGAAAAAATCTGGCGAAGGGCGCTAAGCAGTTAGATAAGGGTATGGCAGAACTTGTGGAAGGTTCAGCAGTCTTAGGAGAAGGAGCCAATGCACTTTCTGCTGGTATTGCAGGTCTTCAGTCAGGAGCCATTGCTTTGGACGAGGGAGCTGGACAATTGAATGAGTCGGCAAACGAGTTAAAAAGTGGTGCCGAACAGATATCTGGCTATTCTGATAATCTTGTGAGGGGAATTGAGAATGTCAGTACTGGTCTTGAGCAGATACAAGGCATGCTAAAAGGAGATGATACAAATCCGAATCAAATAGCACAGCTACAGACTGCATTTAATCAGATCGAAGCGGCCATAGGAAGCCAGGAAGATGGGGATTATAGCTTGCAGAACTGTTATTCAGCAATTGCAGGTGATGTTGCTGCTTTATATGAGGCGTACATGAATCAGGGGGAATCAGATCTGACTACTTATATTGCTGAGGGAAATATTGAGAATAAGATATCTCTGGAGACTGCAGCAAGTGCAAAAGCAGATGCACAAAGCCAGAAAGAAGCAGCGAGCCAACAGATGAGTGCAGCAAATGGCGCGTATCAGAATGCATGGAATGCCTATCAGCCAATCGCTTCAAATATTAAATCTACATTAGATACGATTGGTCTGTCACAGTATGCAGGATATGTAGATGATGCTCAAGGAACAGCTGCTTCTGTTTCAGGAGCCTATCAAAGCGCCCAGGGAAGTTATGAAGCTGCTATTTCCAGTTACGAGCAGACCATTGCTGAATACGAGGCAGTGATTGCTAAGTACGAAGAAATGTTAGATGGTCAGATACAGATGGTAGCCTTGGAATCACCATCTGTAGTAGAAACTATGGACGATTCAGTGTATGCTACATGGGTAGACCTTCAGACTCAGATAGAAACTATGGGAGCGATCTTAAACGGACAGGATCAGGAACAAACTCCAGGTCTGCAAGACAGTTTGGAAACAATAGAAACAACACTTTTTGGAGACGGAGAAAGCATCGATGGTGCATTTGCAGAATTAACAGTTGCGATTGATCAGCTATATACAGGTGTAGGTCAGAGGAATACGGAAGATAGCAGTACAATCCTAGGTGGGGCACGAGCACTTCAGGCCGGAAATAGTACATTGTCAGCTGGAGCATCAGCCCTTGTAGATGGTATGGGTAGCTTAAAAGCTGGAACAGAAGAATTGAGAGCAGGTACGACACAACTGGCAGAGGCAGCCCCAGCTCTGGTAAGTGGAGCAGGAGAATTTGTTAAGGGAATACAAAACGCAAAAGAAGGAAGTAAACAATTAGCAATAGGGGCAGATCAGCTTTCTTCTGGAATCCAGATACTATATTCTGGAACAAAAGAATTAGACAAGGGACTTGGAACTTTAGAAACTGGAGCAAGTGATTTGCAAGAGGGTAGTAAATCTTTGGAAAAAGGTGCAGCAGAATTTGCAAAAGGTGCTGACACATTAGCTTTTGGAGCAAGTGAGTTAGAGAACGGAGCGAATACGCTGAATCAGGGAATATCTTCTTTACAATCTGGCGTTTTTGAATTGGATTCAAATTCTTCAAAGTTAATTAATGGAACAGGTGAACTTTCTCAGGGAACGGATCAGTTAGTAGATGGAGTGGAAAAATTAAAAGACGGAGCAGAGGAACTAAAGGATGGCATGGAAGAATTGAATGAAGATGGAATCCAGAAGTTAAAGAAGATCTTTGTAGACGATGTAGATGAGATGATTGAACGTTTGCAGGCAATCCAGAAGGTCGGAGATGACTATCAATCTTTTGTAGGAATGAATGATGAAATGAATGGAAATGTGAAATTTATTATCCGAACAGAAGGGATTACGAAAGAAGGTTAGAAATATTCCGATTAAAGCTTCATTGGGTGAATAACCCAGTGGGGCTTTTTATTTTGCCGAAATAATAGATAAAAAATATTGTATAAAATCGTGTACAAGACTAAACAAACAGGAAGTTTTTTGTACTTAGAAGTCATCATCACCGAATCATCAGTAAGTCATCAGTAAAATAAGGTGGATATAATTGAAAAAAGCTTGATATTTCAAGGAAAATCGATGTTTTGCACAAGGATGATTTCGGCATTCGATTCCCTCATCCCCTGTGAAAAAAGCATGTGAAAGATGAGTAATCATTTTCGACATGCTTTTTTTGTTGTAATCTATAGGGTATGACTTTGGCTCGTTGCTCGCGTAAAAAGGCTGCCGCACCGTTGATGGATGTTAAGGATCAACAGTGCAGCAGCCTTCTGTTTTTACAGAACTGCCGCCGGTTTCAGAAGTCCGGAGGACTCCAGAATGGAACAGTATTTATCAATAATGGTGAGGATCATACCTTCTCTGTACCGTGGACGGGAAGAAGAAAGTGGCCACATATGGGTACGGATGGTATCCTTCTGGCAGGAGGTAAGGGATCCCAGCAGTCGCTCCGCAATAGGAACAGACTCAATAGGATGATTCTTAATGCAGTCAGGATCTGTCACATATTTGTTGTTGCGTCGATTTACAATTCCAAGATCGTGGCACAGACAGGAGATGATGAGATCGTCAGTGTTGGTGCTGATACCGATCTTATTCAGAAGCTTGCAGAGACACACGCTGTAGTAAGCGGTGTTGATCATGTGAGCCGCCACATTTCCTCTGAGATGATGGATCTGATTCCGTGCTGCCTCAAACTCCGGTGATGCAATGATAGCTGCTCCAACTTCCTTAATATGCTCCAGGTCTTTTCTTGATCGAACCAAGGCTATTCCTCCATTTATAGAAAAATAAAAATATGTAATTGCTCAAAACAATTGCATTATAAATCCTATTTCTCCTGTTTTCAATGGATTTACGGAAAAAGATTGTTTTTCTTTTTGCTCATTCTAAAAAAAACATGGTTGACAATTCGCTAAATCAGTTTTATTCTTTAATACAAGAAAGCAAAGGCGCTTCGACTTCACGGTCGAGGTGCCTTTTTTCGCGTTCTACGAGCGATGCAGAAACAGGATCGTCGGAGCACGAGCCAAGCTTGCTTGAGCGAGAGGTCAGACGAGACTGTTTCTATAGCGCGACAGCGCGGAATCGAGCCGTCAGGCGAGATTGGCATCGCTCGAAAAGAGAAAGCTGCAACGCGAGGATCGTCGGAGCACGAGCCAAGCTTGCTTGAGCGAGAGGTCAGACGAGACTGTTTCTATAGCGCGACAGCGCGGAATCGAGCCGTCAGGCGAGATTGGCATCGCTCGAAAAGAGAAAGCTGCAACGCGAGGATCGTCGGAGCACGAGCCAAGCTCGCTTGAGCGAGAGGTCAGACGAGACTGTTTCTATAGCGCGACAGCGCGAAATCGAGCCGTCAGGCGAGA
>JAUNCZ010000102.1 GCA_030526405.1 Lachnospiraceae bacterium | reverse complement strand
CCCTTACCCCCGCCTACGTCTCTACGCCTTAGAGGCGGGGGACTGCTTGAAGTGGGTAAAGCGGACATTCGCAATCCGCTTCGCTACTTGCTCATGAACCATTGCTGCCTTTGGCAGCTCATCAGCAGGAGCTTTTACTCCTGCTGATGCAAGCATCCCCCCCTTACCCCCGCCTACGTCTCTACGCCTTAGAGGCGGGGGACTGCTTGAAGTGGTTCAATTTCCTGATAAACAGAAAATCCCCGCAGATTTTCTCTGCGGGGAGGATCCACTATTTAAGACTGCCAGAGTGACAGGTTCAGAGCCCGTACATTCTCCGCATCAACAATAGGGGTACTGATATAATTATAATAGTCTGGTAATTCATTCCCTTTCAGAATGCTCAATGCATAATTCACTGTGGTTCGAGCATCCACAATAGGGGACTGGATTACAGAAGCAGCCACCATTCCTTCCTCAATATAGGACATGATATCGTAATTACCGGAAGCAGCAACATACACCTTCATCTCTCCGGAACGGTTCATGAGACTCATGGCGTCAAATGCTCCCAGGGCCGCCTCATCATCGTAGCAGAACACAGCATCGATCTCTCCGATGGGATGATTCTTCAGACACTCTTCCATATAGGTTCTGGAAAGAGAGCGCTGTCCACCTACATCGGAATACTCTTCAATGATATTGATCTTTGTACCGGTGATGGCATCCTTCAGACCTTTTCGTCTCTCCCGGGCTGGCTCATAGTTGTCAGGTCCGTTCAGAACCACGATATTGCCTCTTCCCTCCAGGTCCATCAGCATTCTGCAGGCGGTCTGATAGCCCTCCTCCACACCGGAGGGGCCAACAAAGCCCTCTACATACTGCTCTCCCTCCGGAGATACATTTGTATTGGCCACCACCACAGGAATTCCTGCCTCACTGACGGACTGTACCCAGCTTACCGCCAGATTTGAATCCGAAGGCCAGAGAATGATCAGATCCACACCCATGGAAATCAATGTTTTAATCTGAGCAGCCTGCTGTCCTGGATCACCAAAGGCATCAAATACAGCAGTGTCCACCTCATACTCTGCCATAGTTTCATTCAACGCCTGCACATAGGAGGTGCAATAGGTATTCAGTGTACAGTTATAGAGGCTGACGCCTACTCTGTAGCCGGTAAAGTCCTCACCGGAAACATCCGGGCCCATATCAATGGTTTCATTCTCCACAGCTGAAGATATCAGAATCCCCTTTGTCTTTCCTTCTCTGATACTGCAGGCACAAAGTGCCATGCTTAACACACCCGCTCCCACAAGGGCAGTGAATCGTTTCACCAATTTCATAATAATTCTCCCGCAATACATTTTGCATATTTTCATCTGATTGCTGAGTATTGTAACACAGGGATTTGGGGGTGTAAATATAGTAAAGGTGCATCTTTAAGCCAAATTTTTATTGAATTCCGCCTGTTTTTTTGTATATTACGATTCTTTTTTCCAAAACAATCTATTGTATGATACAATTGGAAACAGACAAATTCATATCTCATATGTACAATTTATTATTTGGAGGTTTATTATGCGAGCAGATCTTAACAATACTATGGCTCTGATCATTGATGAGCAGGTGAAACTGATGCCTGTAATCCACGAGTCGGCAACTGTAATTCGCAATACTGCAACATTGGTGAAGGGACTGAAGATTCTGGAGGTTCCATTTGTGATTACACAGCAGTATACAAAGGGAATGGGCATGTCTGAGCAGGCAATCTATGAGGCAGCAGGCACAGAGGAGTATCTGGACAAGCGCAGCTTCAGTTGCTGGGACGACGAAGGAATCCGCAATGCCATTGAAGCTTCCGGAAAGAAACAGATTCTGATTGCCGGAGTGGAGACACATATCTGTCTTCTTCAGACAGCTATGGATCTGATTGATGCCGGCTACCAGGTATTCGTGGTTGAAAACTGTGTTTCCTCCCGAAAGGAGTCTGACAAAAACACTGCACTGAAGAGAATGATCCAGATGGGTGTTCAGCCAACCAGCTACGAATCTATCCTCTTTGAACTGATGCGTACTTCTACTCATCCGAACTTCAAGGAAATTTCCAAGCTGATCAAATAATTCTTTACTAAATTTCCACCGTTTTTCATTCTGTTCGAAATATTTTGAGAATTGATGTTCTTTTGCGCATTAATGTGTTACTATAATAAAAATACTTGAAAGGTGGAAAGAAGTATGAACGATAACCTTTTTTCTAATTCCAATATTCTCTCCTGGCTGAGATACTATTCAGATAACACTGATGTGGATCTGGAGCAGGTGAAGATCCTGGATATCACACGTAAGAACAAGAACCTGATTCCCACCGTGGAGTCTCATCGGGCTGTTCTGGTGTTTACCGAGGCCGGACATCCTGACATCTTCTACCGCATGTTCAATGCCGGTCTGGGAGAGTGTACTGTAATCTACAATGACGGAAGTGAACCGGAGGGTCCTGTTAAACAGAATTATGTCTATGACATGATCAATCGCGGCATCGATTCCTCTGCTGCCATGCTGGTGCTGAATCCAAAGGCTCGAAGCACCATCAAATTCGGCATCAGCAACGAGGTATTTGCCAGCGGTTCCGTTCGCTATGTTGGATCTGAGATCCGTGCTGTCATCCTCAGCAAGATGCAGCTGCACGAGGGCAAAAATGTCTGTGTAATCTCCGGCGAATCCATTGCTGTGGAGTCTGCAATGCTGGACGGCGAGGGTACCATCATCGCTGTTGAGTACAGTGCCAGAGACCGTCAGACCCTGGAGGACAATATCCATCAGTTCGGTCTCAACAACATTACTATCATCGATCATGTGGACGAAGATACTCTGGCAGGACTTCCTGTACCGGATGTTACCATGCTGGTGGCTTCTGCTTCCATGGAGCAGGAAATGGAGTGCCTGCTGAAGCTGAATCCAAATATGGAGTTCGTTATCTATACTCTGGATCTTACCGTGGCAGCGTCTATGGGAGATATCTTCCGTAACTTTGGCCTGGGAACACCGGCAGTGACACAGATTGCAGTGTCTACACTGACAAAGAAGAATACCTTTGAGACACAGCCGGCACCGTGGATTATCACTCGTAAACCCACAGAGTAAATTCAATCCCTGAAACAGGGAAAGCCGTTGTTGATAGCATACAGGGAATATTTTGAATTCATTCGCTTCACTTGAGATTCTATGCGCTCTGCCAAAGAAAGCCTGCGGGCACCGCTCAATTCAAGGAGTTTTCCTTATGAAAACTCCTCTCAGTTCGCTGAAAAGCTGTTTTGGAAAACAGCTTTTCTCCCTGGTTTTCTTTTGCATCGCTAAGAATCTCTAAGCTTGCTCATATGAATTCTGCAATTATTCCCTGTTGCTATTCTGACAACGGCTTCTTTTTGTTTCCCCGCCACACCCGGAGAGCCTCTTAGGAACAAAGTGCGTTTCAACGCATTATCACAGCCAGTTTTTTTATAAAACGCAACTTTGTTCTGCGCGCGTAACGAAGTGCAGCTGCGCATATAACGTTCTTGTATAGGAACAAAGTGCGTTTCAACGCATTATCACGGCCAGTTTTTTTATAAAACGCAGCTTTGTTCTGCGCGTGAAATATAGTGTAGCTGCGCATCTGTGTTTATATTTACCAGGAACCTCCTTGTCTTCTTAATCCGTCAGAGATGCCCCTATTACAGTAATCTCCTTAGTTATTTCATCATAAGCAGACCATAATCCAGTTCCCCACCATTCTTTTCCCGCATCAAAATAGTCTGAGAAATCATCATTCCACCGAAAGACCTCTATATCATTCGGAAACAGAATGGAATTGAATCTATTGTACCAAGTCGCTGGCGCGACGGCTAGCGATAGGTACGTGAAACCACTACT
>JAUNCZ010000042.1 GCA_030526405.1 Lachnospiraceae bacterium | reverse complement strand
ACACTTTCATCACTATTTGTGCCGCGGCTTGCCCGCGGAATGGAGATTAGTATGAGAACCATTGAAGTTCTGGATCGGACTACAATTGATAAGATCGCTGCCGGTGAGGTGGTGGAGCGGCCGGCCTCCGTGGTGAAGGAGCTGGTGGAAAATGCCATTGATGCGGATTCTACTGCGATTACTGTGGAGATCCGGGACGGCGGCTGCAGCCTGATCCGTATTACGGATAATGGCTGCGGAATTCCCTCCGATCAGGTGAAGAAGGCATTTTTCCGACATGCCACCAGCAAGATCCGCAAGGTGGAGGATCTCACCCTCATCGCCTCTCTGGGCTTTCGAGGTGAGGCCTTATCCAGTATCTCGGCTGTGGCCCAGGTGGAGCTGATCACGAAAACTCCGGAGGCACTTACCGGAACAAGGTACTGCATCCAGGGAGGAATTGAGAAGGATTTTGAGGAGGTGGGTGCCCCATCGGGAAGCACCTTTCTCATCAGAAATCTCTTCTTCAACGTGCCTGCCAGGGCAAAATTCCTGAAATCCCCGGTTACAGAGGGGAACCATGTGACCCAGGTGGTGGAGCAGCTGGCCCTGTCCCATCCGGATATCTCCTTTAAGTATATCCAGAATGGTCAGAGTAAGCTGTACACCAGCGGAAATGGAAACCTGCAGGAGATCATTTATCAGGTGTTTGGAAGGGATATTGCCCGGGAGCTGATTCCCTTTCAGTCCGAATCTCCGGTGATGACGGTGAAGGGCTTTATCGGAAAGCCTGTGATCGCCAGGGGAAATCGTAATTTTGAAAATTATTTTGTGAATGGACGTTATGTGAAGTCAAAGCTGCTGGCAAAGGCCATTGAGGATGGCTACCACGGTTTTATGATGCAGCATCGATATCCCTTTACACTTTTATATCTTGAGATCGATGGGGAAAGGGTGGACGTGAATGTGCATCCCTCCAAGATGGAGCTGCGCTTCTCCGAGCAGGAGGCCATCTACCATCAGATCTGTCAGGGTATCAAAAATGCCCTGATGCATAAGGAGAGAATTCCCGGAGTCACCTTTGACCGACCGGGAGCAGAGCAGAAAAAAACAGCACAGGTAGCTGTTTCAGAACAGAGAAGACCAGCACAGGCAGCTGTTTCAGAACAGAGAAGGCCAGAACAGGCAGCTGTACAGGAGCAGAAAAGTCCAGGGCAGACAGCTGTACAGGAGCAGAAAAAGCCGGTTCCCCGGCCTCAGCTGCCGCCGGAGCCCTTTGAGACCAGAAGAAAGGCCTTCCAGGTTTCAGCTGCACCTGTACCTGCAGGGGATCAGAAAAAACCTGCAGAAGAGCAGAGAAAGCCAGCAGTAGAGCAGAAAAAGCCTGCAGCTTCAACTGATAAGTCTGTTACTCAGCGTATGTTGGGTAATCAGCCCGCATCAGACAGAAGCTACACTGAGACAAAAGTGGATTCCCTGGCAGTTGTGAGAGAATCTGCTGAGACTGCTGCACCGCAGCCTGTCCCAGAGGCACAGCAGCCATCTGAAGAGCAGCAGCCGATTCCAGAGGCACAGCAGCCATCTGAAGAGCAGCAGCCTGTCACAGGAGAGCAGATGCAGCTTTTTGACGATGTTCTGCTTTCTCAGAAGGCCAGAAGCCGACATAAGATCATCGGCCAGATTTTTGAAACCTACTGGCTGGTGGAATTTGATCATTCTCTCTATATCATTGACCAGCATGCGGCCCATGAGAAGGTGCTGTATGAGCGTATGGTCCGGGACTATGAGAACCGGGCTGTCACTTCTCAGTTTATCAGTCCACCGGCGGTGGTAAGCCTTTCCACTGCAGAGGCTGTGCTTCTGGAGAAGTATATGGATGTATTCGCAGCCATGGGCTATGAGGTGGAGCATTTTGGTGGTAAGGAGTACAAGATCTGTGCTGTCCCTGCGGAACTGTACAGGGTCAGTCCGGAGCAGCTGTTCCGTGATATTATGGACCAGCTGGAGGAGCTGGGAGATCGAAAACCGGAATCCATCTCCGAGAGGCTGGCTTCCATGAGCTGCAAGGCAGCGGTGAAGGGCAACAACAGGATGTCCAGAGCAGAGGCTGAGGCTCTCATCGATGAGCTGCTGACGTTGGAGAATCCTTATAACTGTCCCCACGGTCGTCCCACCATCGTATCCATGACAAAATACGAACTGGAGAAGAAATTTAAGAGAATTGTATAAAAAAGGAACAGGTTATATGAAAAAACCATGTATTATTCTCACCGGCCCCACGGCTGTGGGAAAGACAAAGCTTTCCATTGCCCTTGCAAAGGCCCTGAACGGTGCCATCATCTCCGCAGACTGCATGCAGGTGTACAAACAGCTGGATATCGGTTCTGCCAAGGTAACTCCCCAGGAGATGGATGGGGTGCCACATTATCTCATTGACTGCATGGATCCAAGAGATGAGTTTCATGTGGCAGCATTTCAGTCCATGGCTATGGAAGCAATGGAGGAGATTTATGCCCGGGGCATGCTGCCCATCATTGCAGGGGGCACCGGCTTTTATATTCAGGCCCTGCTGAAGCAGGTGGATTTTTCGGAATCCAAAGGAGAATCAGAGATTCGTCTCCGTCTGCAGCAAGAGCTGGAGGAGAAGGGGGCTGATGCCCTCCATGACCGTCTGAAGCAGTGTGATCCAAAGGCGGCACAGGAGATCCATCCCAACAACAGCAAGAGAGTGATCCGAGCTCTGGAGTATTTTGAGGAGACGGGAAAGCCTATTTCCGCTCACAACGAGGAGCAGAAGGAGAAGGAATCCCCCTTTACCTATTGCTATTTTGTGTTAAATGACTACCGGGAGCGGCTGTATGACAGAATCAACCTTCGAGTGGATCTGATGCTGCAGCAGGGACTGGTGGAGGAGGTCAGAAGTCTGATGGACCAGGGACTGGATGAGTCCTTTCTGTCCATGAAAGGCATCGGCTATAAAGAATTATTCCCCTACTTAAGGGGAGAGATGCCGCTGGAGCAGTGTGTGGAGGCCATCAAGATGGAGAGCCGCCGCTATGCCAAGCGTCAGCTGACCTGGTTCCGTCGTGAAAAGGACGTGATCTGGGTAAATAAGCAGGATTTTGGCTATGATGAGGAGAAAATCCTTGCATTCATGCTGGAAACCTGGAAAAAAAAGATTGAGGAGTAAATTATGGAAGCATCATTTGTTGCAATGTATAAAGAAATGGGAATCTCTGAGGAGGTTCTTTCTTTTGGAGAGGAGATCCTCCAGGGGCTGAAACAGCGTTTTGAGGAGATCGACCGCATCGCTGAGTACAATCAGCTGAAGGTGGTTCATGCCATGCAGAAAAACAGGGTCAGCGAGGCCTGCCTGCATCCATCCACCGGTTACGGCTACGATGATCTGGGCCGTGATACCCTGGAAAAGGTGTATGCGGACTGCTTTGGTGCGGAGGATGCACTGGTACGTCCCCAGATTGCCTGCGGAACCCATGCTCTTGGTGTGGCTCTGGCTGCCAACCTCCGTCCAGGAGATGAACTGCTGAGTCCTGTGGGAAAACCCTATGACACTCTTGAGGAGGTAATCGGAATCCGTCCATCCCGTGGTTCTCTGGCTGAGTACGGTATCACCTACGCTCAGGTGGATCTTCTGGAGGATGGCAGCTTTGACTGGGAGGGCATCCGCAATGCCATCAACGACAGAACAAAGCTCATCACCATCCAGCGCTCCAAGGGTTATCAGACCCGTCCAACCCTGTCTGTGGACCGCATCGGTGAACTTATTGCCTTCTGCAAGAGCATCAAACCGGACGTGATCTGCATGGTAGACAACTGCTACGGTGAGTTTGTGGAGGATAAGGAACCTGTACAGGTGGGAGCAGACCTGATGGTGGGATCCCTCATCAAAAACCCGGGCGGCGGTCTTGCACCAATCGGCGGATATATCTGCGGTAAGAAAGAATATGTGGAAAATGCTGCCTTCCGCCTCACCACTCCGGGACTTGGCAAGGAGGTAGGTGCTTCTCTGGGTGTAAATCAGGCATTCTATCAGGGATTTTTCCTGGCACCAACCGTTACAGCATCAGCTCTGAAGGGTGCCATCTTTGCAGCGAATGTGTATGAGAAACTGGGCTTTGCCGTTGTGCCAAACGGAACAGAGAGCCGTCACGATATTATCCAGGCTGTTACCCTTGGAAGCCCGGAGGGTGTAATTGCATTCTGCCGTGGAATCCAGGCGGCAGCACCGGTGGACAGCTACGTAACACCGGAGCCATGGGCGATGCCGGGATACGATGCAGATGTTATTATGGCAGCAGGAGCATTTGTACAGGGATCTTCCATTGAGCTTTCAGCAGATGGCCCTATCAAGCCGCCATATGCTGTATACTTCCAGGGCGGACTGACCTGGCAGCATGCGAAGCTGGGAATCCTGATGAGTCTCCAGAAGATGAAGGAAGCAGGACTTGTTGATCTGTAATCAGAATGAATGCCTGATGGGTGGTTAAAAACAAATCTGAACAAGACAGAGTGATCTGTCTGAACCAGATAAGAAATTCAGACCTGCAAATAGTATAGGAATTGGCAAGAGTATGAAAAAAATTGTGATCATAGGAGGCGGTGCCTCCGGTCTCATGGCGGGAATCATGGCTGCCAGAGCCGGGGCAGCTGTCACCATACTGGAAAAATGTGAAAAACCCGGAAAAAAGATCCTTGCCACCGGCAACGGTCGATGTAATCTTACAAACAGAAATCAGGAAATCTCCTGCTATCACGGAGATAAGGAGAGGATCCGCAGGGTCCTCTCCGGCTTTACTCCGGAGGAGACCCTTTCTTTTTTCCATGGGCTGGGACTTTTCACAAAGGAAAGAGATGGCTGGGTATATCCCAGAACGGACCAGGCCCTCTCTGTGGTGAATCTGCTGCTGCAGGAATATGCATCTCTGAAGGGGAAACTGAAGACTCTGGAGGAGGTAACAGAGATCAGAAAAGAGGATCAGGGCTTCACCGTGTATACAAAGGGCTGGCATTACCAGGCAGATGCGGTGATCGTTGCCTGCGGTACACCTGCCTCCAATATTGAGGGTGTTTCTGGAGATGCGCTGAAGCTGGCCCGGGACTTTGGCATTACCTGCAGAGAGTTCCGTCCCTCCCTGGTACCCCTGAAGTGCCGTCGGGAGAATTATTTCGCAAAATGGGCCGGGGTGAGAACCCAGGCGGTTCTGGAGCTGGTATGCGAGGGGCGCACTGTTCAGACTGAGACAGGAGAGCTGCAGCTTACAGACTATGGAATATCGGGAATTCCTGTATTTCAGCTGTCCTCCAGAGCAGGAGAACTGCTGGAGCAGGGGAAAAAGCCCTCTGTGAAGATCAGTTTTCTGCCTGATTTTCAGAGAACGGAGCTGGAAAACAGTCTCAAAAATCTCAAAAGCAACTATCCTGACAGAAAACCGGAGCAGCTGCTGGCAGGACTTCTTCCTGATAAGCTGCTGGCTGCCCTTTCCGGAAAGAAGACCACCCTGGAGCAGCTGCTGGACAGAGCTTTCTGTACGGAACTTACCGTAACAGCCTGTGGCGCACTGAAGCAGGCCCAGATCTGTGCAGGCGGTATCTCTCTGGATCAGCTGACAGAGCATATGGAAGCGAAAAACCAGCCGGGACTGTTTTTTACAGGGGAGTGCACCGATACAGACGGACGCTGCGGCGGCTATAACCTGCAGTGGGCCTGGAGCACCGGGGCTGTTGCCGGAATCAGAGCTGCCCGGGAGCGTCGACTTGAACAGGGTTGAAGAGGAGAATCCGCTTATTCAGATGGAGAAAGGGTGAGCCGGATTGTTCCAGTTAAGGAGCCCTGTTAAGATAGGAGAAAAAATAGTATGATTCAGATCAGTCAGATCAATATGCCTGTGGGCCACACAGAGGAGGAGCTGAAGAAGAAGATCGGTAAGCTGCTGAGGGTTTCCCCTGCACAGATCCGTGAACTTCGCATTGTGAGACGCTCTGTGGATGCCAGAAAGAAGCAGGAGTTAAAATATTCATATACAGTGGCAGTCTCAATAAAGAATGAGACTGGTATTCTGAACCGATCCAGAGGAAAAAACGGAATCTCTGCCTTTAAAGAGACCTCCTATGTGTTCCCGGAGCCGGGGCAGGAGAAGCTGGAACATCCCCCTGTGATCGTGGGAAGCGGTCCTGCGGGACTGTTCTGTGCCTGGAAGCTGGCGAAGCACGGCTATCGCCCGATTCTTCTTGAGAGAGGCGAAACAGCCACCAGAAGAAAGGAAATCGTGGATTTCTTCTGGAAAACCGGGGTTCTTGACAAGGATTGCAATGTCCAGTTCGGTGAGGGCGGTGCCGGAACCTTCTCAGACGGAAAGCTGAACACCGGTGTGAAAGGTGAAAAGGATAAAAATCACAGAAATCAGGAGGTGCTGGATCTTTTTGTACAGGCCGGTGCACCTGAAAATATCCGCTACGACGGTCGTCCACATCTGGGAACAGACCTTCTTGTGAAAATCGTGGAGAATATCCGTAATGAGATCATCCGTCTGGGTGGTACTGTGAAATTTCGCACCACAGTAACGGATCTCAAAATTAAAAATGATACTATTCAGGCGGTTGTGACCCAGACAGGGGAGGAGATTCCCTGCAATGTACTGGTGCTTGCCATCGGTCACAGCGCAAGAGATACCTTCCGCATGCTGGAGCAGCGTCACCTTACCATGGAGGCCAAGTCCTTCGCTGTGGGTGTCCGGATCGAGCATCCGGAGCCAATGATCACCGAGAGTCAGTATGGTGCCAATCCCCCAAGGGAGCTGGGAGCAGCCAACTATAAGCTGGCCCAGACCCTGGAAAACGGAAGAGGCGTGTTCTCTTTCTGTATGTGCCCGGGAGGCTGGGTGGTGAATGCTTCCTCAGAGGAGCAGATGCTGGCGGTGAACGGTATGAGCTACTCAGGCCGTGACTCCAGAAATTCCAACGGAGCCATTGTGGTTTCTGTTAACCCGGAGGATTTTCTTCCCTATAACAATGGTGCAGCCGGAGATGGTAGCAGTTCACTGGATGCCGGTGTTCAGGGAGAGCCTCTTCCTCAGGTGCTGAACGGACTTGCTTTCCAGCGCTATCTGGAAGCCAGAGCCTACCGCGTCGGTGAGGGCAGGGTTCCTGTACAGCGTTTTGCTGATTTCAGGGAGAAAAAGACAGGCGGAAAGGGTAGCTTTGATCCCTGTATCTGCGGAGAATATGCCTATGCCAACACAGCAGAGATCTTTCCGGACTTCCTGTATGAGTCTCTGAAGCAGGGCATCACCTCCTTTGACAGAAAGATCAGAGGCTTTGGTATGGACGATGCCCTGATTTCCGGTGTGGAGAGCAGAACCTCATCTCCGGTACGAATCATCAGGGATGAGCATTTTGAGAGCAATATCAGAGGAATCTATCCCTGCGGTGAGGGTGCCGGCTATGCCGGGGGCATCACCTCCGCTGCCATGGACGGATTGAAGGTGGCAGAGGCCATTGGAGAAAGATTCCACCCATAGAACATGGGGGAACTGCTGTGGACGTTGCCATTCTGCCGGAAAAATGTTATAATTATTGGCGGCATTTTTCCGGGAAGAGAGGGAACGGAGACGTAATGCCTGACGAAAAGAAACACAATACTACCAAGGAACTTCCTGCGGAGCTGCGTCCCTACGACAGATGCCTCATGTACGGTGCAGAGCAGCTGACGGATGCAGAACTGCTGGCGGCCATTCTCCAGACTGGATCCAGAGGACTGAATTCTCTGGAAACGGCGGAGCTGATCCTTCGTTCCTGCAGGGAAAAGGGCGGTCTCTGCGGTCTCTATCGCATGACAGTGCAGGAGTTCTGTGAGATTCCCGGCATCGGTACTGCCAAGGCAGCAAGGCTTTGCTGCATCGGTGAGCTGTCCCGCAGAATGGCAGCCTCTGCAGCCTCCAGAACCAGACGGTTTTGCAGGCCTTCGGATATCGCAGACTATTATATGGAACGTCTGCGTCAGCAGGAGCAGGAATATGTCTGGTGTCTGATGCTGGATACAAAAAACAGCTTTCTGGGAGAGAGGATGATCTCCATGGGAACCGTGAATGCATCACTGGTGTCTCCCAGGGAAATCTTCTTTTCGGCACTGTCCTGCAGGGCAGTGTCCATTGCCCTGGTGCACAATCACCCCAGCGGTGATCCTCAGCCCAGCTCTGAGGATATCCTCCTCACCAGAAGAGTACAGCAGGCAGGAGAGCTTCTGGGAATCCACCTGTTGGATCATGTGGTGATCGGGGAGGGCTGCTTTACCAGTATCCTGGAATATATGGAGTAAAACAAATCGTAAAAAAGGAATGATCCCATGCTTTTTAAGAATATGTTCGGAATCGATCTCGGTACTGATTCCGTAAAAATCTACAATGACTCGAAAAAGAGCATTTCAAGAGAGAAGACCAGGGTGGCCATCCGAAAGCAGGAGACTGTTTTTGCGGTGGGTGATGAGGCAGAGGAAATGCTGGAGCGAACCCCCCAGGATATTCAGGTGTACACCCCCATGTGCGGCGGTCGTATCAGCGACATTGCACTGGTGGAGGTGCTGCTGCACAATCTGCTGGACAAGGCATTTCTGGGCTATCGACCCCAGCTGTTTTTCACAGTGCCCATGGACACCACTGAGATTGAAAAAAGAGCATATTATACCATCGCCCACAGAGGGCGTCTGAAACGCTGTCGTGTGTATCTGGTGGAGAAGCCGATTGCCGATGCACTGGCCCTTGGCATCCCCATCAGCAAGACCAGGGGTTCCATGGTCATCAATATCGGAGCCCAGAGCACAGAGGTGTCGGTTATTGCGGACCAGCGTGTGATCATCAGTAAGGTGATCCCCATTGGCGGCAATCAGTTTGATGCCTCCATCGTGGCTGCAGTGCGGCGTTTCCACAATTTCCAGATCAGCTATAAAACAGCCAATGAGCTGAAGCTGAATCTGGCGGATTTTACAGGAAAAAATACAAATAAGATGCGTGTGATGGGAATTGATGCCACCACAGGACTGCCAAGGGACGGCATTGTCACTTCCTATACCATTACAGTTACTCTTCAGGAGCAGCTCCACACCATCGCAGAGGAGATCCAGAATCTCCTGAACAGAACCCCTCCTCAGATCTATCGTGCCATCAAGGAGGAGGGCATCTATCTAGCCGGTGGCAGCACAAGACTTGCCGGCCTTGACAGGTATCTGAAGGATTATCTGAACTGTCAGATCAAGCAGTCCACCCTGTATGAACTGTGTACCATCAACGGTCTGAAGGAGCTGGTTACCCATGAGCAGCTTCATAAACTGGCCTTTACCCCCAAGAAACGAAAATACTGATCCGGAGGCTGTATAGTATGAGAAAGAAAAATCGATTACGTGTGAATAACAAACATCTTCTGGCTGTACTTACCTTTTCCTGCGTCGCAGCCATCGCGCTGGCACTGACCACCAGGGTTCCCTATGAGCCTGTGAGAAATGCTGCCGGCACCATTCTGCTGCCCTTCCAGAAGGGAATCAACTCCGTGGGCCTTTTCATGTCCGACACCAAGGACATTGCCCGCAACAAGGAGGAAATCCTGGAGGAGAACAGGGAGCTGAAAAAACAGGTCAGCGAGCTGAAGGAGAGAGTAGTACTCCGGGAAGAGGATGAGAAGGAGCTGGAGAGACTGAGAAGTCTCTATGCCCTGGACCAGAATTATTCAGAATATTCAAAGATCGCCGCACAGGTGATCTCCAAGGATCCCAGCAACTGGTTTAAATCCTTTATCATCAACCGTGGAAAAGAGGATGGTGTGGATGTGAACATGAACGTGATCTCTGACGGCGGCCTGGTGGGCATCGTCACAGAGGCAGGCTCCCACTGGGCCTCCGTTCGCTCCATCATTGATGACAACAGCAATGTTTCCGGTATGACCATCTCCACAGCAGATAACTGTATCGTATCCGGTGAACTCACTCTCAACGATGAGGGCAAGCTGTCTTTCTATCAGATGAACACCGAAAATGAGATCGTATCAGGAGAGAAGGTGGTAACCTCCAACATTTCTGATAAATACCTGCCGGGTATCCTCATCGGGTATCTGGACGAGGTGAACGATGACTCCAATCACCTGACAAAGACAGGAACCATCATTCCTGCAGCTGATTTTCATCAGATTCAGGAGGTTCTTGTGATCACCACTCTGAAAAAGACAGGAGGGGAATAAATGTTGACAGCATTTGTAACAATGCTGGTGGTGCTGGGAGCATTTCTCCTGCAGAGCTCCGTGTTCCCCGCCATCAGTCTGCTGGATATCACACCAAATCTGTTATTAATGGTAACGGTCTGCTTCGGTTTTATGCGAGGCAGACGTTTTGGTATGCTGGTGGGCTTTTTCTGCGGTCTTCTCATTGATTTCTTCTTTGGACCGCTGCTGGGTCTGAACGCCCTTGTGTATATGTATATCGGATTCTTCAACGGATACTTCTATAAAGTATTCTTTGATGAGGAGATCAAGGTTCCCATGCTGCTGGTGGCAGTCAGTGATCTTGTCTACGGAATCCTGTATTATGGCATTCAGTTTGCCATCCGCATGCGCTTTGCATTTCCGCAGTATCTGATGCAGGTGATCCTGCCGGAGTGCATTTATACGGTGGTTATGACGCTGTTTCTGTACCGCCTGCTGCACAGGATTGACAAACTTCTGTCAGATAATGAACTGGAGGGACAACAATCACCATGGCTTTAAAAATCAAAAAGATGATTACCAGGGCATTTTCCCACAGGACAGTGATTCTGATGCTGTTTTTTACTGTTCTTACATCCATTCTGATTCTGCGATGCTTCTCACTGCAGATCATCCATGGAAAGGACTATGCCAACAACTTTAAGGTAATGACCACAAAGACCCGAAAGCTGAAAAGCTCCAGGGGAAATATCTATGATAAAAACGGAAAGCTGCTGGCCTACAATGAGCTGGCCAATTCCGTAACCATCGAGGACAGCGGCACCTACCCAACCACAAGAGAGAAGCAGCTTTCTCTCAACGGTGAGATCTATCGCCTGATTCAGCTGATTCAGGAGAACGGTGACGATACAGACGATGATTTCCATATCTTTCTGGATTCCAACAACAACTACGTGTACGATCTCCGGGAGGGCACTGCCCTGAAGCGATTCCGTGCCGACGTATTTGGAAGGATTTCCATTGATGATATGGATTATGCAGAGATGACAGCCACACCGGACCGCATCATTGAGGAGCTTTCTTCCGCCGAGCGATTCGGCCTGGTAAATGAGAAAAAGCCCTACACTGCTGAGGAGCTTTCCTCCCACGGTCTTCCGGAGACCCTCTCCAAGGAGGAGGCACTGAAGATTATCATCGTGCGTTACCAGCTGTCCCTTACCAGCTATAGAAAATACCTTTCTGTAACTGTGGCCAGCAATGTGTCCGATGCCACTGTGGCTGCCATCAAGGAGAACAGCGGACTGTTCCAGGGAGTAGCCATCTCTGAGGACTCCATCCGTGTATACAACAATCCCTATTCCACAGCTGCCATTATCGGTTATACCGGAAAACCCTCTTCCCAGGAGCTTTCTGAGCTGAATACAAAGAGAAATGACTACACCAGCGAGTCCATTATCGGTAAAACCGGTATCGAGGCCATTATGGAGACCTATCTTCAGGGTAACGACGGTTCCGAGGAAGTTACCGTAGACAACCTGGGACGAGTGCTCGCCACCAATGAGGAATCCTATGTGGCGCCGGTACAGGGTAATGACGTGTATCTCACCATTGACTCAGAACTGCAGGAGGCCTGCTACAGGATTCTGGAGCAGCGTATCGCAGGTATCCTGGTGAGCAATATCCAGAAGGTAAAGACTGTGGAGGATGCCACACCGGATCCGGAGGATGAGGATGCCATTCCCATCCCGATTTATGATGTGTATATTGCACTGTTCCGAAACAGTGTCATTGATATTGATCATTTTTCCGATATTGATGCCTCAGATATTGAGAAATCTGTACTGGATAAATTTGAGTCCAAGAGAAAGAAAATCTATTCCATGATCTCCAGCGAGCTTACAGGCAGCAGTTCCACCCAGTTCAGTTCTCTGACAGAGGAGCTGCAGGAGTATGAGACCTATATCGTTGAGGATTTTCTTATGAAGGAAACCGGCATCCTGGATTCCGGCTCCATCAACTACTACGATAAGATCTATCTTTCCTGGAAGGAGGGTGAGATCTCTCTGAAGGATTTCCTGGCCTACGCAGTAAGCCAGAACTGGATCGACGTATCCATCTTTGCAGAGGAGGATACCTACCTGAATTCCACTGAGGTGTACCAGACACTGGCCTACACCATTCAGTCCAAGCTGGAGACAGATGCTTCCTTCAGCAAGCTGATTTACAAGTACATGCTTCTGAACGATCAGCTTTCCCCGGAGGAGGTAGTGAAACTGTGTTATGCCCAGGGAATCCTGAACAAGGAGGACGGGGATTATGATCTCTTCAGAAAAGGAGATCTTTCTGCAGCTGATCTGATGCTGAACAAGGTATCCAATCTGGATATTACACCGGCTCAGCTGGCCCTGGATCCCTGCTCCGGCTCTGTGGTGGTGGTGGATCCTGACAACGGAGAGGTGAGAGCCCTTGTTTCTTATCCTGGCTATGACAACAACCGTCTTGCCAATAACATGGATACTGCCTACTACAATGCCCTGTACAATGACCTTTCCACACCGTTCTACAATAAGGCAACCCAGCAGCTTACAGCGCCTGGTTCTACCTTTAAACCGGTAATGGCGGCAGCAGGACTTACAGAGGGTGCCATCAGTGAGCAGTCTGTGTTCAACTGTAACGGTCTGTTCGGTGAGGGTCTTGTGGGAACTGCCGATCAGATCCACTGCTGGGATCTGGACGGACACGGGGATCTGGATATTGTTGGAGGAATCGCAAATTCCTGCAACGTTGTATTCTGTACCGTGGGCTATAATCTGGGTCTTCAGAAAAGTGATGTGGCGGATATCGTATCCTTCAACCAGGATCAGGCCCTTTCCACAATCCAGAAATACGCTTCCATGTTTGATCTTGGAAAGAAGAGTGGTATTGAGCTGACAGAGTCCTCACCAAAGATCTCCGATGATCTGGCTCTTCCATCCTCCATCGGACAGGGAACTCATCTGTATACCACGACAGGACTGGCCCGCTATGCGGCAACCCTTTCCAACAGTGGAACAAGCTATGATCTGCGTCTTCTTGACAAGGTGGTGGACCATGACGATGAGGTGATCAAAAAGTACGAATCCAGGGTTTCCTCCAAACTGGATCTGTCCCAGAATGTATGGGATGATATCCACACAGGTATGCGAGGGGTAATTACCTCCAGTGCCGCTTTTGAGAACTTCCCTGTGGAGCTCAGCGGAAAAACAGGAACAGCCCAGGAGTCCTCTGCCAGATCCAACCATGCGCTGTTTGTAGGGTATTCCCACTATGGTGATCAGGAAGAGGATATTGCCATGGCAGTTCGTATTGCCTACGGATACTCCTCCTCCAACTGTATGATGGTGGCGAAGGATATGCTGAGCTACTACTACAACCTGCAGGATGAGACAGAGATCCTTACCGGTACCTCTGATCTTGAGGGTATCACCAACTTACAGCATGACTGATAATTATAGTTATACTGTGATGAAACAGCACCTAAATGGCAGTATTCGTACTGCGATGAAACAGCACTTAAATGGCAGTATTCGTGCTGTGATGAAAAAGCATAATAAACACAGTACTCGTACTGAGTTTACTGGCATTAATAAGCATTATTCTTACTGCGATACAGGGCAGTAATCTGACTGAGGTTTCAATATGCTGAGACATTATAAATTAAAAGACTACAATTTCATACTGGTGCTTCTGCTGGTCACCATCAGTACCATGGGTGTACTGCTGGTTGGCTCTGCAGAGCCGGATCTGCAGTTTAAGCAGATGGTGGGTGTCATCGGAGGAGTCATATTGATGGTGATCATCTCTCTGTTTGACTACAGCTGGATCCTTACCTTTTACTGGCTGATCTATCTGGTGAACCTTGCCATGCTGTTGCTGGTATATGCAATGGGATCCACGAAAAAGGGTGCAGCCCGCTGGATTGAGATCGGCGGCTTTCAGTTTCAGCCCACGGAGCTGTGCAAAATCCTGCTGATCCTGTTTTTCTCCATGTATCTGATGAAGCATGAGCAGGATCTGAACACTTTTCCCACCATTATAAAGGCGGTGGTGCTGCTGGTGATTCCTCTGGCTCTTGTTATCAAGCAGCCGGATCTGAAGAATACCATCACCATCACCATCCTGTTCTGCATTATTATGTATGTGGCAGGTCTGAGCTATAAGATCATAGGAGGTATCATTCTGGTGGGTGTGCCCCTGGCGGTGGTATTGCTGTTTCTCATCACGCAGACGGATCTGAAGATCATTGATGACTACCAGAAGCAGCGAATCATGTCCTTCCTTAACTCCGAGGATGAGGAGTACTCCGATGACGTGATCCAGCAGGAAAACTCCATCACAGCCATCGGTTCCGGTCGACTGAAGGGTAAGGGACTGAACAATAACGAGGTTTCCTCCTCCAACAAGGGTAACTTCGTTGCAGAGATCCAGAACGACTTTATCTTCGCAGTGGCAGGAGAGGAGCTGGGTTTTATTGGCTGTGTATTTATCCTTCTGCTGCAGTTCTTTATCTGCTTTGAATGTGTCCGCATGGGCACCAGGGCAAAGGACCTGTCGGGAACCATTATATGCTGTGGAATGGCCGCCCTTGTGGCGGTGCAGAGCTTCATCAATATCTGTGTTGCCACGGGCCTGTTCCCAAACACAGGAACACCGCTTCCCTTTGTAAGCTACGGTCTTACCTCGCTGATGAGTCTCTTCATCGGCATGGGCTTTGTGCTGAATGTGGGACTGCAGAACAGATATTATTACGGAGGTATGCTGCGCAAATGAATGAAAAGAAAACAGCAAAGATTCTTAATATTATGATTGTTTCCATTGCGCTGTGCATTATTGCCCTTTCGGCAGTGATTCTTCTTCCCATGGTGAAGCAGCAGCGCACCCTGGATACCTCTATTCCCTACCATGCAGGGGGTGCATTTTCCGGTACCACCAGACAGGTGCAGAAGAAGGATATGCAGGCAAAGCTTTTTGCGGAGGATCTTGTGGTAACAGAGGATGGCATTGCCAATCCCCAGATCAATATCACAGATGATACAGAGGGAAATCTTCTGGTGAATCTGGAGACAAAGGAAACCCTCTATGCAGCCAATATTTATACAAGGCTGTATCCGGCCTCTGTCACAAAGCTGATGACAGGAATCATCACCATGAAGTACGGAAATCTGGATCAGGTGGTGCAGATGGAGGCCAGTGATGTCAATCTGGAGGAGGGTGCCCAGCTCAGCGGCCTGCAGCCGGGAGATCTCCTTACCATGAATCAGCTGCTGCACATTCTTCTGGTGTATTCTGCAAATGATGCCGGTATGGCAATTGCCCGTACCATTGCAGGCTCTGAGGAAGCATTTGTGGCAATGATGAATGAGGAGGCGAAAAATCTTGGCATGACCGGCACTCATTTCATGAATCCCCATGGACTTCATGACCCGGAGCACTATACCACTGTGTACGATGTGTATCTGATGCTGAATGCAGCATTTTCCTATCCGCTGTTTTCCCAGATCTCCAGCCTTGGCAGCTACACAGCAGTGTACAATCATGCCGACGGTTCCCAGGCCTCCAGCAGCTGGTATGCAACAGACCAGTATCTCACCGGTGCCCATCCCACACCGGAGGGTGTGAACCTGCTGGGAGGAAAAACAGGTACTACAGATCAGGCCGGCTCCTGTCTGTCTCTTGTGGCTCAGAACAGATATGGAATCCCCTTTATCTCTGTGGTGCTGTATTCCTACAATCATACAACCCTCTATGAGGACATGGATCAGCTGCTGAATCGCATCAACGATTAAATTAACGTGAACTGTGTATAAAAAATGTAAATACCACTTGTTTTTTTTGTAGGTATCTACTATAATAAATTCATACAATTTACTTAATTTAAAATACAATTTAGAAAATACTTTGAATTAAGTAGAATTTAGTAATTTTTTTTCAAGGAGGAATCAGCCATGGTTCAGTTAATTGTTGGAAATAAAGGAAAAGGAAAAACTAAATATCTTCTGGATACTGTTAATGAGGCAGTAAAGACAACTAATGGAAATATCGTTTATCTGGACAAGAGCACAAAACACATGTTTGAGCTGAACAACAAAGTTCGTCTGATCAACTGCTACGATTATGATATCGCAAACGCATCTGAGTTCGTAGGATTTATCTCCGGTATCATGTCTCAGGATCACGATCTTGAGCAGATCTACGTGGATGGATTCCTTGTACTTTCCAAAGAGCAGGATACTGAGGCAGCATTCCATGCAATCGACAGACTGGAGGCCATCAGTGCAAAATTCAACGTTAACTTCGTACTGAGCATTTCCATTGACAAAGCTGATCTTCCTGAGAGATTCCAGGACAAAGTGATCATCGCTTTATAATTACGACTGATACAGCGGCGATGGCTGCTGATCCCACTGCAGTGCAGCTGCAGAATATAAGAATAAAGAATAAAGAGCCGCATTGTTCCAACAGTGCGGCTTCTTTTAAATGGAAAACCAAAGAGGACTATGTCAAAAAAACCAGTTAACAGAAAACAGACAACACAAACAAAAAAACAACCAGCAAGAGAACAGCAGACCGGAAGGCGGCAGGCTGGGAAGCAGCAAGCAGGGCAGCAGTCCGGAAAACAGCAATCCGGGAAGAAAAAGCAGCGGAAGGGTGAGGAAAGGACTGCCACAGCGAATCTGAATATCGGTACCTTTATCTACATAATGATCGCCATCTATCTGTTTGTATCCCTGGTTCTGTATCTGACGGCCCCCCACATTACCTCCTATCAGGTAAAGAGCGGCCCTCTGTCCCAGAATGAAGTTTATACAGCCATTGCCCTTCGTGAGGAGCAGGTGGTGAATTCCAGTGGAAGCGGCTATATCAGCTATTTTACCGGTGACAGCTCCAAGGTGGCAAAAAACGGACCCATCTGCTGTGTATCTGACAACCGTGAGATGTTCAGCTCTGCAATGATCGATAAGAACAACATTGCCTCTGAGCACAACCTGATTTCGAAATTTGCCAAAGCCTACAATTCCAATGACTTTGGATCCACATACAATCTGAAGTATGCACTGCGCCAGTCCACGCTGTATTCCTCCCAGGGGGATGTGATGATCGCCGGCATGCAGCTGGCCAGTCAGGACGGAGTGGTGGCCTACACCACGGATGGCTATGAATATGTAACCGCTGAAAGTCTCACTGCGGAAGAGTTCCGTCCCAAAACCTATTCCAGACAGAATCTTCAGACCGATGACAAGATCGTGGCAGGTACCCCCCTGTACCGTCTTATCACCAGCGATACCTGGTCCATCTGCATTCCTGTGACCCAGAAGCAGAGCGCCAGACTGGAGGAGTATGCAGGAAAGGTTCTGAAGGTCCGATTCCTGAAGGACGGACAGACAGAGAGAGGAGAATTCTCTCTGGAGGAGAACGGAAATCAGCGTTTTGCAAAGCTCACCTTCTACAGCGGCATGATCCGCTACTGCGATGACAGATATCTGGAGGTGGAGCTGATCACCAACATTGAGACGGGACTGAAGATCCCTGTTTCCTCCCTGGTGCAGAAGGAGTTTTATCTGGTTCCTGAGCTGTATCGATACTCAGATGAGAACGGAACAGCGGGCTTTACCCACTGCTATCCGGACAAGAACGGCACAGAGGTCAGCGAATTCATATCTCCTGTGTGTTATGAGGATAAACAGATTCCGGAGGGAAGCGGAAAATACTACTATTTCCTGGACAAGGAATCCGTCAGTGAGGGGGATGTGATGATCAAGCCCGACTCCCAGGAGCGCTACACCATCGGTGTAACAGAAAAGCTTCAGGGGGTATACTGTATCAATAAGGGCTATACCGTGTTCAGAAAGGTGGAGATCATCGACCAGAACGAGGAGTATGCCATCGTAAAATCAGGAACCCGTTACGGGATTGAGCAGTTCGATTTTATTGTCCGGGACAGCAGTACCGTGAAGGAGAGCGATATCCTGTATCGCTGAAATAGTAAGAGTAATATTCCTGTGTGACAGCCTGCAGAGAGAAGGAATCCTGAACTCTCTGCCACAGCTGTCCGGGAAAAAATAATAATGAAAAATGGAGAGATAGCTATGCTGAAAGAGAATTATAATGATGTGGAAAAACGAATCGCTGCAGCCTGCCAGAGAGCAGGCAGAAAGAGAGAGGAGGTTACTCTCATTGCAGTGAGCAAAACAAAACCGGTGGAAATGATCCAGGAGATCTACGATCTGGGTCAGAGAGAATTCGGCGAGAACAAGGTGCAGGAGCTTACCGCCAAATACGAGGTAATGCCCCAGGATATCCAGTGGCATCTCATCGGACATCTCCAGACCAACAAGGTAAAATATATCGTGGATAAGGCCTGCCTGATCCATTCTGTGGATTCCCTGAAGCTGGCCCAGACCATCAGTAAGGAGGCGGGCAAAAAGGGCGTTGTGGTACCGGTGCTCATCGAGGTCAATGTTGCCCAGGAGGAAACAAAATTCGGTATCACCACAGAGGAGACCATCAGCCTTACAGAGGAGATCGCAGCCCTTCCAAACCTCACTGTAAAAGGGCTTATGACCATCGCTCCCTATGTGGAGGATCCTGAGGAGAATCGTCCTGTATTCCGAAAATTGCGCCAGTTAAGTGTTGACATTACTGACAAAAACATTAATAATGTAAGCATGAGTGTCCTTAGCATGGGCATGACCAACGATTATGAGACCGCCATCGAAGAGGGCGCAACTCATGTTCGCGTGGGAACCGGAATTTTCGGTGAAAGAGATTACTCAAAAGCTGAGTAATTGCAGATCCTGAGAGGCTTGGGGGAGTTTGCTACAGGATCAATGAATTATGGAGTGAAGAAGAGATAAGGAGCTACAAATGAGTGTATTTGATCGTTTACTGAACACAGTTCGTCTCAATGACGATTACGATGAAGATTTTTATGATGAGGATGAGACCTTTGATGAGGAAGAGGATGTGAAGGAGTCAAAGATCAGTTCTCGTTTTTCCAAGAAAATGGATGAGGATGAGTATGATTTTGATGATCCTGAGGAGGAGCCTGTAAAGACAAAAAAGAAAAAAGCAGGCAAGGACAAATCCTCCAGAGCAGAGAAGGCGGAATCTGTCTCCTACTCATCACGCAGTTCAAAAATCACACCAATTAAGAAAGCAGGAACAGTAACAATGGAAGTTTGTGTTATCAAACCTACCTCAATGGAAGAGACTAAGGAGATCGTGGATACATTACGTGACAACTGTACAGTTGTTCTGAATCTGGAGGGACTGGATGTGGAGACAGCCCAGAGAATCATCGATTTCGTATCCGGCGCTTCCTATGCCATTGACGGAGCCCTGAGAATGGTTTCCAGCTTTATCTTTATCCTTACTCCTTACGGTGTGGAGATTACCGGTGACATTCAGGATATTATCGGAGAGTCTGTTCCGAATATCCGTACAGAGATCTGATTCCAGATGGAAAAGGAAGAATTATTTGCAAAACGTATGCAGGAGCTTGCACGAACAGCCTACAACAGAGATATCGTGCTGTTCAGCGAGTTCCTGGATCTGCATGAACAGAATATGGTCCACAGTCTGGAGCGGCGAAGTCTGAATGGCGTGCACATTGAATTCTCCGGCGGCTATGGAACAGCAGAGCGTCAGATGGCAGCATTTGTTCCTGATGCTCTTTCTTATGTCTGGAATTATCCCTTTGTGTGCCTGTCCATCAGGCCGGATGCTCCAAAATACGCTCAGACACTTACTCACCGGGATTTTCTGGGCGCTATTCTGCACACGGGCATTGAGCGTTCTGTTCTTGGAGATATCCTTGTGGAGGATAACTGCGCTCTTGTATTCTGTCAGGAAAGGATCGCAGACTTTCTGATACAGGAGCTCACCATGATCCGTCATACCGCTGTCACAGCAGCATATTTTGAGGGGGATCCGGAAACCATCAAACCGAAAACCGAGGAGATTACAGGAACGGTGGCCTCTGTTCGACTGGATTCCGTCATTGCCCTGGCATTTCACACATCAAGATCCTCTGTATCAGCACTGATTCCGGAGGGCCGGGTGTTTGTGAACGGAAAGCTGGTGACATCCAACGGCTGTCATCTCAATGAGGGTGATCTGATCTCTGTCAGGGGAATGGGAAAATTCCGCTTTCAGGGAACCCTGTCCAGAACAAAGAAGGGAAGAGAGCTGGTACAGGTGCAGAGATTTGTATGATGGATCCCTGTGGGAAGAGAAATAACCGGATGTATCCCTGAGGGAAGGGAGAAAACCTGATGAATTGCTGTTGATGCGATAATTTCGGGAATGTGTCCTGGCAGGCAGGGGCAGGAAAGCTGCTTCAGCGTCGACTTGAATATAAAAAATGTGGAGGAAAAAAACAATGGAATCAATTACTATCTCACGCAAAGGACCTGAGATTGAGTTTTCTTACAATATCGTATGGGAGCATGGCTTTGAACAGCTGGCCAATGCGCTGGCATCAGCAGCCCTGCCATTTCAGAAAATCTGCATCGTAACAGACAGCAACGTGGAGAAGCTGTATCTGGAGCAGGTGAAGGCAGCTCTGGCACCGATGAACAAAAAGGTGGTAAGCTATGTGCTTCCGGCAGGAGAAGAGAATAAGAATCTCAATGAGATCCAGAAAATCTACGGATTCCTTATCGGGGAGCATTTTGAACGAAAGGATCTTCTCATCGCCCTGGGCGGCGGTGTTGTGGGTGATATGACAGGTTTTACAGCTGCCACCTACCTTCGCGGAATTGATTTTATTCAGATTCCTACCACACTGCTTTCTCAGGTGGATTCCAGTGTAGGAGGAAAAACCGGTGTGGATTACGATGCCTACAAAAACATGGTGGGTGCCTTCTACCAGCCACGCCTGGTGTATATGAATACCGATGTGCTGAAAACACTGCCGGAGGATCAGTTCTCCTCCGGAATGGGCGAGGTGCTGAAATCCGGTCTTCTGAGAAACAGGGAGTTCTACGAGTGGCTGGATGCCTACTCTGATGACATTCTGGAGAAGGATTCCCGAGCACTGGATCATATGGTGCGTGAGTGCTGCAAGATCAAGGCCAAGGTGGTTGAGGAGGATCCAAAGGAAAATGGTGTCCGGGCCATCCTGAATCTGGGCCATACACTGGGCCATGCAGTGGAGAAGCTGAAAAACTTCACCATGCTTCACGGTCACTGCGTAGGTTTTGGAACAGCAGCAGCAGCCTGGCTGTCCTACAGAAAGGAAATGATCTCAAAGGAGGAGCTGGACATGATCCTTCGCCTGAATGAGACCTTCAGTCTGCCCAACAGCGTCCAGGATCTGTCTGTGGAGGATATTATCACTGCCACAAAATCCGATAAAAAGATGGAGGGTGGATACATCAAGTTCATCCTTATCAACGGAATCGGAAATGCCATCGTTGACAGAAGCATCACCGATCAGGATATGCGTGATGCCCTGAACATGTTTATGAACTGAGCTGCAATGCAGAATGATTTATCAAAGAAATACTATTCAGATGATTCTGGCAGTGAAAATCTGAAAAAATGATTCTGTGTTGCAGAACTGGTAAAGGAGAATTATGAAGCTTACATCAAACAAAATTCTGCTTCCTCTGTATCTGGTGGCTGTAGCTGTTCTGGCTGCCCTGGACCAGTGGGTGAAGCATCTCTGTGTACTGCATCTGAAGGGCCAGGAGCCCATTGTTCTGATCCCCGGCGTGCTGGAGTTCAGCTATCTGGAGAACCATGGGGCTGCTTTTGGAATGCTGCAGAACAAACAGTGGTTTTTCTGGATCCTTACAGTGGTATTTATCTGCTGTGCCCTGTACTTCTTTGTGAAGGTGCCGAAAACCCGCTATTATCTGCCCATGATCCTCACTGTGATCCTTCTTCTGGCGGGAGCAGTGGGAAATTTCATTGACAGGCTCACCTACCGCTATGTGGTGGATTTCATCTACTTCCGGCTGATCAATTTCCCGGTGTTCAACATTGCGGATATCTATGTGACCCTTTCCATGATCGCTCTGGTGGCCCTGGTGCTGTTCCGCTATAAGGACGGTGACTTTGCATTTCTGGAGGGAAAAAAGAAACAGGAGCAGAAGGGGTAGAAATCCCTCTGCCAGATGCCCGCTTGAAATGGTTTTTAATAAGGATGAGAGATAAGTATGGATATTGTAACATTTCAGATCGATGCAGAGCAGGAGGGAAGCCGTATTGACAGCTTTCTTGCCGGGGAGCTGGACTCCCTTTCCCGCTCATATATTCAGAAGATTCTGAAAAATGGTGGTGTCACTGTGAATGAGAAGGCGGCGAAGGCCAATTATAAGATCTGTGACGGTGATCTGATCCGTCTGGAGATCCCGGAGGAGCAGGAGCCGGACATCAAGCCGGAGAATATCCCTCTGGAGGTGCTCTATGAGGATGAGGATGTGCTGGTGGTGAATAAGCCCAAGGATATGGTGGTGCACCCGGCAGCAGGTCACTATGAACACACCCTGGTAAATGCCATTATGTACCACTGTGCCGGCAATCTTTCCGGCATCAACGGTGTGCTCCGTCCCGGTATCGTCCACAGAATCGACAAGGATACCACCGGAGCTCTTGTGATCTGCAAAAATGACAAGGCTCACCAGTGTCTGGCGGAGCAGCTGGCGGTTCACAGCATCACAAGAAAATACCGTGCCATTGTGCAGGGATATTTCAGTGAGGATTCCTTCACCATAGAGGGAGATATCGGCCGTCATCCCACAGACAGAAAGAAGATGGCCATCGTCACCAAAAACGGAAAACCTGCCGTTACCCATGTGAAGGTTCTGGAGCGGCTGAGGGGATTCTCCTACGTGGAGTGCCAGCTGGAGACGGGAAGAACCCATCAGATCCGTGTGCATCTCTCCTCCAAGGGACATCCCCTGCTGGGAGACACTGTATACGGACCTGCAAAACCTGCAGTTGCCGGCCTTACCGGTCAGACTCTCCACGCCATGGTGCTGGGCTTTCAGCATCCCTCAACAGGAGAGTATATTGAGTGCACCGCACCGCTGCCAGAGTATTTTGAGAAGCTGCTGCGGAAGCTGAGAGTAAACTAAATATGACCAATCTCAAATCGAGAGGTACTACTGTGCTTACAGTGGATACCTCTCGATTTTTGTATGTCAGGGAAGTGACTTTTTAGTTAAATTTCGGCATCCAGTCTCCGTGGGCTTCAATCATCTCATCGCACATAGCAACGATATCATCCATGGAAAGTTCTGCGGATGCATGAGGATCCAGCATAACTGCCTGGTAGATGCAATCTTTTTTAAGAGTTTTTGCTGCCTCAATGGTCATCAGCTGAACGTTGATATTGGTTCTGTTCAGAGCAGCACACTGCTCAGGCAGATTTCCGATATAGGTTGGCTGTACTCCGTTGCGGTCCACAAGACATGGAACTTCCACCACTGCGTTGGATGGAAGATTGGTGATCAGGCCCTGGTTCATGACATTTCCACCGATCTGGGTTGGAATATTGGTCTCCATGGCCTCCATGATGCGGCTTGCGTACTCTCTGGAGCGTACATGGGTCAGCTCAGGATTCTTAGTGAGCTCGTGGCCTCGCTCCTCCCACTCTTTGATCTGACGGATACAGCGGCGTGGATACTCATCCAGAGGGATATTGAAGCGATCCACCAGCTCCGGATAGGATTTCTTGATGAAGTATGGTGTATACTCGCTGTTGTGCTCACTGGACTCGGTGATGTAGTAGCCAAAGCGTCTCATCAGCTCCAGGCGCACCATATCGTTGTGTTTGCCTGTTTCCTGATACAGCTTATACTCATCAATAATATGGGTTTTCCAGCGCTCCTCCAGCTCCTCGCCGTTGGACATCATGGCCAGACGCTCCTCAAGGGTTCCGATGTCCAGTTTTCCCTGGTTGTACAGCAGGGCACGGCGTTTGATCTCAGGATACAGATCCACACCGTCCTTTGTACACTCCAGCAGCCATGCCTGGTGGTTGATTCCGGCGATCTTCCACTGAATATCCTCAGAATAGCCCATATTCAGCTCATTTAACAGGTTGCTGGCGCAGACCTGTACGCTGTGGCAGAGACCTACAGTTTTCACATTGGTCATCTGCAGCATGGCACCGGTAAGCATAGCCATGGGGTTTGTATAGTTCAGGAACCATGCATCAGGACAAACCTCTTCCATATCCTTTGCAAAATCCAGCATTACAGGAATGGTTCGAAGGGCACGGAACACACCACCTACACCCAGGGTGTCAGCAATAGTCTGCTGCAGGCCATATTTTTTCGGAATCTCGAAATCAGTGATGGTGCAGGGGTCGTAGCCTCCCACCTGGATGGCATTTACCACATAGTTGGCACCCTTCAGGGCTGCTTTGCGGTTCTCCACACCCAGATAGGTCTCGATATTTGCCTTCCCACCGGCAAAACGATTGATGGCATCCAGCATCATCTTTGATTCATTCAGACGATGGGCATCGATATCATACAGGGCAATGGTGCTCTCAGCAAGGGCCGGTGTCAGCATGCAGTCACCAAGAACGTTTTTGGCAAAGATTGTGGAACCGGCTCCCATAAAAGTAATTTTTGGCATAGTTTTCGCTCCTTTCTTTTAACTGTTTTGATTATAAAAAAGAAAAATGCCTATTTCAATGATGTAAAAAGAGGTATTACATAGATTTTCGTGGGAATATAGGCATATCTGTTTAAAGTAGTCAGATAATTTAGCCATCTGGCAGATGTGCATTTTGACATTTTTTGGTACGTTGATTCTGAATGAATACATGTCAGCAATACTGAAACGGATTTGCCCGGGTACGGGCAGGGGAATCGCGAGAGGCCGGTGTACCTGAGGCGAAAAACAAAAAATGAAAGGATGTGTCAGTATGAAGAGAAGATTCGTAAGTAAAATGCTTGCTCTGACATTGGCGGGAGTGCTGGTATGTTCCGGCAGTTTTGCAGGGGCTGTGCCGGTGCAGGCAGAGACTGCTGAATCAGAGGATGCTCTTATCCAGGCAACCTCCCTGGAAGAGACCGAAGATGAAAGCACTGCCAACTCAGCAGATGAGCAGAGACAGCCTATTTCAGGGGAGTCCGAAGGATCTGAAGATGCAGGAGATTTATCGGAGATTGAAAGCCCCGAACCTTCATATGGAGCTGCAGATGGTAGCGGCCAGGGAATAGAAGCCCCTGCAATCTCCGACAGCTCCTCCAATGCCACCGGAGCAGAAGAAACAGGATCAAAAGAAACAGGACCAGAAGAAACCGGGGCAGATAGTACAGGAGAATCCTCAGAGTCTGAGATTTCAGAGGATGAGGCAGAAGAGAAGGAAGAGGATA
>JAUNCZ010000006.1 GCA_030526405.1 Lachnospiraceae bacterium | reverse complement strand
AAACATGAGAAGAGATGTTGAAAAATGTGTGCGGTTTTGAAGGTACGATCTTCAATCAAAAGCGAACGGCCCGGTGGCTCAGCTGGTTAGAGCGCCGCCCTGTCACGGCGGAGGTCGAGGGTTCGAACCCCTTCCGGGTCGCTTTCTAAATATGGGATCTTAGCTCAGCTGGGAGAGCATCTGCCTTACAAGCAGAGGGTCACAGGTTCGAGCCCTGTAGGTCCCATATAAAATTTAATATGGCGAGATAGCTCAGTTGGCTAGAGCACACGGTTCATACCCGTGGTGTCGAGGGTTCGAATCCCCCTCTCGCTATTAAAAAAACGAGGATTTTCAAATCCTCGTTTTTTTAATACCAGAAGCGTAAATAAACACGAGACACCACGTGGTGTCGAGGGGTTCGACGGAAACAGAAAAAGGTCCGGTGGACCTTTTTCCCGTCGAACGGACCGAGGAACCGCAGAGCGGTTCGGAGAATCGAATCCCCCTCGGATGCATAATCCTCGTTTTTTTAATACCAGAAGTGAAGTTAAACACGAGCCACCACGTGGTGTCGAGGGGTTCGACGGAAACAGAAAAAGGTCCGGTGGACCTTTTTCCCGTCGAACGGACCGAGGAACCGCAGAGCGGTTCGGAGAATCGAATCCCCCTCGGATGCATAATCCTCGTTTTTTTAATACCAGAAGTGAAGTTAAACACGAGCCACCACGTGGTGTCGAGGGGTTCGACGGAAACAGAAAAAGGTCCGGTGGACCTTTTTCCCGTCGAACGGACCGAGGAACCGCAGAGCGGTTCGGAGAAGAGCTGGAAATAGAAAAAGGTCCAGTGGACCTTTTTCCCAGCGAACGGACCGAGGAACCGCAGAGCGGTTCGGAGAATCGAATCCCCCTCGGATGCATAATCCTCGTTTTTTTAATACCAGAAGTGAAGTTGCACACGAGCCACCACGTGATATCCATTTCTGGATCATTTTCCAGCAACGAAAGGAGTTTTTATGTCTGTTATATTTTTTGATGTGGATGGCACTCTTTACCGCAACGACTGCGGTGTTCCTGAGAGTACCAGAGAGGCTCTGACCCAGTGCGCGGATAATGGTCATAATAATATTCTTTGTACCGGCAGAGCTGCCAGCATGATTCCGGAGGAGGTGAGGGCACTGCCCCTACAGGGGATGGTGCTGGCCTGCGGAAGCTATGTAACCCTTGGTGATGAGGTGTTGGTGGATGCTGCTGTGGAGGGGGAGGATTGTCAGAAGATCATTCCGCTGCTCTATCAATACAAGTGTCCCTTCTATATTGAAAATCCCGATTATTTCCACGTGGATACAAATTATGTTCCACCGGTATTTCAGAATGCGGTTGCTTCCATGAAAAGAAACTATCCTTCTTATATGAAACCTGTAACAGAGGATATTAACAGGATTTCAAAGATCACCGGATATCCGGAGGAGGATTGTCCCCTTGATGAGCTTAGTGAGGCGCTGTCTCCCTGGTTTGATGTGCTGATCCACAAGGAGTACCATTATATTGAAATCATGTTGAAGGGATATACAAAGGGGACAGGTGTGGAAAAAATCTGCCAGGCTTTGGGGATATCTCTTTCAGATACCTATGGATTTGGGGATAGTATGAACGATCTTCCCATGCTGGAAACAGTTGCTCAGGGAATTGTTATGAAGGAGGCTTCTGAGTATTTAAGGGAGAGATATACAGTTACCGATTCCATCTACTCAGAAGGTATAAAAAAAGGATTAAATCTTTGCGGGTTGATTTGACTTTTCCCGTACAGAAAGCTACTATATAAGGAATATGCAGGAGAAAAATGTGTCAACTACTCATCAGCTAAAGATAGTGGTTTTCCGTCCAGGTCAAGGGAAAGGTTTATTATTATGAAAAGAATTACTATTGAGAAGAAGACCGCAAATAAAAATGGTGTTCGGCGTTTGCTTTTTGTGGCAATATCCATTTTGATTTCTCTGGCTGTATTGATCGTCTCCTTTGCAAAGCTGAATGAGTATCTGATCATATTCAAAATTGCAACGGAGCTTCTGGGATTATTTCTTGTACTTGGTATCTATTCTCAGTTCCGAACCTCCACTATGAAGATGCCCTGGATCATATTGATCCTGGTTTCTCCGGTGATGGGGGTCTGTATCTATCTTCTTGTGGGTATGGATGGTCTTACAAAGAAGATGAGAAAGAGATTTGAGGATGTGGATGATGTGATCCTGCCCATGCTGGACAAGAACCAGGATGTACTGGAAGAATTTCAGGAGAAGGATGCGCCGGCGGCAAGTGTTGCAAAGTATCTGAAGAGATATGCATTCTATCCAACCTATCGTGATACGGATGTGATATTTTATCCCACCGCGGAGGAAGGGCTGGAGGCTCAGCTTCAGACAATGAGAGAGGCAGAGCATTTTATCTTTATGGAATACCATGCCATCGAGGATAAGGAGGCCTGGGGACGAATCCAGGAGGTTCTTGCCGATCGTGCAGCCAACGGTGTGGAAGTGCGCCTGTTTTATGATGATATGGGCAGCATTTTCTTCATTGATAATCAGCAGTTTATGGATAAAATGCAGTCTCTTGGAATCAAATGTCGTGTATTTAACCCTGTGGATCTGGGAAGAAATCTGTTTCTGAATAACAGAGATCACAGAAAGATTACTGTGGTTGATGGTAAGATTGCATTTACAGGAGGCTACAATCTGGCGGATGAGTATTTTAACATCACCCATCCCTACGGAATGTGGCGTGATACCGGTGTTAAGATTTTTGGAAGGGCAGTAAGAAGTTTTACCGCCATGTTTCTGGAGATGTGGAACGCCATCAATGAGCATGATGAGGACGACACGGATTTTTATCAGTATCTGAACGTGGAATTTCCTGAGGTGCAGGTGGGTGAGAATACCTGCAGCTATGTTACTCCCTATGCAGATTCGCCTATGGACAATGAGCAGGTGGGAGAAGAGGTGTATATCACCATGCTGAACAAGGCAGAGAAGTATTGCTATTTTACAACTCCTTATCTGATTCTGACAGATGAGATGAATCATGCCATGACACTGGCTGCAAAACGAGGTGTCGATGTGCGGATCATTACTCCCGGAATACCGGATAAAAAGACTGTATACAGTGTCACAAGATCTTTTTATCATCGACTTGTCAGAAATGGTGTCAGAATTTATGAGTGGACGCCGGGCTTCAGTCACGCAAAAATGTGTGTGGCAGATGACAAGATGGCCACCTGCGGAACCATAAATCTGGATTATCGAAGCCTGTATCATCATTTTGAAAATGGATGCTATATGTATGGAGGCAAGGCTGTTACTGATATCAAGGCAGATTTTGATAAAACCTTTGAGGAGTGTCGGGAAGTGACAGAGCAGTACAGAAGCGGACGTTCTATGCCGCTGCGATTGGGACAGCTGGTTCTCAGACTGTTTGCAGAACTTTTATAACTCAGCCGGAATCTCCCCTGATGCCATAGGTGGTGAGAATTCAAGTCGACCCTCGCGGAAACTTGGCGCGCGATTCTGGTCAGCTTTAGCTGACATCTTCCTATCAGACTCAGTGGAGGGTACTGGATTAAACAAAGAGGGGTTTTTATCTATGAAAACATATCCAAAGATTCGACTGGTGGAAACCACCAGCTTACAGATGGAGGAGTTCCGTGAGGAGCTGGCCATGTATGATGGTCTCAATGAAAATCAGTTGTATCATTATTATGAACCAAAAATCGGCTTGTTCATTGCAGAAAGTCCGAAGGTGATTGAGAGAGCCATGAGGGCAGGGTATGAGCCGGTATCTGCTCTGGCAGAAAAGAATCACCTGAATCAGGAAGCGGAAGAGGTGCTGGAAAAGATCTCTGACTTCTTTTCGGACAAAGAAAAAGAAGAATTTCGTGTTTATGTATGCGACCATGAGCTGTATTCTTCCATCACCGGGTTAAGTATGACCAGGGGCATGATCAGTGTGATGAAGAGGCGAGAACTACCCACTGTCACAGAAATCCTGGAGGCGATTCCCGGGGAGAGAATCCGTGTAACCATTATGGATGATGTGGAGAATCCCACCAATGTGGGAGCTATCTTCCGTTCTGCGGCAGCTCTGAATATGGATGCGGTGATCCTTACATCCACCTGTTCAGATCCCCTGTACAGAAGGGCCAGCCGTGTATCTATGGGCACTGTGTTCCAGATTCCATGGACCTTTTTTAAGGGCTATACGCCATCCAAGGATTTTTATCTGTCTGATGCTACTGACTCAGCGGGCAATCAGGGGGCAGTGAACAAACAGGATTCTTCCGGTGATGCCGGAACAGAGGGAAATGACAGGAAAGTTTACAGTTACATTGATGAGCTCCATGCGGCGGGTTACAAGGTCTGTGCCATGGCCCTCACGGACAATTCCGTGTCTATCGACGATCCGGAGCTGGCAAAGGTGGAGAAGCTGGCGGTAATTCTTGGAAATGAAGGAATGGGACTGCCGGAGAGTACCATTGCCCAGTGTGATTTTACTGTAAAGATCCCTATGGCCCACGGTGTGGATTCTCTGAATGTGGCAGCGGCAAGTGCAGTGGCATTTTATGCACTGACTCTGTCGAAATAAAGATTTATGAAATGAAAAATGATCGCCAGCTCTGCATAGGAGTGGCGATCATTCTTTTGTTTACATTACGAAAAGTTTTCTGTTGTCAGCAATGCATCCAGCACTTCCAGGGTTTCCGCATCTGTTTCCCCGCAGATAATATAGGTTTTCCCTTCTGCAACCAGCTGAATGAAGGCACTGTTCTGGGGATTTACAAAGGAGGTATACATTCCTACTCCTTTACCGTTGTATTTTCCCTTTTCCATATCCTCTGCACCGGTTCCGTTGATTCTTCCACGGGTGGCAGGCAGTTCTTCCAGCAGAAATGCATTCTCAATGGTATCCATAGGAATCACATAATCCTCCTTTACATGATGACAGATCACTGTATTTTCCTTCACATAGATATGCATGGGTGTGAATTCACCAAGGATCATCCAGATACACATAAAGGGAATCCAGATCAGAGCCAGCACTGCCACCACCACAGTGGCTTTTCCTGTGTTTTTTGCCATGTTGGCAGTGGTGCCGATGCCGAAGCGTTTCTCTACCCAGCTGCGTTTATCAGATGGATTGTAATAAAACATACCCCAGATCCAATACTGGTCATCGTCTTTATCAAAGGCTGGCTCCAGTTCTGGGGCATATTTCTGATCCACCAGCTGCATGGTTTTGCCGGTTCTCACCAGAAGAAGGATTCCCAACAGAGATTCCAGAATGGTGGCGATCAGAAATACTGTATAACAGTGGAAATCCAGCAGCACTGTGATGACGGTGGTCAGGATTACGGCGGTGTTCAGCCAGCTCATCCACAACCAGGTGTTTTTCCACACTGTTTTTCTGGCCCTTGCGTAAGTGGTATTTATTTTACTGTCTTCGCTGATCACCATCACTGGAAGGCGGTCCATCCAAAGAGCCGTGAGATAGAAGAGAGGTGTCAGAACAGCAAAGATTGCGGCAACGATCTTCAGGGGAAGCAGCAGTTCTGATCCGGCAGGAAAAACTGCAATGGCAGCAGCTGCAGAGATCAGAATTGCAGGAAGAAAGTCCTTAAGCTTCACAGTGCGAAGGATATTCAGTTCCACATGGCGAATGAAAGGAGTCGATGTTTCTTCCCTGGGCTCTTTTAATTTCAGAGCCTTCTTATTTGCAAGAATAAAGGGTACTGACATCACCACAAGATTCAGAAAGAACCAGAGCATCCACAGGGTGAATTCCACAGAGTAGTGCTTCAGGAAAAAAATGGGGATAGGCAGAAGGATCATCTCTGCCAGAACCAGATTCAGCTGTTTTCTGCAGCGTTCTGTGATCCGTTTTACCTCCTCAGATTCCATCTGTTCCTTTGGAAGATGGACACCAAAGATCAGATTGGATCTCTTCAGTGTCTGTTTTCTGGTAATCAGAAATACCAGAAGCATGGTGGGGTACATGGTTGCCCCGAGAATAATATTCATGATCATAATTCTTCACCTCCGTATGCCTTTTGGCATTCCAGCAGGAAATCCTCCCGGGAAAGTCCTGCCAGTTTGGCCTCTGAAGCTATTTTTTTCAGTAGTAACAGATTCTCTTCGCTGAATTGGCGGATATCTGGGAAATCAGAACGGATTCTGGCTCCGTTTCGACGGTCTGTAACAATGTAGCCCTCCTGTTTTAAAAGCTGGTAGGATTTGCTTACTGTCATGGTATTGATTCCAATCTCAGCCGCCAGAGTTCGAACAGTGGGCAGCTGTTCCCCGGGTCTTAGCTTTCCCTGGGACAGGCCGATCACAATCTGATCCCGTATCTGCTGATAAATAGGAATCTCAGAATAATCGTCAATGGAAATAATCATTGGGTTCCTCCCTGTGTATTATAGTGTGTAAGTTCTCTTTGTATTAATGTATATAATACAAATAATACAAAATTGAAGGATTGTCAATGAAAAGAACATAATGATATTTACTAAATATAGAATGAAGAATATAGTAATCCTTACCAAAGGCCTGTGAAAGGGGAGTTTTCCAGGGTTTTTGAGAAAAAATCACTTTTTTTGAAAAAAATTGAAAAAAGTACTTGCATTTTTTAAGAACCTGATATATTATAATATTCATTGCAAGACAAAGGGCTATCGCCAAATGGTAAGGCAACGGACTCTGACTCCGTCATTTCAAGGTTCGAATCCTTGTAGCCCTGTTTTGAAGCTCCAGATGAAAATCTGGAGCTTTTTTCATTTGCCAGGATTCGGGTGTCAAAAGCCCCCAAAAACAGATTACACGGATTGTTTCGTACTTCGTACTCCCACAATCCTCCCCAAGATTCGGATATCGTGGTGCTTGCGCCCCACTTACATCCTCATCTTTGGGGCGTGTCACAAGGTCTATCACCACCGTACGTGCAAGCACCGGTGGCTCTGACCTTTTGACACTGTAATCTTGCCAGGAAATTGTGTTATTTTCCTGGCAAACAAAATACAGATACGTTTTATGAAAAATCTGGCTGGGAGAGTGCGTTACAAGCGCGCTTTGTACTGGTTGGAAAATGAACCACTGCAGGCTAAGTCACCGCGAGCGTCGACTTGATTTCTGCTGTGGAACTGCTATATGTGAAAAAGTATACAAAAAAACAACATAATATAAAAAAATACTGGATAATACTGATAAAGTATGCTAGTATTCAAGTAACATGAACGCAGGACAGACCGTACCCTCGTGTATAGAGTGGACGGATTGAGTAGTGTTTTGGGGCGGCCTGACTGTATGAAATTGTATTGTTTCATATAGCTGCTTCGGCAGTCTGCGTTCCGTTTTCAGAATGACCTGACGGTAAGCGTGCGATCCGAAAGTGAATCCTGAAAGGATAGAGAGAGAAAAAAACATGACTGTGACGGCGAGGTGATTCCGGGCTGAAACAATGTTGTGCATCTAGGGCGCGAGGATGCGCAGCGATTCTGATAGGAAGATGTCAGCTAAAGCTGACCAGAATCGCGCGCCAAGTCTCCGCAAGCGTCGACTTGAATCTGTTACGCAGTTTCAGGATATCAGGTGGGTAATAGAGAGCGACAGGTGCTTCCCGGGGGGAGGAGCACCTGTCGCTCTTTGTGTTAATCAATAAAAAGTAACGCATAGAAGAAAGTTCACTGCATTCCGTTCCGGCAGTGAGGAGAGGAATCCTGCAGGAATTCTTCGGCAGTATTGTCATATATAGTTTTGGGATGAAAGGAAATCAGTATGTTAAAACTTGCTATTTATGGAAAAGGCGGCATTGGTAAATCTACCATCACCAGCAATCTGGCGGCAGCATTTGCCATGCTGGGAAAAAAGGTAATCCAGATTGGATGTGATCCAAAGGCGGATTCTACCATTAATCTGCTGGGGGGAGAGCCTTTGATGCCGGTGATGAATTATATGCGGGAGAAGGATGAGGATCCGGAAACGCTGGAGGATATTTCCAGAATTGGATTCGGTAATATCCTCTGCATTGAGACTGGCGGTCCCACACCGGGGCTGGGCTGTGCCGGCAGAGGTATTATTGCCACCTTCCAGCTGCTGGAGGATCTGGAGCTGTTTGAGCGGGAGAAGCCGGATGTGGTGCTCTATGATGTTCTGGGAGATGTGGTGTGCGGAGGTTTTGCGGCACCCATTCGTGAGGGCTATGCGGAGAAGGTGCTGATCGTCACCTCCGGAGAGAAGATGGCTCTCTATGCTGCCAACAATATCAACAGTGCAGTAAAGAATTTTGAGGATCGCAGCTATGCCAAGGTGCTTGGACTGATCCTGAACCACAGAAATGTGGAAAATGAGACAGAAAAGGTGCAGGCATTTGCAGCGGAAAGGGGTCTTAAGGTTGTGGGCCAGGTGCCCAGATCCAATGATATCAACTACTGGGAGGATCAGGGAAAAACCGTAATTGAGGGCGATCCTGATTCAGAGGTCAGCAGAGTATTCTTTGATCTGGCCAATATGCTACTGGAACAGGAATAAGGAAAGGAGCCGTACTAGTGACAGATAATAATACAACAACAAAGGTCAGCTGTTTTACTGCCAGAGAGATCAGTGAAAGAGGACTGAAGCAGCTTCCGGATGCCCTGGTTTCAGGAAAGCACCTGATTTACAGCTCTCCTGCGGCCCTGGCATTTAATTCTCCGGGAGCGGAGGGCTTTGGTGTTAAAAGGGCAGCTCTTGCCATTCCCGGTTCGGTGATGCTGCTGGTGGCCCCGGGCTGCTGTGGAAGAAATACCTCTCTGATCAGCCGGATTCCGGGTTATGCCAACCGGTTTTTCTATCTGACAATGAATGAGACAGATATTGTAACGGGACGTCATCTGAAGAAGATTCCCAAGGCGGTGGAGGAGGTGTACAACAGCCTGGAAAACAAGCCTTCGGTGATCATGATCTGCATCACCTGTGTGGATGCTCTGCTGGGTACCGATATGGAGCGTGTCTGCAGAAAGGCGGAGGAGAGGGTACCGGTTCCTGTGAAGCCTTCCTATATGTATGCCCTGACCCGTGAGGGAAGAAAGCCCCCTATGGTACATGTGCGCCAGTCCCTGTATTCCCTGCTGGAGCCCAGGAAGAAAAAATCCACCTCTGTGAATATTCTGGGATTTTTTGCTCCTCTTGTGAAGGATTGTGAGCTGTATGAACTGCTGCAGCAGATGGGCGTAAAGAAAATCCGGGAGATTTCTACCTGTGAGACCTATGAGGAGTTTCTGCAGATGGCAGAGGCAAATTTTAACCTTGTGCTGAATCCGGAAGCCAGATTCGCTGCAGAGGATTTCCAGAAAAATCTCCAGGTGCCATTTATTGAATTAAGACGATTTTATGATCCGGACAGAATCCGGAAACAGTATAAAGCCCTGGGAGCCGCATTAGGGCTGGAGCTGAAGGATACAGCCTACTATGAAAAGGCGCAGACAGCGGCGGAGCATTTTCGAAATAAATGGCAGAAATCAGAGACTCCCCTTGTTTTTTCTGTGGGAGAGTGTATGAATGGAGATCCCTTTGAGCTGTCTGCTGCCCTGATTCTTGCCGGACATGCAGTACGGGAAATCTTTGGAACGGTAACTGCTGACAATTTCTTCTTTGTGCAGCAGCTGGCAAAACTGAGTCCTGAAACCAGGATCTACTCCAATCTGGAGCCCACCATGGTGGCCTATGATCCGGTGGAGAGTCCGGTGGATATCTGTATAGGCAAGGATGCCGGCTATTATCATCAGGACAGACCATGTCTGAACTGGAACGGTGATATCCAGCCCTTCGGCTACGCAGCAGTATGGCGTTTTTATGAAGCTCTGGATAGCCTTCTGGAGGGGCATGCTCCTGAAGATCAGATTCTGAAGACCACGGAATTTACTATGCTTCCGGAAACAGAGATTCCGGAACATGCTGCAAACCTTGCCTTCCGTCGGTATCTGACACCATTTGCGCCGGATCAGTCCGGTGCGGTGGGAGTACTGTTTGAGCTGGGAGGTATTCAGGTAATCTGTGATGCCGGCGGCTGTGTGGGAAATATCTGCGGTTTTGATGAGCCCCGATGGTTCCGTCAGAAAAGTGCCATCTTCAGTGCCGGACTTCGTGATATGGATGCCATCCTGGGTAGAGATGACCAGCTGGTTGGAAAACTGACTACAGCTGTGAATGAGATACAACCAGCCTTTGCATCGGTGATCGGAACACCGGTGCCGGCGGTGATCGCTACGGATTATCATGCCCTTCGCCGAATGGCAGAGAAGAAAACAAAACTGCCTGTTCTGACTGTGGAGACCAACGGAATGGATCTCTATGATGAAGGGGAGAAGAAGGCGTATCTGGAGCTGTTTTCTGTGTTTGCGGAAGAGGTCCAGCAGGTATCTGAAGTTCAGAAGCCCAGTGCTGTTCCGCAGCAGTCAGAAGTTTCGGAAGGAGCAGGAGAAAAGGGAAATCAGATGGTGGAGGAGGACCGTATCGGTGTTCTGGGGGTAACCCCTCTGAACTACAGCGATCTTTCTGCAGGGAAGAAAATTCAGGCTGTTCTTAAGAAACAGGGCTGGAATACTGTGGATACCTATGGTATGGACTGCGGACTGGAGCGGGTGAAAACTGCAGGGAAAGCCCGGAAGAATCTGGTGGCGGCACCCTCCGGTGTGGCAGCGGCCAGATATCTGGAGAAACGGTTCGGAACTCCCTATGAGATATGGGATCCTCTGGCAGAGGAGATCCTGGAGGGGCTTCTGAGACAGCTGCCCCAGGGAGAGAACTGTCAGGGAAAGAACATCCTCATTGTGTCCCAGCAGGTCAGTGCAGTGACCATGAGAAAGCTGCTTCTTGAAAAGGGTGCCGGACAGGTTTGTGTGGCTACCTGGTTTATGAAGCTGCCGGAGATTTCCCGGGAAGGGGATCTTCGTCTTACAGGAGAAAAGCAGTTTACAGAAGCTGTATATCAGGGGGACTATGACTGGATCATGGCAGATCCGGAGCTGAAGAACCTGGTTCAGCAGTATACAGGAAGCTGGCTGGATCTTCCCCATTTTGCAGTTTCAGGAAAAATGCATTAATGGTTGAGGAATAGATATGAACGTGATTACAAAACAGATCCGGGTATACGGGATCGTCCAGGGGGTGGGATTTCGCCCCACAGTAAGCCGTCATGCTGCAGCGGTGGGGATCACCGGCAGTGTGTGCAACAGGGGACCATTTGTGGAAATCTACGCCCAGGGATCGGAGAGTCAGGTGCAGCAGTTTGAAGAGCTGTTGAAAAACCAGCCTCCAAAAAGGGCGGCCATCCTGAAGATTGACAGTCATCCACTGGAGGAGAGCCGGAAATATCCGGAATTCAGTATTATAGAAAGTGCAAAAACCACAGGGGAAATCTTCATTTCTCCTGATATCGCCATCTGCGAGGAGTGTAAAAGGGAGCTGGAGAACCTGGCCGATCGGCGGTTTCATCATCCCTTTATCAACTGCACCTGCTGTGGTCCCCGGCTTACCATTCTGGATGCTCTGCCCTATGACAGAGAGCGCACCAGCATGAAAGAATATCCCATGTGCCCGGAATGCAGTGAGGAATATTACAGTGCGGCCACCAGAAGATACGATGCCCAGCCGGTTTGCTGCAATGACTGCGGCCCCAGGGTCTATATCCTGCCGCCGGGAAAAACAGATAAAACAGCCATCACCAACAGGGAGCTGGATGCAGGAGCAGCGATACAGAATGCCCCAGCCATCCGGGAGGCCAGAAGGGTGATCGCAGAGGGGGGAATTGCCGCCATCAAGGGAATTGGAGGCTATCATCTCTGCTGTGATGCCACCGCGGAATCGGCGGTGCAGCTGTTGCGCACCAGAAAGACAAGACCCATGAAGCCTCTGGCGGTGATGATGCGGGATATGGAAACGGTGGAAAGAGAATGCAGCTTTACAGAGGCCCAGAGGGAGATCCTCACCGGTCATCAGAAGCCTATTCTTCTGCTGGAGAAAAAGGAGGGGGGCCGTCTGGCACCATCCATTGCACCGGATAACCCAAAGGTGGGTGTGATGCTGCCTTACGCACCGGTTCAGCTTCTGCTGTTTGATCCCGGTGAGGAGGATGGCATTCAGATGCCGGACTGCCTGGTGATGACCAGCGGCAACGTGTCCGGAGCTCCCATCTGCAGAGATGACAGGGATGCATCGGAGGAACTGGGGTATCTGTGTGATACCATTCTCTCCCATAATCGAATGATCCGGATCCGTGCGGACGACACCGTCATGGATTTTTACAGAGATGCTCCCTATATGATCAGAAGGTCCAGGGGCTATGCTCCCCTGCCAACCCTTTCCTCCCGGGAGATGAAGGGCTGTGTGCTGGCCATGGGAGGCGAGCTGAAGAATACCTTCTGCATTGGCGTAAACGGACTGTTTTACCCTTCTCCCTACGTGGGGGACCTGGAGGATCTCAGAACCGTCACCGCCTTAAAGGAGACTATTCAGAGATTTCAGACCCTTCTGGAGGTACAGCCGGAGAAGGTGATCTGTGATCTCCATCCAGGATATAATTCCACTTTGCTGGCTGAGGAGCTGGGACTTCCGGTGGTGAAGATCCAGCATCATTACGCACATATTTTATCCTGTATGGCGGAAAATGATACCACAGAGCCGGTGATCGGCCTTTCCTTCGACGGTACCGGCTACGGAGAGGACGGCACCATCTGGGGAGGTGAACTTTTGCTTTGCGACAGCCATGGCTATACAAGGGAAGGACATATTAAGCCATTTCTCCAGATCGGAGGGGACAGTTCCTCTAAAGAAGGATGGCGCATTGCGGTATCCATGCTGTACAGCCTCCTGAAGGATAAGGAAAAAACAGCAGAGCTGGCAGAGAAGCTGGAACTCTGCGATGCAATGACTCTGAAGATGCAGCTGGTGATGGCAGATCGAAAAATCAACTCCGTTGTGTCCACCAGCGCAGGACGGCTGTTTGACGGAGTCAGTGCAATTCTTGGCATCAGAAAAGCCTCCACCTTTGAGGGCGAGGCATCCACAGCCCTGCAGTTTGCAGCAGAGCGGTGGGTGAAGCGGCAGAGAAGAGAAAATACGGAAAAACAGGAAAACAGAGATAATACGGATACTATCGATACTAAAGTGAATAAAGAGAATCAGTTGTCCGGTGGTGAAAAAGATCGGTGGAGCCTCCGTGTGGACAGAGCGCAGCAGCAGGAGGGTTCCTCCCTTGTGCTGGCCACAGACCTTCTGGTGAAGGGACTTCTGGAGAGAAGGCTTTCCGGTGAGGAGCCGGAGTATCTGGCATGGTTGTTCCACAGAGGTCTGGCGGATATGCTGATTCAGAGCTGCATCAGGATCCGGCAGGAAAAAGGAGTCAACAGGGTAGCCTTAAGCGGCGGCTGTTTCCAGAATCTCCTTCTTCTTGAGATGGTGCAGACGGGACTGGAAAAGGAGAATTTTACAGTGCTGACCCACAGCCTGATTCCGCCAAACGACGGTGGAATCGGTCTGGGACAGGCCTATTACGGAATGATGAATCCCTGAAATAAATGGAACATATGATAAATACAGGAGGAAAACAGCATGTGTGTAGGATTATCTGCAAAGGTTGTTAAAGTACAGAATGGCACCGCGGTGGTGGATGCATTTGGAGCGAAACGAGAGGTTTCTGCAGATCTTCTCACTGACCTTGAGCCGGGAGATTTTGTAATGGTGCACGCCGGTGTGGCCATTGCAAAGATCACAGAGGATGATGAAACAGAGACAGATGCATTGATGGAGGAACTGCTTGGATGAGTAATGGAAAAGTAACACCGGCTGAGATCATCACCGGTTATCAGGGACCGAAGCTCCGCATTATGGAGGTATGCGGGACCCATACACACGAGATCTTCCGTCTCGGAATCAGAAAAATCCTTCCGCCGCAGGTGGAGCTGATCTCAGGACCAGGCTGCCCTGTGTGTGTTACACCGGTGGGATTCATCGATGAGGCGATCATGCTGGCCCTGGACCATCAGGTGACCATCTGTACGTTCGGAGACCTGGTGAGGGTGCCTGGAACAGAGATGAGCCTTGCAGGGGCAAGGGCAAAAGGGGCAAAAATTCAGGTGGTATATGCTCCCATGGATGCTGTGGAGTATGCAAAAGAACATCCGGATGAGCAGGTGGCATTTCTGGCAGTGGGCTTTGAAACCACCACACCGGCCAGTGCACTGGCTGTAAAGAAGGCAAAGGAAGCAGGTCTTACCAATTTCAGCCTTCTCACAGCAAACAAGACCATGCCCAATGCCTATCAGGCACTGAAGGGCAGCGCAGATGTGTTCCTGTATCCGGGACATGTGAATGCTGTGACAGGAACTGCTCTCTGTGAACAGCTGGCAGAGGAAGGAGTCAGCGGTGTTGTGGCAGGCTTTACAGCAAAGGAGCTGATGACAGCACTGGCAGTGGCCATTAAAAAGGGCGGGGAGGGGAAACCCTTCTTTGCAAATGCCTATCCAAGAGTGGTAAAACAGGAGGGATCTCCTGAGGGACAGCGAATCGTGGCTGAGATGATGGAGGCCTGCGATTCTGAGTGGAGAGGCCTGGGAGTGATCCCAGCTTCTGGAATGAAATTGAAAAAAGAGTATGCAGAATATGATGCAAGAGTGAAATTTTCTCTTCCGGAGGTGAAGGGAAGAAGCAATCCTGCCTGCCGCTGCGGTGAGGTGCTGCAGGGAAAATGCAAACCCTGCGACTGCAAGGTATTTGGCAAGGGCTGCACACCGGAGCATCCCATCGGAGCCTGCATGGTATCCGGTGAGGGAGCCTGCTCTGCCTATTATCAGTATGGAGGAATGGAAATATGATGAACAGTAAGACAGTAACACTGGCCCACGGTGCAGGCGGCAAACAGACATCAGAGCTGATTGACCGTGTATTTAAGGCACATTTTGCCAATCCCAGCCTGACAGCTGATGATGCTGCAGTGCTGACTCCTCCTGTGGGACGGATGGCAATGACCACAGACGGTTTTATTGTTTCTCCATCCTTTTTTCCTGGAGGTAATATCGGAAAGCTGTCCATCTGTGGAACTGTTAATGATCTGGCCTGTATGGGGGCAAAGCCCAAATATCTCTCCTGCGCCTTTGTAATTGAGGAGGGCTTCCCTATGGATAAGCTGGAGGAGATTGCCGCTGCCATGGAGAAGACTGCCAGGGAAGCCGGTGTGGAGATCGTATCCGGTGACACAAAGGTGGCAGGAAAAGGTCAGGTGGACGGTGTATTTATTACTACAACAGGCGTGGGTGAGATCCTTCCCGGTGTGGAGACATCAGGCTATCTGGCAAAACCCGGGGATGCTATTATCGTAACGGGAGATGTGGGACGTCATGGTTGTACCATCCTTCTGGAGAGGGAAAAATTCGGCATCGATGCAGAAATTACCTCTGATTGTGCACCACTGTGGGGCAATGTGGAGGCAATCCTGAATGTGACAAAGGATATCCATGTGATCCGTGATGCCACAAGAGGCGGTGTGGGCACTGTTCTCTATGAGATTGCAGGACAGAGCAATGTGGGCATCCTTCTGGATTCCCAGAGTGTGCCTGTTCAGCCCCAGGTGAAAGGTGTCTGCGGCATGCTGGGACTGGAGCCTTTATATCTGGCCTGTGAGGGACGTCTCGTAATCTTCGCACCTATGGAGCATGCACAGGCAATTGTGGATGCACTGCGAAGGGAGAAATATTCCGAAAATGCAGCCATTATCGGTCAGGTGACAGAGGAGCATCCCGGAAAGGTTGTCATGACTACCGAGATCGGAGCGAAAACAATTCTGCCTCAGCCAGGCGGAGAACTGCTGCCACGCATCTGTTAAAACAGGTTACCAGTGTAAGACTACGACAACGAGTCTGCTTGCAGGGATGAGTTGGAGTAGTCTTACACTGAGGAAGCGCCGAGACATGAGCAGTCCGTCTGCGGAGCAGACAGTGAGCCGGAAGGGCGGGACTGCGAATGAAGAAGGCGGTTCGGACTACGACAAGGAGTCTGCTTGTAAGGACGAGTTGGAGCGGTCTTACACTGAGGAAGCGCCGAGACATGAGCAGTCCGTCTGCGGAGCAGACAGTAAGCCGGAAGGGCGGGACTGCGAATGAAGAAGGCGGTTCGGACCACGACAAGGAGTCTGCTTGCAGGGATGAGTTGGAGTAGTCTTACACTGAAGAAGGCGGTTCGGACTACGACAAGGAGTCTGCTGCAGGGATGAGTTTGCTTGCAAAGAGGAGTGTATATGGAAACAAGAGTTGCTGTAATTTCTGTGATCGTTGAGGAGGGAGTATCTCCTGATGAGATCAATGTCCTTCTCAGCGAGGCAGGTCAGTATATTGTTGGAAGAATGGGAATTCCCTACAGAGAGAAGGGTGTGAACATTATCTGTGTGGTGATCGATGCACCACAGGATGTGATCAGTTCACTGGCAGGCAGAATCGGACGTCTGAAGGGCGTTTCTGCAAAAACTGCCTATTCCAACGTAATTTCAAAGGAAGACCAGAAGGAGGTGGGAGCGTGATCCGACTGGCATTTTACGGAAAGGGTGGAATTGGAAAATCCACCACCGTATCCAATCTGGCGGCGGCCTTTGCAGAACTTGGCCTTCGTGTGCTGCAGATTGGCTGTGATCCAAAGGCGGATTCTACTATTACCCATCATGAGGGGAAAAGGATGGAAACAATCCTGAATCTGGTGCGGGAGAAAAAGGATGATTTTTCCCTGGAGGATATGATTCTTCAGGGGCAGGACGGAGTCCTCTGTGCGGAGGCAGGAGGTCCAACTCCCGGCCTTGGCTGTGCAGGAAGAGGTATCATCACCGCTCTGGAGAAGCTGGAGGAAAAGGGTGCTTACCAGACCTATCAGCCGGATATCGTGCTGTACGATGTGCTGGGAGATGTGGTGTGCGGCGGTTTTACCATGCCCATGAGAGCCGGTTATGCAGACAAGGTCTATATTCTCACCTCTGGTGAAAATATGTCCATCTATGCCGCCGGCAATATAGCCATGGCGGTGGAGCGGTTCCGAGGCAGAGGATATGCTTCTCTTGGAGGCTTTATTGTAAACAGCCGTGAGACAAAACAGGAAAAGCAGCGTACAGAGCAGCTGGCGGAGGATTTTAACAGCACAGTGCTGCTGACACTGCCCCGTTGCTCTCTGGTGCCGGAGGCGGAGGAGCAGGGAAAAACTGTGATTGAGGCATATCCGGACAGTGAGATGGCTGAAGCCTACAGCACTCTGGCCAGGTTGATTCTGGAGGATAACAGATGATACAGAATATAGAAATTCCCATCAGGGAAGCAGAGTATCCGGCACCCTTTGCCCATGCACTGGAGTTTAATCCACCTGCCCATGGGACCTGGAATATCGTACACATCGGTATGAATGTGCCGGAGGCACAGCAGATCTATGTGTGTGCCGTAAACTGCATGCGGGGTGTTGTATTGACCGCTGCCGAGATGAACAGAGCAGAGCGGTTTTCCTTTGTGATTCTGAAGGAGGAGGATCTCATTGAGGGAACCGTGGAGGATATCACCATTCAGGGGGTGGCAGACGTGCTGCGCAAGCTGCCGAAGCTGCCACCGGCGGTATGCCTTTTTACCGTGTGTACCCATCATTTTCTGGGCTGTGATATCAACAGGATCTATAGAGAGCTGGAAGAGGAATTCCCGGAAATTGATTTCATCAGAGGCTATATGGACCCCATTCTCCAGAAGGAGGGACTGACCCCTGATCAGAAACTGAGAATATCCATGTACCGGGTGCTGAAGGATGCTCATACAGAGAAAGACAGCGCAGCCCTCATTGGCACCAATGTGTCCCTGGCTGATACCTGTGATCTGAAGCGTCTTCTGGCAGCAGAGGGCATCTCCTTCCTGCAGATGCCGGATACAGAAAGCTATGAAGAGTATGTGAGACTGGGAGAGGCAGATCTGTTTCTCTCCGTGGTGCCAAATGGCCGTCTTCCTGTGCAGCTCACCGCCCAGCGGCTGGGAAAAAAAGGACTGTATCTGCCTATGACCTTTGACTATGAGGAGATAAAGAATCAGGAGAATGTCCTTCTGGACTGGGTGGAGCAGAGAAAAAGAGAAAGCCCCGTCAAAGGCATGGAGGTCACGGATTGCAATGGCTCCTGCCTGGCATCTGGGGACAGGGGAGCCACAGACAGAGAACAGTGGTTTTCCCAGGAGATTGCCGCCTGTGAGGAGAGCCTTCTTCAGGCAAAGCAGCTGATGGGTGATGCTCCTGTGTGGATTGATTATGTGGTGCATCCCCGGCCCCTGGGACTGGCAAAACTCCTTCTGCAGCATGGTTTCCGGGTGGAGAAGGTGTTCCTGAATGCAGTGAATACAGAGGAGGAAGCGGCATTTTCCTGGCTTCAGAGAGAGGCCCCGGAGCTGTTGCTGTGTTCAACCATCCAGCCTCTGAACAGGATACATCCAAGGAAAACCAGGGAAAAAACCCTGGCCATCGGTCCCCAGGCTGCCTGGTTCGCAGGCACCGGCTATTTTGTCAACATGGTGGAGGGAGGAAATCTCCAGGGATTTGATGGAATCCGCCGTATGGCACAACTGATGCAGGAGGCCTGGTGCGAGGAAAAGGATACAAGAGATCTTGTTCCCAGAAAGGGACTGGGCTGCGAAAGCTGCGTATGAAGGTTTATCGATAGATAAAAAGGAAGGATATATGTATGAATCGTTCTTACAGAATTATTCCGGTGTATACAGGGGATGTATCCGGGGTGGCCTCTGCTCTGTTTGAGATGGGTGGGATGGTGGTGATCCACGATCCCTCCGGCTGCAATTCCACCTACAATACACATGATGAGACAAGATGGTATGACAGCGACAGTCTGATCTATATCACCGGTCTTTCCAATACGGATGCCATTATGGGAGACGATGAGAAGCTGATCCGGGAGGTGGAGGAGGCTGCAGAGCAGCTGAAACCGGATTTTATTGCCCTTACCAGCAGTCCTATTCCCTATATGAATGGTACGGACTTTCCGGCTCTTGCAAAGCTGATTACCCGTGATACAGGAATTCCTGCATTTTTTGCTCCGGCCAACGGTATGCATGACTATGTATATGGTGCAGGTCAGGCCTTTCTGGCGGTGGCTAAGTGTTTTCTGGAAGGGAATACAGCCGATTCTGTTACAGGCAGGAATCCCGTGGCTGCAGGGGGGCCGGTAAAATCAGCTGGAAAATGTCCTCGGTCAGAGGGAATAAAGAGTTCAGTAAATATTCTGGGTGCCACCCCGCTGGAGTTTGCTGCAGAGGGCTCTGTGGAGAGCCTGCGGGAAATTCTGGAAAATGATGGCTGGAAGGTTCAGAGCTGCTGGGCCATGGGTGAGTCCCCGGAACAGCTGAGAACTGCCCTGGAATCCACAGTGAATCTGGTGGTATCCGCCACCGGCTTTCCAATGGCCCGATATCTGGAACAGTCCTTTGGAATCCCCTGGGTGGCAGGCTGTCCTGTGGGCGGTTTTGCAAAAGAACTGTTGAAATGCCTTCGGGATACAGAAGCTGATGGCCAGAATCGGATTCCCTATCTGAACCGGGGAGCCTGCAGCTGCGGCGGCAGGGTGACTCTGGTGGGAGAGCCGGTGACCATGGGCTCTCTGGCGGCAGCTATTACAGAAAAAACAGGAATGACCTGTTCTGTACTCTGCCCTGTGGAGGCGGATCCGGTGCTGACAGGAACTCTGGACATCAGGACCTATGGGGAAGAGGAGGCGGAGGCTGCCCTTAAGAGGGCGAAGCGGATTGTTGCAGATCCTCTGTATCGCCCCATCTGTCCGGCAGATGCAGTTTTCTGTTCTCTGCCTCACCAGGCATTTTCCGGTCGCTGCTTCAGAAGAGATATGGTGAATCTGTTTCAGGAGGAGGCATTTGCCCGGATTCTTCAGCAGCTTCACTAACGTTACGCGGGCAGAACAAAGCTACGTTTCATGTAAAATTTTTGCTGCGATAATGGGTTGCAGAGGAACTTGGTTGGAAAGGAGAAAATATGGGATTAAATGATACACCTTCCGGTGAGAGAATACAGATCGGTTTTTTCGGCAGAAGAAATGCGGGAAAATCCAGCGTGGTAAATGCTGTCACAGGCCAGGATCTGGCTGTGGTGTCTGATACAAAGGGAACCACTACAGATCCGGTTACAAAATCCATGGAGCTGCTGCCCTTAGGTCCGGTGGTGGTGATCGATACACCGGGCTTTGATGATGAGGGGGCCCTGGGTCAGCTTCGTATCAAAAAAACAAAGCAGACACTGAACCGGGTGGATCTGGCGGTGCTGATCGTGGATGCCACGGAAGGGTTCAGAGAGACAGAAGAGGAGCTGATCCGGCTCTTCAGGGAGAAGGAGATTCCCTATGTGGTGGCCTGGAATAAGTCGGATCTTCTGCAGACGGTGCCATCTGCAACGGAGAAGGAAATCTGGGTATCCGCTCTCCATAACACCAATATCTATGAGCTGAAGGAGATGATGGCCAGAGCCGGAAAACTCCAGGAGAGCAAACGGGTGCTGGTACGGGATCTGATGAAGCCGGAGGATGTGATTCTGCTGGTGATGCCCATTGATTCGGCGGCACCCAAAGGAAGAATGATCCTGCCCCAGCAGATGATGATCCGTGACGTGCTGGATGGAGACGGTATCGTGATGGGTATCAAGGAGGACAAGGTGAAGGAAGCCCTTGCAAAGCTTTCTCAGAAGCCGGCTCTGGTGATCACAGACAGTCAGGCCTTTGAACGGGTGGCGAAGGATGTGCCGGAGGATATTCCTCTTACCTCATTTTCCATTCTTATGGCCAGATATAAGGGATTCCTTACCACAGCCGTAAAGGGTGTGAAGGCCATTGAGGAACTGAAGGACGGAGACAGAGTTCTGATCAGCGAGGGCTGTACTCACCACAGACAGTGCGGTGATATCGGCACTGTAAAGCTGCCGGCCTGGCTGAAGAAGCATACAGGAAAAGAACTGATCATTGAGACCAGCTCAGGCAAGGGATTTCCGGAGGATCTTTCCCCTTATGCCCTGGTGATCCACTGCGGCGGCTGTATGCTGAATGAGAGAGAGGTTACCTACCGCATGAAATCAGCAATGGATCAGGGAGTTCCCTTTACCAATTACGGGATCTGTATCGCACAGATGAAGGGAATCCTGAAACGGTCTGTGGCCATCCTGGAGCAGTGAAGAAGGAACCCTGTCGATTTTTCATGAGATTTGACAGGTTGTTCATGTCTGATGAAGTTAAAAGAACAAAAAACGAATTCTTTTCGTTTTTTGTTCTTTTTTTGACAAAATAATGCTATACTTACCATAACTGGACTCTTTCAGTCCGATGTTTCCTGCTGCTTAAGCAGGGAAAAGCAGATAGAAAAATATCAGAAAAAGAGGGACGATTATGTCTGAAATTTTAGTTACAGAAAAAAACCTTCCGAAGGCCTATCATCAGGCACTTCTGAAATTAAAAAACCAGGGAGAAGTGGTGGATTGCTCAGACTGGAATACCACCTGTCTGGAGGCTGGCATGACCATTGAGATCACTGAGCCCCTTGCGGAGCCTATGATCAGCAAGTGTTTTATCGGCGGACCCAGAGAGCTGCAGCAGTATGTGATGGAGATGCTGGATGGAATCCTGGATTTTGAGATTGAAAAAGGAAACTGGGTGTATACCTATCATAACCGTATGGCTGCCATGAAGAATCAGGCAGGAGAGACCATTGATCAGATCCAGTTTGTAATTGATGATCTGAAGAGAAATCCCTCCTCCCGCCGTGCGGTGATCCTGGTGAGAAATGCAGAGGATGTATCTTCTGAAGATCCGGCCTGTCTGCAGCACATTCAGTTTTTTGTTCGAAACGGAAAACTGGAGTGCAAGGTTCTCTTCAGAAGCAATGATGCATGCAAGGCATCATTTATGAACATGTTTGCCCTGATCATGCTGCAGAAGAGAGTGGCGGATGCTCTGGAGCTGCCCGTTGGCTCCTATACCCACAGAGCAAACTCCTATCACTGCTATGAGAGGGATTTCGGTTCACTGGATGGATATGTGAAACGAATTCTGGCGGATGAGGAATCCTGTATTTCCGAGTATGAGGATGACTGGAAAGATATGATGGAAGAGGAACTTCCGGGGATCTGGGAGAGTGTAGAGGAGTTAAAAAAACACTGATCTGTGTATCTGAGGGGGATAAGTGGAATGAAAAAGAGTATGATTGCCGGTATTGCGGCAGGTTGTACGGCAGTGGTTCTGCTGGGAGCGGTGTATTTTGCAGGCCGCAACTATTATAAAGAGCATTTCTTCGCAGGAACTGCCATCAATGGAATTGACTGTTCCAACATGACTGTAGAGATGGCCAAGGAAGAGATGCAGTATGAAATGGATAACTATAAGCTCACCGTGAAGGAGAGAGGAGAGCTGGAGGACACCATTACAGGAAAGCAGATGGATTTCCTGTATACCGATTCCGGTGAGGTGGATCAGCTTCTGGCGCAGCAGGAGTACAATCTCTGGATGATCAAAGTGGTGGGAAACAAGGAGCATGAGATCGGTAAGGATTTTACCTATTCTGAGGAAAAGATGAAAAATCTTGTTGCTTCTTTCCAGTGTTTTAAGGAAGAGAATATCATTCAGCCGGAAAACGCCAGACCAGTCCTGAAGGAGCAGGGCTTTGAGGCGCAGCCGGAGGTGGAGGGAACCCTCATCCATCAGCCGGAGGTGGAGCAGGCGGTTATGAATGCCATTACAGGTTATGATCTGCAGCTGGATCTGGATCAGGCAGGACTGTATGTACAGCCTGAGATCAGGAAGGATAACAAAGAGCTTCTTGAAAAAATCGATAAGATGAATTCCATGATCTCCGCAGATATCACCTACGATTTTGTGGAAACTCAGTTCCATCTTGGAAAAGCAGAGCTTTCCCAGTGGGTGTATGAAGCAGAGGATGGTTCCATTGCCATCAACAGAGATCTGGCAGCTGAATGGGTCAGAAATATGGCTTACGAGACAGATACCTTTGGTCTTCCAAAGGAGTTTACCACCTCCTATGGCCATACCATTATGCTGGAGGGCGGTGGTGACTATGGCTACTGCATCGATCAGGAGGATACAGTAGAACAGCTGCTCAGCCTTATCACAGAGGGACAGACCGTGGTTACAGAGCCGGTGTATCTGTATACCGCCATGGACAGAAGAGGCAATACCATCGGTAACAGCTATGTGGAGATCTGTATTTCCACCCAGACGCTGTGGCTGTACTGGAACGGAGAACTGAAGACCTCCACCAAGGTTATCACCGGCAGTGATACCAAGGGTTATTCCACTCCATCCGGTTCTGTGTGGGCCATTGACGGAAAGAAGGATGACTGGAGTTTTACCACCTTCCCGGGTGCCTGGTCCCAGTGGTGGATGCCTTTCAATGATCAGGTAGGACTCCATGATGCAAGGTGGCAGGCAGCGGAGTATTATGAGATCCCTGGCTTCTACATTGACAACGGAAGCCATGGCTGCGTAAATATTCCAAATGCTGCTATGGAGCAGATTTTCTACTACATGGAGATCGGTTATCCTGTAATTGTCTATTATTCAGAGGATCAGGTGGTAGGACCGGTTCCTTTCAATGATCTTCAGGCAGGCTGATCTTAAAACAATTAAGATACTGAAAAAAGAACAGATATATTTCGGAAAGAAGAAAAACAGATTCCCCACAGCGGGAACTGTTTTTCTTCTTTCTTTTTCTAATGTAAGACCCGAGAAAAAACAAATATCTTTGGTTGTATTGTTTAAAAAACAAGGAAAAACACAGGGAATTGTTATGCAATACTGGACAGTGCAAAAACAGATATGTTATAATGATTTTTGCATAGAGTTTGGCAGATTTACAGTCCTGTTCCGGGCCCGGGAACCTGGAAAGGGTGCAAAATCTGCATCGGAGGCTTTAAAGTAAAAGCAAATTGTATAGGTAGGTGATATTGGGTGAATTATACCAAGTATGTGTTAAAAGGTAACGACGAGCTGGCTGCGTTATTAGAAGGAAAAGACAACCTGTTCGTAGTTGCTTGTAACAAGTGCTTCAAGGAATTTGATACCATCGATGAACCGGAGCTGGCAGAGTTTGAAAAAATCGCAGAAGGAAAGAACATTACAGGTACTGTAAAAGTGGATTTCCTCTGCAATAAGGTCCAGACAGAGAGAAAGCTTGCAGGACTCATTCCTGAGGGAACTGAGAATGTGATCGTAATCTCCTGTGGTCTCGGTGTACAGACAGTTGCAGAAATTGAGAAGAAACCGGTATTTACTGCAACCAATTCCCTGAATTATATCGGCCATCATGGAATGGCTCTGACTCAGAAGACCTGTGGCGCTTGCGCTCAGTGCTATCTGAATATGACCGGCGGCATCTGCCCCATCGTTGACTGCTCCAAGAGTCTGATCAACGGACAGTGTGGCGGTGCAAAGAATGGAAAATGTGAGATCGATCCTAAGAAGGACTGTGCATGGGAGAAGATCAATGAGCGTCTTGCAAAACAGGGACGTCTGGATGATCTCCGCAACCAGCCTGTTCAGGTTCGTGATTATTCCAAAGTAAATGTAAAACTGATCACAGATTATGTGAAATCCATCCGTGAGGGTCGTTTTGACGGCTATTACGGAGGCGTGCATCCATGTGAGCGAAAAGAGTTTTCTGAGCATATCTCTCTGAAGAAATTCCCGGATCCAGAGACAGTTATCATTCCTCTTTCTATGCACGCAGGTGCTCCTGCAACTCCTGTAGTTGAGGTGGGAGACACCGTTAAAGTTGGTCAGAAGATCGGCGAGGCTCCATCCTTCATCAGCTGTAATGTACATTCCAGCGTAAGTGGAACCGTTGTTGAGATCGGACCACACACACATCCGAATAAAGGACCTGGCGTAATGTCTGTTGTGATCAAATCTGATGGACAGAACACCCTCCATGAGTCAGTTCAGCCAAATAAACCGCTGGAGGAGCTCACTGTTGATGAGATCGTGGACATTGTTCGCGAGAAGGGTATCAACGGAATGGGTGGTGCCGGATTCCCGACTTATGTAAAACTGAAACCAGGAAAACCGATTGATGCAGTACTTCTGAACGGCTGCGAGTGTGAGCCAATCCTTACTGCTGACCATCGCGTTCTTCTTGAGTTCGCTGATGATGTTATTTACGGTCTGAAGGCTATTATGAAAGCCGTTGATGCACCTAAGGGTGTTATCGTGATCGAGGATAATAAACCAGATGCAGTCGAGCTTATCAAGGAAAAGGTTGCTGACTGTGAAAATATCGAAGTTGTTGTAGCCAAAACCAAATACCCGCAGGGTGCTGAGAAGATGCTGATTAAGAAAGTTATGAAGCGTCAGGTGCCTAGTGGAAAACTTCCTGCAGATGTGGGCGCTGTTGTCAGCAACGTCAGCACAGCCAAGGCAATCTCTGATGCAATTCAGAAGGGCATGCCTCTGGTGGAGCGAGTTGTTTCCGTAACCGGTGAGAGAATGAAGAATCCTGGAAACTACATTGTTAAGATTGGTACAAATGTACAGGATATCATCGATTACTGCGGCGGCACAACAGGCGAAGATGTTACAATCAAGATGGGTGGACCAATGATGGGTGCTGTTCTGAAGGATACAGAAGTTCCTGTTATCAAAGGTTCCAACGGAATTATCGCCATTGAGACAGATCATACAGAGACAGTTGACTGTATTAAGTGCGGACGCTGTTCCGATGTATGTCCAATGGAGCTGAATCCGCTTCTGTTTGCTAAATATGCTGATGAGGGCAATGCTCAGGCACTTCTGGAGAACAATATCATGGATTGCTTCCAGTGTCGTTGCTGTGAGTATATCTGCTCTTCCAAGATTCCTCTGGTATCCAAGATTGGTGTTGGCAAAAATATGGTAATGGAGTTGAAGAAAAAATGTTAATTACGCAGTTAAAAGAAAAAGAAACCATTGCATCGCTGGTGGATGGAAAAGTCTTCATTATCAACTGCCATGGATGCAAGGAAATCAGTTTTCCGGAGAAAGAGGCAAGAGAGCTTCAGAAGGAGCTTGCTGCTGAAGGAAAAGTGACAGGAATTTTTACTACAGATTACATCTGTAATCCTGAAAATTTAAAAGTACGTCTGAAGGGACATCTGGCTGAGATCGAGGCAGCAGATATGGTGCTGGTATTCTCCTGTGGTGTTGGTGTTCAGACTGTGGCTGAGTTTCTGGAAGATAAAAAGGTATGCGCAGCATGCGATACCATCCAGCTGCCGGGATTCCAGGGTGTTACCCCTCTGGAGGTGGACTGCGGACAGTGTGGAGAGTGTTTCCTGAACCTCACCGGAGGCATCTGCCCAATCACCGCCTGCTCAAAGAGTCTTGTAAACGGACCTTGTGGCGGAACAAAGGACGGAAAATGCGAAGTAGATTCATGCATGGAGTGTGGATGGGAGCGCATCTATCGTCGCCTGGAGGCACAGGGACGTCTGGATGTTCTGAAATGTCCTACACAGATGCATAACTTTGCTACTGATGATGCAACAAAAGAGTGCAAAGAATCAGAATAGTCATATCATAAATTAGAATTTAGGAGCGATAGATATATGAAAGTTACAGATTTGTTTAAACAGGGTGAATTTGTAGTTTCGGCAGAAGTAGGCCCACCAAAGGGAACCAATATCGATGAGCTTGTTGAAGAAGCGAAAAAATACCTGGGCAAATGTGCTGCCATCAACGTAACAGATAACCAGTCCTCTGTAATGAGACTGGGATCTCTGGCAACCTGTAAAATCCTGAAGGATGCAGGACTGAACCCAATCTTCCAGCTTGCATGCCGTGACAGAAACCGTATTGCACTGCAGTCTGATCTTCTCAGCGCAGCTGCATTTGGAATCGACAACGTTCTGGCACTGACCGGTGACCATACAAAAATGGGTGATCATCCACAGGCAAAACCTGTATTTGATCTGGACTCCGTATCTCTTCTTCACACCATGAGCCTGATGGAGCAGGGTGTGGATCTGGGCGGAAATCCAATCGTTGGAGAGGCTCCATCCTTTGCAAAGGGTGCTGTAGTATCTCCTTGCAGCGATTCTGTTGATGCACAGCTTATGAAGATGGAGAGAAAAGTTGCAGCAGGTGCTGAGTATTTCCAGACACAGGCAGTTTTTGAGCCTGAGAAATTCATTGAGTTCATGGAGAAAGCAAAACAGTTTGGAAAACCTGTACAGCTGGGTATCATTATTCCAAAATCCGTTGGAATGTGCCGTTTCATGAATGCAAATGTTGCCGGTGTTCATGTTCCTGAGGAGATGATCGAGGAGCTGAAAGCTGACAAAGAGAAAACAAAAGCAGGTATCACAGGTGTTGAGATTGCTGCACGTATCATCAGAGAGTGTAAGCCATATTGTGAAGGCGTTCATATCATGTCTCTTGGATGGGAGTCCAAGATTCCTGGACTGCTGGAGCAGGCTGGTCTTTAATCCTTAAGAGGATTCAGTCTTCATATCAGAGGGCTGCATCGTATATGTAAGAAATCAGGCCCTTCCAGAGCTTCTGGAGGGCCCTTTTCACATTTGCCAGAAGATGGGAAAAAATTTAGTAAGGAGTATTGATTATGGAAAGGGTAATGAAAAAAAGGACCTTCAGTGGAACAAAATCCACAGAGATCAGCAGCAGAGAGAGAAGGGGACAGGAAATTGCAAGAAAAGCAGCAGCAGAGGGTATGGTGCTGCTGAAAAATGATGGCATCCTTCCCCTTGATAAAAATCAGTCCCTGGCCCTTCTGGGAGCAGGTGCAGGAAAGACCATCAAGGGAGGAACCGGCTCCGGCGACGTTTGTGTGCGCCATTCTGTCAGTGTATATGAGGGAATGGAGGCGGCAGGTTTCCGAATTACCTCCGCTGACTGGATTGCTGATTATGAACAGCGATATCAGAAGGCCAGAGAAGACTGGAAACAGCTGATCCTTCAGTCAGCTGGTGGGGCAGGTACTCCTGACTTTTTCAATGCCTATGCCTCCCATGCCTTTGTATTCCCGGAAGGAAGGGAGATTACAGAGGAGGATTTCCAGGGCAGTTCTGTGGCTGTCTATGTGATCAGCCGCATTGCCGGAGAGGGAGCAGACAGAAAAAATGCTGCCGGTGACTATGAGATGTCTGACAGGGAGATTCAGGATCTGAAGACCATCAGTGACATGGGCAAGGAAATCGTTGTTCTTCTGAACATTGGAGGCCTGATGGATCTGAAGCCTGTGCTGGAGAATTCGGCTGTAAAAGCTGTTCTCTATATTTCTCAGCCTGGTATGGCAGGAGGAGAAGCAGTGGCAGATATTCTGTCAGGAGCTGTGAATCCCAGCGGAAAGCTTACAGATTCCTGGGCCTATTCCTACAGCGATTATCCAAACGCTGACAGCTTCAGCTTCAACAGCGGTGATATTACCAGAGAAGAGTATAAAGAGGGAATCTATGTGGGATACCGCTATTTTGATACCTATGAGATTCCGGTGCAGTACTGCTTTGGCTATGGACTGTCCTATACGCAGTTCACAATAGAGCCTGCTTCTGCACCGATGTCGGAGGAATCCGGGATCACCATGAGTTTCCAGGTTACCAATACAGGAAAGAGGGCAGGCAAAGAGGTGGTACAGCTCTATGCAGCACTGCCGGAGGGCGGACTTTCAAAGGAATACAGACGACTTGTGGGATTTAAGAAAACTGGTCTTCTGAAGGAGGGAGAGCAGGAAACTGTGGAAATCCAGCTGGATGCAAAGCAGCTGGCATCCTTTGATGCTGAAAGAGGCTGTTGGATCCTGGAGGCAGGAAACTATTATCTTATGGCGGGAAACTCTCTGGAGAGCAGTGTTCTCTGCGGTTGTCTGAAGCTGCAGGAGGAGCAGATTCTGGAAACTACAGAACACATCTGCCCGATGCAGGAGGAACTGCAGGAGCTTACAGGAAAAGAGGAGAGAAGAGCACAGCGTCTGCAGCAGCTTTCTGATCTTTGCAGGGAAAAGGGCATCCAGCCTGTAATCTGGAAACCGGAACCGGAGAACACAGCAGATCCTCAGGAGGATCCTGTCTACAGAGCAGCTATGGCAGATGCGAAGGAACTGGCAGAAAAGCTTACAGAAGAGGAGCTGATCTATCTCAGCGTAGGAGAGATCAGCAGAGGTCATGATGTGGCTCTTGGTGCAGCAGGAATCATGGTACCGGGAGCAGCGGGAGAGTCCTCAGGCATTCTGGAGGAAAAATACGGAGTTCCGGGAGTGGCTATGGCAGATGGACCGGCAGGTATTCGAGTAATCACCACCTATCTGGCAGATGAAACTATTGGTACTGTATATACCCAGGGCTTTCTGGCAGCCATCGAGCAGGGCTTCTTTGCGGCTCCTCTGGAAAAGAAAGAGGGCTGTGAGATCTATTATCAGTATTGCACAGCCATTCCTGTGGGCATCATGATGGCCCAGACCTGGAATCCGGAGCTTCAGATGGAAGCAGGACATCAGGTGGGACTGGAGATGGATGAGCTGGGTCTTTCCTGGTGGCTGGCGCCGGGTCTGAATATTCACAGAAATCCTCTCTGCGGCAGAAACTTTGAGTATTTTTCTGAGGATCCCTATGTATCCGGTGTGACAGCAGCAGCCATCACAAAGGGTGTGCAGTCTGTGCCGGGAGCAGGCACCACCATTAAGCATTTTTGCTGTAACAATCAGGAAGATAATCGTATGGGCAGCAACAGCATTCTCAGCGAGAGAGCACTGAGAGAAATCTATCTTCGCGGCTTCGAGATTGCAGTGAAAACATCCCAGCCTATGGCTGTTATGTCCTCCTACAATCTTGTAAATGGTGTCCATACCGCCAATTCCAGAGACCTGCTGATGACAGTGCTGCGCAGAGAGTGGGGCTATAAGGGCTTTGTAATGACAGACTGGACCACCACAACAAACGGAAGTCTGGCCCATCTCTGTGTAAAGAACGGCAATGAGCTGATCATGCCGGGATGTCCGGAGGATCTGGCTGAGATCAGAGCGGCTCTGGCCGATGGAAGACTTACCAGAAAAGAGCTGGAGGAATCAGCAGCAAGAATGCTGACAGTGATCTTCCAGACAAATGCCTACGAATAAGCTGCTTCCGGCATGTGCCGAAAAACAGCACTTTTACCTTCTGTAATGTGTCTGAAAAACACCACTTTATCATCTGATTATAGGACTGCTTTTCCATTTATTGACAGGCAATTCAGATGATACTACTATACTGATAGATAAGAAAAAAGTGTCCTGTATGGGAAGCTTCGTAAGGGTTTTCCATACAGGAAGAAATAGCATGTATCAGACAGCTTGTTGATAGAAAAGGGGGGCAAACAGTATGCTTCAGATTAAAGAACTGACAAAAACATTTGGTGAGAAGACAGCAGTGGATAATCTGTCTCTCCATATTCAGCCCGGTGAAATTTATGGATTTATCGGTCATAACGGTGCTGGAAAAACCACAACTCTTCGTTCTGTTGTAGGAATTCAGGAGTTTGATAAAGGTGAGGTTCTGATTGATGGTACCTCCATCAAGGCAGATCCTCTGGGATGCAAGGCTCAGATTGCCTATATTCCGGACAATCCCGATCTCTATGAATTCATGTCCGGCATCAAATACCTGAATTTTATCGGGGATATCTTCCGGGTGGAGCCCACCATTAGAAAGGAGCGCATCCGCAAATATGCAGACCTGTTTGCTCTTACATCGGATCTGGCACAGCCCATTGCATCCTATTCCCATGGTATGAAGCAGAAGCTGGCAATCATCTCAGCCTGGATCCATGATCCTAAGCTGATTCTGATGGATGAGCCCTTTGTGGGACTTGATCCCAAGGCAGCTCATATTCTGAAGGAAATGATGAAAGAGCACTGTGAAAAGGGTGGCGCCATCTTCTTCTCCACCCATGTGCTGGAGGTGGCAGAAAAGCTCTGTGACAAGGTTGCCATCATCAAAGCAGGAAAACTGATCCGCTCCGGAACCATGGATGAGGTAAAAGGAGATGAAAGCCTGGAGGAGGTATTCCTTGAGCTGGCAGAAGATGCGGAAAGAGAGGCGTAGCTATGATCGGTATACTTGTAAAAAAACAGCTGATGGAGGTATTCAGAGGATACTTCTATAATCAGAAAAAGAATAAAGCCAGAAGCAGGGAGGCTACCATACTGATGCTGCTGGGATTTGCACTGCTGATGGTGGTGCTGCTGGGCGGTATGTTTGCCGGGTTATCGGTGCTGTTGTGCAGTGAGTTCTATGAACTGGGACTTGGATGGCTGTATTTTCTGCTGATGGGAATGATTGCCCTTCTCCTTGCGGTGTTTGGAAGCGTATTTAATACCTATTCCGGACTGTATAAGGCCAGGGATAATGACCTGCTGCTGTCCATGCCTATCTCTGTAAGGGACATTATGATCGCCCGTCTTCTGAATGTGTATCTGATGGGACTGATGTATGCGTCGGTGGTGATTGTTCCGGCAGTGGTTGTGTACTGGATTCTGGGAAAATTTTCCATTACTACTGTGGTTGGTGGTATTGCACTGGTTCTGTTCATCTCCCTGTTGGCCCTGGTACTGTCCTGTGTACTGGGCTGGGTGGTGGCTATGATCTCCAGCAGACTGAAACATAAGAGTTTTGTGACAGTGATCATTTCTCTGGTGGCATTTGGCGCCTACTATTTTGTATGTTTCCGTCTGAACTCTCTTATCAATACCCTTCTGGCCAACGCCATTCTGATCGGTGATACGATTCATGGAAAGGCAATTATTCTCCATTGGATCGGACGCATCGGAGAGGGATATCTTCCTTCCATCATCGGCTTCACAGCAGGGGCTGTAGCTCTGACCCTTCTCTGTGGCTGGTGTATGTCCAGAAACTTTCTCAAGCTGGCAACTGTTACCGACAAAGTGGCAAAAAGGGAGTATAAAGAAACCACTGCAAAGCAGAAAGGGTTGTTTGCTGCAGTTCTGGGTAAGGAATTTTCCCGATTCACCTCCAGTGCACTGTATATGCTGAACTGCGGACTGGGCATTGTGTTTATGCTTGCTTTCATTGTGGTTCTGATCTTTAAGGGGAACAGTATGGTGGAGATGGTATCCGGTGTGTTTGGGCCGGCATCCACAGCATTTCTGTTCTGCATGATGGTCTCCATCATGGGATCTACCAACTTTGTTGCAGCCCCCTCCGTTTCTCTTGAGGGAAAGAATATCTGGCTGCTGCAGTCTCTGCCTGTGGATCCTAAGCTGGTACTGATGGCGAAGCTGTCCGTTCAGCTGCTGGTAACCAATATTCCTGTTCTTGCCCTCAGCATTGCAGGGGCTTTCCTGGTGGCGATGACAGTTCCGGAGCTGATCCTGTTTATCCTGTTTCCACAGGTATTTACCCTGCTGATTTCAGCCATGGATCTGGCCCTTGGAATCCGTTTTGCAAATCTTGTATGGACCAATGAGATGGCACCCATCAAGCAGAGCGCAGCAGTGACCATTGCGCTGTTTGGAGGCTGGGGTCTTTCAGCAGCTGTGGCCGGGCTCTATTTCTGGAAGGGACATCTGCTTGGATTTACCCCTTATGTGGGAATCTGCACAGTGGTCAGTGCTCTGCTGGCGGCAGTTCTGCTGTGGTGGATCCTGAAGTTTGGAAGCAAACGATTTATGGCATTGTAAAATAAGGAACAAAAAGAAGGCGTGCTCCTGTGGAGCGCGTCTTCTTTTTGTTGGACCAATAAATATTTTTAAACATTAGTTATTGACAACTAACTTAAGTTAGTGTAAGATAACAGAGAGTTAGATAAGGCTAACAATAGAAATAAGATAGAGAATAAAAAATGGCAGGTAGATAACTGCCGTGATACAGATTGCTGTCTGCGGCAGACAGCGGAAAGGATGGAGGATATGACATTAAGAACTGTTGAACCAGGTAAAGAGGTGCAGATAAAGAGCATTAATACAGAGGATGAGGCTCTGAAATCGTTCCTTTTTTCTCTTGGTTGCTATGCAGGGGAGTCTGTTCGTGTGATTTTTAAAAAGAAGAGGAATCTTGTGCTCACTATTAAAAACGGACGTTACAGCATCGATTCTGATCTGGCTTCCATGATTGAGGTTTGATTTTTTTTAACCAGTGGTTAGATAAGACTAATAGGAGAATGTTATGAGAATTGCTTTGATTGGTAATCCCAACAGTGGAAAAACCACCATGTACAATGCCCTCACCGGGCGGAAGGAAAAAACAGGAAACTGGGCAGGTGTTACTGTAGACAGTAAGGAGAGTCCTGTCAGAAGTCAGTTTTGCAGCGGAGCAGAGGACTGTGTGGCGGTGGATCTGCCAGGAGCCTACTCCATGTCTCCCTTTACTTCGGAGGAGAGCATTACCAGCAGCTATGTGCTGAATGAAAAACCGGATGTGATCATCAATATTGTGGATGCATCGAATCTGAGCCGAAGCCTGTTCTTTACAACACAGATTCTGGAACTGGGCATCCCGGTGGCTGTTGCGCTGAATAAATCTGATATCAACGAGAAAAACAATACACAGATTGATGAGGCACTTCTTTCTGAAAAACTGGGCTGTCCGGTGGTGAAAACTGCTGCGGCTTCCCAGAAGGGTCTGAAGGAGCTGATGGATACGGCCTCTTCACTGGTTGGAAAGGAGCAGATGGCTCCCTTTAATCCGGGACAGATCGATAAGGACAGCAGAGAGCAGGTAATCGCCTCTGACAGAAAACGATTTGCCTGGGTAAATACCCTGGTAGCCAAAGTGGAGATCAGAGAGGAGCAGACAAAGGATCAGGCCCTTACCGATGCCATTGATGCAGCCCTGACTAACCCTGTTCTTGGTATCCTGAGCTTTGCAGCGGTGATGTTCCTGGTGTTTTATATTTCCCAGTCCACCCTTGGCACCATGCTTTCAGAGCTGCTGGCGGGATGGATTGATACCTTTGGCGGCTGGGTGGATGGCCTTATGGCTGAAGGAAGTCCCCTTCTTCGTTCCCTGATCCTGGATGGAATCATTGGCGGCGTTGGTGCTGTTGTAGGCTTCCTGCCCCTTGTAATGATTCTGTATTTCCTGATCGCTCTTCTTGAGGATTGCGGATATATGTCCCGTGCCACTGTGGTGCTGGATCCGATCTTCAAAAAGGTGGGACTTTCCGGAAAGGCTGTAATCCCCATGATCATGGGAACAGGCTGTGGAATTCCTGCAGTAATGGCCTGCCGAACCATCAGAAATGACAGGGAGAGAAGAGCAGCAGCCATGCTGGCAACATTTATGCCCTGCGGTGCCAAGCTTCCTGTAATTGCCCTCTTTGCGGGAATGTTCTTCCCGGGAGAAAAGTGGGTAGGACCGCTGATGTACTTTGTGGGTGTGCTTCTGATCCTTCTGGGTGCTCTTCTGGTGAGAGCGGTGACAGATGTGAAAGCCGGAAAATCCTATTTTATCATTGAGCTTCCTGACTATAAGCTTCCGGATATCAGGCTGGCCTTCGGTGCCATGCTGTCCCAGGGAAAGGCCTATATCCTGAAGGCGGGAACCATTATTCTTGTTTGTAATACAGCTGTTCACCTGATGCAGTCCTTTACACCAGCCCTGAAGCTGGTGGAGGAGGGAATGGAGCATACCTCCATTCTGGCCATTATCGCCCAGCCATTTGCAGTTCTTCTGGTTCCTGTTGTGGGAATGGCGGCGTGGCAGTTGGCGGCAGCAGCTGTTGCTGGTTTTATTGCCAAGGAAAATGTGGTGGGAACCCTTGCCACCGTGTATGCCCTGACCAGCTATATTGACACAGAGGAGCTGGCTCTTATCTCAGGAGGCAGTGAGGCAGCAGCTGTAATGGGACTTACAAAGGCAGCTGCTCTGGGATATCTGATGTTCAATCTCTTTTCTCCTCCATGCTTTGCTGCCATCGGAGCAATGCGTGCGGAGCTGCAGAGCAAAACATGGCTTCTGGCAGCAGTAGCTATGCAGCTGTGCTTTGGATTTGTTGTGGGCTTCCTGGCGTACCAGGTGGGAACTCTTCTTACCACAGGAGCCCTGGGAGCAGGTTTTGGAGCAGGACTGGCAGCCATTGGAGCATTTGCCGCAGTGGCAGCACTCCTGATCATCAGAGCCCGCCGCTCTGTGAATAAAGAAACTGAGAAAGTAATGGCATGATCATCTGAGAATAGAGGATAGTATCAGATGATCCGGGAATAAATCGAAACAGGAGAAACAGATATGACAGATCTGATTATTGGGCTGATCCTTGTGGTGATTCTGGGATCAGCAGTGGGATATATTGTGAAGCAGAAGAAAAAGGGAGCACATTGTATCGGATGTGCATCCTCGGGAAAATGCCCGAAATCCTGTTGTACTGACAAGAAATAAAAGCCCTGGAGAGTTGCTGATTCTTTTGAATATTCTATTTATGTGGTCGCTATTTCTGGCAATATCTGTTATACTGTTCTCTAGTGCTCATTCCTGATGATGAAGGAACAGGAGGTTTTTCTTCTGGGAAAATGAGAGATTTCAGAAAACTGGCTGAAACAGATTCAGCACATAACAGGAGGTTTTTATGAGAATTGCAGTAACATATGAAGATGGACAGATTTTTCAGCATTTTGGACATGCAGAAGGCTTTAAGGTGTATGAGGTTCAGGATAACAAAGTGGTTTCCTCTGAGGTGATCACAGCAGGTGTATCCGGACACGGAGCAATGGCAGCCCTTCTTTCTGAGAAAGATATCCAGATTCTGATCTGCGGCGGCATCGGCGGCGGCGCGCAGAATGCACTGGACGAGGCAGGCATTGAGGTAATGGCAGGCCAGGCAGGAGATGCAGATGAGGCTGTTGAGGCCTACCTTCGCGGTGAGCTTGTAAACTCCGGTGTAAACTGTGACCATCATGATCACGGTGAGGACCAGGAGTGCGGCGGTGACTGTGACTGTGGTGGCGGCTGTGCCAGCGGCGGCTGCGGTGGCTGCGGCGGCGGCTGTGGCGGCGGAAGCTTCCAGATTGTCTGTGAGGGACCAAACGCTGGAAAAACTGTAAGAGTTCATTACAGAGGAACCTACAATGACGGAACACAGTTTGACTCCTCCTATGACAGAGGAGAGCCACTTCAGTTTGTAAGTGGTGTTGGTATGATGATCAAAGGCTTTGACGAGGCAGCTGTAAAGATGGCTGTGGGCGAGAAGGTTCAGATCCATCTGATGCCGGAGGAGGCATACGGAATGCCAAATCCAAACGCAATTCTGACAATTGCCATCGCTGATCTTCCAGGTTCTGAGAACCTGAACGTAGGTGAGAGAGTATACCTTGCAAATGAGAATGGACAGCCATTCCCTGTTACAGTAACAGCTAAAACAGATTCCACCATCACACTGGATGCAAACCACGAGATGGCAGGAAAAGAGCTGAACTTTGAGATCGAGATGGTTGAGATCTGTGACTAATTAAAGAAACTACGAAGGGGCTGTCGCACTAAGACAGCCCCTTCCTAAATCGAGAGATATCTGATGTGAAACATTGGATGTCTCTCTTTTTTTCAGGAATGTTACAGGAGTGTCACATCAGGGGGGAAAATGTCACAGGAATGAATGGCCTGCTTCTGTGGAATTCTGTAGAATACAGGTATAGAATAAAACAGGAGGTAAATCCACATGGAATTATTGCAGGTTAATGATATAAAGAAAACATACACCACCCGCTTTGGAGGGAACCAGGTGCAGGCTCTGAAGGGTGTGACTTTTTCGGTGGAGAAAGGGGAATATGTGGCCATTATGGGTGAGTCCGGATCAGGAAAGACCACCCTGTTGAATATTCTGGCGGCTTTTGACCAGCCCACCGGAGGAAAGGTACTTCTGGAGGGACAGGAGCTTTCCGGAATCAGAGAGAAGGAGCTGGCAGCATTTCGCCGGGAGAATATGGGCTTTGTGTTCCAGGAATTCAACCTTCTTGATACCTTTTCTATTCAGGATAATATCCTTCTTCCCCTGGTGCTCAGCGGCGTTGGGGTGCCTGAGATGATGGAAAAGCTGAAAGCTGTTTCAGAGGCTCTTGGTATTCAGGAAATCCTGAAAAAATTCCCCTACGAGGTGTCCGGCGGACAGAAGCAGAGAGCAGCGGCAGCCCGTGCTGTGATTACACAGCCAAAGCTGATTCTGGCAGATGAGCCCACCGGAGCACTGGATTCCCAGTCCTCCGGTGATCTTCTGAAGGTGTTCAGTCAGATCAATGAAAGTGGACAGACCATCCTGATGGTGACCCATTCTGTGGATGCTGCGTCCCATGCAAATCGAGTGCTGTTTATCCGTGACGGTGTGGTGTTCCACCAGATTTACAGAGGCGGGGATACCAATGAGCAGATGTATCAGAAAATCTCCCAGACCCTCACCATGCTGCGCTCCAGCCAGCAGAGCAGCGCTGCCAGTCTTGATGCGTCTTTCTTTGCAGGGAGGGGGATGAATGCATGAAACGAGGATTTTATTCTAAGCTTGCCCTGAGCAATATGAAGAAAAACAGGCGCTTTTATCTGCCGAGAATTCTGTCGGAGGCAGGTCTGTTGGGGGGACTGTATATTATGATGACCCTCACAGGGGATCAGCGGCTGGCGGAGAGCTTCGGTGGCTATTATCTGGCAGTGTTTATGACCATCGGCCTTGTGATCCATGCCCTTCTCACAGTTATCCTGATGTTTTATACCAACAGCTTTCTGATGAAGCAGAGAAAGCGGGAATTTGGTCTCTACAACGTGCTTGGAATGGAAAAAAGACACGTGGGCAAGGTGCTGTTTTATGAGAGTCTCATCAGCAGTCTGGTGAGTATCGCCGGGGGACTGCTGATGGGTACCATGTTTTACAAGGCAGCCTCTTTGCTGATCTGCAAACTGCTGAACGCAGAGATCATTGCAGGCTTCTACTATCTGACCCCGGTTACATTGCTTCGCCCCGCAGGAGCATTTCTGGCAATTGATCTTGTGATTTACCTGATCAATCGTATGTCCATGGCAAGAATGAAGCCGGTGGAGCTGCTGAAGAGTCAGTCTGCAGGAGAGCGGGAGCCGAAGGTGAAGTGGATCCTGCTGGTGGTGGGTATCCTGTCTCTGGGGGCAGGCTATTACATGTCCATCACTACAATGAATCCTCTTGCAGCCATTTCCCTGTTCTTTGTGGCAGTATTGCTGGTGATGCTGGGCACCTACTGTCTCTTTGTGACAGGCAGCATCTTTGTGCTGAAATGCCTGAAAAACAACAAAAAGTATTATTATCATAAAAATCATATGCCGGCAGTGTCAGGACTTCTGTACCGCATGAAACAGAATGCGGTGGGCCTGGCCTCCATTGCCATCCTGGCCACCGGCGTGCTGATCATGATCTCCACCACCGTCAGCCTGTATGCAGGCATGGAGGAGACTCTGGCCGATAAATATCCTCAGCATTATTTTCTGAATCAGAAGTATTATGCCGGAGAGGAGATGGAGGAAAAAATGCTGCCGGCGGAGGTGCTTAAGGGCTTCGTGACAGATGCAGCGGCTCATCAGGGTCTGGAGATCCAGTCTGTTCAGGAGGATCATTATCTGGAGGTGGCATATCTGCTGAAGGGGAATGAGTTTTCCGAGGACAGAAGCCAGGCCGGAGGAAGAGATTTCAGCAAGAATGATATGGTAATGGCTGTTTTTCTCACTGCAGACCAGTATAATGCACTGTCCGGGGAGCAGCTGGAGCTTCAGAAGGACGAAGTGGCCTTCTGCCCCATTGCCATGGGAAAAGCCATGACCTATGACACTCTTATCATTGCAGAACAGCAGTACCATCTGAAAAAACAGCTGAACTGGTACCCCATCGCCAGCGGCATGGGCGCCGTTGTGACCACCTATGGATTTGTTGTATCCGACCAGCAGGTGCTGGATCAGATTTACCAGCATCAGAAGGACACCTATCAGAGCAATGCCAGTGAGTACAACAATCGTGTGACGGTATGCTTTTCTGATATGCAGAAGATGATAGAGAAGGGTCCGGCCCTTGATAAAGAGGTGTGGGACAGCATGCGCAGCTATGTGGATGAACTGGGCTATTCCGATGCCAGCTGGAATACAGATTCCATCTGGGATGCCAGAGAATCTCTGTATGCCATGTACGGAACCTTCCTGTTCCTGGGCATTCTTCTTGGACTGGTATTTGTCTTTGCCACAGCCATGATCATCTACTATAAGCAGATCTCAGAGGGATATGAGGACCGGGAACGTTTCCAGATCATGAAAAAAATCGGAATGAGCGAAAAAGAGGTAAAAAGAACCATCAACAAACAGATCCTGCTGGTGTTCTATCTACCCCTGATCGTGGCAGGTATCCATCTGGCCTTCGCCTTCCCCATGCTGGAGAGAATGCTGCATATCCTGCTGCTGTCAAAAACCAGTCTGTTTGTAATCTGCACATTGATCGTGTATGGGATTTTTGCAGCAGTTTATGTTATTATATATAAAGCAACAGCAAGAACGTATTACAAAATCGTACGTTAACAGAAAAAAGGAATATTTACACAGAGCTCTGCCCAGGCAGAACTCTGTGTTTTGCGTAATAAAAAAGGAGGAGAGGCATGTATAAGATTCTTCTTGTGGAGGATGATTTTGCTCTGGCTGATGCCATGAAAAAGCAACTGGAGAGTTACGGAAATGAAGTACATTGTATTCAGGATTTTCACAACGTAACAGGAGAATTCTGCAGGATAGCACCTCAGCTGGTGCTGATGGATATTATGCTGCCCTTCCGGGATGGCTACTACTGGTGCAGTGAGATCAGAAGGATATCCAATGTGCCGGTGGTGTTTATCTCTTCCGCCTTTGACAATATGAACATCGTTATGGCCATCAATATGGGTGGTGATGATTTTATTGCGAAGCCGGTGGATCCCATGGTGCTCATCGCCAAGGTACAGGCGGTGCTGCGCCGGACCTATGAACTATCAGAAAATGCTGCCCTGATGGAGTTCCGTGGTGCGTTTTTGAATCTGGGGGATAGCAGTATCACCTATCAGGGACAGCGCATCGAACTGACGAAGAATGAATTCCGCATTCTGCAGACCCTGCTGGAGAACAAGGGAAAGATCGTCAGCCGGGATACCCTGATGACCAGACTCTGGCAGGATGACTGCTATGTGGAGGAGAACACTCTCACCGTCAATGTGGCCCGTCTCAGAAAGAAGATGGAGGAATACGGGCTGAAGGACCTGATCGTGACGAAGCCGGGACGGGGATATATGCTGGCAGAGTAGAGAGAATTTTGGGAGTAAAAATAATTTTACATGCCATATGTGTATCGGGGAGGAAAAAGAATGGAACGGAATAAAGAAAGAACCCTGGCTCTGATTAAGCACTGTCTGAAGAAAAACAGGCTGCCATTGCTGATGCTTGTTTGTGTCATTGCCATGAATCTGATGGTTTTCTGGCTGTACGGACTGAATCTGGAGCCATTTTTCTATTGTGCAGTTCTGCTGTTATTTCTTGTGGGGGCAGCCATTGTTCTGGACAGCATGAAGGAACGCAGAAGAGCGGAGGACAGGAGCAGACTGCTGACATCTCCGGTTACCGGCTGGAGCAGCATGAAGGAGCCGGAAAATCTGGAGGAGCAGGATTATCAGGAGATGGTTCGGCAACTGGGCCGCTTCACAGAGGAGCTGCACACGGCCTTTGACAATGAACAGCAGGATACACTGGATTATTATACTGCCTGGGTGCATCAGATCAAAACCCCCATTGCGGTGATGCGTCTGCAGCTCAGCGGGGAGGATACAGACCAGAGCAGAGCCCTTCTGGCAGAGTTGTTCCGCATCGAGCAGTATGTGGATATGGTGTTGCAGTATATCCGGCTGGGAAGCCGCAGCAACGATCTTCTTGTGACAGAATATCAGCTGGATGATCTGATCCGGGAGACAATACGAAAATATGCCTCCTCCTTTGTTCAGAGAAGACTGGCTCTGGATTTCCAGCCATCGGGACGGACCATTGTAACGGATAAAAAGTGGTTCTGTCTGATCCTGGAGCAGTTTCTATCCAATGCCATCAAATATACCCCCTCAGGGGGAATCCGGATCCATGTGGATGAGGAGGATCGGCTCTGTATCACTGATTCAGGGATAGGAATCGCAGAGGAGGATCTGCCAAGAATCTTTGACAAGGGTTTTACAGGAAAAAACGGTCGAATCGGTGAAAAGTCCAGTGGTCTTGGCCTGTATCTGGCCAGGCGGGCCTCGGAACTGATCTGCCGCCCGGTGGGCGCAAGGAGCAAACCGGGGGAGGGATCCCATTTTTATATTGATGTAAGCAGGAGAAAAGAAAAATGATGAACGAACAGTTATGGAAAGAAAGTATATACAGTGATGGTTCCCCACTTTTTGTCAGCAACCAGAGGCCTGGCATCGGGGAGCGGGTGAAAATCAGACTCCGCATGCTGGAGAGTGCCCCCATCAGTCAGGTGTCCCTTCGCTATATTAAGGACGGGGCACAGAAGCTTTCCGGAATGCAGGTGAAGCAGAAAAAAAACGGACTGATGTATTATGAAACAGAGATCACTATGACGGAAAAACGCCTGCGTTATCAGTTTTATCTTGTGGGGGAGGGAGCATTTTACTGCTATACCCAGAATGGGCTGACAGAATATCTGCAGAATGAGACATACGATTTCTGTCTGATGGCTGATTATGTTCAGCCGGAGTGGGTGAAGGAAGCGGTATTTTACCAGATTTTCCCGGAGCGCTTCTGCAACGGGGATCCTACACTGAATGTGAAGGATGGGGAAATTGTGCTGGATGGCTTTCCCTCTCAGGAGATCAAAGACTGGAACGCTGCTCCCGGGCGTTACCCGGAAACCCATTGCATGGATTTCTATGGCGGGGATCTGAAGGGAATCAAAGAGAAGATTCCCTATCTGAAGGAGCTGGGGGTTACCTGCATCTATCTGAACCCTATCTTTATCTCACCCACCATCCATAAATACGACTGCATCGATTATGAGCATGTGGATCCCCATTTTGGAGGGGACCAGGCTCTGGCGGAGCTGACGGAGGCTCTCCATGAAAATGGTATGAAGCTGCTGTTGGATATTTCTGTAAATCACACAGGAACGGATCACAAATGGTTCAACAGGGACTGCACCTATTTTCCGGAGCAGGTGGGGGCCTTCCACAATCCGGACAGCCGGGAGCGATCCTACTATATCTTTTCTGAGGATGGCAGCTATATGGGGTGGCTGGGCCACATGAATATGCCCCAGCTGGACTACAGAGAGGAGGCCATCCGGGAGAAAATCTACCGGGGTGAGGATGCCATTCTTCGAAAATGGCTTCGCCCTCCGTACTCCATTGACGGCTGGCGCTTTGATGTGGCGGATGTGATGGCAAAATACGGACCGGATCAGCTGGCCAGGGAGGTATGGCAGGAGATCAGAACCAGCATCAGAGAGGAGAACCCCCAGGCCCTGATCCTGGCGGAGGACTGGACGGACTGTTCCGAGTACCTTCAGGGGGATGCCTGGGATTCCACCATGAATTACTATGGATGTGCCCGGGTTTGGAGACCCTTTGTGGGAATGAGTGATCCTTATCTGGATTCTGTGATGCACACAGAGAACAGCCTCACAGGCATCAGCAGGAAAATGCCGGCTGCGGTGGTGAAGGAGAGAATCAGAAGTTTTTATGGTCTTCTTCCCTTTGCAGTGCAGCAGAATCTCTTTAATCTGCTGGACAGCCACGACGTGGACCGTCTTCACAACAGAGAGGGGCTGAATCTCAGAGAGTACAGAGGTGCAGTGCTGGCACAGTTCACCATGCTGGGTGTTCCTTCTCTGTATTACGGGGATGAGGCTGCCATTGCTGGATATACAGACAGTATCGAGGGCTGCAGATTTCCAATGCCCTGGAACAGCGGCTTTGAGCAGGGAGAATGGTATGCACTCTATCGAAATCTTGCACATCTGCGTCAGGAGCACAGGGCATTTTCCCAGGGAACCTTTCAGTTCCTGTATGCCAATGAGCAGGTGATTTCCTACGCAAGACAGACGGAGCAGGAGTGCTGGATCGCAGTGATCTCCTCCCAGGAGCAGGACAGAGAGGTGGTTCTGCCGATTCAGATTCTGGGAGTGGAGGATGGAACAGTCAGAGAACTGCTGGAGAAGGGCAGGGATACCCTGGGTGAGAGACTTCAGGGAGAACTGACACAGCAGGGAGAACTGAAGCTGCTGCTTCCTGCCCATGAATCCCTTCTTTTCTGTCTGTAAGTGGAAAGTATCACTTCTGAAAGCACGCCCGGCAGGAAGTGAATAAAAGAAAGCAAAGACAGATAGTACTTTATGCTGAAAACATGAAAAGTTCACATCTTTCCTGAAGCTGCCTGCTTGCAATGTGGTTTCGGAAGGAGTAGTATAGAGGAAATTATCAGAAAAGGAGAGATGAAATATGTATTGGTGGGATCCAACCTACATTCTGGTTCTGATCGGAGCGGCCATCAGCGGCATTGCTTCTCTTAATGTGAATTCCACATTTGCGGCCTACAAGAGAACTTTGAACAGACAGGGACTCAGTGCCAATGAGGTGGCCATGATGATTCTGCATAATGCAGGAATTTACGATGTGCGTATTGAGCGGATCAGAGGAAATCTGACGGACCACTATTCACCCACAGAAAGGGTATTAAGACTTTCTGATACGGTATATAATTCCAGGTCGGTGGCGGCCATCGGTGTGGCAGCCCATGAGTGCGGGCACGCGATTCAGCACATGATCGGTTACGGCCCTCTGAAGCTTCGTTCCTGCGCTGTTCCAGTGGCAAATATCGGTTCTACCCTGTCCTGGCCGGTGATTCTGGTGGGTCTGTTCCTGGGGCAGCCTGGTATTGCAAGGGCCGGTGTACTGCTGTTCACCTTTGTGGTTATTTTTCAGCTGATCACCCTTCCGGTGGAGTTTGATGCCTCCATGCGTGCCATCAGCATTCTGGATGACAGCCAGATTCTGGCTTATGATGAGCTGAGAGGAGCAAAAAAAGTGCTGAAGGCGGCAGCTCTTACCTATGTGGCGGCCCTGTTCTCCACACTGCTTCAGCTCCTTCGACTGGTGCTGATTGTGAACAGAAGCAACAGAAGAGACTAGGATTTATGGTCCGCTATAGTCCATTCTGAGATTACGAAAGACGAAATCTGGTATAAAACCAGAACAGGCCGCTGTTCTTACGGAACAGCGGCCTGGCTCTGGTAAGCTAAGTGGTGAATTCATACCTTTATTATAGTGCAATTTGGAAGAAATAGAACCCCCATAGGGGGGTTTTTCTATATGCTGATATAGAAAGTGATGATTCTGAAATGGAATCACATTTGTGTACCCCATATACTCCCCTGTGGGTCGCGGTTTAGGGGAGAAATGCCTCTGGTACAGAGAAAGTGGAAAGCAGAAGAAAAACCTGAGTGTTTCTGAACGAAAATGCTTGAATATGAACGTGTCAGCGAGTATAATATGAACTACAACAAAGATGGGAGTGTTCAAATGTTATACACAGTGACCTTTAATCCAAGTTTGGATTATATTGTAGGGGTGGAAAATTTCAGATTGGGACGTACAAACCGCACCGCGGAGGAACTGATTCTTCCCGGGGGCAAGGGCATCAATGTTTCGATTGTACTGAAGAATCTGGGCTTTGAGACAACTGCTCTGGGTTTTACCGCAGGCTTTGTAGGAGAAGAAATCAAAAGAAGAGTGGAGGAACTGGGAATCATTTCTCACTTTATTGATGTGGAGGAGGGAGTGTCCCGCATCAATGTGAAACTGAAATCCATCGAAGGAACGGAGATCAACGGAATGGGACCGAAGATCAGTGAGGAAAAGGTGGAGCAGTTGATGCAGCAGCTGGAGACACTGACCAGCGAGGACTGCCTGTTCCTGTCCGGCAGTATTCCCCCATCCATGCCGGATGATATGTACAGCCGGATCATGAAGCGATTTCAGGATAAAGGCTGCAGAATCGTGGTGGATGCAGCTAAGGACCTGCTTTTGAATGTGCTGGCCTACCATCCATTCCTGATCAAGCCCAATAATCACGAGTTGGAGGAGATTTTTGGCGTAGAACTGAATACCAGAGAATCTGTAATTGAATATGGAAGAAAACTTCAGCAGATGGGTGCTGTCAATGTGCTGATCTCCATGGCAGGAGATGGTGCAGTTCTTATTGCTGAGGATGGAGAGGTTTACAGTTCACCGGCACCGGAAGGTACTGTGGTAAATGCAGTAGGTGCAGGGGATTCCATGGCAGCAGGCTTCATGGCAGGATTTCTTTCATCAGGAGAGTACAAGAAGGCATTTTATATGGGAATCGCCTGTGGAAGTGCCAGTGCTTTTTCTGATTATCTTGCCACAGAGGAGGAGGTTCTGGAGGTGTTGCAGAGTCTCCAGTATTAAAAGCAGGTTATTATAAAACAGATTGAGGACACAGATATGCTTACAGAACAGAGACACAATGCCATCCTTCATATTTTAAGTGAAAAGGGCAGCGTTACAGTGGCAGAGTTGAAAACTCTGCTGAATATTTCAGAATCAACAGCCAGACGAGATATTACACAGCTGGCAAGAATGGGAAAACTGGAGAAGGTATTTGGAGGTGCCATCTCGCTGGAGAGCAATATTTCCACCAATGAGCCCACTGTTCGTCAGAAGAGTGAGCTGCATCGTGAGGAAAAGCGCTGGATTTCCGCCTATGCGGCATCCCTGGTGCGCCCCTCTGATTTTGTTTACATCGATGCAGGAACCACCACAGAGGGAATGATCGATTTCCTTCCTGATGATAACAGTATCAGCTATGTAACCAATGGTGTTTCCCATGCCCAGAAAATGATGGCTTCCGGAAAAAGAGTGATTCTTGTGGGCGGAGAACTGAAAAACAGTACAGAGGCGGTGGTTGGTGCCGATGCGGTTCTGATGCTGCAGAAGTATCATTTTTCAAGGGGATTTTTCGGATCCAACGGCATCAGCCTGGAGGAGGGCTTTACCACTCCTGATCCGGGAGAGGCCCTTGTAAAGCAGACTGCCATCCAGCAGTGTCGCCTTGCCTATGTGCTGGCGGATTCCACAAAATTTGATGTGGTATCCTCCGTGACCTTCTGTCCTATTGAAAAGGCGCAGATTCTCACAGAGAGAATTCCGGACAGATACAACCAGCTTGAGAATATTACCAGAGTATAAGAAACAGATCACAAACCGCCTCCCGGAGATTTCCGGGGGGCGGTTTATCTCAGTGGAGAAGACTCCCACCTCTACAGGTGGTGAGCACTGACAAATTAGTCTCAGTGGGAGTCCAATCTCCGACTGAGATAAAACGCTCCGCGAGGATGCGCAGCGATTCTGATAGGAAGATGTCAGCTAAAGCTGACCAGAATCGCGCGCCAAGTCTCCGCAAGCGTAGACTTGAATGTATCGGAAAGTCTTTCTGAACATTGTAATAAGCTGCAGTTTTTACTATACTGAGTACTGTATAAGAGAAAAATATGGAGGAACTATTGTATGGAACTCAGTCTGATTCTTTTGCAGCAGATTCTTGTGATCGCGTTGATGATCCTGTTCGGATTTGCTGCAGGGAAAACCAACATGCTTACCCTGGAGAACAGTGCAGTGATCTCCAAGCTGGTACTGTATATCATCTCCCCCTGTATGCTGATCTCATCCTTGCAGCTGGAGTATTCCAATGAGAAGGCCCTGGGCTTTGTCCTGGCGATCCTTGCCGCTGTGGTCTATCATATTGTGATGATCACAGGTACAAGGTTTTTTGCTCCGGTACTGAAGATCAACACAGTGGAGAGGGCTTCTGTGATCTACTCAAACGGAGGAAATCTGCTGATTCCCATTGTGGGGTATGTACTGGGTAGTGAATATGTTTTTTATTGCTGTGCCTATACGATTATTCAGGCGATTCTTTTCTGGACCCACCTTCTGAGTATGATCAGCGGTGAAAAGAGAATGGATCTGAGAAAGGTCATCCTGAATCCAAACATTCTTGCCTGTATTTTGGGATTGATTCTGTTCTTTGGAAGAATCACTCTGCCGGAAATCCTTTCCTCTGCTCTGAGCAGAACAGGAGAATGTATCGGGCCCCTGAGCATGATTGTAATTGGAATTATGATCGCTGATGCGGATCTGAAGCAGATTTTCAGTCAGAAATCCATCTGGATCGTGTCTGCCCTGCGTCTTCTGGTATCACCTCTGATCACCTGTGTGATTCTGGCAGTACTGGTACGCACGGTTATTCCGAAATCCATGATCAGTGTATTGTTTGTATTCTTTCTGGCAACGGCGGCACCCTCTGCCTCCACTGTCAGTCAGCTGGCCAATGTGGAGCACAGAGATGAAGTGCTGGCAGGCAGCATCAATATCATGACGGTGGTGTTGTGTATCGCCACCATGCCTCTGATGACCTTTGTCTTCCAGATGATGGTGCACTGAACCACTTCAAGCAGTGGTTCATGAGCAGGTAGTGAAGCGGATTGCGAATGTCCGCTTGGCTGCAGAGAAGCAGTCAGAGAAGCGGATAGCAAAAGTCCGCTTTACCTTGGAAAAAGAAAGAGAAATAGATAGTATTATAGAAAGAAAAGGGGATATGGAACATGAGTGATTTTACCCATTTTAATGAGCAGGGCCGTGCGAAGATGGTGGATGTGAATGAGAAATCAGTCACAAAGCGTGTGGCGGTGGCTGCCGGCAGAGTACTGGTGAACAGAGACACCTTTTCCCTGATTCGTTCCGGTGGAATGAAAAAGGGAGATGTTCTCACTGTGGCACAGATTGCAGGGGTGATGGGGGCTAAGCGGACCCCGGACCTGATTCCCATGTGCCATCCGATTCTCATCGATGGAATAGATCTGCACCTTTCTCTGGATGAGGAGCGCTGCAGCGTGGAGATACAGGCTACTGTTTCCTGCTCCGGAAGAACAGGAGTTGAGATGGAGGCGCTGACAGCTGTGTCCACTGCCTGTCTTACCGTGTATGATATGTGTAAGGCAGTACAGAAGGATATGGTGATCGCTGACATCCGTCTGCTGAGAAAATCCGGTGGAGTTCATGGCGATTTTGAAAGAACAGAGGCATAGGAAGGAGGAAAGATCTATGTTTACAGCGGCAGTAATTACAGTAAGCGATAAGGGCTATGCAGGAGAAAGGGAAGACACCAGCGGACCAAATCTGGTGCAGATTCTGAAGGACAGAGACTATGAGGTGGTGCACACAGAAATCGTTCCGGATGACCCGGAGATGATCAAAGCGGTTCTGAAAAAATGTGCAGATGAGCGGAAGATTGCCCTGGTGCTCACCACCGGAGGAACCGGATTTTCTCCCCGTGACATTACACCGGAGGCCACCATGGAGGTGGTGGAGCGTCCTACACCGGGAATTCCGGAGGCCATGCGAGCTGCATCCATGCAGATCACTCCAAAGGGCTGTCTGTCCCGTTCGGCAGCAGGAATCAGAGGAAGAAGTCTGATCATCAATCTGCCGGGAAGCAAAAAAGCATCCCAGGAGAATATCCTGGCGGTGATCGATGCGGTGGAGCATGGTCTGGAAATGCTGTATTCTGAGGGCAGCGCCAACTGTGGCGGCTGATATACCCTGCAATAACTGGAAGGAGAAATAAGTATGTATTTTGTGAATGATGGAACTATGATGTGTGGATTTTATGAGTGCGAAGCCTGCAGCACCAGATTTCTGGATGCCAGAATCCTGCCAAGGATGATCTGTCCATACTGCGGAGAGCATCCGGATATGGAGATCGGACCGGACGATGAGATGCCGGAGGCAAAGGAGGATGCAAAGCTTCTGCAGGTAGTGGAAGGAGAGGAAGAGGTGGAGAGATTCGATCAGCTTCTGAGCCTTGCCATTACAGGCGGTGAGTACGACTGGATCTGATGTTCCTGTTACGGACATGGGAAAAGGAGAACACATGCTGGTATTTTTTGATTTTGATGGAACCTTAAGTGCACCCCGTTTTCCAAAGCCGGGTGTACCGGGGGCCTGTATCTGCGGTCTCTCTGCAGAGAGCTGGAGACAGTATCATGAGGGAAAAAGAGAACATACCTTTGACTTCTGTCTGCCGGTGGGACCGGTAAGGAGATTTGCCATGAGACTGAAGGAGGAGGGACATCGTCTCTTTGTGCTGACGAGAACCGCCTCAGAAAGTGAAAATCTCGGAAAAAAAGCATTTCTGACCAGGTGGTATCCTGGGCTGTTTGAAGAATATCTTTCCGTTGAACATGACAGGGAAAAGATTCCGGTGATGCGAAGGAAAGCAGAGGAGAATGGCGTGAAGGAGGAGCAGCTGGTGCTGGTGGAGGACACCTACAGCCTTGTACTGGAGGCCCTCTCCCAGGGGATGACCGGGATTCATGTCAGCAATATCGTGGCGGAGGAAGACATGCAGCAGGGAGGAGATGTTATGAAGGTCTTTTTCGGCTAATGTCTTCTGATGCAGTACACGAGGTTTGAAAGGAGGAAGAACTATGGATTCTGTTTCCCCGGAGAAAAAGAAAATTCGCGTTACCTTTAATTCACCGGTGATTCTGAGCTTTGTGCTGATCTGTCTGATCGCCACTGCCTTGGGCGAGGTGACCCACGGAGCAGCTACAGAGAAGTTTTTTATGACCTACAGAGCACCTCTGGGAAATCCAGGAACCTGGCTTCGGTTTATTACCTATATCTTTGGCCATGGGGGCTGGGGACATTTTGTGGGAAATGCTTCCTACCTGCTGCTGCTGGGTCCTATGCTGGAGGAGAAATACGGTTCCAGGCTGCTGATGGAAATCATCGCCATCACGGCAGTGGTGACTGCCCTGGTGAATTATCTTCTGTTTCCTCGAGTTGGTTTATGCGGTGCCAGCGGCATTGTATTTGCCTTTATTCTGCTGGCATCCTTTACAAGGGTAAAAGACAGTGAGATTCCCCTCACCTTTATTCTGGTGGCAGTAATCTTTATCGGACAGCAGATATATGAGGGAATCACCATCTCAGATAATATCTCCAATATGGCTCATATTGTGGGCGGTATCTGCGGCGGCTGTCTGGGATACGAGTTGAACAGACAGACACAAAAATCCTGAATAGTATTACTATATTCCATTATGGAATCGTGTGATCGCGAATTGAAACCCTCCGGGAACCCCCCGGGGGGCTTATTATTGCGTGAATTGCCAGATATAATTACATATATGATATGGGTTTTGGGGAAAATACCGATAACAATGTGAGTATTGTGAGAATTTCAGAATATCACCTGGATTGCCATGAGTATTGGGTGTTTCCTGGTAAGGAACCATAAAAAGGAGGTAGTAGTATATGCATATGGCGGATGCGCTTCTGGCGCCAACAGTAGCAGCGACAATGTATGTTGCTTCCGGTATTACCACCGGAGTTTCAGTAAAGAACCTTAAGATGGATGAGCAGACATCCAAGCTTCCTGTTATGGGAGTAATGGCTGCCTTTGTATTTGCAGGACAGATGATCAATTACACCATACCGGGTACAGGCTCCAGCGGACATCTCTGTGGAGGAATGCTTCTTTCCTCTCTGCTGGGACCCTACGCAGGCTTTTTATCCATGGTGGTAATCCTGGCAATCCAGGGTCTGTTTTTTGCAGACGGAGGTCTGATGGCTCTGGGGGCCAACTGCTGGAACATGGCATTTTATGGGTGTTTCATAGGTTATTTCCTGATCTATCGCCCCATCATGAAGAAAAAGGGAGGAAATGTACGGCTTCGCCTGACGGTTGCCTCTGTACTGGGGTGTATGCTTACTCTGCAGCTGGGAGCATTTTCCGTTTGTGTTGAAACCTTTGCTTCCGGTATCTCAGAACTTCCCTTCGGTGCCTTTGTTGGTCTGATGCAGCCCATCCACCTTGCCATCGGTCTTGTGGAGGGTGTGATCACAGCGGCTGTGCTTGTTTTCGTATACCAGACCCGTCCGGAGCTTCTGGAGGTGGTTGGAAAGGACAACAGTGCGGAGGCAAAGCTCAGTCTGAAATCTGCAGTGGCAGTTCTGGCAGTGGCAGCAGTTCTCATTGCAGGCATCGGCTCACAGTTTGCCAGCGGCAATCCTGACGGACTGGAGTGGTCTCTTTTCGGAAATGCCGATGGCGGCTATTCTGCCAATATGGGACTGGACGAGGAGGAGTACGGTGTATCCAGCACCATTGCGGATGCTGCAGCTTCCCTTCAGGAAAAGACAGCCTTTCTTCCGGATTACGCCTTTGCCAATGATGAGGACAATGGGGTGGGAACCTCCGTTTCCGGAATTGTGGGAGGTCTCATGGTAACTGCTGTGGCAGTGGCAATCTGCTTCCTGGGAGGCTTCTTTAAGAAAAAGAAAGTCAGAGCATAAAAAATAAGGAATAGAAAAATGAGACAAAATGAAAAGGGTGTCCTGTGGCATCCTTTTCTTTATTGTTGTATACTGGTACATATGCGTGCACTGGAAAAAGGAGGATTTTATGGATCAGATGACATCGGCAATGCTGGAACTGGCGGATATGGATACCCTGGCTTCCGGCGACAGCTTTCTTCACAGGCGACATCCCCTGGCAAAGCTGCTTCTGACAATACTATATATTTTTACGGTGGTTTCATTTCCGGTGAATCAGCTGTCAGGGCTGATTCCCATGGTGCTGATTCCTGTGCTGGCCTATCAGATGGCGGACCTGCCTCTTCGCACCTGCTTTTATAAGCTTCGTTTTGTGCTGCCCCTGGTGTGTGCAGTGGGAATCTGGAATCCTATTCTTAACAGGGAGCCGGCATTTTCTCTGGGAGCACTTACAGTGACGGTGGGAATGATCTCCTTTCTGTCCCTGATGCTGAAAGGAATCCTCTCACTGATGATGTCCTTTCTTCTGATAGCCACCACCAACATTGAGAAGATCTGCTATGCACTGAGCCTTCTGAAGGTGCCCAAGGTGATGGTGACTCAGACCCTGATCACCTATCGCTATATCAGTCTGCTGCTTCATGAGGCAGGTACCATGTGGAATGCCTATAAGCTGCGGGCACCGGGCCAGAAGGGCGTGCATATCTCTGCCTGGGGCTCTTTTCTGGGACAGCTGCTGCTGCGCAGCATGGACAGAGCCAGTGATCTGTATCAGAGCATGGAGATGAGAGGCTTTCATGGAAGCTTTTATTACGCAGAGGTGCAGAGGGCAGGCAGGACAGACTGGCTGTATTTTCTGATCATGGCAGCTGTGATCCTGCTGCTGCGGCTGGTGAATCTGTCTGCACTGCTGGGCGGATTGCTGGTATAGGAAGATGTCAGCTAGAGCTGACCAGAATCGCGCGACAGGTCTCCGCAAGTGTCGACTGGAACAGAAGGGGAACAGTCCCCGCTTCTGAAGGATGAATAACGGTATAGACAGGAGCTTTACCGGCGAAAAGGAATACTGGAATAAGGGATAACGGAACAATGAATAAAGTAATCAATATAGAAAAGGCAGCATTTGCCTATGAAACAGGAAAACAGATTCTCTCAGATTTTTCACTCACCATCCGGTCGGGAGAGTCCGTGGGGCTCATCGGTGCCAATGGAACGGGAAAATCTACTCTCATGAAGATGCTCACAGGACTTCTTTCCCATCAGGGAAAGGTGGAGGTTCTGGGGCTGGAGGTGGAGAAGAAAAATCTTCCGGAGATCAGAAAGCGGCTGGGATTTGTATTTCAGGATTCTGACAGTCAGCTGTTTATGCCCACCGTGTACGATGATATCGCATTTGCTCCAAGAAATTATGGCATGAGCAGGGAAGAGGTGGAACAGCGGGTGGACGAGGCCCTGGAGAGAACCAGAATCCCCCATCTGAAGTACAAACAGAACTATAAAATGTCCGGAGGAGAGAAGAGAATGGCCTGCATTGCGGTGGTGATGGCCATGAAGCCGGAGATCATCCTGCTGGATGAGCCCTCCATCACTCTGGATCCCTATAACAGAAGGACCCTCATCAATAACCTGAATGAGATGTCGGAGACAAAACTGATTGCCTCTCATGATTTGGATATGATCTATGAGACCTGTGAGAGGGTGATTCTTATGGACAAAACCGGAATCCGGGCAGATGGGTCGGCAGAAGAGATTCTGAAGGATCAGGAACTTCTGGAGTCCTGCCATCTGGAGCTGCCCTTCTGCTTTTCCACACCGGTGCCAAGAAAGAGAAAATGAAATGAAGTAGTTGTGAAGTGAGAGGAATCGCATGAATGATAAGAAATCAGTAAAAATTCTGTTTATAGGAAACAGTCATACCTATTACAACGATATGCCTGCCATGGTGAGAGAGCTTTCCAGGGAGGATGGCTGCCAGTGTGAGGTGACTATGATCGCCCACGGAGGCTGGTATCTGCAGCAGCATGTGCAGGAGCCGGATGTAAGGTTCAACATCAGATATGGCGGTTATGACTATGTGGTGCTGCAGGAATATACCCATCCCTTTGGACCGGAGGAGAAGCTTTTTGATGCGGTGGAGCAGCTGGATCAGTGGATCCAGAGTGCCAATGCAAAAACTGTTCTTTACATGACCTGGGCAAAAAAGGGCTGTCCGGAGGATCAGCCCCGGATCACAGAAGCCTTCCACACCCTTGCAGGGAAACAGGGAGCCCTTCTGGCCCCTGTGGGGGAGGAATGGTGGAAGTACCTTGGTGAGAATCCGGAGACGGAGATGTATGCTCCAGACGGACAGCATGCTTCCCAGTATGGCTCCTGGTTTGCAGCCAAATATATCTGGAATGTGATCCGGACGGATATGGAGAAACAGAACCGTTTTGAGAATCCGGAGCTGGAGGATTATCTGGAGGATCTGGAATATATCGAGGCCCTGGAGTATCTTCAGAGATAACTTTATCTCAGTGGAGAAGACTCCCACCTCTACAGGTGGTGAGCACTGACAAATTAGTCTCAGTGGGAGTCCAATCTCCGACTGAGATAAAACGCTCCGCGAGGATGCGCAGCGATTCTGATAGGAAGATGTCAGCTAAAGCTGACCAGAATCGCGCGCCAAGTCTCCGCAAGCGTAGACTTGAACATACCAAAGCTTTTGCCGGGTAATCCGGTACAGGCGGTGTTTATGGCTGAGCCTGTCAGCGATGTGATTGCTGCAGCAGCCACCACCATCACGTTCCTGACGGCTTTCCGCAGAATTCTGAAAAGTATGGAGGGATGAGAAAAGATCAGGTATCAGATGAACAAGGAGTGATTTGGATGAAAATTAAAATGAAATCTTCAGCAGCAGGAAATGCTGCTGAACATGCAAAATCCACCGGAGCACAGGATCCGGGGAAACGGGAGAGGGAGTACAGAACCTCTCTTCTGATGAAGCGGTTTCTTCCCTACTATAAGCCCTACACAGGCACCCTTCTGAAGGATCTGGGCTGTGCAGCCCTCACCACCGTCTGTGATCTGGTACTGCCCATGATCATGCGTCAGATCACCAGCACGGGCATGCAGGAGCCGGCTCTGCTCACCATGCATCTGATCCTGAGAATGGCAGTCCTGTACTTTGTGCTGAAGCTGGTGGAGTGTGGAGCCAGCTATTATATGGCAGATACAGGCCATGTGATGGGAGCGAAAATTGAGACGGATATGCGCCGGGATGCCTATGCCCACCTGATGCAACTCTCTGACAGCTATTACAATAATACCAAGGTGGGACAGATCATGGGGCGCATCACCAACGATCTGTTTGATGTTACAGAGTTTGCCCACCACTGTCCAGAGGAGTTTTTCATAGCGGGAATCAAGGCACTGGGGGCATTTGTTGTGCTGGGAAGCATCAATCTGCCCCTGACAGTGCTGATTTTCCTGATGATCCCGGTGATGATGGTGGTGTGTATCAGTATCAACCAGTGGCAGAGGGCAGCATTTCGCAGGCAGAGGCATCACATCGGTGAGCTGAATGCCCGGATCGAGGACAGCCTTCTGGGACAGAAGGTGGTGAAGGCCTTCGCCAATGAGGACATCGAAAAACGAAAATTTGAACAGGATAATAACACCTTTCTCGCAATCAAGAAAACAACCTATCGGTATATGGGTATCTTCCAGACCACCATCCGTCTTTTTGACGGCCTGATGTATCTGGCGGTGGTGCTGGCAGGAGGTCTGTTTCTGGTGAGGGGAAAAATCGCCCCGGCAGATCTGGTGGCCTATGTGCTGTATGTCAGCACCCTGATTGCCACCATCCGACGGATTGTGGAATTTGCGGAGCAGTTCCAGAGGGGTATGACAGGTATTGAACGTTTTCTCCAGATCATGGATGCGGATGTGGAGATTTTCGACGGGGATGGCTGTATTGAGATGAGGAATCCAAAGGGGGAAATTGTATTTACCGATGCCTCCTTTGAATATCAGGATGACCACAATCAGGTGTTTCAGCATCTGAATCTTGCCATTCATCCCGGAGAAAAGGTGGCTCTTGTGGGTCCCTCCGGCAGCGGAAAGACCACAATCTGCAATCTGATCCCCAGATTCTATGATCTCACCGGGGGACAGGTAACCATCGACGGGGTGAACGTGAAGGAGTACACGCTGGAGAGTCTCAGAAAGAACATCGGCATCGTGCAGCAGGATGTGTACCTGTTTTCCGGCACTGTCTTCGAAAATATTGAATACGGAAGACCGGGAGCCACAAGAGAAGCGGTGGTGGAGGCGGCGAAAAAGGCAGGGGCCCACGAGTTCATCTCCAATCTGAAGGACGGCTATGACACCTATGTGGGAGAGCGGGGTGTGAAGCTCTCCGGCGGTCAGAAGCAGAGAATCAGCATTGCCAGGGTATTCCTGAAGGATCCATCCATCATTATTCTGGACGAGGCCACATCGGCTCTGGACAACGAGAGTGAGTTTGAGGTGGCAAAGGCCCTGAATGAGCTCTCTGTGGGCAGAACCACCCTGACAGTGGCCCACAGGCTGTCCACCATCCGTGATGCAAACCGTATCTTTGTACTGACAGAAAATGGAATAGAGGAAGAAGGAGACCATGAGGAGCTCCTGAAGAAGAGGGGAATCTACTACAAATTCTATCAGATGGCAGAACGGCTGCGATAGAAAGGCCGGACAGCCCCGGAATCAGTCATTGAGAAAGAAGGACAGAGTCAGAGAGGCTCTGTCTTTTTTGCTGTCAAAATCCACACTGGTCAGCTCGGTGATCCGTTCCATTCGATGAAGAAAGGTGGAGCGGTGTATGAACAGCTCCCGGGCAGCAGCAGAGGCGCTGAACCGCTCCTCTGTGAACACCTTCAGCGTTCGATATAACTCGCTGCCGGTTTTTTTATCCTGCTCCCTCAGAAGTTCAAGGGCAGGGTGCTCCAGCTCAGAGGGGGGATATTTGGCTGTCACCGCCTCACGGAAGGAGTCAAAAATATAGTCCTTGAACCGGAAGGTCCAGTAGTGGGGATGTCTGGCAGATCCAAGGCGGATGGCATCATCGGCCTCTGCTGCCAGAAGGGGCAGATTGTTGATTCCCCGCCGGATATTGCTGAAGCCCACACGGCACAGATTATCTCTGGAAAATGCCTTCATCTGCTGCATAAACCCTGAGGTACCGCTTTCCACCGACAGATTTCGGATGCAGTAGATATTTCCGGATAGCAGAATGGCGCAGCAGGAGGGAAAACGACTGTCCACGCAGGAGCAGAAATAATTCTGGGAGGGAGTATTCTGATCCAGATTCTCTGTGCGGAACATGAGGGTCTGGTAGGTGTGCTCCGGATCCCAGCCAAAGGGCTCCAGCATATCCCGAAGGGCGGATGCATCCGGAGAGAAGCCGGAGGAGATCTGCTCCAGCAGAAGAATCAGCTCAGAATTATTTCTCAGGATCACCTGGTTTCTGTGACTGTCTCCGTAGGCCTGTTCCGCATAAGGGGCCAGATATCGGAACATGCGCAGCTGTCCCGAAACAAAAGGAGTATCCGCCACCACCATCAGAATTCTTGCCAGATAGCTGTTGTCCAACATGATGTTGTAATAATACAGAAGTCCGTTGTAGGGACTGGGGAAGGCCTGCACTCCTCTGGTGGAGAAGGTGGCAGGAAATTCAGCCTTCGTGGTCATGATATTCTCCACCTCTTCCTTGGTCAGGGTAAAGATACCCAGGGTATCCGGGAGACTGGTATCAAAGCAGTGCTCATCACCGGTGGTGGAGGAGATAAAGAAACGTACATCCAGATATTCTGATGCGCTGGTGAGCATGGTGATGGCAGAGTCGCCATTGGCAGCAAGGGTCAGAAGCTGTTCTTTCCAGCTGTGATATTGATGGAGGACTGTGAATGCGCTGTGAAGAAGGGACCCAGCGGACAGGGGCTGGCGGACCAGCAGAGCATTTCCGGCAGGAAGAGGATCCCCATTCTCTGGAGATTGCAGGACAGAAGAAATCACTTTACGGGAAGCTGTGGTGTCGGAAGCGGGGGCTGGGGTATAGATCAGAAATCCGGAATGGGGATACTTCCTGTGAAGCTTTCTGTATTCCTCCTCTGTCACCAGAATCAGGCTGGCCTGTACAGGGCAGCTGTCAGGGACGGAATCCGGCAGACAGAACTCAGTAATCTGAAAGCTGTCGGTAAAGCCAGGCAGCTTCTGACAGGGATACAGTTGGTTCATCTGTCCGGCAAAAAGATCGAAGGTAATGGAAGCAGACATAAACTCTCCTTTGAACAAAATGTAGTTTTATTTTCGCATTTTTCTATGGTTATATAATACAAATTGTAGGACATATAGGGAGAAATGGCAACATAATTACAATGTAACCCCATTTCGCGACTTGCTATACTGGAGGTAAGAACAGGGGAAGCAGTACAGCTGATCTTCTTCTGAAAAGGAAAAAAGCGGGAATACTGAAATGGAGGAAATGATTATGATGAGTCCAAAAGAGAACTATCTGACCATGCTCAAGGGGGGCAAGCCTGAATATATGCCCTGTATGTACACGGATTATGTGGTAACAGGTGGTGCAAGAGAGAGTTTTGAGAACGGACCGGCAGAGGGCGGAAGAGATGGCTTTGGTGTATTGTGGCATCCCACAAATTCAGCCAACGGAGCACCGGTGCCGGCACCAAATGATTTTGTTCTGGAGGATATTGAGGACTGGGAGGATGTGGTAAAATTCCCGGATCTGGATGCCTATGACTGGGAAGAGGCTGCCAGAGAGCATCTGGCAGGGGTTGATACAGAGCGTGTGGCAGTGGAGTACCAGTCCTGGAACTCTCAGTTTCTCCGTGTAACTCATCTGATGGGCTTCCAGGAGGGGCTCTGTGCCTTTGCAACAGATCCTGAGGCAACCTATGCCCTGATGGACAAGATCACAGATTATAAGATCCGCTGTCTGGAGTATGCGGCTAAATATTTCAAACCGGATGTATTTGTAAACTTTGATGACGTGGCAACAGTCAGCAGTCTGTTCCTGTCCCACGACTGTTATCGTAAGCTTATCAAACCACTGCACAAGAAGATGAACGATGCTGCAAAGGCACTGGGAATGATTCCGGCACAGCATTGCTGCGGCAAGGCAGAATCCCTTGTTCAGGACTTTATTGATGAGGGTTCTGTGGCATGGCAGTGTGCACAGCCCTGCAATGACCTTGCTTCTGTAATTGAGAAGTACGGCGATCAGATTGTTGTTATGGGCGGATATGATACCCAGGGACCTGCATCTCAGCCTGGTGCTACCCATGAACAGATCACAGCAGAGATCACCCGCTGCTTTGACGAGTACGGAAAATACGGAAAGGGATACATTTTCCTTGGCCTGATCGTAGGCGACAAGGACGATGCCGGAACACAGGAGGCATCCCGTTTCCTGGTTGAGGAGGCCATCCGTCAGACAAAGGAATATAAATATTAATGAAATGGAAGAAAAGCCCCGGCGCAATTGCCGGGGCTTTTTGTGGAAGGGGACAACAGCGCTGAAAACCTTTCAGCGGGAATTCATCGACAGCCTGAAAATATATGTAAAAAAGACATACGGCAGCCAGATCCATCTACTGGAGGATAAAGAACACAAATCCCTCGAATAGAAACATTGTTTTTCCCGGGCAATCCTATATACTGTCCTTAACAAAAGAAATAATCCGTGTGGTTGAATTAGAAAAGCACTTTATTCTATTTTTAATGGACAGGAGGGGTACTGTATGTATAAGGAAAAGAGATTGATCTCAGTTGTGATTCGGCTGTTGTTTTTTATTGGAGCTGCTGTTCTTCTTGGCATTTCCCTGATTGGGAAAACAGGCTCCAACTGGCCGCTGGCGGGGGCGCTGTTCTGCACATTTGCAGGAAATCTGATCAATATTTATGAGGTGAACCGAAGATAATTAAGTTATGCTTGCATCGATATTCTTACTGTGGTACAATGATGCCTGCGTCTGAAAAAACGCAAAAAACTGAATAGGACAGTTCGAAACCATCCTGTCCACAAAAACAAAACTAGGGAACTATCAGAGCACATGGAAGGTCTGTTTATGCCCTTCTGCGTGCTTTTTCTTGTTTTCAGGAGCAGAAGCTGGAATCCGGCAGTTGTAAATGCCGTGATGAACGCAAATAAATACCTGGGACAGGAGCTGATAGGAAAGGAGCATCTATGAAAGCATTAGTACTGTTCAGCGGTGGGCTTGACAGCACAGTCTGTCTTGGCCTTGCCGTTAAGAAGTACGGAGCAGCAGAGGTTGCTGCTTTGTCCATATCCTATGGACAGAAACACAGGAAAGAGATGGAAGCCTCTGAACGTGTAGCCTCTTTCTACGGAGTGGAGTACAGAACTCTGGATCTGGGAGAAATCTTCCGGGGCAGCACATGTTCTCTTCTGGAGGGAGCACAAGAGGATATTCCCCACGAGGAGTACAGCCAGCAGCTGGAAAAAACAGGAGGATCGCCGGTGAGCACCTATGTGCCCTTCAGAAACGGTCTGTTTTTATCCTCCGCAGCAGCGGTGGCACTCTCCCTTGGCTGTTCTGAAATCTGGTACGGGGCCCATGCAGATGACGCAGCGGGCAATGCCTATCCGGATACCAGCACAGACTTCAACAACGCCATCTCCGAGGCCATCCGCATTGGAAGCGGCAGCGAACTGGAGATCATAGCACCATTTATTGACAAGTCAAAAGCACAGGTGGTAAAGGCCGGCACAGAGATCGGAGTTCCATTTGCGCTGACCTGGAGCTGCTATGAGGGAAAGGAAAAGGCCTGCGGAACCTGCGGTACCTGCAGAGACAGGCTGAGGGCATTTGAAGAAAACGGAATAAAGGATCCGATCATCTATGAAGAGGGGGAAACATCACATGAGTAACAACATTCTTTTTCTGGTAAGCGTTTTTGTCTATCTGGCGGCAGTACTGCTGCTCTATAAATTTTATGGAAAGAACGGTCTGTTTATCTTCGCAGTATTCAGCACCGTTCTGGCAAATATTCAGGTCTGCAAATGTGTGGATGTGTTTGGACTGTCCACCACAGCGGGAAATACCCTGTACGCAGCCACCTTCCTTGTAACAGACATCCTCAGTGAGAAATATGGCAAAAAAGATGCCGCAAGAGCTGTGGGCTACGGAGTAACCGTTACCATCCTCTGGATCATCGGAACACAGCTGACTCTGCTGTTTGCCCCTAATGCAAATGACTACATCAGCGACAGCCTGGTGGTGGTTTTCGGTCTGGTGCCAAGAATCGCCATTGCCAGCCTGATCGGTTATACAGTAAGCCAGTCCTTTGATGTATTTCTTTACCATAAAATCTGGAGCAAAACCGGCAGCAACAAGTCCGGACTCTGGATCAGAAACAATTTCAGTACCCTGACCAGTCAGCTGCTGGATACCGTGATCTTCACCACACTGGCCTTCTGGGGAACCTATCCTGTGCCTGTGTTCTTCAGCATTCTGATCACCACCTACTTCTTCAAGGCAGTGGTTGCCCTGTGTGATACACCGTTTATCTACCTGGCAAGAATGATCCATCCGGTGGATGAGGAGCCAAAGAAGGATAAGGGGGAGAAGATTCAGAGAAGAATGGTTCCGGTTGCGGAGTAATACCGCCCCTTCCTGACTGAAAAAAAGTAGTAGAAAGTGAGAATTCCATGGGAACAAGAGAAAATGAGCAGTCTCTGACACTGCTGGGAAATAAGAAAACTGTTTATAAATCTGACTATGCACCGGAGGTGCTGGAAACCTTTGAGAATAAGCATCCGGACAACGATTACTTTGTTCGTTTTAACTGTCCGGAGTTTACCAGCCTCTGTCCCATCACAGGACAGCCTGATTTTGCCGCCATCACCATCAATTATGTGCCGGATATCCGCATGGTGGAGAGTAAGAGCCTGAAGCTGTACCTGTTCAGCTTCCGCAATCACGGAGATTTCCATGAGGATTGCGTCAACAAGATCATGAAGGATCTGATTGCACTGATGGATCCGAAATATATTGAGGTACAGGGCCGCTTTACTCCAAGGGGAGGCATTTCCATTGATCCTTTCTGCAATTATGGAAGAAAGGGAACAAAATATGAGCAGATGGCGGATCAGAGACTGCTGTGGCATGATCTGAATCCTGGAGTGGAGACCAGATAAGCCACTATATGAGACCAGAAAACGGGGGAGGATTCCTATTGGGAAGCCTCCCCCGTTTTTTGTGGCTTGACCGTCATTTTTATCGTATAATTTAATTCAGGATGGAATAAGGAGGAGATGAAAACATGTTAAAAAAAATCAGTGATATCTTCGGAAGATACATGGCAGCCATCATTTTGCTGGCTGCAGCTCTGTCACTGTTTGTACCAGAGTCTACCCTTTGGATCCAGACATCCTGGGTGAACTATCTTCTGATGATCGTTATGTTCGGAATGGGACTGACTCTGAAGTTTCAGGATTTCAAGGTGGTATTCACAAGACCCAAGGATGTGCTCATAGGCTGTGTGGCCCAGTTTACCATTATGCCCCTGCTGGCATTTTTGCTGGGTAAGCTGTTCGGCCTGGAAGCGGGAATGATGGCGGGACTGATTCTGGTGGGAACCTGTCCCGGTGGCACCTCCAGCAACGTGATCACTTATCTCAGCAGGGGAGATGTGGCTCTTTCAGTGGGAATGACAGGGGTGAATACACTGCTGGCTCCGGTTCTGACACCAGCTATCACATACCTGCTGCTTCGCACCACTGTACAGGTGGATATGATGGCCATGTTCCTGTCCATCGTGAAGATCGTGATTATCCCCATCGCTTTGGGCTTTGTGATCAATCGATTTTTTGAGAAGTATACCCAGAAAGCGGCGGAAATCCTTCCCATGGTATCTGTAATCGCCATTACCATGATCGTATGTGCCGTTGTTTCCCATAATGCGGAGAAGATCCTGTCCACCGGCCTTGTGGTATTCGCGGTGGTGATCCTTCATAATCTGGCAGGCTATGGCTGTGGTTTTGGTCTGGGCTGCCTGCTGAAGCTGTCCACTCCCAAGAAAAAGGCTCTGGCAGTGGAGATCGGCATGCAGAATTCAGGTCTTGCCACCTCTCTGGCGGGAACGGCATTTGCAGCCCTTCCAATGGCAACGGTTCCAGGAGCTATTTTTTCCGTATGGCACAATATCTCCGGTGCACTGCTGGCCAGTGTGCTGAGAAGAATCAGATAACTACCCTTTTTTGAAAGGAGGATGTTTATGAAAAAGAAATCGAAGGTACTTTGTATGGTACTTGGCATTGTGGCAGCATTGTTGCTGACAGCCGGTTATCTCCTGTACGTGTCCTTCAATGGAAGTGTGATTGTAAAGGTCCTTCTTACAGGGAAGGTGGAAAGATACGTGGCGGAACAGTATCCGGAACTGCCTCTGAAGGTACAGAAGGCAGGGTACGATTTCAAAGTAATGGGATATTATTGTTATGTGTATTCTCCTGAGAGTCAGGATACCAGTTTCACGGTGTGGAAGAATGGCCGGGAACTGGAGGATGATTACAGCCACCGGGTGCTGGAGAAGGAAAATACCGTAATCCGTCTGATGCAGGAGGCAGATACCTATACGGAACAGGTAATAGGAGAAATGCTCCCCTACCGGACAGCCCTGGTGCTCTGTGACAATGGCAACAGCTCCCAGGAGGAAAAAAGGGACTATATCACTCTGGATCAGCCCTTTGATCCCACAGACTATCCCTTTGACTGTAATCTTACAATCTGGGTGGAGACCCAGAGGGAGCATCCGGACTGGCAGGAGCTGGCGGGGATGCTGCGGGAAGTGAAACAGATTGCAGCCGGCCATCTGCCCTTTGTAAAAACCTATTCCATCACCATTCTTGAAAAGTTTGTGGAGGTGGATGGAGAATACAGATCAGATAATCTGGCCTCAGAGGTCTGTGTGGCTGAGGTTCCAGGGGAGATCATTAAGGGAGAGGAGCTGGAAGCCTATCTGGAAGGAGAGAGGGCAGCAGCTGAGGCGGAAAAACAGGCCATTGCCGCTGGTGTTTATGAGAAAGAAAAGCTGCAGGAGATACGTTCTGCTGCAGCAGACAACTAGAAAGCATCCCAAAAAAAGGAGAATTGTGTGAAAGAGAGAACAGAATTAAGTATGCAGCTGTATCAGATGATGCTGGACCGGGGATATCCGGAAAATCTCTGTGACCTGGTTACAAGAAATCTGAATACAGATTTTACGGCAGCCCGGATGATCGGCTATCTGTCCCATTATACAGAGCTTCCGGATGTGGAGGTAGTGGATGAGATGCTGGCCATTCTTGCAGATCGTAATGCCATTATCCAGAAGAAAGAGTCTGAGAAGGCCCAGGCAGCCATCAGTGCGATGTATCGCTTTGGACTGGATATAGAATAGCGACGAATAAGACACAGGCTTGCCCGTGGGAGGAGTCGGTGAGTGAAGGAAGGATAAACAGTATGGAAAAGAAGGAAATAACGCCGGAACTGCTGGATGTTCTGGACTGTAACGGGATTCCCACAGGAAAAATCCATGTTCGGGGAACCGGGGCTGTTCCTGGGGAATATACAGGAGCAGTGGTGGTATGTGTGATCAACTCCCGGGGAGAGATGCTGATCCAGCAGCGGGTTCAGGAAAAACAGAGCTGGGGCGGTCTCTGGGATGTGTCCTGCGGGGGAGCCATCTGCCAAGGAGAAACACCCCAGATTGCAGCCATGCGGGAGATTAAGGAGGAGCTGGGTCTGGAAATCCACCTGGATCAGGTGCGTCCCAGTATTGTAACACTGTTCAGCAATGGTTTTTCCTATACCTTTGTGGTGAAGCAGGAGCCTGCTCTGGAGTCACTGGTGCTGCAGAGGGAGGAAGTACAGGATGTCAGATATGCAACGGCGGAGGAAATCAAGGATCTGATCGAAAAGGAGGAATTTGTACCATATCGCACCTCCTGGATCGATTACGTGTTTGATTTTGCAAGACAGGAATTCGTATTCTGAATCACTGGCGAAGGGGATTTCGAATTGCCGCCAGCGTCAACCTGAATGTTTGCTTATCAGAGGAGGAAGAATGAAATACAGGAAGATTGTACGGGGACGGTTTGTGGATCGTCCCAATCGTTTTGTGGCCCATGTGTGGGTAGAGAACATGGAACATGATGAGACTGCGGCACCTGAAACTGTACATGTAAAGAATACAGGCCGCTGCCGGGAGCTGCTGCTGCCGGGAGTTCAGGTGCTGCTGGAGGAGTCCGATAATCCCAACAGAAAGACAAAATATGACCTTGTTTCTGTGTGGAAGGAGAATCTGGGCTGGGTGAACATCGATTCCCAGACCCCCAATAAGGTGGCGGCGGAATGGCTGCAGACAAGGGGGTTCTCCTATATTAAACCGGAGTATAAATATGGGGATTCCCGCATTGATTTTTACATGGAACAGGATGGAGAACAGTATCTGATGGAGGTGAAGGGCTGTACCCTGGAAATTGATGGAATCGGCTATTTTCCTGATGCGCCCACAGAGAGGGGAGTAAAGCACCTGAGGGAGCTGGCAAAGGCAGTCAAAGAGGGATATCACGGAGCAGTGGCATTTGTGATCCAGATGAATGGAATCAGCGAGGTGCGCCCAAACGTCAACACCCATGCGGAATTCGGCACCGCTCTTGAAGAGGCAAAAGCAGCAGGGGTGGAGGTGCTCTTCATCTGCTGTGAGGTGATGGAGGACGAAGTGCGATTTGTGGATGAGTCCAGTACATTTCCCCATTAATCCATTAAACTATGAGAAACAGGCCACAGCTGCAGCTGCGACCTGTTTTTGCATAGTTCTGATGAAAAGACTGACAGAGTGCAGATTTTATATAACCTGCACCTGACACATCTTCATGGCCTTCAGGGCATTCTCGTGGCTTTCCACAGTGACGCCGGCGCAGCAGGAGGAGTCCACGATAATAGGGACCTCCGGGAGAAATGCCTTTGCGATCATCACATTGGATATGACACAGATATCGGTACACAGTCCCACGAAGGTGATGCTGTCAATAGGCTCCTCCTCATTGAGGTCCAGAAGGACGCCACCCAGATCAGAGGAACCGAAGGTATCCTTGTCAATGGCCTCTGTTTTTCGCAGTGCATCCAGTTCCGGTCGGATCTGCCATCCTTCCGTATCCCGGATACAGTGTGGTACTGGCAGATTTTTTCCCTCCTGGGTTTCCAGATACCAGGTTTCGTGGGTGTCTCTTGTAAAGAGGACGGTACCTTCAAACTCTTCAATTTTCTTTTTTACATTTGGTACAATGGCAACGGCTTCAGCTGTACCAAGAGCGCCGTCGATGAAATCATTCTGCATATCAATTACAAGTAAAACATTCTGCATAGGAAAAGCTCCTTTCTTTTATCTGATATTCAATGGATACAATCTGTCTTAGGAAACGACAGGTTCTGAGAAGCATTCGAGCTTACTTTCGATAGATAAATCGTTCACCAAGAGACGGAATATGCCATTTGGCAGAGGGTCGGATCCCCATATAGTACCGGGCAAATTCCAGAGGGTCAACGGTATTGCCGACGAACATATCAAAATGGGAGGGCACAGTGAGATCTGTCTTCAGGATTTTGGACAGCTCCGCGGCCTCAATGGTATTCAGATTTCCGATGCAGTTTCGCTCTGTCCGGAAGAAATCCTGTCCGTTGATGGGCGGGAAGAAAAGATCTGGGGCTGGAAGCTGTGAAAGCTCTCGGATCAGCTGTCTTGTGAGATAGGTGTCACCGGGGTGCAGTGCGTGGATTTCATTCATCTCCAGATGGAAGGCCAGAGACATATCGTTGCCCTGTTCATCCCTCTGATACTCCGGATGGGCTGTGGCCACGGCACGGATGGTGAGCTCCGGCAGCTTCAGTGTGTCACCGCTGTTCATGGAAAGAATGCGATCAGGGGCGATTCCCAGCTCCTCCAGAACAGAAGCACAGCCTGCAGGAACAACAAATCTTGCCTCCGGATTACTTTTGGCAATGCCCTGGACTGTGGGCGCAGCCAGATGATCGATGTGGTTGTGACTGCAGAGAATATAATCAGCCTGCACCTGCTCCGGTGCAAAAGGGGGCTGATACCATCTGGCTGAGGTGCCATCCTCATTCAGTTGGTCATTCAGCATTACATCCACATAAACAGTGGCGGAGCCCTTAAACACATAGCCCAGCTGTCCCAGATACCAGAACGCCAGCTCTCCCCTGGTGACAGTGGTTTCCTTTATTTCCTTCAGCAGGGAATCTCCCTGTCGGTACCATGTTCGATTCATAAATCAATTCCTCTTTTTCGGTATTTTATTTATTGATAAGATTCGGGTGTCAAAAGCCCCCAAAACAGATTACACGGATTGTTTCGTACTTCGTACTCCCACAATCCTCCCCAAGATTCGGATATCGTGGTGCTTGCGCCCCACTTACATCCTCATCTTTGGGGCGTGTCACAAGGTCTATCACCACCGTACGTGCAAGCACCGGTGGCTCTGACCTTTTGACACTGTAATCTTGATAAATAAATTATATATTTTCTCAGGAATAAATGGAACAAATAATTATCCAATGCTACAATATACAAAAGGAAAACAGTGGAAAAGGAGGAGAAATGATGCACCATTGTATTATTGCAAAATTCAAACCGGAAATTGAAAAAGAGAAGATTACTGAGATGTTTCCAGCCATCAGGGAGATTTTTGAACATGCGAAATCCCTGGAGGGAGTACAGGATGTGATTTATCACAGAAACTGTATTGATCGCCCCAATCGTTATGATCTGTCCATCAGCATTGTGATGGATAAGGAAGCCCTTCCTCTGTGGGATGCCTGCCAGTGGCACAAGCAGTGGAAAGAAGAGTATGGTGACATGCTGGAGAAGAAATGTATCTTTGATTTTGAAGATTAAGGAAAATGAGTCAGATGAGAGAGGAGTATCCTGTAAAACAGCGGCATATCCTGGCATCTGGCTCATTTTTTACAATTACAGGCAAAGCGGACATTCGCAATCCGCTTCGCTACTTGCTCATGAACCACTGCTGACTTCGTCAGCCCATCAGCAGGAGCTTTTACTCCTGCTGATGCAAGCATCCCCCTTACCCCCGCCTACGTCTCTACGCCTTAGAGGCGGGGGACTGCTTGAAGTAGTTCAAAATGCTGATAATCCTTGCTTTCTGTCCAGTCTCCCCCCCAGGTAAAACCCTGTTCTGTGAAAAGCCGATATGCCAGATCCTGATGATCAATCTTATATGGAAAATCTCTGCTGCGATCCACATAGGGCTCTCCGTTGGCAGGCTCAATGGACAGGCGGTTCCCCACCTGTTTTACGTAGGGATTATAGAGAGGGTTGATGTCGATGGCAATTCCAAGGCCGTGCTTTGAGACAATATCCGTGTAGGAGATACAGCGGAAATTAAAGCAGGAACTGTTGTTGTCCGCCATGGAGCGTTCATCCTCAGCATCGTATTCGTCCACAAGACGGATCTTTTCGATGGGATATTTTTCCAGGTACAGTCTGCGAAAAATGGTAAGAAGTGTCGATGCAATTCGTCTGTTGCACACCAGCTCCCCTTCGTGGGTCTCTCCGTCGAAACCTGTGTGCAGCACATGTACATAGCGCAGATCCTCCCGGGGAAGAGTGCAGTCTGCTTTGAATGATTTTCCCTGCATTTTCAGGAAAAGAGAGTCAGAGATGGGGGTGGAATAGAATTCTTTTTCTTCCTGTTCAGTCATGGCAGAATATTCCTTTCTTCATCGAGATTTCTTTTGTCTTCCAGTATACAGCAAAGAGGATGAAAATACAGAGGTTTTTCCGGGATCGGGGATTATTGCTCAGAGGAAAAAACAGGAAAAGAGGATGGGAGTCTGCTGGCAATTCGCCCTTGAAAATACTATGCTCAGTGCTACTATTATAAGTAAAGAAATCGAAATTCGGAGCAGGGGAATTGGGAGACAAAGCTATGTGGGGGCTGGATCCATTTCTGCTTCTTGTGAGGAAATGAGGTGAAATCATGTTCAATGTTCAGGATCAGCGGAAAAATGCCTTTATGCTGGAGGGGCTGCTGGCTCGCCAGGGATATGACTGGTGGTGGCATTCCTTTACAGGTGTACATCATACCACCGGTCAGGAAAAAGCATTTTTTATTGAGTATTTTTTGTGCAATCCGGGAAGTGGCGGTGAGGCACCGGTGTTTGGTCAGCTTCCGGAGAATAAGGAGAAGGGGATCAGACCCAGTTACATGATGGTGAAGGCTGGCTGCTGGGGTGAAAAACCCATGCAGCTCCATCGCTTCTTTGGCTGGGATCAGGTGACAGTGTTGCCGGGAGCACCCTTCCAGCTGGAGGCGGATGACTGCTATGCAGATGAGTATTCCTTAAAAGGGTCAGTGGGGATTTCAGAGGAGGAGACAAAGGCCCATCCGGAATGGATGTGCGACAGTGGCTATATGAGCTGGCGGCTGACCATTGACAAGCAGGTGGCCTTCAATGTGGGCTACGGAACCAGCAAACCTCTGAGAGAGGCGGAGGCTTTTGAGATGTACTGGCATGCGGAGGGTATGAAATCTCAGTTTACAGGCACCGTGATCTGCAATGGTGAGGTGTATGATATCCTTCCGGAGCGGTCCTATGGATATGCAGACAAAAACTGGGGAAGAGATTTTACAAGTCCCTGGGTATGGCTGTCCTCCAACTGCCTGAAAAGCAGGATTACAGGAAAAATGCTGGAGGACAGTGTGTTTGATATTGGAGGGGGACGACCAAAGATCTATTTCAAGGAGCTGGAAAACAAGCTGCTGGGCGCCTTCTGGTATGAGGGAGAGGAATTTGAATACAATTTTTCAAAATTCCTCCATCAGAACGGTACCAGATTCCATTGTGAGGAGACGGAGGATGAGATTCACTGGCATGTTACCCAGGAGAACGAGAATTCTGTGATGGACACAAAGGTGCGCTGTAAAAAGAAGGATATGTTGCTGGTGAATTACGAGGCACCGGATGGATCCAAAAAACATACCAGGCTGTGGAACGGTGGAAACGGAGTTGGAGTGATCCGCCTGTACAATAAGACGAGGCATGGACTGGAACTGCTGGACGAAATAGAGGCAACCCATATCGGCTGCGAGTACGGAGCGTATCAGGAGTAATACAACTACCTGAAATAATCTGAAAAGTAAAGAAAAAGACTAAAAATCACAGTCGTTGGTGTTAATTTTGTTCATTATCAGATACAATAAAAAAAGTCTCTTTTTTTTTGATTCGGGAGTGCTATCCTAGAAAACAGGCGTCCTGTTTTGTGGAGAATATAGGATGTCCAGAGAAAAAAAGGAGATGTTTCTATTATGAACCAGACAAATACTTTGAGACCGAAGCTGTTTCAGGTAATGAAGAGCTATTCCAAAGAGCAGCTGGTGAAGGATGTGATCGCAGGTATCATCGTGGCCATCATCGCACTTCCTCTTTCCATCGCTCTGGCACTGGCTTCAGGTGTTGGCCCTGAGCAGGGTATTTACACTGCTATTATTGCAGGTTTCCTGATTTCATTCCTGGGCGGAAGCCGTGTACAGATTGCCGGTCCTACGGCAGCATTTGCAACCATCGTTGCAGGTATTATTGCACAGAAGGGTATGGATGGAATGATCATTGCCACTGTGCTGGCGGGAATCTTCCTGATCCTGATGGGTGTTTTCCGACTGGGAACCCTGATTCGTTTCATTCCATTTACCATTACAACAGGCTTTACAGCAGGTATTGCAGTGACTATCTTCCTGGGACAGATCAAGGATTTCATGGGTCTTACCTATCCGGAGGGAACAAAGGCTGTTGAGACCATGGAAAAGGTTATGGCTATGATCGAGAATATCAGTACCGTCAATGTGCAGGCAGTGATCGTAGGTGCTGTATGTCTTCTGATCCTTATTGTTTGGCCAAAGATCAGCGAGAAGATCCCGGGATCTCTGATTGCAGTGATTGTCGGAATCCTGATGGTGAAGATTCTGAAGATGCATGTAAACACCATTGGTGATCTTTACACCATCAGCAGCAGTCTTCCCACCTTCCACATGCCACATATCACCATCGGTGCCATCCGCCAGGGTATCCCGGACGGATTCACCATTGCCATTCTGGCGGCTATTGAGTCACTGCTGTCCTGTGTTGTGGCAGACGGTATGATCAATGACAAACACAACTCCAATATGGAGCTGGTGGCTCAGGGCGTGGGTAATATCGGATCTGTTCTGTTTGGCGGAATCCCCGCCACAGGAGCCATCGCAAGAACTGCTGCAAATATTAAAAACGGCGGACGTTCCCCAATTGCCGGATGTGTTCATTCCATCACACTGGTGCTGGTACTGGTTCTGCTGATGCCCTATGCAGCCCTGATCCCAATGCCAACCATCGCAGCGATCCTGTTTATGGTTGCCTACAATATGTGTGGCTGGAGAACCTTTGTGTCCCTGGTGAAAAAGGCACCAAAGAGTGATATCATCGTTCTGGTGGCTACCTTCCTGCTGACAGTGGTATTTGACCTGGTAGTTGCCATCGAGTTTGGTATGATCGTAGCCTGTATCCTCTTTGTAAAACGTATGAGTGAGGAGGCTTCTGTAAAGGGCTGGAAATACTATGGACAGAATGGGGAAGAGGATGTGGATGCAGCTCATCTTCGTAATATTCCTGATGCAGTCCGGGTATATGAGGTGACAGGTCCTCTGTTCTTCGGTGTGGCTGATATGATCAGCAATATTACACTGAAGAAGTTTACAAAAGTTCTGATCATCCGTATGCGAGGGGTCCCTGCAGTGGATGCCACAGCCATGAAGGCTCTGGAGGGTCTGATGGATAACTGTGAGAAACACGGTGTAACCCTGATCTTCTCCCATGTAAATGAGCAGCCATACCATGTAATGGAGCACGGCGGATTCGTGAATCGCATCGGTGAGGAGAATTTCTGTGCACATCTGGATGAGGCTCTGGAGAGAGCAGATTATATCCTGAAGGGTGGCTTCTGAAGAAGAATATAAATTGTATAATGGAAACAGAAACTGGTTTCCATTTTCTGAGAAAAAGCACACGTTTCATGCTTTGGCATGGCGTGTGCTTTCTTTGTTATACCTTGATCTTATAGCGGATGGAGGGGCGTCCTCCTGTACCGTAATCAATTTCACTGACCAGAAGACCGGTGTCCATCAGATAGTTCACGTATCGTCTGATGGTGATTCTGGACAGGCCGATCTCCTTTGCAATCTCATCGCTGGTGAAAAAACTATCCTTGTGACTTCTGAAAAACTCACAGACCCTGTCCAGGGTTTTCTGCTGCAGCCCTTTTTCAGGAAGAGCAGCATTCTGGGAAAGGGACAGGTTCATTGGAGAAATCAGACGATCGATCTCCTCCTGGCTTAAGGCATCTTCCTTGGTCAGCAGCCTTTTTTTCTCCAGAAATCGACTGATGGCAGTCTGGAACCGGTCATAGGTGAAGGGCTTTACAAGATAATCCACAGCACCAAGCCGCATAATGGTGGTGATATCCTCTGTTCTGTTGGCCGCTGTGATCATAATGCAGTCCAGAGCCAGCTCTTCTCCTCGGCAGCAGCGGATAAACTCAAGACCATCCATCACCGGCATGTAGTAATCCACAATAGCCAGATCCACAGGATTCGTCCGGCAGTATGCAAGAGCATCCTTTCCGTTGGTAAAGGATTCAACAAGAGTAAGCTCCTTGCTGGAAGAGAGATATTGTTTGTTGATGGAGGACACCATGGGGTCATCTTCAATGATAATGGTTTTGTACATAAGCATCGTCGTTCCTGTTCTGATAAGATAGCTCTATTTTAGACAGAATTCACTGAATAATCAATATTTTCTGACTTTTGTTGTCAAATAAGTCCATCTATGAGGAAATATGTTTGGAAAATACATACATGTAATCGATGGAATTCTCTGAAAAACGTGAACAAAAGTTACAAAAGTTTTTTTAGTTTCGTATTCTGGCTTTCCATGGATTTATTTACTATACTGAACTCGCAATTCCCGAAGGGAGCATTTCCAGGGAAGCAGGATAAATCAGAAAAAAATGCTTCCCTGGCGGTTCCTGCATGGGGATATCCTCAGAATTACCTTCATGAAGGAATTCTGAAGAAATACAAAGAGAGAAGAGAAAGACAAAGGGAGGAATCAGTGTATGGATTACGCAAAAGAGTCATTAAGATTACACGGTGAGTGGAAAGGTAAAATCGAGGTGGTAGCTACCTGTCCGGTACAGTCCAGCGAGGACCTGTCTCTGGCATATACACCAGGTGTTGCTCAGCCATGTCTGGAGATCCAGAAGGATGTTGACAAGAGCTACGAGCTGACACGCCGTCACAACCTGTGTGCAGTAGTGACAGACGGAACAGCTGTACTTGGTCTGGGAGACATCGGACCAGAGGCTGGTATGCCTGTAATGGAGGGAAAATGCGTTCTGTTCAAAGCGTTTGGTGATGTGGATGCATTCCCGATCTGTGTGAAATCCAAAGATGTTGATGAGATCGTTAACACTGTATACATGATCTCCGGAAGCTTCGGTGGAGTAAACCTGGAGGATATCTCCGCACCACGCTGCTTCGAGATCGAGAGAAAGCTGAAAGAGAAATGTGATATTCCGATCTTCCACGATGATCAGCACGGAACAGCCATCATCACACTGGCAGGTCTGAAAAATGCTCTGAGACTTACCGGCAAAAAGATCGATGAGATCAAAGTTGTTACATCCGGAGCAGGTGCAGCAGCTATCTCCATCGTAAAACTGCTGCTGTCTGCAGGAGTAAAACATGTGATCATGTGCGACCGTAAAGGTGCCATCTACAAAGGCCGTGATGGTCTGAACTGGATCAAAGAGGAGATGGCAGAGGTTACAAACCTGGAGAAGAAGGCAGGAACACTGGCAGACGCTCTGGTGGGAGCAGATGTATTCATCGGTGTATCTGCACCTGGAACAGTAACAACAGATATGGTAAAAACCATGAACAAGGATGCCATCATCTTTGCATGTGCAAACCCAACACCAGAGATCTTCCCAGAGGATGCAAAGGCAGGCGGAGCAAGAGTTATCGCAACAGGACGTTCTGACTTCCCGAACCAGGTAAACAACGTACTGGCATTCCCTGGAATCTTCCGCGGAACCTTCGATGTTCGTGCAAAAGACATCAACGAGGAGATGAAGGTTGCAGCAGCAGATGCCATTGCAGGACTGATCTCCGATGAGGAGCTGAGAGATGATTACATTCTGCCAAAGGCATTTGATCCAAGAGTAGGAAAAACAGTTGCAGCAGCAGTAGCTGAGGCAGCAAGAAAATCCGGTGTTGCAAGACTGTAATTGATCTTACGAAAATCAGAAATAAGATACTCGAAGGGGGATTTTTATGAGTACAGAAAAAAAAGGCTTTACAATGTTTAACCTGCCGTTCACGGTATTTGCTGTATGTACAGCCATCATTCTTGTGGCAACCTATATGGGTGTCCTTCCAGTGGGAATGGGCGGTTGCTTCGTATTTATGATCGTGGTAGGCGAGATCTTAAGTGAGATCGGAAACCGTACACCGATCATCCGCTCCTATCTGGGTGGCGGTGCTGTAGTGGTTATCTTTGGATCTGCACTGCTTTGCTATTTTAATCTGCTTCCTGCAGTGACAGAGGTTCTGGAGGACGGAACAAAGATCTATAATATGCATCTTCTGAAGGATCTGGATCTGGTGGGCTCCATCAACACATTCTTCAAACCAACAGGTGCTTTCCTTGACTGGTACATTGCAGCTCTGATCACAGGTTCTATCCTTGGAATGAACCGTAAGCTTCTGCTGAAAGCAGCTGCAAGATACTTCCCGGCTATTTTCGGTGGTCTTATTGTGGCATTTGCCGGTGTTACTGCCCTTGGTGCTGTAACAGGTTTTGGTGCTGTGAAGGCGCTGCTGCTGATCGGTCTTCCAATCATGGGAGGCGGAATGGGTGCCGGTGCCACACCACTGTCCAAGATTTTTGAGAGTGCAGGAACCATGACTGCTTCTGAGGCAATCTCCATTATGTCTCCTGCAGTAGCCATCGGAAATGCCATCTCCATCGTAATTGCCGGTATCATCACAAAGGTTCTTACCAGCAAAAAGCTGAACGGACAGGGTCAGCTGATGCAGGCCACAGCCGTAGATCCAAAAGAGATGGAGATTTCTCCTGAGATGCAGGCAAAGAGAGACAATATCTCCTATAAGAATCTGGGAATCGGTCTTCTTGTTTCCGGTACCTTCTTTGCATGGGGTTATATCTGTTCTCAGATCTGGACCATGCTGGTTCCAGCTGTAACTATTCATGCTTATGCATTTATGATCATCACTGTGGCAGTCTTCAAGGTAGGCGGTTTCCTGCCTGAGTCCATTGAGATCGCCTGCTTCCAGTGGTTCCAGTTCATCATGAAAAACCTTACAAATGTTCTTCTGATGGGAATCGGTATCTGCTATCTGGATATTGCACAGGTAATCAACAGCTTCTCTGTAAGCTACCTGCTGCTGTGCGGAATCACCTGTATCGGTGCCTTTGCCGGATCTGCATTTGTTGGAAAACTGGTAGGCTTCTATCCTGTAGAGGCTGGTATCACAGCTGGTCTGTGTATGGCTAACATGGGAGGAACAGGAGATGTAGCCGTTCTTTCTGCAGCTGATCGTATGGAGCTGATGCCGTTTGCACAGATTTCATCAAGACTTGGAGGAGCTATCATCCTGATTCTGGGAAGTCTGATGCTTTCTGTAATGGGTGGAATGCTGTAAATTAAGTCACAGAACAATTCACGTTCGTTAGAGAGAAAAAACTGTCTCAGTGGAAATCTGATTTAATTAATAAGAGACACAGAAAAACTGTCTCAGTGAAAGTCGGATTTCTGCTGAGAGAAAACAGGAGGATACAGAATGTCTTGTATGAAATGCCAAAAACAGGAGAATCCCCGGGAAAATACCTATGATTTTCATGTTCTGGAGGTTCAGACCCTTCACGTTCGTGATCTGTCAGGGGAGAAAAGGGTTCAGGCACTGGGAAGATTTCAGAACTTTTCCGTGTGCAGAACCTGCGCGGAGGAGCAGCTGAAGAAAAATCTTTCTGTGGGCCGGACCATTGTAAAGGGCTGTGTACCCTTCAGTCTGATTCTGCTGGCGGGCATTCTCATCAGCATTTTGTTCCGCACTGCAGCCATGCCCATCCGATTTCTGGGAGTGGCAGCAGTTGTCTGCGGTATCTTCGGAATCTATGATACTGTAAAAAACGGAGCAGCCCATGGAAGGGCGTTTCGGGCCATGTCTTCGGAGGAGGCTCTGGAAGAGGCGGCCTGGGAGGTGCTTCAGGCACAGGCCCCGAAAAAATCAGAGGATTCAGATCTGACCTATATTCCGGTAAATAAGAAGACCCTGTCCATGAAAAACGGGGATCTGATGATCTGCTATGATCTGCTTCCTGAAATTGCTGTGAAGGCCTATGACCTGATCAGAGAAGTATGAAAAAAGCCGAGGCTGAAAAAAGCCCCGGCTTTTTTTAAATAGGAAGATTGATCTCCACGGAGGTACCCTCTCCCAGCTCTGTTTCAATGTGTATTGTGCCGTGATAACGGTCTGTGATCTCCTTCATCAGTGGGAAACCGTGACCATGGCCCTCTCCCTTGGTGGTGGTAGTCCTGTCATAGATATGCTCCAGAATATCCTCTGGAATTCCACCTCCTGTATCGTCACAGATGATGGTGGTATGGCCCTCACCGGAATAGATTCCAAGATTGATCTGCTTCACAGGGTAATCCTGACTGTTCAGCTCGTAGATGGCATTTTCCAGAAGATTTCCCACCAGAGTGATATAGCAGTCGGAGGGCAGATGGTGCTGTTTGCGATAAAAGCAGGAGTCCGGCTGCAGGGTAAGGGTGATACCCAGTTCACTGGCCCTGATCAGCTTTCCGATCAGCAGGGCAGCCAGGGTGGAGGAGGGTACCCGGTGATGGATATCACTTACGGCGGCCCCGGACACCAGGCTGGTATTGATGATGTAGCTCTTTGCCTGCTCCACATCTCCGATTTCCAGCGATCCCAGGATCACATGGAGCTTATTCATGAATTCATGGTTCATGGCCCGTAGAGTGTCCACCATATATTTGGCACCGGTAAGTTCCTCCGCCAGCTTTGTAACCTCTGTTTTGTTTCTGAAGATGGAAACGGCTCCGATGATCTGTCCCTCCCTCTCAATGGGGATTCTGGAAGAAATGATATTTTTATCATTGATCACAAAGTTGATATTGTGCTCCGGAATTCCGGTGCGGACGGTATTGGGAAGCTGGGTTTCCGGATAATAGGTTACAAGAGGTGTACCCTCAGGCCGGTAATCTGCGGGAAGATTCAGCATTTTCTTGGCAGACTGATTCATCAGGATCACCTGTCCCTCTGTATTGATGGCGAAGATACCCTCCTCCAGGGCGTCCAGCACCTCGGAACGCTCCACATAGAGATTCACGAAGTCCTCCGGATTATGACCCAGAAGGGTGGTGGACAGCTGATAGCGGAAGGTTTCCGCAGTAATACAGCCGATTCCCACCATCACCAGGAAAATCAGGAGAAAGGTGAGAATAATATTGGTGCGGATGCTGGTAAGGCTGCTGTTCAGAACAGAAGCCATTACAAAGCCAAGGATCCTTCCCTCTCCATCTGTTACCGGGTGAAAGGCACGCCTCTGCAGTCCCAGTGTACCGGTGGCGATGGAAATATAGGGGTCTGCGCCCTCCAGGATGGGTCCCTCATCCCCACCCACAAAGGACAGGCCGATTCGGTCAGCAACGGTGTGGTACAACCGGATGCTGTCTCTGTTACAGATTACAAGTGTGTCCAGTTGTGAGATATTCTCTTCATAGAGATCCAGTGTTTTCGTGTAATCGGGATCCGGTTCTCCGGAAAGCAGCAGTTCTCTGGTGGCAGGGAGAGCGGCGATGTTGGAGGCGGTTTCACTGATCAGCCGATCCAGTTCCTTTTGTTTTGCATTCAGTGCATAGTAGAGGGTGACGGCACTGGACAGAAATATGGTGATCAGGATGGGGACAAAAATATAAAAATACAGTCGTCTGGAGACGGTGTTGTTTTTCTGTTTTCTGAACATGGTTACCACTGGTCCTCCTCGAAATCACCGGCAATTTCCTGCATCTGTCTGTCTGCCCTGGCCATGAGATCGGCGCATTCCTTCAGCTTCTGCTGGACTTCCTCGGTAAAGCTTCTGTTTTTCTTGTAGCGGAGCTGATGCTCTGTGCTGGCCCAGAAATTCATGGCAATGGTGCGGATCTGGATCTCCACAGTGATGGATTTGCTGGTTTCTGCAAAATCCACATTGGTCTTTACAATCATATGAAGACTTCGATAGCCGTTTTCCTTGGGATTTCGGATATAGTCCTTTACCTGGATCACATCGATGCCGTGTTGCCGCACCAGCATCCGGGCAACGGCGTAAACATCCTCAATAAAAGGACATACCACACGGACGCCTGCTATGTCGTGGATGTTTTCCACCAGAGCGGAAATGGTCAGGGGCAGCCCTTTTTGCTGCATCTTATAGAGGATGCTTTCCTTGGATTTGATGCGGCTGGAGATGGAATCGATGGGATTTCGGTCATTGCTGAACTGGAATTCTCCCTTCAGAGTATTCAGGCGGGCTGTAATCTGGGAGATGGCAGCCTCGTGGATATACATCAGCTGGCGGTAGTGTCTGTCAAAATCCAGCTGCTGTTCCAGCATGGGGAGAAACAGAGGGGTATCCGTCAGGGAATCAGCGGTGGCACTGTGCCGGGCAGAGCAGTCCGCCGCGGTCAGTGCAGCATTAATCGTGTCAGTTGGTTCAATTGTATTAATAGTGTCAACAGTTTCCATAATTTCCTCCAGGTGAAGACGGAGAGATTGCTCTGTCCTCACGATTCTTTCTTTTTTCTGATTTCTATTATAAGATAGAGAGCGAGGGATAAAACTAAAAAATATATAAAAGTTTTTCTTTAAGGAGAGAGCAAAATAAGATGAAAAAAGTAAATTTTGAGAAGGGCACCATTATGGGGAACATCCTTCAGACGGCATTGCCCATGCTGGTGGCCCAGGTGATCAGTCTTCTCTATAACATTGTGGACAGGATTTACATCGGAAGGATACCGGAGGTGGGCACGGCGGCTCTGGGAGCAGTGGGTTTGTGCTTTCCGGTGATTATTCTGATTGGAGCATTTACAAATATGTTTGGAATGGGAGGCGCACCGCTGTTCTCCATACACCTTGGAAAGGGAGACAGGAGGGCTGCCCAGTCCATTATGAATTCCTCCTTCCGTCTGCTGCTGATGACAGGACTGTTGCTGATGGTATTCTGTGAGATTGCAGCTCCGGGGATTCTTCGTCTGTTCGGAGCCACAGCAGGGGAGCTGGTGTACTCGGTGCCCTACATCCGGATCTACCTTCTGGGAACGGTGTTTTCCATGATCGTCACGGGTATGAACCCCTTTATCAATGCCCAGGGCTATTCCATTGTGGGAATGATCACTGTAGTGATGGGCGCCATCTGCAACATTGTTCTGGATCCGGTATTCATGTTTGTGCTGGGAATGGGAGTCAATGGAGCAGCTGTTGCCACTGTGATCTCCCAGCTGTTATCAGGCGTGTTTGTGCTTCGTTTTCTCTTTGGAGAGAAGAATGAATTCCCCATTCTCAAGCAGAAATATCTGCCGACAGCACAGGGGGAGGCGGTATTTCCCTATGTGAAGGATATTGCAGGGCTGGGAACCTCCTCCTTTGTGATGCAGTGCACCAATGCCGTTGTTTCGATTGTCTGCAATAATATGCTGATCCGCACAGGAGGAGTGCTGTACGTATCGGTGATGACCATCATTTCTTCTGTGCGTCAGATTCTGGATACCCCGGTGATGGCCATAACAGAGGGATCCACACCCTGTATTTCCTACAATTACGGTGCAAGGAGGCCGGAGCGGGTGAGAAAAGCCATGCTGATCATGTCTGTGATGGCTATCCTCTACACTCTGCTGATCTGGATCTTTATTGAAAAGCAGCCGGTGTTTCTCCTTTCCGTGTTCACAGACAACAGAGAACTGCTGGAGATGGCAAAGGGGCCTTTGCATCTCTATTTTCTTGCCTTTATCTTTCAGTCCTTCCAGTACAGTGCCCAGACTGTGTTCAAGGCCCTGAATAAGAAGAAACATGCGGTGTTTTTCAGCATCTTCAGGAAGATTATCCTGGTGGTGCCGCTGACACTGCTGCTGCCCACCCTGTTTCACCTGGGAACAGACGGTGTGTTCATGGCAGAACCCATATCCAATGTGATCGGTGGCTGTGCCAGCATGGGAACCATGCTGCTTACGGTGCTGCCGGAACTGAAGAGAATGGAGAAGAAGTAAAACTATGAGAAAGAGGCTGTGGCAACGGTTGTTGCCACAGCCTCTTGTGGTCCATCAGCCAGCATCCACAGCCTGCTCGTGGGACATCTTCTTCAGCAGCTTCAGCTCCATGGAGAAGAGGACCACGGACAGCACGATGGAGAACACATCGGCGATGGGGTATGCATACATAACTCCCGGAAGTCCGATAAACATGGGAAGAATCACAATAATAGGAATCAGGAAGATGATCTGGCGGGAAAGAGCCAGAACAACCGCACGCATTGGTTTTCCCACGGACTGGAAGTAAACTCCGGCCAGCATGGGGATTCCCATTACAAAGATTGTGAGGGTCATGTTTTTCAGACACATGATACCGAATTTATTATACAGATCACTTTCCTGACCAAAGATACCGATGATCTGTCCTGGCATGGTCTGGAAGAAGATCCAGCCCACAAAACCCACCGCAATGGTGGTGAGAGCAGCCTTTTTGATCAGCTCCCCTACACGGTCATATTTCTTTGCACCGAAGTTGTAGGCGAAGATTGGCTGTGTGGCGTTGGAGATACCGATGATCATGGACATCATCAGGCTGACGATCTTCATGGTGATGCCAAAACAGGTGACAGGAATATCGGCACCGTATTCTGACAGCAGACCATACTTGGCAGCCTGGTTGTTCAGAATGATCTGGGATACCAGATTTGCCATCTGGGTGAGAAATGCTGACATACCGATGAGCATGATCAGCTTCAGTCTTGAAAACTCAGGTACCATATCTGCTGGTTTAAAGTGCAGGGTTCGCAGGGAGCGGAATTTCCAGAGACTTAAGAAACAGGAGAGAATCTGCCCCAGAATAGTGGCCAGAGCGGCACCTGCCACACCCCAGTGAAACACAAAGATAAAAATCGGATCCAGAATAATATTTACCACTGCACCGGCCAGCATGGAGATCATGGCAAATCGGGGCATGCCGTCTGCACGGATGATATCGTTCATCATGATGCTGGTGGTTACAAAGGGGAAGCCTATCAGCACGATTCTGCTGTAGCTGATGGCATAGGGAAGATTATCCGGTGTGGCACCGAAGAAGTTCAGCAGAGGAACCATAAACAGCTCGCCCATTACAAGCAGCATGATACCCCAGAAGAGAGCCAGACCGAAACCGCTTCCCACAAAGCTGTCTGCCTTCCGCTGTTCCTTTCTGCCCAGATTCAGCCCCGCATTGGCAGCAGTTCCGGCGGATGTCATAATGGCAAGGGCCAGAAGCAGCTGAACAAAGGGGAAGGATACGGTGGTTGCTCCGTTACCCAGATAGCCTACACCCCGGCCGATGAAAATCTGGTCCACCATGTTGTAGATGGAGTTTACCAGCATGGAGATTACACCTGGAACAGAATAGGTAAGCAGAAGTTTTCCGATCTTCTCTGTACCCAGGATGTTTTCGTTCCCGGTTGTGTTTGAAGTCTTGGCTATATTTTCATTTTCAGCCATGTTTTGCCTCCTTTTGTGTAGAATTGTGTTCAGTTTTTTTACTATATCTATATTACTATACTGGATTTTTCCGGGGAATTCCAGAGGGAAAGGGGACGGAAAAACAGGGACGGGGTTGACAGAACAGAAGGTTTCGTGGAACAATGGTCAGTACTATGAATACAGAACGATACCAGATGGGGGAAACCCATTACAGTTATAAGAAAATTTTTACCATCGTACTGCCACCCATTGTTTCTACTATTTTTACGGCAGTATACAATATTGTGGATGGAGTGTTTATCTCCAATTTTGCAGGAAAGGATGCCTTTGCAGCGTTGAATCTGATCTATCCATGGATTATGGTACTGAGTTCCTTTGGCTTTATGCTGGGTGCAGGAGGAAGCGCCCTGGTGGCAAAGACCATGGGAGAGGGGCAGGAGAAGAAGGCGAGAGAGTATTTTACCATGCTGTCCATGACGGCTCTTCTTATGGGCGTGATCCTGGCAGTTCTTGGATGGATCTTTATGGAGCCCATGGCTTATATTCTGGGGGCAGATGCCACCACTGTTTCGGACTGTCTCGTTTACGGCAGAATCCAGTGCTTTTCCCTGCCGTTTTTTGTGACTCTTGGCTGTTATGTAAGCTTCTGGGTGACTGCGGGAAAGGAGAGACTGGGCTTTTGGGTCACAGTCCTTGGAGGAGTATGCAATGCTGTTTTTGACTGGATATTCATGTATCTGTTTCACATGGGGCTGAAGGGAGCAGCCATCGCAACAGCCATGAATATTGGAATGACAGGATTTATTCCTCTGATTTATTTCGCAAAGAAGAGAAAGGGCAGCAGTCTCTGGTATGTGCCCTTCCGGCCGGACTGGAAGGCATTTCTGAAAAGCTGCAGCAACGGAGCTTCAGAGATGGTCAGCAATCTGTCCATGTCCTTTGTGACGGTGATCTATAACCTGCAGCTGGTGCGCCTTGCGGGAAATGCTGGCGTGGATGCCTACGGAGTGGTGGCCTATATCATTTTTATCTGTATCAGCTTTTTCCTGGGCTATGGAATCGGTATTGCTCCCAGCATCAGTTTTCATTATGGAGCCCGTCACAGAGATACGGTAAAGGAGCTGTACAGCAAGAGCCTTCGGATCATCCTGATCACAGGTCTGATCATGTCTGCCGGCAGCTTTCTTATGGCGGTGCCTGCAGCGGAGCTGTTTGCATCCTATGACGGAGAACTGTATGCGCTTACTGTCAATGCCGTGCGTCTCAGTTCTCTGGCCTATATTTTTGCCGGCATCAATATCTTCAGTTCTGCCTATTTCACGGCCCTGAATAACGGGCTGGTTTCGGCGGTGCTGTCATTTTCCAGAACCTTTGCCCTGCAGATCGGAGCCATCTACCTGCTGGTTTTCCTCTGGGGACTGGATGGAATCTGGGTGGCCCAGACGGTGGCTGAGATTATGACTCTGGGAGTAAGTGTGTATTTTCTGAGAAGACTGAAGAGATAAAGAAAAGAGGGGCTGTAGCAACAATCGTTGCTACAGCCCCTCTTTTCTTACATGATCACATATTTCAGAATAAACAGAGCGGTGAGTACCAGCAGCATCGGGCTGACGGCTTTCTTTTTGCCTGTTGTAAGATTCAGAACTGTATAGGAGATGATACCTGCTGCAATTCCGTCGGAAATGCTGTAGGACAGGATCATGACCAGGATGGTCATGAAGGCAGGAACACCCTCAGTGATATCCTTCAGACTGATCTCCAGCACATCTCTGAGCATCAGGAAACCTACATAGATCAGTGCCGGTGCAGTGGCAAAGGCTGGAACTGCAGTAAATACAGGAGCCAGCACAAGGCTTACAAGGAACAGCAGACCCGTGGTGACAGCGGTCAGTCCTGTGCGGCCGCCGGCTGCGATTCCCGCTGCACTCTCTGCAAAGGTGGTGGTGGTGGAAGTTCCCAGAACAGCACCGGTACAGGTGGCAATGGCATCGGAGAGCATGGCACCCTTTCCATTTGGAAGATTGCCCTCCTCATCCACATGGCCGGTATGGTTTGCCAGTCCCACAAGGCAGCCCATGGTATCAAAGAGATCCATATAAAGCAGCGCAAAGACTGCCACGATCACATCCAGGATTCGGATATTGATGCCGGCCAGATCGAAGCAGGCACCGAAGTTTGCTCCAAGGGATGCAAACTGGAATCCGGAGAAGTCTGGGATCAGAGAATAGAAGCCTGCCTCAGGCACAACAGTGTAGATACCTGTCAGCTGACAGAGGATTCCAAGGAGCCAGGTCACCAGCATGCCGATGAGCACAGAGCCTCTGACTTTTTTGTGTGAAAGCCAGCATACCAGGAAAAAGCCTACCAGTGCCAGAAGAGCAGTGATGCCTGTGGTATGAATGCTGCTGCGGAAGTTTACAAGGGTAACAAGGGTGCTGTCACTGTTGACAATGAGATTGGCACCCTCCATTCCGATGAACGCAATGAAAAGTCCGATTCCTGCAGAGATCGCACGTTTCAGAGAGATAGGAATGCTGTTGGCCAGAATGGTTCTGAAGCCGGTGAGTGTGAGAATGATGAAGATCACACCCTCAATGAAAACGGCAAACAGAGCAAATTTGTAGCTGTAGCCCATGGAACCGCAGATGGTGAATGCGAAGTAGGCATTCAGTCCAAGTCCCGGTGCCAGAGCGAAGGGATAGTTGGTAAGGAATCCCATGATAAGGGAACCGATACAGGCTGCCAGAGCAGTGGCACCCATTACGGCACCGGGATCCATTCCTGCTGCAGAGAGGATGTTTGGATTTACCGCCAGAATATAGGCCATGGCCATAAAGGTGGTGAGACCGGCCAGAAGCTCCTTTCCTACAGTGGTGTTGTTTTCTTTCAGCTTGAAGATTCGTTCAAGCAATCCCTGGTTGTTCATATGTACCCTCCTATGAAGTAATATGTTATTTTGCAGCAGAAGCTGCCTTTCCGGAAAGCTTCAGTCCTGGATAGAGACGCCCGGGAAAAATTCCGGAAAAAGAAAATACGCCCGAAGAAATACACTTTAGCATCATGTATTTTTCTGCGTATCATGTTTCATCCTTTCAGCTGGTGTTCTGACTTAAGCATCCTCATCTGACTTCGCCTTCCCAGAAAATAATCCCAGTGACATCATGAAGCAGACTCCTCTAATACAGCATTGGCGGTGTACAGGATTCTCACCTGTTTTCCTTTAAATCCCGGGGGATACTGAAGGATATCTATAAAACTTTCCTCGGTAATAGTAACAGAAGTAACGTGATAAAGCAATAAAAAACTGGTACAATAGAGGAAAACAATTGGGAAAAAATAAGAAAAAGGAGAATTGGGAAAAATGACAGAAAAAATGGATATGCTCTGGAGGGATCCGAAGGAGGGGCAGTTTCAGCCTGCGCCCACCCATAAAAGCATTATTATTCCGGGAAAGAGAGGCCGACTTCTCTCATTATTATATTGTGCCGGAGGAGAGGGACCAAAGCCCACTGTGCTGATCTTCCACGGCTTCCCGGGAAATGAGCAGAATCTGGATATTGCCCAGGGATTACGGAGAGTGGGCTTCAACACCATGTCCTTCCATTACAGCGGCAGCTGGGGCAGTGACGGTGCCTACCGCTTCAGCCATTGCCTGGAGGATGCAGACACGGTTCTGGACTATATGATCAGCCATGGAGAGGAGCTTCAGATCGACCCGGAGCAGCTGTTTCTATTCGGTCACAGCCTGGGAGGTTTTGTGGGGGCAAATGTGCTGGCAAAAAGACAGGAGATCAAGGCGGGAGTGCTCATGTCCCCGGCAGATCTGTGCAATACCTATCAGATCACTGTCCGCTATCCCCAGACAGAGCCCATCATGATGGCATTTCTGGCAAATGGTGCCCAGTGGCTGAATGAGGTGACGGCGGAGGACATGCGGGAGGATGTAAAGGCCCTGCAGGAAACCTGTCTTTTTGCTGTGCTGGCAGAGTCCTTGAGCCGGAAAAAGCTGCTGATGATCACGGCGGAGCTGGATCAGACCACACCGTTTTTTATGGATCAGCAGCCCCTGCTGGAGCGGCTGGATCAGCTGGGAAGAGGAAATCACAGACATCTTCAGCTGAAGACGGATCACGGCTATGAAGATAAGAGAATGGAACTGACGGAAAAAATAGCAGAGTATCTGCTGGAACATTGCAGGAGGGAATAGAATGGAACTGGATCAGAGAGTACTGGATGAGATGGCAGACCTTTTTGTCAATGCCTACGGAGAGCTGGAGATCTATTACGATGAGGAGGAGCAGGAGTTTAACGTTCTCATGGATGAGGATGTGAACGATCTGTATGATCCGGAGCTGGCGGAGGAGATCCGATCCACACCGGAGCGGTATCTGAAGGTTCCGTCTGTGACGGACTCGATTCGCTATGGCTTCATGTGTGATTTTGTGGATGAGCTGCCGGTGGGAAGGGCAAAAAAGATGATGCAGGATGCCCTGGACGATGTAAGCTCCTTTGAGCGCTTCGAGGAGTACATGACAGGCCTTGGCCTGGAGGATGACTGGAACCGCTATTATGGGGAAAAATGCATTGCTTATCTCCGGGAATGGTATGAGAACAGAGAGGAAGAGTAAGGGATATTTCTCCGTGAAATTCGCCTGAAAAACTCACAGAAATCCGGTGGAAGAAGCCGGAAAGAAGTTTAATTTTACAAGTTCTGTAATACGGCTTGACTTTACTAAGGTAAACTGATAATATGCTATTGTGTCCGTCATACGCGGATATTTCAGGGAATTTTATATTAAGGAGATAATACATATGAAAAGAAGAGTTTTAGCAATTATGTTAGCCGGTGCTATGGCAGCATCCATGGCAGCCTGTGGAAGCAAGGCAGAGGAGAAAACAGAGTCTGCAGCAGCATCATCCGCAGCAGAGGAGACTGAAGAGGCAGCAGAGACAGCTGAGGAAGCACCTGCAGAGGAGGCTGAGGCTGAGGACGTTGATTCTGAGGTTGCAGTGATCCAGGAGAAGGGAACACTGGTTGTGGGAATCACAGATTTCGCTCCAATGGATTACAAGGATGCAGACGGAAACTGGGTCGGCTTTGACGCTGACATGGCAGCAGCATTTGCTGAGAGCCTGGGTGTAAATGTTGAGTTCCTGGAGATTGACTGGGACAACAAGATTCTCGAGCTGGATTCAGGAGCAATTGACTGTGTATGGAACGGAATGACTCTTACAGACGAGGTTATGTCTGCCATGGAGTGCACAGAGGCATATCTGAACAATGCACAGATCGTTATTGTAAAAGCAGAGGATGCTGACAAATATCAGGATGTTGACAGCCTGAAAGAACTGAACTTCGCAGTTGAGTCCGGTTCTGCAGGAGCAGCAGTTGCAGAGGAGAATGGTCTGAACTACACAGAGGTTCAGAATCAGGCAGGTGCTCTGATGGAGATCGCTTCCGGAACAGCTGATGCAGCAATCATCGACTCTCTGATGGCAGCAGCTATGGTAGGAGAGGGAACAAGCTACGCAGATCTTACTTACACAGTAGCCCTCAGTGAGGAGGAGTACGGTGTTGGTTTCCGTAAAGGCTCTGATCTGGCAGCAGCTCTCAATGACTACTTTAAGGCAGCTATGGAAGAGGGAATCATGGATCAGATCGCTGAGGAGTACGGAGTACAGGCAGCTCTGATCAAATAATCAGGTTTCGGACTGAAAATTAAGATGAAATAAGGCTCGTGAGAGGCTCCGAAAGGGGCTTCTCACGATTCGTTTTGTTTAACAGGATTCGGGTGTCAAAAGCCTCCAAAAACAGATTACACGGATTGTTTCGTACTTCGTACTCCCACAATCCTCCCCAAGATTCGGATATCGTGGTGCTTGCGCCCCACTTACATCCTCATCTTTGGGGCGTGTCACAAGGTCTATCACCACCGTACGTGCAAGCACCGGTGGCTCTGACCTTTTGACACTGTAATCTTAACAGAAAATTGCGTCAGCTTTCTGCAGAAGCAAAACAGGATGCGCAGATCCCTGTTGTTGCAGGTGCGGTTCTGACAGAGTTTTCTGGGCAGATGGAATAAAATATAATAGAAAAGATAGGAATATAGTATGGAATTATTTCTTCAGCAGCTGCCGATTGTTCTTCGATCCCTGAACGTTGGCTTTCTGCAGACATTAAAATTATTTGCGGTCACTCTCATCGGTGCTATGCCCCTGGGATTGCTGATCTCCTTTGGTTCCATGTCGAAATTTTCGCCGTTGAGAACCCTGGTGAAGCTGATTATCTGGATCGTGCGCGGTACACCGCTTATGATCCAGCTTCTGATCATTTTTTATTTCCCGGGACGTGTAATGGGCAATAATATCTGGGGAAGTGGAGAATCAGGACGTTTTGCTGCATCTGCAGTGGCATTTATCTTTAACTATGCCTGCTATTTCTCTGAGATCTTCCGTGGAGGTATCCAGAGCATTCCTGTGGGACAGGATGAGGCAGGTCTTGTGCTGGGCATGACTCAGTCCCAGATCTTCTTCCGTGTAAAGCTGCTTCAGATGGTGAAGCGAGTTCTTCCCCCTGTATCCAATGAGATCCTTACTCTGGTAAAGGATACCTCTCTGGCGCGAATCATCGCCCTGCAGGAGGTAATCTGGGCAGGACAGGCCTTCATGAAGGGTTCACAGGGTATTTCAGGTGCAATCTGGCCAATGTTTTTCACAGCATTCTACTATCTGATCTTTAATGGTCTTCTTACTGTGCTGCTTGGAAACCTTGAGAAGAAGATGGAATTCTTCAGATAATACGAAGGGAGAATAGAATATGGCTGTTTTGGAAGTAGAACACATCTGTAAAACCTTCGGAAAGACAGAGGTTCTGAAGGATATCAGTTTTTCATTGGAGAAGAGCCAGGTGCTCTCCATCATCGGATCATCAGGAAGCGGAAAGACCACTCTGCTCCGCTGTCTGAATTTTCTGGAGACACCTGATTCAGGTACTATCAAAGTAAACGGAAACACACTGTTTGACGGCAGCAATGCCAACACAAAGCAGGAGGCTGCAATCCGCGAGAACAGACTGCATTTTGGAATGGTATTCCAGTCCTTCAACCTGTTTCCTCAGTATACAGCCCTTGGCAATGTAATGCTGGCAAGGGAGCTGCAGGCAAAGAAGCGACCGGATTACAAAGCAAACAAAAAGCAGATCCGTGAGGAAATCCGCATGGAGGCAGAGGCTCTGCTGGAGCAGATGGGCCTTAAGGATCGCATGAATAATTATCCCCATCAGCTGTCAGGCGGACAGTGCCAGAGGGTTGCCATTGCAAGAGCCCTGGCCCTGAAGCCGGATATCCTCTGCTTTGATGAGCCTACATCAGCTCTGGATCCTGAGCTGACAGGAGAGGTTCTGAAGGTAATCAAGGGACTGGCTGATCAGAAGATGACCATGATCATTGTAACCCATGAGATGGCATTTGCCAGGGATGTGTCCGACCATGTAATCTTCATGGACAACGGCTACATTCTGGAGCAGGGTGAGTCCAGAGAACTGTTCGAGAATCCGAAGGAGGAGCGTACCAGACAGTTCCTTACACGATTCAACGAGGGCTGATCTGGAACAATATAGATTGGAATTGTAAAAATGCTGCTTTTCTGGCAGAGGATATATTTAAAAGTCCTTTTTCAGAAAATGCGGCATTTTTGTTTGAGATTAGAATAAATATGGTTTGCTATCTATAGTATTTGCGGTATAATTAACATGTAGTATAGAGATATAATCTCCATGAAAAGCATGATCATGGAAATACGAAACTAGAGGAGTATTGGTATGGCGGTTAAAAAAACTACTGCAGCAAAGAAAACAACAGCGAAAAAAACTGCAACAAAGGCAGTGGAGGCAGCTGTTGAGGAAATTAAAGTAACTGAGACACCGGCTGAGGAGGTAAAGGCAGAGGCACCTGCAGAGGCAGCAGCTGCTGAAGCACCAGCTGAGAAGAAACCTGCAAGAAAAACAGCAGCAAGAAAAACCACAGCTAAGAAGACAACTGAGAAGAAACCTGCTGCTAAAAAGACAACAACTAAGAGAACTACCAAAAAAGCAGCAGCTGAAGCACCTGTAGAAGAGGTAAAAGCAGAGGTAGCTGTTGAAGCACCTGCAGAGGAAGTAAAAGCAGAGGCAGCTGTAGAGGCACCTGCAGAGGAAGTAGAAGCAGAGGCAGCTGTTGAGACACCTGTAGAGGAGACAAAAGAGGAGGCACCAGTGGCAGAGGTTGTAGTAGAGCCGGCACCTTATGTTGATAACGGCCCAAGAAAAAGTGTTGTATTCATTGGATCTGAGTGTTACCCATTTGTTAAATCCGGCGGACTGGGCGATGTTATGTATGCCCTTCCAAAGGAGCTGGCAAGACAGAACTGTGACGTAAAGGTAATCCTTCCACGTTATGCATGTATTCCATGGGAGTTCCAGGAGAAGATGGTTTACCGCGGATCCTTCGAGATGGATCTTTGCTCCGACGGACGCAGATTCTACGTTGGAATTATGGAGTATGTATGGGACGGCGTTGTATATGATTTCATCGACAACCAGGAGTTCTTTACAAGCGGAAATCCATATACAAACCTCATCGATGATATTCCGAAATTCTGTTACTTCGGAAAAGCAGCCCTGGCAGCTCTGCTGTATATGGATTGGATCCCGGATGTAATCCATTGCCATGACTGGCAGGCAGGACTGGTTCCTGTATATCTCAGAACTCTGTTCGAGAAAACAAAACTGTCCACAGCAAAAACAGTATTTACCATTCATAACCTTCGTTTCCAGGGTATCTACAACAGAAAAACTATTCAGTACTGGTCAGGACTTCCGGATTACGTATTCAACAAAGACTGCCTGACACAGAACTGGCTGGATGCAAACATGCTGAAGGGTGGTCTGGCTTACTCCAACATGATCACAACTGTATCCAATACCTACGCAGGTGAGATCCAGACTCCATTCTTTGGTGAGAACCTGGATGACCATCTGAGATATCACTCAGGAAAACTCCGCGGTATCGTTAATGGTATCGATGTGGAGACCTGGAATCCTGCAACTGACTGGCGTGTGTCTGTAAACTATGGTATTGAGGATGCCATCGCCAAGAAGAAAGAGAACAAGGCAATCCTTCAGCGGGAGGTTGGTCTTGAGCAGAACGATCACAAATTTGTAATCGGTCTTATCTCACGTCTTACAAACCAGAAGGGTCTTGATCTGATCAATGCTATTATTCCGGCTCTTATTGACGGAAATACCCAGATCGTTGTACTGGGAACAGGAGATAAGGAGTACGAGGATTCCTTCCGCTACTATGAGCATGCGTACAAGGGATCTGTATCCTCCAGCATCATGTACGATGAGACAAGAGCACATAAGATCTATGCCGGTGCAGATGCACTGCTTGTTCCATCTCTGTTTGAGCCATGCGGTCTGACACAGCTGAACGCTATGCGTTACGGAACAGTGCCGATCGTTCGTGAGACAGGTGGACTGAAGGATACTGTAGAGCCATATAACCAGTATTATAACTGTGGAAATGGTTTCACCTTCGACCGCTACGATGCAGGACTGCTTCTGGATGCCTGCAACCGTGCAAAAACTCTGTTCTTCACACAGCGTGACCGCTGGGATGAGATGATCATCAGAGACATGCAGAAGGATGTTTCCTGGACAAAAGCAGCAAAACAGTACAAGGATATGTATCTGCAGCTGATCTACAGCTAATCAGAGATACCTGTTCCGGAGGATCAGATCGATGTGATCCGGAGGAAGGGCAGCTGAACAGGCTGGTATAAAAATGCAATAGAAGGTGGGGCTGACGCAGCAGAGTTGCTGCGGCAGCCCCATTTGCGTATTTCTGATAGTTTACAGAGTACAGAAGACTGACCAGAATCCCGCGCCAAGTCTCCGCAAGCGTCGACCTGAATGTATTAATAATCAATGTAGGGCTTTTACTTTGGGAAAATATGTGTTACACTGTGACCGTGTGGTGGGAACATTTTATGCGAAAGGAAATGAAAAGTAATGAAAATTGCATTTGATGTTGACGTACTGGCAAAACAGATGAGTATCAGTGATTATGTGTACAAAGTATCAGAGTGGGGATACAAGTACATTGAGCAGTCACCTCATCCAAGAATCAATCCGTTCTACAAACACCCACTGTTCTCTCAGGAGTGTGAAAGAGAGTACAGAGAGGCCCTTGCAAGATACGGCGTTGAAATTTCCTCATTTATCGTAGTATATCGTTGGTCCGGCCCTACAGAGGAGCAGAGACAGCACGCTGTTGCAAACTGGAAGAGAATCATCGAGATCGCTGTTAACATGGGCGTTCCGGTAATCAATACTGAGTTCTCCGGTGATCCAAATCAGCAGGAGATCTGCAACGGCATGTTCTTCAAATCCATGGAAGAGCTGCTTCCTATCATTGAGAGAGAGGGACTCCGTGTGGAGATCCAGTCTCATCCATATGATTTCTGTGAGCTGAACAATGAGACCTGTGATATCGTAAAATCGTTCCGTTCTAAAAACCTTGGTTATGTTTACTCCGCTGCACACGGATTCTTCTATGATCAGGGTAAAGGTGATGTTCGTTCCATGCTGAAATATGCAGGGGATGATCTGACCCATGTACTGTTTGCGGATACCTACAATCAGACACTGGATTGCCGTTATATCGCAAATCCACCGTGGCTGAACAACAGAGGTTCTTCTGATGTAACCATCCATCAGCACCTGGCAATGGGTGAGGGAGATGTGGACTTCCCGGGAATCTTTGAGACACTTCGTGACATGGATTTCGCAAACAAACAGCTGAAAGCAGATGCTCCTAAGGTTGGAGGAGACAATATTGCATGTGTATCTTACTTTGGATTCCCAGAGAAGATGGATGTACAGGCTCCTGCAGCAAGAGAGCGCATTGAGAAAGAGCTTCTTGGCAAATAATAACTGGATAGTTACTGGAAAGGGATCGGCTTGCCGGTCCCTTTTTCCTGTTCTTCCCTTTCTTCCTATATTGCAACGTTGACTTTCACAGGGTGAAATGCTAAACTAATTATTGTGTATTTTCTGACAGGTCAGAAACACCTGTCCGGGAGTCCTGGAGTGGGTGGGCAGATTGGAAAATACAAATACAGAATCAAAAGAATGGTTGAGGTATTCACTATGATTAATGATAAAAAAGTACTTTTCTCCGGTATGCAGGCAACCGGAAACCTTACACTTGGAAACTATCTGGGAGCGCTGAAAAACTGGATCACCTTAAGTGACGAGTACGAGTGTTTTTACAGTGTTGTTGACATGCACTCCATCACAGTTCGTCAGGATCCTGCTGAACTGAGAAAAAGAGCGAGAAAGCTTCTGCAGATCTATATCGCTGCAGGACTTGATCCTGAGAAAAACTGCATTTACTATCAGTCCCATGTTTCAGGACATGCAGAGCTGGCATGGATCCTGAACTGCTTTACCTACATGGGTGAGCTGAACCGTATGACTCAGTTCAAGGATAAGGCATCCAAGCATGCAGATAACATCAACGCAGGTCTCTTTACCTATCCGGTACTGATGGCTGCAGATATCCTTCTGTACCAGGCAGATGTGGTTCCGGTGGGCATTGATCAGATGCAGCATCTGGAGCTTACAAGAAATCTGGCAGAACGCTTCAACAATATCTATGGTGATGTATTTACCGTTCCTGAGGCATACATCGGAAAAGTTGGTGCCAAGATCATGAGCCTTCAGGATCCAACAAAGAAAATGTCCAAATCTGACGAGAATCCGAATGCCAGCATCTATCTGATGGACGATCCTGACACAGTGGCAAGAAAATGCAAACGTGCCGTAACAGATTCTGAGGGAATCATCCTGTATCGCGATGAGCAGCCGGGAGTGAAGAACCTGATCGATATCTACCGTGCATGTACAGGTAAAACTGTGGAGGAGGTTCTGAAGGAGTTTGACGGACAGGGATATGGAGTTCTTAAGACAGCAGTGGCTGAGTCTGTAAATTCTATCCTGAGCCCACTGCAGGCACGAGTAGCTGAGCTTGATAAGGATAAAGCATATATTGATTCCATTATCAAGAACAATGCTGAGAAGGCTCAGTACTATGCAAACAAGACACTGCGCAAGGTTCAGAAAAAGGTTGGATTCCCGGAAAGAATCCGATAAACTGTGTTCTTCAGGTGTAAAAACAGAAGTATTAACGAATATGAAAAAGGGGCTGTCGCAACAACCGTTGCGATGGCCCCTTTTTCTTCCCCTTTT
>JAUNCZ010000041.1 GCA_030526405.1 Lachnospiraceae bacterium | reverse complement strand
GTTCAGAATTCGAATAATTATCGCATATATATAATGGAGACTTACTCAGGAGGATCAGCAGCAGGAATCCATGCAGCGAGGGGATCAGCGGCAGGAATCCATACAGAGGGGAAATCAGCGATTTGTTATTATGATGGCCATTGCCAGGGTGCCGGAGGGATCATTTCGAAAAAACATGTTTAAGGCAAAGAGAAAGTCTCTTCAGGAAATCTGGCAGGGGGCGATGCTTCCTTTTTCAGATATCATCCGCTTTGCTCCCAGCGCCTGTAACACCCAGCCCTGGTTTGTGGAGCACGCAGAAGACAGGTTGAGAGTATTCAGATACAGGAAGCCTGGAAAACGGGGAATTATGCCTGCGAATAAGGTGACCTATTATAATCGTATTGATATCGGTATTTTCCTGTTTTTCCTTGAGGTATGTCTGACCAATGATGGGTACGGGTTTGAGAGCATCCAGATTCCTGAGAATGAGCCGGACCATGTGGAGAAGGTATTGGTGGCAGAGTATCGTATCTGCAAAGGATAGTAGAAAGCTTATACAGATGATTAGTGAAAAATCTATGGCAAATCGGAAGGAGTAAAGAAACAGAATGGATTTAACAGAAAAAAGGATTACAAAAGAAGAGCTGGACTTGATCATAAGCCTTAGAAGGGAATTGCACAATTGTCCGGAACCATCCCTGCAGGAAACAAAAACGAAAATGCTGCTGATGAACTTTATCAGAGAGCACACCACGAAGCTTCAGTTGGTGGACAGAGGTGACTGGTTTTATTGCCTGAAGCGGGGGGCTGATTCCGGTGAAGCGGTGGCATTCCGGGCGGACTATGATGCGGTACTGTGTGGAGATGGCGTTCCCCGGCACCTGTGCGGACATGATGGGCACAGTGCCGTTCTGGCAGGATTTGCCCTGCTGCTGGACCGTATGCAGACAGACAGGGATTGTTATCTGATCTTTCAGCCGGCGGAGGAGATTGGAATGGGAGCAAAGCTCTGTGCTTCACTGATCAAAGAGGGAAAGATTGGCGAAATCTATGGATTCCACAACATTCCGGGCTATGATTGTGGGGAAGTGTTGCTGCGAACCCACACCTTTGCCTGCGCATCCACCGGGCTTGAGATAAAGCTTACAGGAAAACAGTCCCATGCAGCCTATCCGGACCAGGGAAACAATCCGGCAGGTGCAATTGCAGAGATTATTCAGAAAATGCATGCGCTGGTGGCAGAAAACCATAAGGGAATTGTACTGGGCACGGTGATCGGAATTGATCTGGGCGGTGATTCCTATGGGGTTTCAGCGGGAGAGGGAACCCTGCGACTGACCCTCAGAGCAGAATATCAGGATGAATATGAGGCGTTTGTCTCAGGGATGGAGACATTTTCAAGAACTCTTGTAGCTGATGCAGGTCTGCAGTGCAGCATCACACGCATCGAGGAGTTTCCCGCAACCACCAACGACAGCAGCTGTGTTGAGAAGGTAAAAAAGGCGGTGGAAGGATTACATCTTGAGGCGCTATATCCAGAAGAACCCCTTCGGTGGTCAGAGGATTTCGGGCATTATCTGATGCTTACCAGGGGAGCATACTTCGGAGTGGGTTGCGGAAGAAATCACCCGGCTCTTCATACAGTGGAGTATGAATTTGAAGATTCCATCATGGAAACAGTGATCCGCGTTTATTCTGAATTGCTGTAAGTAATGGCATCCAATGTAAATTGCTGTGGATAGCAGTGGATATAGGAATACCTATGATTTTTTGCCCTTTTCCCGGTGATTTTCAGGTTTTCTTCAGATTTCCTTCAGTAAAGAGATAGCTTCGGACTGTATTCTACTACCATAGTAAGAATTCACGGAAAAGAAGAGAAGGAGAAAAAATTATGAAGAGAAAATCAGTGGTAGCAGCAATCCTGATGGCAGGACTTATGACATCTACTATGATGAGCGGATGTGGAAGGGCAACTGTGGTAGCAGCCAATGAGGCAGAAACCCAGAGTGCCAGTCAGCAGAATCAGAACAGCCCCCAGGAGAAGGATGCTGATTCAGAAGAGGCAATCACCATCGTATACACCAACGATGTGCACAGCTATGTGGCAAATGAGAAGGAAAAGGAGAAGGATGCTCCGGCGGACCAGCCTGCAGAGGATGGGATGCGTTTTTCCAAGGTTGCCCAGATGGTGAAGGATATGAGAGCGGAGGATAAAAATGTCCTCCTTGTGGATGCGGGAGATCACCTTCAGGGCAATATTTATGGCTCTGTGGATGAGGGTGAAACAGTGATCGATCTGATGAATGCCACCGGTTACCAGCTGGCAACACTGGGAAATCACGAGTTCGATTACGGTACATCTACCCTGTTCCAGCGTGTGGATCAGGCCGATTTCCCTTATATTTCCTGCAGTTTCCACTCTGTGGATAAGGAGAAAGCAGGAGATCCCTTCGAGAGTACACAGATTTTCCAGTTTAATGATACATCGGTGGCATTTGTGGGAATCACAACTCCACAGACCTTTTTTGCCTCTACTCCTGTATATTTCCAGGATGAGGCAGGAAATTTCATCTATGAGGTGGATGGAGTGAAGACCCCGGAGGATCTGTATGATTCAGTTCAGAATGCCATTGACTCTGTTCGTGACCAGGTGGATTATGTGATCGCACTGGGTCACACCGGTGTTGGAGAATGCGTCAGCGATTATAAGATTGCCAGCACAGATATTATCAGCCATACCACCGGCATTGATGCCTATATTGACGGTCATTCCCACACATTCATGGATGGCGAGAAGGTAAAGAATCTGGAGGGAGAGGATGTGCTTCTGACACAGGCAGGAAACTATTTCCAGGCAGTGGGCGTGATGGAAATCAGTCCGGAGGGTGAGTTCTCCTCCCATCTTGTTTCAGATTATGAAGCAGAGGATGAGAAGGTTGCAGCCATGGAGGATGCAATGATTCAGGACATCGATGAGAAGATGGGACAGGAAATTGGAACCCTTGACATGAAGCTTACCGTGAAGGATCCCGAGAATGAGGAGCGGTGGCTGGTTCGTTCCGTGGAAGTAAATGTGGGTGATTTCATTGCAGACAGCATGTACTGGTATTTTAATGAAGCACAGAATCTGGATTGTGATGTGGCAATTATCAATGGAAGCGGCATCAGACAGTCTATGGAAAAGGGTGGAGTTACAATGCGGGATATCAAGTCCACCATTCCTTTTGGAAATGTGATCTGCATGATCAATGCCACCGGCCAGCAGATTCTTGATGCTCTGGAGAAAGGGGCAAGTCATGTTGGCAGGAAGTCTGAGGACGGTTTTCAGCCCGCCCATAACGTGGCATTTCTCCACGTGGCAGGTTTACGGTATACTGTTGACTCTTCCATTGAAAGCAATGTGAAAACCGATGAGAATGGTGTGTTCCAGTCTGTAGATGGAGCATATAAAGTATCCAATGTGCAGGTATACAACAAGAAAACCGGATGTTATGAGCCTCTGGAGCTGGATAAAACATATAAGGTAGGCGGGCTGAACTATCTGCTGAGAAACTGTGGTGTGGGACTTTCCATGTTTGAACACTGCGAGGAAGTGGTGGACTTTGTTGGAATGGACAGCGATATCCTTGCGGATTATATCAGCAGCTTTGAAAAGAATGGGGATCTGCCTGAGGTAACATCTGCAAATTCACCTCTTGCACAGTATGCCGGCTACGATCTGAACTACGAAAATCCTCTGGGAAGCGGAAGAGTTGTTATGGAATAGGTTCGATGCTCCCGTAAATAAAAAGTCCTGTAATAAACAAATTGTGAAGAATGCGTTCTTTCAACTTTCCCTGTGACGCAAATTGTATATTGAAAATGCTTCATCACAGGACTATAATTAATTTCAGAAAAAGGGAGCTGATTTGATCGGCTGAGAGGAAACTGTTAGTTTCGACCTCTAACCTGATTTGGATAATGCCAACGTAGGGATATAATGAGAGTACTTGTATTTTGTGGTATCCCGGACAGAAGTCCGGGATATTTTTATCAGATTCAGGTTCTTTGTTCTTCATGGGTATTGCTGAATGGGTGATACCCTTTTTATTTACGCGAGCAACAAGCCAAAGTCCGTGCTTGCATGAGACCTTGGCGACTGCCGCGATAACTTGAGAAACTTGCTAAGCGTGTTTCTAATAGTTTTCACAGGAAATTGTGTCAATTTCCTATGAAATCAAAAACAAGGATGCGCAGCTACACTTCGATGCGCGCGGGGAACAAAGTTGAGTTTTATGTAAAAATTGGCTGCGAGAGTGCATTGAAAACGCACTTTGTTCCCCACACTACACAAGGAGGATAAAGAAAAATGAATTACACAACACAGATGGATGCAGCCCGCAAGGGAATCGTGACAAAGGAGATTCAGCTGGTGGCAGAGAAGGAGAAGATGCCGGTGGAGAAGCTGATGCAGCTGGTGGCAGAGGGAAAGGTTGCCATTCCTGCCAATAAACATCACCAGTGTTTAAGTGCTGAGGGCGTTGGATCCATGCTCCGTACAAAGATCAATGTGAATCTGGGTGTATCCAGAGACTGTAAGGATTACAATATTGAGATGCAGAAGGTGATGAGTGCGGTTGATTTAGGCGCTGAGGCCATTATGGACCTGTCCAGCCATGGAAATACCCAGCCTTTCAGACAGAAACTCACCAGTGAATGTCCTGTTATGATCGGAACAGTACCGGTGTACGACAGTGTCATTCATTATCAGAGGGATCTGGCCACCCTGACTGCAAAGGATTTTATTGATGTGGTACGTCTTCATGCAGAGGATGGAGTGGATTTTGTCACCCTTCATTGCGGAATCACCAGAAAAACCATCGAACAGATCAAAAAACATAAAAGAAAGATGAACATCGTCAGCCGCGGTGGTTCCCTTGTTTTCGCCTGGATGAGCATGACAGGGGAGGAGAACCCCTTCTATGAATATTACGATGAGATTCTGGAAATCTGTGAGGAGCATGATGTTACCATTTCTCTGGGAGATGCCTGCAGACCAGGCTGTCTGGCTGATGCCACTGATGTGTGCCAGATCGAAGAGCTGGTGCGCCTGGGAGAACTGACAAAACGCGCCTGGGATCACAATGTACAGGTCATGGTGGAAGGTCCTGGACATGTGCCGCTGGATCAGGTGGCAGCCAATATGAAGGTACAGCAGACCATCTGTATGGGTGCTCCTTTCTATGTGCTGGGACCACTGGTAACTGATATTGCACCGGGATACGACCATATCACTGCAGCCATCGGTGGCGCAGTGGCTGCCATGAGCGGTGCAGCATTTCTGTGCTATGTGACACCGGCAGAGCATCTGGCTCTTCCTAATGTGGAGGATGTAAAACAGGGCATCATCGCCTCCAAGATCGCTGCCCATGCGGCGGATATTGCCAAGGGAATCCCAGGGGCAAGAGACATAGATGATAAGATGGCAGATGCCAGAAGAGTACTGGACTGGGATGCCCAGTTTGCATGCGCTCTGGATCCGGAAACCGCTAAAAAGATCAGAGAGGATCGTCTTCCGGAGGATGATCACAGCGAGGCCTGCAGTATGTGCGGAAAATTCTGCGCTGTGAGAAGCATGAATAAGGCTCTGGCAGGGGAGTATATTGATATTCTCTAAGGTGAATAATGCGCAGTCAGGATAATAAGCGGGAATCCTCGGTAGTTCAATTACCGAAGTAGTTCACGAGAGTATATTTAATACTCTGTAAGCACAAGAAAAGATACTCTGTGGAGTGTGAAAGTGGCCATCGCAACGATGTGTTGCGACAGCCACTTTCTTTTGGTATTTGTGTATTATACTTTTGCAGCAGTAGTCTTTTTTTCTGCAGCCTCTTCATAGGCTAATTCATAAAAATGCTCCTGAGCGTTCATTGGGGCATCAGTATTCTCTACTCGGCAGTAGCTTCCGTCCCACTGTAATTCCCAGGCCTGGCAGTTATCCTGCAGCATACTGTTAAACATGGTTCGAAGCTTGTTTTTTATAGATGTATCAAATACTGGTGTTGCCACCTCCACTCTTCGAAGGGTATTTCTTGTCATGAAATCTGCGGAGGAGATGTAAATCTTCTCTCGTTCTCCTGTTCCGAAGATATATACACGGGAGTGCTCCAGAAATCTGCCCACAATGCTGATCACCCGGATATTCTCTGTTTCATTTTTTACACCGGGCTTCAGACAGCAGATGCCTCGCACGATCATCTCAATTTTCACCCCGGCTTTTGATGCCTCGATCAGCTTCAGAATAAGGGTTTTATCTGTTAAGGAATTGATCTTTATTCCAATATAGGCATCCTCTCCGGACTGGGCATGGGCAATTTCTTCATCCATCAATGCAATCAGTCTGTTCTGCAGACAGTTCGGTGCGGCCAGGAGATACTGGGATTCCTCCACAGTTTCTTCCTGGGACAGAGCCTGAAAGATTTCGGCAACATTTTCACCGATTCCTTTGTTGGCAGTGAGAAGTGCGTAATCTGTATACAGCTTGGCAGTCTTTTCGTTGAAGTTACCGGTTCCCACATGGGAAATGTAATAGATCTCCGAATCTCTCAAACCAGTGATCAGACAGAGTTTTGAATGAACCTTGTAGCCATTTAATCCGTAAATCACATGACAGCCTGCCCGCTCCAGGCGTCTGGACCATTCGATATTGTTTTCCTCATCAAAACGGGCCTTCAGCTCCACCAGCACCTCCACATCTTTTCCGTTCTCAGCGGCAGCAATCAGAGCCTCCACAATCCGGCTGTTTGGAGCCAGACGATACAGGGTCATCTTGATGGAAAGTACTTCAGGATTATCAGCTGCCTCAAAAAGCAGATTCAGGAAGGGCTCCATACTGTCATAGGGATAACTTAACAATTTATCCTCCTGCATGACCTGTTCCATCAGAGATTCCCTTCTGCGGAACTGGGTGGTCTTCTGAGGGGAACGATATTTGTAGAACAAGTCCTTCTGGTCATGGAGACAATCCTTCAGCTGGAAGAGATAAGAAAGATCCAGAGGGGTGGAATTGCGGAACACATTCTTCTCATCTACCTTCAGTTCCTTACATAAGGAGCTGATCAGATCGATGCCCAGCTCTCTGGAAAACTCCATGCGGACAGGAGTCAGTTTGTTTCTCTTTTTCATCAGCTCTGACATAAATTCACGGTAATCCTCTGATTCATCAAACAGGGCATCCGGGTCGATATCAGCATTTCTTGTAAGGCGCACCAGGGATTTGGACTCGATCTCATAGTTTTTAAATACATGATCGATGCAATGGAGAATCAGCTCCTCTGACAGCACATAGGTATTGGCCTCTCCGGGAACGGGAATAAGACGAGGCAGTACATTGGCTGCGCAGGAAATGATGCCTGTCTTTTTGCTGCCATTTTTTCCTTTTTTGCTTCTCATGGATGCAATGGCATAGATCTCGTAATTTCGCAGGAACGGCATAGGCTGTCTTTTTCCTACGATCATGGGAGAGAGCAGCAGTGCCACGGTCTGATCAAAGTAGTTCTCCAGATGGGCACTCTGCATGGCAGAAATCTTGTGGAAATCCACCACTCTGATACCCTTATCCTCAAGGTTCAGCATCAGTTCAGCGTAAATTTCATCTTTTCTTCTGTTTAAGCGACGAACAGTTTCCATAATGGCTGTAAGCTGCTCCTGAGGAGTCATATTTGTTTTGTTCTCACGAACCTTCTCATCTAATAAATCCTGATCGGTCAGTGTTCCCACTCGTACCCGGAAGAATTCATCCAGATTGCTCTGGTATATGGCAAGGAAGGACAAACGCTCTGCGAAGGGAATATCCTTTCTTGCAGCTTCCTCCAGAACACGCTCATTAAATGCCAGCCAGGATAATTCACGGTTTGTAAACACAACAGCAGGGGTAAGTACTTCTGATCCCTGCCTGGACTTTTTCTCTTTTTTCATAACACAATTACTCCTTTCGCAGGCAACTATAGCAGTTGTCTGTAAAAAGGGATGTCAACACATGTAAAAAATGTGTAAATTATTTTACTTTTACAGGAAGCGGGCAACTGTTTTTGACTGATTTTCCAGATTGCCGGAAAATCTGGTATAATACGGTAGTCAGGATGAAGGAGGAAATCGAAATATGGAAATGAAAGGTCTTATTATACAGGGAATTGGATTTTTGGGAACTATTCTGTTCTTTTTGTCCTTCCAATGTAAGAGTAATAAAAAGCTTTTTCGTGTTCAGTTTGTTTCCTATCTCTGCTATACGGGGCATCTCATATTGCTGGGAGCCGTTACCGGGGGAATCAGCTATGTTCTGAATACGGTGCGGTCCTTCTGTCTGGGCAGCAAAAACAAACATCTGAAGGGGATTCCGGCTTGCTGTATCATCTGTGTTCTGCAGCTGGTTGCACTTTATTTCACCTGGGATGGACCCATCTCCATCCTTCCTGTGGCGGCAAATATTGCCTCAACCATTGGAGGATATACCTACAATGCAAGGACCATCCGTCTGGCTGGTATGCTGATCAATTCACCACTCTGGATTGTCTATGATATTCTGGTGGGCTCCTGGGCAGGAATTCTGGATGAAGTGGTAAGTGAAGCATCCATGATCCTTTCTATTGTGCGATTTGGATGGAAGAATCTGGATACAGTGGAGGAGTAGTAATCGATAAGAATCAAAAAAATAATGGAAACAGATAAGAATAAAGGGGGAAAGAAGATGTCATTAAAATTCTGGAAAGACGGAATCTACGGGTTGATGGTTGGAGACGCTCTGGGTGTTCCGGTGGAATTCATGAAAAGGGAAGAGTTGAACATGAATCCTGTTACAGGGGTGAGAGAGTATGGCACCCATGATCAGCCTGCCGGAACCTGGTCAGATGACAGCAGCATGGTTCTTGCCACCATGGACAGCCTGCAAAGAAAGAAGGAGATTGATTATTCCGATATCATGGACAGATTCACTGCATGGCTGTTTGAAGCAGATTACACTCCTTTTCAGGAAGTGTTTGACTGTGGAATTACCACGGAGCAGGCTATTCGCAGATTTAGAAGCGGAACAGATCCCATATGCTCCGGTGGCTGTTCGGAATATGACAATGGCAATGGTTCCCTGATGAGAATCCTGCCGGTGTGTCTGTATCTGATACAGAATGCAGAAAAGTACAATTCCACAGAGGATTGTATTGCTGTCATCCATAACACATCTGCATTAACCCATGGGCATCTGCGAAGCAAAATTGCCTGCGGACTCTATTATTTCATGATCCAAAATCTTTTGGAGAGGCAGAATTCGGAGAAGCAGAATTCTGTTTTACCCTGTCTTCAGAGGGCGGTGGACAGGGCCTTCCGCTATTACGAGGTGGATCCGGAGTGTCAGGAGGAACTGCTGCATTACAAAAGACTGCAGGATCTCAGCGCATTCATGGAAACTCCGGAAGAGGAGATCAGAAGTGGCGGGTATGTTGTCGACACGCTGGAAGCAGCAGTCTGGTGTATAATAACCACAGACAGTTACGAAACAGCCCTTCTGAAAGCAGTGAATCTTGGCCATGACACAGATACTGTGGGGGCTGTTGCCGGTGGTCTTGCCGGACTGATCTACGGTTATGATTCGATTCCGAAAGCATGGATCCAGGTATTACAAAGAAAAGATATGATCGAATCATTGCTGGAAGGAATGGCTGAAAAACAAGGCTTATGAGATAAATAGAGATACAAAGGAAAGATAGAAACCCGGTGGAGTGTGAACCACTTCAAGCAGTCCCCCGCCTCTAAGGCGTAGAGACGTAGGCGGGGTAAGGGGGATGCTTGCATCAGCAGGAGTAAAAGCTCCTGCTGATGGGCTGACGAAGTCAGCAGTGGTTCATGAGCAAGTAGCGAAGCGGATTGCGAATGTCCGCTTTACTGCATTCCACAGGGTTTCTTTTTGGGTTAAATCTTTACAAGAGAGTGTTCCTGATAATATTTGGATGTGAAATGAATCACCTTCTGCATATCATTGCTGATGAATTTTCCCTTTTTCCATATCATACCAATATTCACTTTTATAGGAGGATCCAGAGGGATTCCCACAACCCCGGGAAATTTATTTACCATGCTGGAATATAAGAAACAACCACATTTCCCATTTTTCAGAAATTGTATAGTTGTATAAATCTGACTGCTTCGCATGAAGATATTAGGTGTTAATCCATCCAATTCAAATCTTGTCTTCAGTAATTCATTTTGAACAGAGTCGGCATTAAAGAAAATCAGGTTTTCAAGAGCCATTTCTTTTGTGCTGATTACTTCTTTTTCTGCCAGCGGATGGGATTCATGGACACAGAACACAATCTGATCATTGGCAAGCACTTCTCTGTTGAATTTGTCAATGTTGTAAAGCTCCATATTTACCAGGGCAAGATCCAGTGTATCATCCTGAACCAGATTGCAGGCTCTCACAGAACCATATTCATCCAGAATAACAGAGATGGAAGGGTATTTGTCTTTGAAGGCGTCTAACAATTCAGGAAAGAATACTGTACTGAGCATGGGGGGGATTCCGATCCTGACAGGTGGTTTCACTCTGTTGATACTGGAGTGATCTGCCAGGAGTTCATTGCAATACTGAAGAATATAGTTTGCTTTTTCGTATAATCCCTCCCCCTCCTCGGTCAGCATTAACTGATTACCTTTTCTGTAAAACAGACTGACCCCAAACTCGATCTCAAGATCTCGGATCGCAACAGAGACGGTTGGCTGGGTGAGATAGAGTTCCTGTGCTGCTTTTGTGATGCTGTGACATCTGCTTGCAACACAAAAATATCGTAACTGATTTAATGTCATACAGTACCTCCAGTCTAGTATCAATATCATACTATAAAAATAGCATAGGGAGAAATGGAGAACAATAGATTATTTCTATTGAATGCTGTTATTAAAGTTGCATAATTTGTTTTTTGAGAAATCTATATTATAAAAAAAATTTATGAGGTCATATGTTTTGTCAAGTTGTTTTTGGTTCTGTACATGATTTACAATGTGTTTGTAAGGAAAAGCAATTCGGCCGATACTTTTCAAAGGAGCAAAAATGAATAGACAAATAATCATTTGAAGGAAAGTGAAAGGAGAATTGATAATGTCACCAACAACCATCACATTGTTATTCCTGGCGTTTGCAATTGTGAGTTTTATTCTTGAGAAAATTCCTCTTGGATTAACAGCTACGATCTGTGCATTAGGTCTTACTTTAACGGGAGTTCTGGATGCAACAACAACGTTTTCACAGTATGTAAACAGCAACGTTATTCTCTGTGTGGGAATGTTTGTAGTAGGACAGGCGCTTTTTGAAACCGGTATGGCAAATAAGATTGGTGGAATCGTTACAAAGTTTGCCAAAACAGAAAAGATGCTGATTATTGCAATCATGGTAATCGTAGGAGTTATGTCGGGATTTCTGTCAAATACAGGTACAGCAGCAGTTCTGATCCCAGTAGTATGTGGTATTGCAGATGAATCCGGCTATTCCAGAAGCCGTCTTCTTATGCCTCTGGTATTTGCAGCAGCTCTTGGAGGAAACCTCTCCATCATCGGAGCACCTGGAAACCTGATGGGCGTAAATGCACTTCAGGAACTGGGGCTTAGCACAAGTTTCTTCATGTATGCACCGGTAGGTATTCCAATGCTGATTATTGGTATCCTCTACTTTGTATTTATTGGTTACAGATTCCTTCCAGATGGAAAGGGTGCATCCGGAGCAGCAGTGGAAGGGCAGAAGGATTTCAGCAATGTTCCACAGTGGAAACAGATGATTTCCCTGGCGGTGCTTATCATTGTAATCCTTGCCATGATTTTTGAGGATCAGATTGGTATCAAAATTCAGGTTTCCGCATGTCTTGGAGCGGTAATCCTTGTACTTGCCGGTGTTATCTCTGAAAAAGAAGCACTTGATTCTATCGATCTGAAAGTAGTATTACTCTTTGGTGGTTCCCTGGCACTGGCAAAAGCACTTGATACAACAGGAGCAGGAACCCTTATTGCAGATAAGATCGTGGGGCTTCTTGGAACCAATCCAAACCCAATCGTTCTTCTGCTGGTTATCTTTATTGTAACCTGTGTATTGACCAACTTCATGTCGAATACAGCAACCACAGCATTGATGGTACCAATTGCAGTTTCTCTGGCTGACAGCCTTGGTGCAGATCCACGTGCAGTAGTTATTGCAACTGTTATTGCGGGTTCCTGTGCATATGCGACACCGATTGGAATGCCCGCAAATACTATGGTAGTAGGTCTTGGCGGATATAAATTTAAAGATTATGTAAAATCCGGTTTGCCATTGATCCTGGTATCCTTCGTGATCTGTATGGTACTGCTTCCGATTTTATTCCCATTCTATCCGTAAGAAATAAAAATGAAATAAAAACTAATGTATATCAAAAGGAGGTCTATTATGACAAAAGAAGAAGGCGTAAAGCTGTTAACAGACATGGTGGCTGATTTTGTTGGCCACATCGGTAAGAAATTACCAGATGATGTAGTTGAGAAACTGGAGTATCTTGGCTCTCAGGAAACAGATGCACTTCCAAAGGTTCTTTATGAGACAATGACAAAGAATCAGGGTCTTGCAGTGGAACTGGATCGTCCAAGCTGTCAGGATACAGGTGTTATTCAGTTCTGGCTCAAATGTGGTACCAACTTCCCATATATCAATGAGCTGGAAGTACTTTTAAAAGAGGCTGTTGTGCAGGCAACATTTGCCACACCGCTGCGTCACAACTCTGTTGAAACATTTGATGAGTACAATACTAAGAAAAACGTTGGTAAAGGTACTCCAACAGTATGGTGGGATATTGTTCCAAACAGCGATCAGTGTGAGATTTATGCCTATATGGCAGGCGGCGGATGTACCCTTCCAGGAAAAGCAATGGTTCTTATGCCGGGCGCAGGATATGAGGGTGTTACAGACTTTGTTCTTGACCAGATGACAAGCTACGGCTTAAATGCATGCCCTCCTCTGCTGGTAGGTGTTGGTGTGGGTACTTCTGTTGAGACAGCAGCTTTAAACTCCAAAAAAGCTCTGATGAGAAGTGTTGGTTCCCACAATGAAAATGCCAATGCTGCAAAGATGGAAATTCTTCTTGAGGAAGGAATCAATGCAATCGGCCTTGGACCTCAGGGTATGGGCGGTAAGTACTCTGTAATGGGTGTTAATATCGAGAATACAGCTCGTCATCCTTCTGCCATCGGCGTTGCTGTAAATGTTGGATGCTGGTCACATCGTCGTGGTCACATTGTAGTAAACCCAGATCTTACTGTAACTTGTGATACTCATTCCACATGGAAGTTTGAAGCATAATTGCATAAACGGAGGTACTTGAAATGATCGAAATCAGAGGAGATAAGAAGGTTCTCATTACACCTGTAAGTGCGGAGGATCTGAAAGATATTAAAATTGGTGACATTGTTTGGCTGGATGGCGATCTGATGACATGTCGTGACGTAGCACACCGTCGTCTTGTTGAATACGGAAGAGAACTTCCATACGATATTAAAGATAAGGCAATTTTCCATGCCGGACCAATCGTCCGCAAAATTGAAGGAACAGAGGACAAGTATGAGATGGTATCCATCGGACCAACAACATCCATGCGTATGGAAAAATTTGAATATGAATTTACAAAACTCACAGGTGTTCGTGTAATCGTCGGTAAAGGTGGTATGGGACCTAATACAGAACGTGCCTGTAAAGAATTCGGTGCTATTCACTGCGTATTCCCTGCAGGTTGCGCAGTAGTTGCAGCTACAGAAGTAGAGTACATTGCTGAGCATCACTGGGATGAGCTTGGTATGCCGGAAACCTTATGGTGCAATAAAGTGAAAGAGTTCGGTCCACTGATTGTATCTATCGATGCAGAGGGACGTAATCTTTTTGAGGAAAACAAAGTAATCTTTAACCAGAAGAAAGAAGCTGCAAAACAGGCAATTTACCCTGAAGTAAAATTCATTAAATAAACAATCTTACTTTACGGATGCACTGAATCAAAACCATTTCTACTTAGATTAATGCCATTTTTTCTTTAGATGAGAGGTCATAGCTGATGAGAGTCAGTTATGGCCTCTTTTTTTTGCCAGTAACGAGCCAAATGTGTGCCTGCACGAGACCCTGCTGACTGCATTCTGATGGTTTACAGATGCCAGGTTTGCTGCTGAAGGTATTCAATCAGCTCTGTCTTGGAGGCGGTGCTGGTCATATCCAGCAGATCATTAATATATTTCTTCACCTTATAGGCGGAGATATCCATCTTATCTGCAATCTCTTTATTGGTATATCCATGAAATATCAACTGGGCCACGATCACATGCTCCATGGTAAGCTGCTTTTTGATGCTGTAGGGCAACGGGAAGAAGGCGGACTGATAGTAATTGTTCAGAATAATCTGGGCAAGGTCCATAATCCGTTCGTAGGCAGCAGCATGTTCCAGCTTCAGGAAGGACCAGTCCAGGGCAAAAAAGTATTCAGCAATCAGGGTGTACCATTCATTTCTGATCACAATTTCTGCAACAATATCCTGATGATATCTGCATCGATCAAAATCCTTCATAAACATCCAGAACACTGCCAGCAGCACATGGAAAGAAGCACTGACCAGTTCATTGTCATAATTGTCCACCATCTGGACCTGTACTTCGAAGAGGAGAAGCATATCCGGGGATATGCCAATCCGTTGGTTCAGGATGTTTTGTAACGCATCCTTTGAAAGAAGATATGAGAAAACCGGAAGGAGCTCAACGGGAAGGGTCTCTGTGGGATGAGAATCCCTGATCTGAATGGGCATATCACTGATATTGTTGACCAGTAACCGGGCATAGGGATAGTCGTTATGCTCCAGAAAATCCTGAAACAGGGCGATTACCCTGGCTTTTTCCTCTGCTGTTGCAATGTCAATGCTGATCCATATGGCCAGCAGATAAGCAGGGGCATAATAATCTTTGTCTTTGCAGGTATGAAAGAAATTCTTCAGAAGCCGGGTGGCTTCCTGAAAATCACCCCGCAGGAAATGATTATGAATGGCGCAAAACTGGTAATCGTAAGGATTCAGCTGGGAGGCGGATTTTTTATTACAATAGGACGGATTGAAGTATAAGCTGGTGCGATCAATCCTTTTCGGTTCGGATCCGGAAGTTTTTCTTCGGCCGTCTGCAGGTCGTGGACTGTCACAGGGAATGATCCAGGAGTGGTTCAGCTGGATGGCCCCCTGAATTTTTCCATTCTGACACAGCATCTGAATTCTTCGCTGACTGATATTCCATTTTTCTGCAGCTTCTTTGGTGGACATAACCTTCATTCTTTTCGCAGCCTCCTTATATTTACTACTATTATACAGTATTTGTATAAAATAAAAAATAACCATTGTTCGCATAGCGAAGGATACAAAATCCCTCCGAGTATCTTTTTTTTCTTTTTGCCAGAAAAATTAATTGGATAATCAAGGTGATTACTCAATTAAATCAGATGAGAAAAGGGGGAAATGAGTGAGTTTTCATGAAAAACAGGAAAATAATGGAAACAAGAGACTGATTTTGCGAAAATTTTCGAAAATAGCGAGAAAAAGCAGTTGAATTATCAACCAAATTAACAGTTTGGAATTTATTGCCTGTTAGCTTCTCCTTCATTATAATGTGAAACACTTCAGGCGGTCCCCAGCCTCAGACCTGGTGACGGGGTCAGGGGGATGCAAGTGTTCGAATTACGTCACAGAAAAAACAAAAAGGAGAAGCAGTATGATTGAAAAAATCGAAGAGATTATCAGAGAGTACAAGGATGATGACAGCATTGTTGTAACAGAGGAGACCAATCTGAATACAGATCTTGGATTAAGCTCGATGGATTATCTTTCACTGATCGTTGAAATTGAAGATCTTTTTGGTGTGAAGATCAAAGATGAGGAACTGAGCAAATTCAGAACTATTGGTGATATCACAAAACTGATCGCAGAGCTTCTGTAGTCAGCAGGAGGGGGAACAATGAAATATAATAAGAAGAAGGCCGGTGAGTTTGAACTGGCGAAGGCCATAGCAATTCTTGGTCTGCCATTTATTCATTTTCTGGAGGAAGCAGGACTGGAATACGGATTTCTCCTTCCTGAGGTGGAGAATATCATTGAACCCATCTGTTTTCTCACGATTTTTGGCCCCGCAGTCTTCATGCTGTGCATGGGCTTTGCAATGGGAGGCAGCTATAACTGGAAACGTCTCCAGAAAAACGGAATTCAGTTCCTGATCATCGGGTACAGCTTAAATACTTTCTGTTTTGCCATCCCCTATTTTATCATCTGGGCCAGGGGAGGAGACAGAACCCTGGAGGCTGCAGTCAGATTGATGTTTAATCCGGATATTTATGTGTTCGTGGGCTGGTTCTATGTTTTCTATTCCATCCTCAGACGATGCAAGGCCACCAGTCTGACCACCTTCCTTGTGACCTTCTGTATGTTGCTGACCAACAGCTTTACCGGTCATTTTGTTGAATTGCCAGATACCATTCCTGCACGAATTATCGGCAATTTTATTACAGTCAACGATTCCAGCTTCTTCCCGCTTTTTGGCTGGGCAATCTTCCCCTTTGTGGGAATCTGGCTGGGAGATGCTCTGAAGAAATACTCCAATGAGGAATATCATTTTACTATGAAAAGACTCCTTTTTGGATCTGTGGCAGGACTGGCAGCCTTCAGCCTTGTTTTATATGCCTATGGCGTCAGCCCGATGGATATTCTTCTGAATTTTACGAATTCCTACATTCTGGATCTGTTTACAGTGATTCTGCTGCTTCTCACCTCCAGTGTGGTAATCGGAATCATGCATATGCTGTATCAGCTGGTTCCTGAGAATCCATTTGAAAGAGCAATGTTAAAGATTTCTCCCTTTATCATGTCCTTCTACCTGATTCAGTGGCTGGTTGTCAGTGCTGTGGTTTACTATGGTCTGCTGGTGTTCGATGCACCGAAGCATATTTTCGGCCTGGGTGCTTCATTTTCCGTGATGTTTTCCATGTGGCTGATCAGCTTTGAGTGTACCTACAGACATGGATTTGCGTTCCTTCGTTTTGTGCTCACAAAGTCTGATTATACCAAATGGTTTCGGAAAAAGAAAAAGGTTCATCAGATTGCATAGGAGAAAAAATCACCGGAATGCATAGAAGAAAAATAATTCACCGGAATACACAGGAGGAAAATGAGAAATGGCGATGTATACCACAGAGAACAGATACAGCATTCGAACACTGAATGAGTTGCTTTCCTATATTCGGACCAATTACCCTGGGGAGGCAGCATTTTCCTACAGGAAGGGGCAGCAGCTGGAGGAAATCAGTCGAGAGAACTTCTACAGGGACTGTATGAAGATGGCACGGCTGGCAGAGAGATGGCCAGCTGACAGGATTGCCATCGGAGGAGATAACAGCTATGCCTGGATCGTAGCATTCCTGGGCATCGCCTGCTGTGGAAAGATTGCTGTGCTTCTTGATAAGGCGGCCACCCCAGAGGAAACGGTTCAGATGCTGGAAACCAGCGAATGCACCAACATCTGGTTTTCAGATTCTTTCCAGGCCACTGCTGAGGCTGTGCAGGCAGCAGGTGTGAAGATTCCAAAAGGGGATCAGGCAAAGGTCTGTGCAGAGACAGATGCCCGTACAGAGACAGGAACGGGTGTATTCATCACCAATTTATCTGAGATTATGAAGGCCATGGAGGGAGAATGCGAGGACACAGTTGCGTTTTTACCTGCCAGGGATGCCATTGCAGCAATTCTTTTCTCCTCCGGTACCACTGGTATCCGGAAAGCGGTTCCCCTGACCCATGGAAATATTGCTGCAGATGTGTTCAACACCAGCAAAATGTTTCACCCCTGTGAAATCCGGGGAACTGTTGTGGCGGCCCTTCCCCTGCACCATGTTTTCGGCCTGGTGTGCACCATTCTGATGGGGCTTGTGGAGATTGGAACTGTATTTATCAATGACAGTCTGAGACGTCTGCCCATGGATATTTCATTTTGCCATGCAAGCACCTTAATAGCTGTTCCGGCAATGGTCGAAATGCTTCTGAAGCTTGCCCGGGGCAGGAAGGATCCTTCAAAAATGCATGGGATGTACGGTCCTCAGCTGAAATTCATTATTTCAGGAGCAGGTCCTATGGATCCTGAAACAAAGCAGGCCATTGAGGCTGCAGATATTCATCTGTTTGAGGGGTATGGCCTTACAGAATGTGCCTCTGTTGCCACGGCAAATACCAATGTTGCATTGTACGGTGTCAGTGTAGGAACACCTGTTGAGGGCTGCCAGGTCAGACTCTCTGAGGAGGGGGAAATCCTTCTGCGAGGGGAAAATGTAATGTCCGGTTACTATAATGCGCCGGAGGAGAATGAGAAATCCTTCGTGGACGGCTGGTTTCGAACAGGAGATCTGGGACGCATTGGAGAGAATGGAGAACTGTACATTGTGGGCAGGATCAAAAAGCTCATTATCCTGTCCAATGGTGAGAATATCCCCGCAGAGCCTCTGGAGCGGCTGATGTACCAGCTGCCTTATGTGAAGGAATGCGTTGTGCGGGGCATTAAGGATGTGATCACCGCAGAAGTATTCCTGGATCCCGAGGCTCCGGAGGGGGCTCAGCGAATCAAGGAGGATGTAGAGATTATCAACCGTTCCCTGCCACTGAATCGCTGCATTATGGATGTGGTGATCCGTGATCAGGAGTTTGAGAAAACCTCCACAAATAAAATAAAAATCTGATATAGAAGAGGATCATGCAGAGATACATGGTCCTCTTTCAGTTTCGCTTAAGAATACAGATGGGTTGGTTCTGGTATCCTGATGGGCGATGTCCTGAAAAAATGATGAATAGATAGCGCAGATGGGAAAACAGAGCAGTCTTTGTTCAGAGATTGCTCTGTTTTCTGGCTTTTCCCTGTTAATAACAGGAAAAATCTATTATTATGTTATGAAAGGATAACCTGTACGGGAAGGAGATTATTATTTTGTACGAGTATAAAGTAGAAATTTATTCTGTGAAAGAAGCTGAGAAAAAGATGAATGCCAGGGCTGATGAAGGATGGAGAGTAATTGCTGTATCTCCAAATATTGCTATCGGCCATGGGTTGGTTGTTACTTATGAACGCACAAAAGAGTAATGTTACCGCTGGCCATAATATGGAGGAACAAATGGAAAAAAGGAGTGTTTTTTTTATGAATAAAGTTGCTATTGTGGCGTGTTCTAACGGACAAAAACGAGAATATGAAAAACAGATTACGGAACTTGTAGAATGGTTTGAAAAACATGCTATAGAGGTTCAATGCAGCCCATGTATTTACGAACAGGATGGAGTATTTCCAGGGACAGTCAAAGAACGGGCTGATGCACTTATGAAAGGCTTTTCTGACGAAGCGGTAGAAGAGATTTATGATATCTCCGGTGGTGATATTGCAAACCAGATTTTGGATTTTCTTGATTACCAGGTGATTCAAAAGAGCAAAGCCGTATTCTGGGGATATAGCGATCTCACAACCATCATCAATGCGATCTATACCATGACAGGAAAATCCAGTGTTTTATTCCAGGTGAAGAATATGGTGAGGGGTTCAAGTAATGAATTACAGCAGCAGCGTTTTTTCAACCGACAGGATCTGTTTGATCCAAAAGTTACATTTGTAAATGGGGAGCATATGGAGGGAGTCGTTGTAGGCGGAAATATCCGCTGTTTTCTGAAGCTTGCCGGCACAAAGTATTTTCCTGATTTGACTGATAAAGTACTTCTGCTGGAAGCATTAGGTGGTGATATACCACAGATTTCCACCTATCTGGCACAATTAAGTCAACTTGGTGCTTTTAAAAAGGTTTCAGGAATTCTTCTCGGAACATTTACAGCACTGGAAAAAAACGGTGGTGATGTGTGTGAATTGGTAAAGAGTTACGCAGGAGAATTGCCAATTGCAAAAACCAGCGAAATCGGACATGATGATGATTCAAAGGCAATTAAGATTGGTGAGTGCATATTTTTGGGAAATCAGAACTCAGACCAGAAGGCTATAGACCGTTCTGGGATGTCAGCTAAAGCTGACCAGAATCGCGCGCCAGGTCTCCGCAAGTGTCGACTTGAATGTTAAGTTAAGATATTCCCTGTTTTTCTGAAAGAAAAGCCTGTTATCTTACAATAAAAAAGGAATACAGATACAAAAACAGACGAGAAATCAGAAAAAGGGAGAAAAACATCATGACGAAAAAGACTTTGAGAAATGCAAAAAAAGTAACTCTGGCAATTACATGTGCAGCAACTTTTATGACAGCAGCAGCCCCTCTGGTGCATGCTTTAGAAACGGATCCGTCAGCGGGAACTACATGCGCAATTGAAAACGTTGAAGAAGCAGAAGCGGCAATTCTGGATGAATTACAGGAGGAAAGAACAGCTATTGAAGAAACAGCCATTGAGGATACAGCTGATGATGAGACAGCCAATGCTGAGATGGATGATGGTAAGGCAGCTGATGCTGATGCTGCAGAAGAAGTTTCAGAAGAAACAGAAGTAGATACAGAATCTGGAAACGATCAGAAGGTGATCTATCCTGATTGGTGGTATGAAAGTGCAGATGAAGAGGATAATGAAAAGGTAAAATCCAAATCATGCAAAGCAGATATGGAAACATATGAAGCAGAGATAATTAACAACATAATGCTCTTTCCATCCCTGAGTGATGATGGAAATCGAATTTTATACAAAGATAATCACGGAGTTGTTATGGCGTTCAGGGATAGAAGCAATTCCAGGGAAGAAGTTGATCAGTATCAGGTTCAGGTTGGCGAAGTCTACCATTTCAGAACCGTTGAGACACATATATTTGCACCGGACACAATCATTGATAAAAAAATCAAGGTAATCAGTGTGTTTGAAGATACAGCATGGTATCGTCCGGGAAGCATCCGAACAGTACATGGAGTTGACCCTGAAACAGGTGTTGAGATGGATTTGACAATTGGCGGACGTGGTGAATATAAAGTATACCCTGCGGCCAGATACGGTAATCTGCAAATGGTAGAGGGAGCTGAACATGTGGTGATGCAGAAAAGACCAACCACAAAAAGTGAAATCATCAAAAAAAGAAACGCTGATCCAGAATACAGAAATTTCCTCAATGATTATATCTACTGCATCTATCAGGTGCCAAAAGAGCGTTCAGCACGTGAAGCAGAGGTATACAGAATGTATATAAAAATTGAACTGGATTCAACCAGATATCCTTTTGAGTACTTTGAAAGCATTGATGAGAATGAACTTCCGGAATATTCGACCGGTGATTGATGATGAAAAAATCGTGTTTTTTAAGAGCAGAAATCATTGCGATTTCTGCTCTTTTTTGTGAGTGAAAATTATCCGATGATTTGTCTGATTTTCAGAGCCAGTGCTTTGCCCAGGCGCTCGTGTGATTCCGGCTCCATATGCAGACCATCCTTTGATGAGGGTGCTGCATGCTCAGCTGCATTAAAATAATGAGCACCGATATCATTTGCTACATCTTTATATGCCTCAGCGAATTTAAGAGATTTTTCTACGGCATTTTCTCCAAACATATCGTGAAGAACAGGATTTTCCTGATAAGACAGACTCATTAAAATAGGAGAGACGATCAAAATCTCCGGTTTCGAACCGATTATTGGTGCATTTTGTAACACTTCTGCATATCGATGCAAGCCGTCGGCAATATCTCTGGGATTTACATGAAATCGTTCCTTTAAATCATTGGTGCCTAGCATGATAAGAATCAGATCCAGCGGTAGCTGTGATTCCAAACAGGGCTTGAAATAGGTTAAACCACTTAATTTTCCTTCAATGGGGTCATCGTGCACAGTGGTTCTGCCATTGTATCCTTCCTCTATGACTATATAGTTGGATCCCAGGGTGTCCTGCAGTACACTGGTCCAGCGAACATGTTCACCATACCGTTCGGGTGTGTTTGGAATCGCCCCCCAGGTATTAGAATCTCCAAAACATAATATTCTTTTTTTCATAAAATCACCTCAATCTATATGGTATTATAATAAAGTATACAATTATGTAATAGGATTGCAATAGTAATCGATATGACATTACTTTACGATGTGGAAAATGGTGAAGTTTTGTGAGAAAGGTATTATCCAATAGCAGTGGAGATCCAAAGGCTGTTACTACGAGTTTTCAAAGGGCTTATGGGATGGTGAAATATTCTGGAAGTCAGATTCGATTAATCTGCATGATGATGTCATGTATACTGCAGAAGGATTTGAGATTGCACTTGCTGAGTGTATTCCGGAATATAGTCCATTTGGAGAAACAGTGGTGAGGCCGGAGGAATGGAAAAGGATTGGATGTATGATACCTGAATCTGATACACTTTCAAGAGAAGTATTTGATGAAGCGAACCAGTGGGCTGAAGAAGTTCAAGTCTGTACCTCTCCTGTTGGAAGGGTACATTTTCTGTTTGAGGTGATAAAATGGCGTTGTATGCAATGGGAGATATGCATCTGTCATTTTCCGTAAATAAACCTATGGACCGGTTTGGGTGAATGGGCTTCTGATTTACTAATTTGTGAGAGCAGGTGATATGAATGAGAATGCGGCAAATCAGAATAAATGACAAAATCAGTTACATTTCATCTTCGAAGAACCCTCTTTCTGCGGAGGTTGGAATAATACGTGATAATGGGAGGACGATACTTTACGATGTGGGAAATGGCGAAGGTAGCATACCGGAACTGCCAGAGGGATATTCTGTTGTAATATCGCATTTTCATCCTGACCATACCGGCAATATAGAGAAAATGAGCCCAGATGTGCTATACGTATCTGCGGAGACTTATAAGCATCTTGGGAAAGGTATTATCGTAAGTGAAGATATGCGGTTTGGTAACATTCATGTTTTCCCGCTGCCTTCCAGTCATTCAAAGGGATGTCTGGGTTTGGAAGTCGATGATACATACGCCTTCATCGGTGATGCATTGTATTGCAAAACCAGGAAGAATGGATGTACATATAATGTTCAGTTATTGAAGAGTGAAATCGACATTCTAAAAGAATTAAAGGCTAAATACTTGCTGGTAAGCCACTGGGATGGGTATATCCGTGAAAAAACAGAGGTTATAGGAGAGCTGGAGGCGATTTACAAAATGCGGGACAGGAACAGCTCAGAGATAGTGATGTAATAAATTCATTATCAGAACGGAGACGTGTAAGGAGTTTTGTTCAAAGTAGATTCACAATTTTCAAAATGAATAGAGAAGGATGATGGAAGAGGAAAAGCTGATTGCGGCTTTTCCTCTTTCTTTTACATCACCAGACCATGTGGGAGCGGATCTGTAATCTCAATTGGATTGAGGTTCTTTACATTTTTTATTCCTGGCAGAGTCATCAACAGAGATTTTTCCGTCAGATTAATGAAATCTTATGTGTTCCTTTCTTTGAAACGTAACAACTCCTTGATTTTACTGGGTGATATCGTTTTCACAAAGACGCTGTTTTGCTGTAAAACATTCATGATAATGGATGGATATAGTAAAAAACTGTGAAAGGATTTGTTAAATAGGTCATTTCTGTATTAATACTGTGTAAACGATTTCACGAATACGCTTTGATACATTTCAGATATTATTATAAACTCATATCAACCCGATAGGAAAGGTAGATAAAGAGGTGAGAACAATGAGTGAACCAATCATCAAAGTAGAACATTTAAATAAACAGTTCATAGTTGATAAGCAGCCTATGGAAATCCTTAGAGACATCAATCTGGAAATACAGGAAGGCGAATTTATCACAATCGTGGGACACAGTGGATGCGGAAAAAGTACACTGCTGAAAATTATCTGCGGTTTGGTAGATTATGAGGATGGTGTTGTTGAAAGAAATGGACATAAGGTTGTAGGACCTGGTCCAAAGTGTGGAATGGTGTTTCAGGATCACAGATTACTTCCCTGGTTAAAGATTAAGGATAATGTTGGATTTGGACTTAAAGATTTGCCAAAGAATGAAAGAGATGCCAAGGTCAAAGAACATCTGAAGATGGTTGGTCTGGAAGGATTTGAAAACAGTTATCCATCGCAGCTTTCAGGAGGCATGAGCCAGCGAGCTGCTATTGCCAGAGGACTTGCCAATAATCCGACGGTTTTACTTCTGGATGAACCATTTGGAGCCCTGGATGCCCTTACAAGAATACAGATGCAGAAGGAAATTCTGAGGATCCAAAAAGAGCAGGGAACAACCATGGTTATGGTAACACATGATATAGATGAGGCAATTGTTCTGGGCAATCGAATTGTTGTAATGAGTGCAAGACCTGGTGAAATCAAGGATATCATCACAGTATATTCTGCTGCCAGAAAGAGAAACAGCACAGATTTTACACTGGTTAAAAAGAAGATATATGATTATCTGTTTGAGGATTCGGACGAAGAGTTCGAGGTTGAGTATAGCATTTAGGAGGAAGTTATGGGAAAGAAGGCAATTAATATAGCTTTAGGTTTTATTCCTTTGGTAGTGATTACTGTTTTATGGTGGTATGCCAACACTTTTACAACCATGTCTCAGGCAGTACTTCCAAAAATCGGGGATGTGGTTAAAACTTTTGTGGAAACCTTCAAAAATGGGCAGATGCAGGAGGATTTAATAGCCAGCTTTGACAGTGTAATAAAAGGATATTTAATTGCGGCGGTTGTGGGAATTACCATTGGTTCATTGATGGGAATTGTGAAGCCTGTAAAGGCTATTTTACAACCTACAATTACTTGTATCAGACAGATTCCAATGATTGCCTGGATGCCGCTGATTATCTTATGGTGCGGAATTGGTCAGCTGAGCAAAGTGGTACTTATTGTAGTTGCATCAACATTTCCTATTCTGGTAAATACGCAAAATGGAATTGAGACGATACCATCCAGCTATGTGGAGGTAGCAAAACTCTATAAGCTGAGTGTCTTTGAGACATTCTTTCGTGTATATCTGCCACATGCTCTACAGGGCATACTTGTGGGCTTAAAGCTGGGCTTATCCGTATCCTGGATGGCAGTTGTAGGTGCAGAGCTTATTGCATCAACAACAGGAATTGGTTATCGAATGAGCATGGCAAGAACATTAATGCAATCCACAGTATTGTTATCATGCATTGTAGTAGTTGGTTTTGTTGGAATTCTCATGGATAAATTATTAGGGCTGTTATTTGCCCAGTTAACACCCTGGGAAAAGGTTAAGTCATCAAAGTAATATACAACATGGAAGAGAGGTTATTAATTATGAAGAAGAGAAACAGCTTATTAAGATTTGGATCACTTGTTTTGACAGTAAGTTTATTAGGAGCAGCCTTCGCAGGTTGCGGGACAAAGGACCAGGAGGCGCAGGTTGAGGAGAATGAGAAACCAGTAGCTGTGTCTGCCAGCGAAGAACCTGCCTCAGATGACTCAGATGAGCTTCAGACTATTACAATCGGAGCAAGTGGAACAGACGGAAGCGCATCAGATGCAGCCAGAATTGCACAGCAGTTAGGATACTTTGAGGAGGAGCTTGAGGAAGTAGGATATAAACCGGAGTATATTGGCTTTGCCGGTGCAGGGCCAGCATTAAATGAAGCTCTTGGTGGTGATTCCTTAGATATCGCCCTTTATGGAGATTTACCAGCTATCACTGCAAAGAGCAATGGTATCGATATTAAGGTATTTGCAAGCTACTGCACAAACTATCCTTTCGCAGTTCTTGCAAGTGAACAGTCTGGAATTGCCAGCGTTACTGATCTTAAGGGAAAGAAGATTGCAGTTGGATTCGGAACAGTACCTTATGAGTATTTATCAAAGCTGCTTGAGAAGAACGGCCTGTCAATTACTGACGTAGAGATTGTAAATACATCAACTGACGGACCTACAATGATTGCTTCAAACCAGGTAGATGCCTTAGTGACTGCTGATACTGCTGTAAGAGCATATGAATTACAGGGGCTTGGTAAAACATTAATTTCAAGTAATGATGATGAAGAGATTTCCGGTTTGCTGGTTGCGGTAGCGAAATCTCAGTTCTTAGAGGAAAAGAGAGACGCTGCGGTTGCAGTAGTCAGAGCCTTAGATCGTGCTTATGAGTATGCAAAGGCAGATCCCGATGACACTATTGATAAATTAACATCAGATCTGTACAGCAGAGAGTTAGTAGCTCTTACTTATTCAGATACAGGCTTTGAGTACTTTAATCCAGAGGTCAAGGATTCAGTAATTAAAAGAATTGAGTCAACAAAGCAGTTCATGCTTGATAATAAACTGATCGCAAAGGATATCGACGTTGCTGATTTGGTTGATACAACGATTTACGCAGACAAGTAAAGTGGATGAGGAAAGAGTATGGAACTGAATGGTGAAAAGAAGGGTGCATCTGAGTATACAAAAAAGGTGCACCGGAGACTTCTTGAAAACCTGAATACAGAGTATGAAAAAACCGAAGAAGAGGATATTTCAGAGGTAAGAAATCATCTGATCTATAGCCTGGGCAACGAGGATATATCGGACTCAAGAGGCAATGTTGTAATGCGCAGAAGCGTACAGCATAA
>JAUNCZ010000101.1 GCA_030526405.1 Lachnospiraceae bacterium | reverse complement strand
GCAACTACACGGGTTTTAAACTCTTGAAAGGTTAAGCCGTGAATAATTCAGGATACAGTTTACGGGGTAGAGCTGCACCTTCCGCAGAGGGTGCAGTTCTGCCCTGTGGTTCCCTATAGAATAACCTGAGAAAGGTGCGTTTTGTGTTACAGTTTGGCTGCGACAGTGTGTAGCAAACGCACTTTGTTCCAGTTTCGGTTTAAAAGGTAATCGTTATGAGAGAATCTACTTCACTGAATTCAAGATTTATCAGGTATGTATCCAGAAATATGGCAGGGATGATCGGCGTATCCCTGTATATTCTGGCGGATACCTACTTTATATCCAGAGCGGAGGGCAGCAATGGAGTGGCAGCCCTGAACCTGGTGCTGCCCATCTATGGACTGCTGTTTGCCATTGGCTCCATGATCGGAGTGGGCTCCGCCATCCGTTTTTCCCTTCTGCCAGGCACTGAAAAAGAGAAAAGGCAGGGGTATTTTTCCAATGCCCTTACCTTTTGTCTCCTTTTTGGCCTGCTGTTTACAGTACTTGGTGTGTCAATTCCAGGAACATTGCTGAGGCTGCTGGGAGGAGATCCGGAGGTAGTGCGTATTGGTATTCCCTACACCAGGATCTTTATGCTGTTCTCGCCATTTTTCATGATGAACTATGTGTTCAATGCCTTTACCAGAAATGACAACGCTCCCACAACGGCTATGCTGGCCACCCTGGTCTCCAGCCTGTTCAACATTGTGATGGATTATATCCTGATGTTTCCACTGGGAATGGGCATGTCCGGAGCAGCTCTGGCCACCGCCATATCCCCTGTCATCGGAAGCGGGATCTGTTGTATACATATTCTTTCGAAGGGCAGCAGTCTGAAGATCCGGCTTTGTCTGCCCAGTCTGAAGCTGCTGCTTTCCGGCTGTCAGCTGGGTATAGCAGCCTTCATCGGAGAACTGTCCAGTGCTGTCACCACCATGGTATTTAACTATCTGCTGCTGGCTGCAGGGGGAACCATTGCAGTGGCAGCATACGGAGTGATCGCCAACGTGGCTCTGGTGGCAGTGGCCTGCTTTAACGGTATTGCCCAGGGAACACAGCCTCTGATCAGCGATTACTGTGCCAGAAGAGACAGAGCCAGCGTCAACGGAGTGCTGAGAAGAGCCCTTCTCCTGAGTCTTCTGCTGGCTGGAATCCTGTATGCAGCCATGTTCCTGAATGCAGAGCGTATTACTGCTGTATTCAACAGTGAAGGGAATCCTGCCCTTGAAGCACTGGCGGTACCGGGTATCCGACTGTATTTTATCGGCCTGTTCTTTGCCGGTATCAACATCACGGGAACCGGTATTTTAAGTGCCGCTGCCAGCGCCAGATGGGCTTCACTGGCCTCTGTGATGCGAGGTATCGTGGCCATTGTGGGCTGTGCCCTGCTGCTGGCAGCCCTTTTTGGAATCACTGGAATCTGGCTGGCATTTCCCGGAGCGGAGCTGCTTACCCTGCTGGTAACCCTGCCGGGACTGGGGGAACTGGTGAAGGGGAAAAAGAAAGAGATGCCCAGGGACTGGTGAATATTTCAAAAATCCCCCTGACGTAGATATGAGAAATAAGCAAATCTACCTCAGGGGGATTTTTAATAGCAGTATTCACCTGACATATGCGAACATCATCAGATAATGGCACAGTGAGCCCAACATGACAAATACGTGAAACAGCTCATGCTCTCCGAATTTCTCACTGAGCTTCCACTTCATAGCGTAGATCACACCACCTATGGTATAAAGAATACCGCCTCCAAGGAGCAGAGAGAATTCCAGTGTGCCAAGGATATGAAACAGAGGAGCCATCACAAAAGCTGCTGTCCAGCCCATGCCAATGTAGATGACAGAGGAGACCCATTTGGGACAGGTAACCCAGAAGGCCTTGAAGATCATACCGGCAGCAGCCAGTCCCCAGATGGCACAGAGAAGGCGGAAACCAATTGCGCCCTTCAGAACGATCACGCTTACAGGGGTATAGGATCCTGCGATCAGCACGAAGATCATCATGTGATCAATCTTTTTCAGCAGTTTATCTCCGTGAGCAGAAATTCTGAAGGTATGATAGGAGGTGCTTGCAGCATACAGAAGCACCATGCTCAGCATGAAAACAGCGAGACTTATGAGCTCAGCTGTGGTGTAGCCCCTGTCTGAGGTGGCAGCGTGCACCAGAAGGAAGGGCATGCCGATGATGGAGAGCCAGAAACCGATAAAATGAGTCAGCGCACTGATGGGATCCTTTGCTGAGAACAGAGACAGTGTATCCATGCAGCTCTCTGCACATCCCTTTACCTGATCCTTTGCTGTGCTCATCGCAGAACTCACCACCTTATTTACAGAATTTACAGAATAATCAGCATTTACAGAAGGGTATGCTGTTGTCAGTATTTGATTCATAATAAAACCTCCTTATTAATTTTCTTTTTTCCCGATAACCGATGATTTTCCTTGAAGAAACTGTACATCTGTAGTATGATTATCACATCGGTTATTCAATAACTGATTACATACTACAACGTATAGCTTAGCTTGTCAACGGTTATTTGATAACTTGTTGTAGAGAGTGTGAAAGCTTTTCTGATATGGGCGGGAACCGGATATGAGAGGAGAACTTCTGAAGAGGGCTTCTCTGTCAGTTCCATAACAGGAGAGAAGAGTATAAAATTAAGAAGAATACGAAAAATAAGAGATATAGGAGAAGGCATATGAGCAACAATGAGAAAAATCAGATCACAGAGAGGGATATTCTGGAGTTTTCCATGCCTCTGTATACTGAGATCCCGGATGTGGGTCTGTACCTGAAACAGGTGGTAAAATACATCAATGAGACAGTGGGAGAATGGTTTGATATCAAGGTGACAGAGACCATGCTCACCAACTATGTGAAGATGCACATGGTGCCAAATGCCATCAAAAAGCAGTACTACAGGGATCATATTGTTATCATGATCTTCATCGTGCTGGCAAAAACAGTGGTTTCTCTGGACAATATCCAGAAGCTGCTGCAGATCCGGGAGCAGCAGTATGAGGTGAAAGAGGCCTATGAGCTGTTCAGCGGGGCATTTATGAGAACCTTAGGTGGATTTTTTGGCAAAGAGCAGGGGAACCTGGTGGAAGCAGAGGCGGCAGATCAGGTGCAGGCTCTGGTAAAAAACATCATCATTGCCATTATTCAGAAATACCATATTGAAAAGAGCTTTCGGGAGCTGACTGGGGAGTAAGTCTGTTTCAGGGATTCACAGGGAGCAGAGGTGAGGATTTGGATATCCGCTTTTCTATATACAGACAGGAGGAGCAGAGTATGATCTTTGTAACAGGGGACTGCCACAGCAGCTTTCAGCGGCTCTCGGAGGAACAGTTTCCGCAGCAGAAAACCATGACCAAAGAGGACTTTGTGATCATCTGCGGGGATTTTGGCGGTGTATGGAGCACAGACCAGCGGGACAGAGAGGAAGTGGAGGCTCTGAACTGGCTGAATGACAGACCTTTTACCACCTTGTTTGTGGATGGAAATCATGAAAACTTTGACAGGCTGAGACGATTTCCCATGATGCGCTGGAAAGGGGGGAAGGTACACCGGATCCGTCCCTCCGTTTATCATCTGATGAGAGGACAGGTGTTTGAATTGCAGGGGAAGAAGTTTTTTACCTTTGGCGGAGCCCAGAGCCACGATATGACGGGTGGGATTCTTGAGAAGGATGATCCCCAGCTGCTCATAAAAATAAAAGAGCTGAAAAGAAGAAATCTGTCCTGGCGAATCAATGGGATGACCTGGTGGAAAGAGGAGCTGCCCTCGCCGGAAGAGATGGAGGAGGGACTTCAGAATCTGGCCCTCCACGGAAACCGGGTGGATTTCATCCTGTCCCACTGTTGTGCCGCCAGTACCCTGGCTCAGTTCGGCAGGGGGTATTACAAGCCGGATTATCTTCACCGGTATCTGGAAAAGGTAAAACTAAGATGTGAGTATCAATACTGGTTTTTCGGTCATTATCATATGAATCAACGGGTGAATCAAAGGGAGCTGCTGTTGTATGAGCAGATGGTTCGGATTTGCTGAGAAACTATAAGAAGGGGCTGTCGCACTAAGCCCCTTCCCAAATCGAGAGGTGTCTATTGTATTTAA
>JAUNCZ010000040.1 GCA_030526405.1 Lachnospiraceae bacterium | reverse complement strand
TGAGGAAGCCATTCAGCTCCGGAAGGATATCAGCAACTGTATTGAAAGTCTGAAGATGGCTGCTGAAAAGATGACAAAGGCCATGGGAACAAAGACACCATCCATTAAACAGAAAATCGGAAATCTTTCCGGAGGAAACCAGCAGAAGGCACTGCTGGGAAAATGGATGTTCACAGATCCGGATATTCTGATCCTGGATGAGCCGACACGAGGAATCGATGTAGGTGCAAAATATGATATCTACTGTCTCATCAACAAGATGGTGGATGAAGGAAAAACGGTAATCATGATCTCCTCTGAGATGCCTGAGCTTCTTGGTATGTGTGATCGGATCTACGTTATGAATGAGGGAGAGATTGTTGCTGAATTTGAGGCGGAGGGATGTACACAGGAAATGATCATGGGTGCGATCCTTCGTTCATCCAACAAATAATCTGAAAGGGGACTGAACTATGAATGAAACAAAGAAGGGCTTTGATGCCAAAGAATTCTTTTCTCAATATACAATGGTAATTGCCCTTGTAGTTGTATTTTTCCTGTTTGTGTATCTTACAGGCGGACGTCTTCTGTATGCACAGAATATGTCCAATCTGATGCTGCAGAATGGTTATGTATTTGTTATGGCCTGTGGTATGCTGCTCTGCATTCTTACAGGAGGAAATATTGATCTTTCTGTGGGTTCTGTAATCTGTATGGTTGGCGGTCTTGCTGCCATTCTGATCACCAATAAGGGAATGAATCCGATTCTGGTTATCATTCTCTGCCTGATCCTTGGAATTCTTGCAGGTGTATGGCATGGTTACTGGATCGGTTATATGAGAATTCCTCCTTTCATCACCACTCTGGGTGGAATGTTCATTTTCCGTGGTATTGGACGTCTGATCCTGGATTCAAAAACAGTTGCTGTACAGAATCCTGCATTTTTGAATATCTTTACAGCCTATATCAATATTCCGGGGCTAGATGACGGGGATCTGAAACTGTCTCCACTTATTGCAGGTGTTGTGATTGCGGTATTCCTGCTCTACAGAGTAGTGGCATCCCGTGCTAAAAAAGCCAAAAACGGATATCGTCAGAATAGTGCAGTTTCTGATTTCGGAAAAGCAATCGTAATTGCAGCCATCGTTCTGATCTACTGCTATAAACTGGCTCAGTATAAGGGAATCTCCGTTATGCTGATCTGGGTGGCTGCCATCTGCCTGATCTACAACTTTATCACCTCTAAAACTGCATTCGGACGTTATTTCTATGCAGTGGGTGGCAATGAGAAGGCTACAAAGCTTTCAGGTATCAATACAAACAAGGTATATTTCCTGGCTTACACAAATATGGGTCTGCTGGCAGGACTCTGCGGTCTTCTGTGTCTGGCACGAGTAGGCTCTGTAAATGGTTCCACAGGTACATCCTTCGAGATGGATGCCATTGGTTCCTGCTTTATCGGTGGCGCTTCCGCATACGGTGGTTCCGGTACAATTCCAGGTGTTATCATCGGTGCGCTGCTTCTTGGAATCATCAACATGGGTATGTCAATCCTGGGTATCGGTGACTCCTGGCAGTATGTTGTTAAGGGTGCTGTACTTCTGATTGCTGTAATCTTCTCTGTTGTATTTAAAAAGGGTAAAAACTGATTCCTGTGAACTTTTATGAGCTGCCGAAGTATCGGTAGCTCATATGCAAATAGCGAAGCTAATTGCGAAGATTCCTTTTCCAGAGAGGGAATATAATCTGGGTAAAACAAACAACTTGTCGCAAAAGTACAAAAACCTTTCGCCATAGAAAAGCATGGCAGAATGAGAAATCTGGTACAATTACAGTAAGAAAAAACATCTGCGATCCTGCTGTGGAGGGCTTGGGCTCCCCAGTGGGATCTGGCAGGTAGAACAGGAGATTGTATGCTTTATATTGGAATTGATCTTGGTACTTCGGCTACAAAGCTTCTTCTGATGGATGAAGAGGGGAGGATCAAAAATATTGTGTCGAAGGAGTATCCTCTGGAGTTTCCGAATCCTGGCTGGAGCCAGCAGAATCCTGAGGATTGGCTGAAAGCAGTAAAGGAAGGCGTTCCTGAACTGCTGGAAGGATTTGACGCATCTGCTGTTGCCGGAATCGGTGCAGGGGGACAGATGCATGGACTGGTTGTTTTGGACAAAGAGGACAATGTGATTCGTCCTGCCATTCTCTGGAATGACGGTCGTACAAATAAAGAGGTGGATTACCTCAATGAGGAGATCGGAAGAGAGACCCTCAGTAAGTACACTGCAAATATTGCTTTTGCAGGCTTTACTGCTCCAAAACTTCTGTGGATGAAGAAAAATGAGCCGGAGCTGTTTGCAAAGATCGATAAGATCATGCTTCCGAAGGATTATATCAACTACATGCTTACAGGAGTGCACTGTACAGATGTTTCTGACGCATCCGGAATGCTTCTGTTTGATGTGGAGAATAAATGCTGGTCTAAGGAAATGCTGGACATCTGCGGAATTCGTGAAGAGCAGATGGCAAAAATCTACGAGTCCTTTGAGAAGGTTGGAACTGTTCTTCCTGAGATGGCAGAGACTCTTGGAATTCCTGCAACAACAGTTGTTGCTGCAGGTGCAGGAGACAATGCGGCTGCTGCAGTGGGAACCGGAACTGTAGGTGAGGGTGCCTGCAATATTTCTCTTGGTACTTCAGGAACAATCTTTATCTCCAGCGAGAACTTTGGCGTAGATAAGAAAAATGGACTTCACTCCTTTGCCCATGCAGATGGTGCTTTCCATCTGATGGGATGTATGCTCAGTGCCGCATCCTGCAACAAATGGCTGATGGATGAGATTCTGAAAACAGATGATTATGCCGGAGAACAGGTTCCTATCACTGATGACAAGCTTGGAAAAAATCATGTCTTCTTCCTGCCATATCTGATGGGAGAGAGAAGTCCTATCAACGATACCAATGCAAGAGGAACCTTTACAGGAATTACCATGGACAGCACAAGGGCAGATCTGGTACAGGCAGTACTGGAGGGCGTTGCATTTGCCATCCGTGACAGTCTGGAGGTTGCCAGAAGTCAGGGTATCGATATCAAACGAAGCAACATCTGCGGAGGCGGAGCAAAATCTCCTCTGTGGAAAAAGATTTTTGCCAATGTTCTGAATGTAAGCCTTGATATCGTAGAATCTGAGCAGGGTCCAGGAATGGGCGGTGCCATGCTGGCTATGGTGGCTGATGGAACCTATCCTTCAGTAAAAGAGGTTTGCGGAAAACTGGTGCATATTGTGGATACAGTTGAGCCGGATCCTGAACTGGTGGCTCTTTATGAGAAACGTTATCAGGAATACAGCAAAATTTATCCTGCATTAAAACCGGTATTTGCAGAAATTGTTTAAGTTCTTAAAGAAATATAAGAGGGGCGGCAGCAGCCGCCGCCTTCTGTAAGGATATTTGACAGGGGTAAGCAAGATGCAGATTTATTCAATTTATGATAAAGAATTCAAAAGATATGGAAAAGTCCTTGAGGGCTATGCTACAGAGGATCTGATGGAAGGGCTGAAAAAGACACCTGTAACAGAGGGTGTTGTATATACAGCGGAGGATCCTGACCTGCAGGCTTTGCCATTTGCAAAGATTGCTGCTGATCAGATCTATGGCGGAATGCCTGTTCAGCTGGGATGGTGCAATGGAAAAAACAGAAAACTGAATTGTCTTGAGTATCACAGAGACAGCGAGATTAATTTCGGAACATCTGATTTTATTCTTCTTCTGGGAAAACAGGAGGAGATCGATGAGGACTGGATGTTTGATACAGAGAATGTGAAGGCATTTCTTGTTCCTGCAGGTGTTCTTGTGGAGGTATATGCAACTACTCTTCACTATGCACCATGCAGCAAGGAGCTGGGAGATCCATTCCAGGTACTTGTAATTCTTCCAAAGGGAACCAACACAGACAAACCGGAGTACACACCTGTATGTCATGAGGATAAGCTGATGACAGCAAGAAACAAGTGGCTTCTGGCTCATCCTGACAGTGATGAGGCAAAGGGAGGCGCTGTTGTGGGTCTGAAAGGTGTTAATACAGAACTGTAACTTTGTCACGGTGATTTTTCATCGACTGGGATAAAATTCTGTATAGAGAATCCAGTTGGATTTTCAATCTGTACACAAAATCTGTCAATCTGCAGACAGAGGAAAAAAGAATAAATAATCATTTGTATTAGGAGGATGTATTATGTTAGGAAACAATATTCCTGTTGTAAAACTTGGTATCATCGCAGTATCCCGTGACTGTTTCCCGGTTTCTCTTTCTGAGACACGCCGTGCCAATATTGTGAAGGCCTGTAAAGGTGATATCTACGAGTGTCCTGTGGCAGTTGAGAATGAGAAGGATATGCTGAAGGCAGTTGAGGATGTGAAAAAAGCCGGCTGTAACGCTTTGACCGTTTTCCTTGGAAACTTCGGACCTGAGACACCTGAGACACTGATCGCTAAATACTTCCATGGCCCTGTTATGTTTGTGGCAGCAGCTGAGGGTGACGGCGACATGATCAACGGCCGTGGCGATGCTTACTGTGGTATGCTGAACTGCTCCTACAACCTGGGAATGCGTCATCTGAAGGGCTATATTCCTGAGTATCCTGTGGGAACAGCAACTGAGATCGCAGATATGATGGAGGAGTTTATCCCTATCGCCCGTACCATCATCGGACTGAAGGGTCTGAAGATCATTACCTTCGGACCAAGACCACAGGATTTCTTTGCCTGCAACGCACCGATCAAGGGTCTTTACGAGCTGGGCATCGAGGTGGAGGAGAACTCCGAGCTGGATCTCCTTGTGGCATACAGAGCCCATGAGAATGACCCACGTATCCCTGCAGTTTGCGAAGATATGGCAAAAGAGATGGGTGAGGGCTGCTACTATCCAGAGCTGTCTGCCCGTATGGCACAGTTTGAGCTTACTCTCCTTGACTGGGCAGAGGAGCACAAGGGTGCGAAAAAATATGTGGCATTTGCAGACAAATGCTGGCCTGCATTCCCAAGCGAGTTCGGCTTTGAGCCATGCTATGTAAACTCCCGTCTGGCATCCAGAGGAATCCCTGTATCCTGTGAGGTAGATATCTACGGTGCTCTTTCTGAGTACATCGGAATGTGCGTATCCGGTGACACTGTAACTCTGCTGGATATCAACAACTCCGTGCCACAGTATATCTACGATGAGGATATCAAAGGAAAATATGACTACACACTGACAGATACCTTCATGGGCTTCCACTGCGGAAATACACCGGAGTGCAAGATGTGCTCCAACCGTGCAGTAAAATACCAGCTGATCCAGCACCGTCTCCTGGAGCCGGAAGGATCTGAGCCTGATTTCACAAGAGGAACTCTTGAGGGAGATATCGCAGCAAGTGACATCACCTTCTACCGTCTCCAGTGTGATGCCAACGGAGATCTCCGTGCATACATTGCCCAGGGCGAGATCCTGGATGTGCCAACCCGTTCCTTCGGAGGAATCGGAATCTTCGGAATCAAGGAGATGGGACGTTTCTACCGCCACGTGCTGGTACAGAAGGGATATCCACACCACGGAGCAGTTGCCTTTGCTCATGTAGGAAAGAAACTGTTCGAGGTGTTCAAATATCTTGGAATCAAGGATATTGCATACAACCAGCCAAAGAGCCTGCCATATCCAACAGAGAATCCATGGGCTTAATTCCCGGGAGAAATATAACTTATATGACAGGAAGGCACTCGTGATATCAGGTGTATCTGAGATGGATTCATCCAAGATAAAGCGTACGTGACATAAGTGAGATAAAGGTTGTGAAAAAAGAGGTCTGCAGAAATGTCGGGCCTCTTTTTGTGTGTTTTGCACAAGATGCAGGTGATGTATGATAAAAACATAACAATACCGTGTATGTAAAATATTCATAAAACAAAACACTTGTACAATATGACTAAAAATTCTTGGAACAGGACAAAAATATCTATAGATGATTAAAAAATCAAATGCTAGAATTCCGGTATAAGAAAAAAGGAGGGACGTCATTATGACAAAGAAAAAAGTGTTACCTGTAATTCTGGCAGCAGCAATGGCACTGTCAATGACAGCCTGCGGAAGCTCTTCTAAACCAGCGGAGTCCGCAGATGCAAAAGCAGAGGGAGCAGCAGCTTCCGGAGATAAGATCGATCTGACCCTGTGGCACATTCAGACCGGTGCAACCGCTGAGATCGTTCAGCAGTCTGCAGAGCGTTTTATGGCAGATAATCCACAGTACAATGTTACAGTTGTTCAGAAACAGAACGACAGCTACAAAACAGACCTGTCTCTTGCAATCAATGCAGGAACCATGCCTGATGTTTTTCTGACATGGGGCGGACAGACACTGTACGATTACATTGATGAGGGTCTTGTATGTGATCTGACAGAGTACATGAATGCTGACAATTACAAAGACAACTATCTGGATGCAGCAGTTGAGCAGTGTACTTACAATGATTCCATCTATGCAGTTCCGATTGAGAACGTATCTGTAGCTGGTTTCTTCTACAACAAAGAGGTATTTGAGCAGTATAATCTGGAAGAGCCAAAAACAATCGCTGAGCTTGAGAAGGTTTGCGATACTCTTGTAGAGAATGGTATTTCTCCATTTGCGCTGGCCAATGCAACAAAATGGACAGGTTCCATGTATTATCAGTATCTTGCAACCCGTTTCGGAGGCCTTGAGCCATTCGCAGCAGCTGCAGCAGGAGATGGTTCCTTCGAGGATGAGGCTTTTGTTTACGCAGGTGAGAAAATCCAGGAGTGGGTTGAGAAAGGTTACTTCTGCGAGGGCTTCAACGGAATGGATGATGATTCCGGACAGGCTCGTATGCTGTTCTTCAATGGTGATGCAGCAATGGATCTGATGGGATCCTGGTTTGTATCCAACGTTGCTGATGAGTCTACCATGCTGGAGGATGATACATTAGGCTTCTTCCCATTCCCAGAGCTGGAGACATCTGATGCAAATCAGACTTACACACTGGGAACTCTGGGTGACAACCTGTACTCTGTATCTGCTAAATGTGCTGATACTGAAGGAGCATTCAAACTGATCACATACCTTCTGGATGATGAGGCAGTTGCAGCAAGAAAAGCTCAGGGCAAGATCATTCCTCTGAAAGACTTCGAGGCTGACAACGATGTTGTTAATGAGATCCTTGACACACTTGGCGGAGCTGCAGGTGTTCAGCTGTGGTACGATCAGTACCTGCCATCTGAGGTGGCTGAGGTTCATAAGAGCACATCTCAGGAGATCTTCGGACTGACAAAGACTCCTCAGGATGCAAATGCAGAGATGCAGAAGGCAATTGATACTTATCTCGGTAAATAATTCGATTCCTTTGTAGTTTTATGATGAGTAAAGGCCGGATGCATCAGGCATCTGGCTTTTTTCGAGGATAATCTTTTGGGTTAAGATGAATGAGGTGACAAACTATGAATAATGCGAAGTCCATGGTGGCCCGTAATAAAAGGGAAATTGCCACAGCTGCAGCGGTATTTCTTGCTCCTGCGCTGATTGTAATTGCTGTTTTTATTATCTATCCCATCATTCAGTCCTTTATTACCAGTACTTATGACTGGAATGGCTATTCTGCAGGAAAAGCCTTTGTGGGACTGAAAAACTGGGCGGCCCTTATGAAAGACAAAGAGTTCTGGCATGCATTCAAAAACAATATTCTTGTGATGGTGCTGTCCATTGTACTTCAGATGCCAATTGGTCTGGCACTGGCAACCTACTTAAATAACAGAAAGGGAAGAGGTTCCCAGGTATGTAAGGTTATCTGGTTCCTTCCTATGCTGATGAGCTCTGTTGCCATCGGTTATCTGTTCCGTTATGCACTGGATCCTTCCACCGGCTTTGTTACTGCTATTTCCAAAATGCTGGGCGGCGGTAAGGTGGATCTTCTTGGTAATCCATCCTATGTACTGATCACGGTGATTTTTATCATTGCATGGCAGTTTACACCATTTTATATGGTATACTATATGGCTGGATACGGTGGTATCTCCGGTGATATCCATGAGGCAGCTATGATCGACGGTGCCACAGAAAATCAGTATTTCTGGAACATTGCCCTGCCCCTTCTGAAACCTTCTATTAAGAGTGCCATTGTACTCTCCATGGTAGGTTCTCTGAAGTATTTCGATCTTGTATATGTAATGACCGGCGGAGGTCCTGGAAACAGCTCTGAGTTAATGGCAACCTACATGTATTCTCAGGCATTTGAGTCCTATCGAATGGGATATGCATCTGCGGTTGCATCGGGAATGTTTATTCTGATCTCTATTATTGCCATTGTAACCATGCGTCTGCTTAACGGAAAGGAGGATTAAGATGGCCGGAACCAAAAAAGGATTTAAACTTTCTTCTGTCATCATTGGCATTCTGGTAGCATTCTGGTTTGCAGTGTGTCTGGTGCCGTTTGTCTTCATGCTGATGTGTACACTGAAAACACAGAAGGAAATCATGAAGTTTGGAGTATTCTCTCTTCCTCAGTCATTCTTCCTTGACAATTATATTGAAGTGTTTTCCGGTAATATCTGGAGATACTTCTTTAACTCCGTGATCGTAATGATCGTATCTCTGGTGCTTCTTCTGCTGTTCAGTGCATTTGCAGCATATCCATTATCCCGCTGGAAATTCAGACTGAACAAGCCGATCTATGCACTGATCGTGGCATGTATGTCGGTTCCGATCCATGTAACCCTGCTGCCTCTGTTCATGATGACCATCAAAACCGGTCTCTATGACAGTATCTGGGCACTGATCGGACCTTACGTGGCATTCAACCTTCCGATTTCTGTATTTATCCTGACTACATTTATGGCAGGTGTACCGAAGGATCTGGAAGAAGCGGCGGGAATTGACGGCTGTGGCAGATACGGAATTTTCTGGAAGATCATGCTTCCATTGGCAAAACCTGGTCTTTCCACACTGCTGATCTACAACGGTGTAAATATCTGGAATGAGTTCAGCTTTGCCCTGACTCTGACCCAGACTTCCGTAAACAGAACTCTTCCGCTGGCAGTAAATGAATTCCAGGGACAGTACGCAATGAATATTCCTATGATCATGACTGTACTGTTTGTATCCATTCTTCCAATGGTGCTGGTTTACATTTTTGCGAAAGATAAACTGATCGAGGGTATGATGGCCGGTGCTGTCAAAGGCTGATGAAACAGATCCTGTTGATACAGGCGTAATTCCAGCTATAAGTTCCGGGTCCCCTGGACCAGAATAAAGGAGAACAGAAACATATGACAGAGCAGAAGAAAAGCAGAAAACAGTATTTTGGTACATTGAGAATGTCTACAAAAATTACGCTGTCCGGAGGAGTGCTGATCTTCTGCTCTAATTTATTGATCTTATTTATTGTCTGTCTCTCGGCAATCTATTCTCTGCGGGGCCGTGTGCAGGAGCAGGGAATGAACAGGCTGAATCTGGTGGATTCCACTGTAAGCGGAATTATTGCTGACACAGGAAAGCTGATGCTGACAATATCCACCACTGGTGGAATCTCTTCCTTTGTGACAGATTCTACAGATTCCCCCTCTGAGACGCTGAAGACAATGAATTCCATCCATGAAAAGCTGCATATTCTGGTGGACAGTTCATCGGATGTGGATTATGCAGCCCTTGTGAGAATGGATAACAAAAAACCCATGTATGTGGGAAGAGAGATTCCCGGAACTGAGGTTTACTGGAAACTGCTGTATAACGGCATAGAGGTGTCTGATACCTTTGAGGATGGTATCTCGGTGAACCTGCTGCTGGATGTGTACAGGGATCCGGAAATCAATCTGTTCTGTCCGGTGTTTGAAGAGTATTCCCTGAACAGGCAGCTCGTTGCATTTCTGGTGGTGGGCATCAATGCCAGCAGCCTGAAAGAGGGGAATTTCCAGGAGGATGTGTTCCAGAAGATCCGGGTAATCGATGAAAAGGGAAAAATCCTGGTTTCCTCAGATCTGAAGGAGATTGGCAGCAGAGCAGAGCAGTATCAGGGGCTTTCTGAAAAAACGGGAAGATATGAAGAGGGAGATACGGTTGTAATGTATCAGAGCTCCGGAACGAGAAATCTGATCTTTGAGGGTACCATGAGCAAGGATCAGTGGTATGAGAGTATTCTGAGAACTGCAGCAGCTCTTTCCTTTGTGATTCTTCTGTTTACCCTGATTTCCATTGTTATGATTTACAGTCTGAGCAGCTATTTCTATGAGCCCATGGAAGAGATGCTTTCTGTAATGAGAAAGGTGGGAGAGGGTGATCTGAATCATCAGATGAAGCAATATGAGCAGTCTGATTTCGGACAGATCGCGGGAACCTTCAATTCCATGACAGATTCCCTGAAGGGGCAGATGGAGATGATCCGGCAGAAGGAACAGGAAAACACAGAGATTCGTCTGAATGCACTGCAGAGCCAGATCAAACCCCATTTTCTGTATAATACCCTGGAGAGTATTCACTGGCAGGCCCTTCTGGAGGGAGCCACTGGGGTGTCTAAGATGATCATGGCTCTCAGTCGTTTTTACAGACTGTGCCTCAGCAAAGGTGAGGAGCTGATTCCTCTGTCCACAGAGCTGGAACATATGAAAAGCTATGTAATGATTCAGAATATCCGTTTTGACGATATTCTGCAGATGGAATATGACATTCCGGAGGAACTGAACAGCTGCTATATTCCTAAGATTACCCTGCAGCCTCTTGTGGAGAATGCCTTTTACCATGGTATTAAACCGAAAAATGGTGTGCCGGGGCATGTGAGGATTACAGGTGCACTGGAGGAGGGATATATGATCCTTCGTATCAGTGATGACGGCGTGGGAATGACGAAGGAACAGATCCAGGAATTGAATGACAATATCAATATCCTGATTAATGATGGAAGCTACGGTGTGAAAAATGTTCATACCAGACTGGAGATCCGATATGGAAAGGGAAGTGGTCTTCACTATGAAAAAAATCCTGAAGGAGGCATTACAGTGACAGTAAGGCTTCCTGCAAGAAAGGCTATGTAGAAGTATGTACAGTGTATTAATTGTGGATGATGAACGTTTTATGAGAGAAGGAATCGCCCGTTTGACACCCTGGGAGGAACTGGGGGTGGATCATGTGGAGACGGCGGCTTCCGGTGAAGAAGCTCTGGAACGGATCAGAGAGCATATGCCCCAGATTGTTCTCACCGATGTGGAGATGGAGAGGATGAACGGCATTCAGCTGATCAGCATCATGAATCAGATTAATCCGGATCTGCGCATTATCGTACTTACCGGCCATGATGATTTTGCCTATGTACAGGAATGTTGTCGGATGAATGTGCAGGATTATCTGCTGAAGCCTGTGGAGATAGAAGCAATCTCGGACATTGTGAAAAAACAGGTGGAGAAGCTGGATCAGCTTTCTGATGAGCGGCGAAGGAACAGAAAAAAAATCCGGGTTGAAATCATGAAGGAGAGAATCAGAAAGGAAACTCTTCTGTGCCGATATCTGGGAGGGGATGAAACCCTGCTCTCTGATGTGAGAGGCATTTTTCTGGAAAATGACTGGCGAGAGGAGTCGTCTCTTCGTATGGCAGCCATTGCGCCTGCCCTTTCTGCTGTGGATGAGTGGGATGGAAGAGGAGAACTTCGGGAACTGTCCGTAAACAGTGTATGTTATGAAATGATCGAAAACCAGGGCAGAGGCATTCATTTTCGCGATGAAAATCATACCTTGCTGCTGATTCTGTTTGAGGGAGAGCAGTATCCCGATGCCAGAGAAACACTGGAGCAGCTCCAGACCATTCTTCAAAGCGAATACAATGAGGCGGATGGGATCTATCTGGGAGATGAAGTATTCCGACTTCAGGAGTTGTCCCTTTCCTACCGGTCTCTGCTGAAACGGTTGAAGCGTCAGAAGAACAGAGTCAGTGTGATTCTGGCTGATGACAGGAATGAGCAGATACCACTGGAAACCAGGGCGTCATATCTGATCCATGAGATAGAGAAGAATATCCTTCAGCTGAACAGTGTGCTGGAATTATATGAGGAGCTGTGGCAGCTGCTTGCAGATTACAGTACAGATGCAGAACAGAGCAGAAAAATCTGGATGCATGGGATGACGGATCTGTATATGGCCTGGACCACTGAGCATAAAGAGGATGCCGGCAAAAAATTTATGGATCTTCTGGTGATTTCCAGACAGTGTAGATGGGAAAAACTCCATGATCTGGGAAAAACCTTTATCACAGAACTGATTGGAGAGGCGAAGGAGAATAACGATGATGTGATCACCAATGCGAAACGCTATATTGATACTCATCTGGATGAAAATCTCTCTGTTTCCAATCTGGCAGGACAGTTCTACCTGTCAGTGGCGTATTTCTCCAAGCTGTTTAAAAAGACAGCAGGGGTAGGATGTAACTACTATATCATGCATCAGCGCATGGAGAAGGCCAAGATTCTGCTGCGAAAGCCCAGAATTCGTGTTACTGAAGTGGCAGAGCAGGTGGGATATCAGGATGTGAATTATTTTTCGCTGACATTTAAAAAATATACCGGTATTTCACCGGCGGAATACAGCATGCAGGAAGGAGCAGAATAAGTATGAAGAAATTCTTTTCAACGGAGGGACCTTTCAGTCAATGCATGGGGCGTATGTTTGATCTGATTGTATTGAACTGCCTTCTGATTATTTGTTCTGTTCCCATTGTTACCATGGGTGCGGCCATTACGGCAGTGTATGATATGTCTCTTCGGATGCAGAGAAAAGAAGAGGATTCTGTGGTCAGAGGCTTCTTCAGAGGATTTAAAAACAATTTTCGAGATGCAACTGTAATCTGGCTGCTGTTTCTGTTTATTGCAGCAGTAAGCTTTGGAGATGTAATGGCAGGAGAAATCCTTGCTGCCTACGGGCTGCAGTTTCCACTGATGCTCATTGGGGGGATTCAGATCGTTCTGGCCCTTTCTCTTCTTCCCTTCCTGTTTGCACTGACAGCAAGATTTGAAAATACACTGGCAGGTACTTTGAAAAATGCATTCCTTATGGCGGTAACTCATCTGGGTGCTACTCTGCGAATGCTGCTGGTGGGAACCTCAGGAATCTGGATCTTTCTCTGGGTACCCATGCCGGTTAAAATTTTTTACTGCTTTGTCAGTATGCTTCTGATGTTCTGGTTTGCACTGTGTATTCACTATAATGGAATCCAGCTGCATAAAATCTTCCAGCTGCATTTTCGCTCAGAGGAGCCGGAGGAGGAACAGGAAATCTAACGCCCCAGTTTGGGGAATACTGGGAAATTCTAGCAGTGGTTCATGAGCAAGTAGCGAAGAGGATTGCGAATGTCCGCTTTACTGTTTGAATATTGTATCCGTTTCGGCGGGGAAAGGAAAAAAGATGAAATATTATGTGTCAGCGGCAGCAGTCCGCTCAGGAGATGGATCAGAAAAGAGACCATTCCGTACCATCAGCGAGGCAGCAGCTATTGCTGTTGCAGGAGATCAGGTCCTGGTTGGACCTGGTGTGTATCGTGAGTATGTAGATCCGAAAAATGCAGGCCGTGAGGATGCCCGTATTGAGTATGTTTCCACAGAGATGAAGGGTGCAGTGATCACCGGTGCAGAGGTGATCAAGGGCTGGGAGCCATTTGCAGAGAATGTGTGGAAGGTGGAGATTCCAAACGGACTTTTTGGCAATTATAATCCGTATACCACGGTTGTAAAGGGTGACTGGTACTGGGCAACAGAGCCGGTGCATACAGGAGAGGTGTATCTCAATGGCAAAGCAATGTACGAGACCATGACTCTGGAGGGAGTTGTGAAGCCGGAAATCTATAAACCATCCTGGGATCAGGAATTTACCCTTCATAAATGGTATACAGAGCAGGCAGATGGCTGCACAGTGATCTATGCAAACTTCCAGGGGGCTGATCCAAATGCTGAAACTGTAGAGATCAACGTAAGAAGAAACTGCTTTTACCCATCCAAAGAGGGTGTGGGCTATATTACCCTTTCTGGTTTTGTGGTAAAACAGGCTGCAACCCAGTGGGCTCCTCCAACTGCTTACCAGGAGGGTATGATCGGTCCCCACTGGTCAAAGGGCTGGATCATTGAGGATTGCGAAGTGTCTGATTCCAGATGCTCCGGTATTTCTCTTGGAAAATATCTGCAGCCAAACAATGAGAATAAATGGTCTGTTCTTGCTTACAAGGATGGAACACAGACCGAGCGTGATGCCATCTGCCAGGCCCAGAGAGAGGGATGGACAAAGGAGAATATCGGATCTCACATCATCCGTCGCTGTGAAATCCATGACTGCGGACAGACTGGTATCGTAGGACACCTTGGAGGTGTATTCTCCCTGATCGAGGATAATCATATTCATCATATTAACAATAAACAGGATCTGGCAGGAGCAGAGATCGGCGGTATCAAGATGCATGCAGCCATCGACGTGATCTATCGCCGCAATCATATCCATCACTGTACAAGAGGTTTATGGCTTGACTGGCAGGCACAGGGAACCCGTGTTACCCAGAACGTGTTCCATCACAATGTTCCTGCAAAGGGTATTGAGATTGATAATGGCCTGGCTCTTGGGGAGGATATCTTTGTGGAGGTTTCCCATGGCCCAACACTGATCGACAACAATCTTCTGCTTTCTGAGGTTGCGATCCGTCTCAGTACCCAGGGCCTTGCCATGGTGCACAATATCATTGCTGGCTCCTTTGACTATGTGGGTAAAGGAACTGACAACCAGGCACCACTTCTGAAGGATGCACGATTCACTCCATATCATGTTCCACACAGAACAGAGGTAGCAGGCTTTATGACAATCCTCCACGGGGATGACAGATTCTACAACAATATCTTTATTCAGCAGCCTGTTCGTGAAGATCTGGAGGAGCTGTCCCATGTGATCGAGCTCTTTGAGGAGGATGGTCTTGTTCAGTTTGAATGCGGAACTTCTCCATTCAGCGGATATCCTACAGTGGAGGAATATATTGCCCGCTTTGAGTGCCATCTTCCAATGGATAACGAGGATAAAGAACGTTATTACGATCATCTTCCGGTATGGACAGGTGGAAACGTATTCTTCAATGGCGCAAAACCATGTGATAAAGAGAAAAATTACCATGTAGACACAGAGCATGAGATTACATGGGAGCTTACAGAGGATGGAAAATTCCGCACCAATCTCTATCAGTATCTGCCGGAGATGAACAATGAGGTGATCTCCACAGAACTGCTGGGCATGGCATTTGAGCCAGAGGAGTATTTTGAGAATCCGGACGGAACACCAATTGTATTCCAGAGAGATTATTTTGATGCACACCGCGAGCCGGCACCGCTTAGTGGACCATTTGCCCAGGCTGCAGAGGAGTATCAGGTTTTTTAATGAGGTAGGAACATGATTCAAAATCCAATTTTCAAAGGCTTTAACCCGGATCCCTGCATCTGCAGGAAGGGAGAGGATTATTACGTTGCGGTATCCACTTTTGAGTGGATGCCCGGCGTTCCTGTTTATCATTCCCGTGATCTGAAGCATTGGGAGCTGCTGACCAATATTCTTACAGATGATGAGGCTGTCAATCTGAAGAATCTGCCCTCAGCCAAGGGCATCTGGGCTCCCTGTCTCACCTATTGTGAAGCAGAGGATACCTTCTATCTTGTATATGGTGTGATGAATGCCATGAATGCCAGATATTTTGATGTGGATAATTATCTGATTACGGCAAAGGATATCTGCGGCCCCTGGAGTGAACCGGTATATATTCATTCCAATGGCTTTGACGCATCCATTCTGCACGATGATGACGGCCGCAAGTACGTGGTATCTCTTGACTGGGAAACCAGGGAAAATTATGAGAAGCCAGGTGAGATCTGTATTGTTGAGTATGATGCAGAAAAGAAAGAAATTGTGGGCTATCCAAAGCGCTTCTGGAGAGGTGGCACAGACAGAGGCTGTATTGAGGCACCACATCTCTATAAGAGGGACGGCTGGTATTACATTATGTGCGCAGAGGGTGGAACCGGCTACAATCACAGCGTGACCATGGGACGCTCCCGTAATGTGTGGGGGCCCTATGAGGCAGACCCGGCAAATCCCATTGTTACCAGCGTGCCAGGATATTCCAATGAGCGCCATGATGCAGATCATCTGAAGCCGAAATATTACAATCCTGATTCTGTTCTTCAGAAATCAGGACATGGCAGCTTTGTGGATCTGCCAAATGGAGAGACCTATCTTGTACATCTCTGTTCCCGCCCCTTTGCACCGGAGCTGCGCTGTACACTGGGAAGAGAATCTGCTATTCAGAAAATGATCTGGACAGAGGATGGCTGGCTTCGCATGGCAGATGGTTCAAATTTTGCCAAGCTTATGGTAGAGGAACCATCTCTTCCTGAGTATCTGCTGGATATGCCGCCGGCCTTTGATGATTTTGATGGCGAAATTCTTGGCAACTTCTATTATGCACCGAGAATCATGCCCCACAGGTTTGCAAAGCTGGGGGAGAGAGAGGGCTGGCTGCGGCTTCGGGGAGGAGAGAGCATCACTTCACTGAATAAAGTCAGTCTCCTTGCAAGAAAACTCACCTCTGTAAAGATGCAGGCCACCACAAAAATGGATTTCAAACCGGCAGTGCCTAAGCAGGCAGCTGGTCTTGTGATGTACTACGACAACATGAATTATCGCTGGCTGAGGAAATATTACAGTGAGACTCTTGGACAGACTGCTATTCTGGTGGTTTCCATGGAGAATGGTGTTCGTACCGTTTATCTGGAGGAGCGTACACCGGTTGATCCGGATGCGGACCTTTATTTCCGTGTAAATATGGAGGGCAGAAACTTCCGCTTCTCCTGGAGCCTGGATGGAGAGGAGTATCGGGAGATTGGACCAGCCTTTGACACAGATAAGCTGTCAGATGAGTATTGCAAATATGGCGAGTTTACCGGCACCATGGTGGGGCTGGTATGTGTGGACAGAGTGCTGCATAAGCTCACTGCAGATTTTGATTTCTTTGAATATCTGGCGGATGAGGATGCAGAGATCCTGTAATCAGAGCCGGATTCAGCTAAAAGTATATGAATGGAGGATTAATTATGTTAGGAAACAATATTCCAGTTGTAAAGCTTGGTATCATCGCAGTATCCCGTGACTGTTTCCCAATCCAGCTTTCTGCAACACGTCGTGCAAATATCGTAAAGGCATGCAAAGAGGATATTTATGAGTGTCCTGTAACTGTTGAGAACGAGAAGGACATGCTGAAGGCAGTTGAGGATGTGAAAAAAGCCGGCTGTAACGCTCTGACCGTTTTCCTTGGAAACTTCGGACCTGAGACTCCGGAGACACTGATCGCTAAATACTTCCATGGCCCTGTTATGTTTGTGGCAGCAGCTGAGGGTGACGGCGACATGATCAACGGCCGTGGCGATGCTTACTGTGGTATGCTGAACTGCTCCTACAACCTGGGAATGCGTCATCTGAAGGGCTATATTCCTGAGTATCCTGTGGGAACAGCAACTGAGATCGCAGATATGATGGAGGAGTTTATCCCTATCGCCCGTACCATCATCGGACTGAAGGGTCTGAAGATCATTACCTTCGGACCAAGACCACAGGATTTCTTTGCCTGCAACGCACCGATCAAGGGTCTTTACGAGCTGGGCATCGAGGTGGAGGAGAACTCCGAGCTGGATCTCCTTGTGGCATACAGAGCCCATGAGAATGACCCACGTATCCCTGCAGTTTGCGAAGATATGGCAAAAGAGATGGGTGAGGGCTGCTACTATCCAGAGCTGTCTGCCCGTATGGCACAGTTTGAGCTTACTCTCCTTGACTGGGCAGAGGAGCACAAGGGTGCGAAAAAATATGTGGCATTTGCAGACAAATGCTGGCCTGCATTCCCAAGCGAGTTCGGCTTTGAGCCATGCTATGTAAACTCCCGTCTGGCATCCAGAGGAATCCCTGTATCCTGTGAGGTAGATATCTACGGTGCTCTTTCTGAGTACATCGGAATGTGCGTATCCGGTGACACTGTAACTCTGCTGGATATCAACAACTCCGTGCCACAGTATATCTACGATGAGGATATCAAAGGAAAATATGACTACACACTGACAGATACCTTCATGGGCTTCCACTGCGGAAATACACCGGAGTGCAAGATGTGCTCCAACCGTGCAGTAAAATACCAGCTGATCCAGCACCGTCTCCTGGAGCCGGAAGGATCTGAGCCTGATTTCACAAGAGGAACTCTTGAGGGAGATATCGCAGCAAGTGACATCACCTTCTACCGTCTCCAGTGTGATGCCAACGGAGATCTCCGTGCATACATTGCCCAGGGCGAGATCCTGGATGTGCCAACCCGTTCCTTCGGAGGAATCGGAATCTTCGGAATCAAGGAGATGGGACGTTTCTACCGCCACGTGCTGGTACAGAAGGGATATCCACACCACGGAGCAGTTGCCTTTGCTCATGTAGGAAAGAAACTGTTCGAGGTGTTCAAATATCTTGGAATCAAGGATATTGCATACAACCAGCCAAAGAGCCTGCCATATCCAACAGAGAATCCTTGGGCTTAATTCTTGTTTAATGGAAAACCTGTGAAATGGAGAAGGGTCTGTCGTTTCAAGCGACAGACCCTCTTTGGTTTTATGTGAGTAATGCGTCAAAGTCTGAGCTTGCAGGAGACTTTGGCGACTGCCGCGATAACTTGAGAAACTTGCAAAGCGTGTTTTTCATAGATGGCAGAAAAACCTGTCAATTTCTCAAAGCACACAAACACGTATGCATAGATTTGTTCTGTACCTTTCTGGGATAGTATATATTTTCTGCCACAGGAGAATCCAAGACAGATAGAGTGGATTATGATATACTGAAAGCATCAATAATGTATTTTTGAGTAATATAATTGAGGGGTACGGATGTTTACTGTTGCAATTGTTGAAGATGAAGTGTCCTGTTCCAGAATTCTTACAGAATTTCTGAACAGATATGGGGAAGAGAAAGGACTGGAGTTTAAAATCGTCCATTTCCGGAATGGACTTGATATTGTGGATCAATACACTCCAATTTATGATCTGATTTTTTTAGATATTGATATGCCGCTGATGGATGGATTGTCTGCTGCGGAAAAGATTCGCCGGAAGGACGAGTCAGTTGTGATTATGTTTGTAACAAACCTTGCTCAGTATGCAATTCGGGGATATGAAGTGAATGCCCTGGATTATGTTCTGAAACCGATCACCTATGATGCTTTTTCGCTGAAGATATTTAAAGCTATCAACACCTTAAATAGAAGAACCGGACGTTCCATCGTCTTGTTCAAAAACGGGGAAGCGGTAAAAATATCTCTGAATCAGCTTCAGTATGTGGAGATTCTGAATCACAGGCTGATTTATCACACGATGCTGGGAGATTTTCATGAATTTAAATCTATGAAAGAAGCAGAAAAAGAACTGGGAGAGGGCTTTGCCAGATGTAATCAGTGTTACCTTGTGAACCTGAAGCTTGTAAAGGGGATTAAGGACGACTGTGTTATGGTTGGTAATGACAGATTAAGGATCAGCAGACCGAAAAAGAAAGTATTTATGGCAAGGCTGGCAGAGTATTATCAGTATGGAGAATAGAAATGAATGAATTTGTTTACTGGCTGCCTATTGGTGACTTTTCTCTGGAACTGCTGATCTCGGTTTTTCTGTTCATGATTCCACTGAACAAAAGGGAACACTATCACAGAACATTGTTCTCCCATGTTTTGTGCATTATTGTAGTATATTTATTGCTGAAAGCACTGCCTTTACCACCTGTGTGTTTTTTTCTGGGGTTTGGTATCACCATTCTGCTTTCCATCAGTATGTTCTGGCATGGAGCAGACTGCTGCTTTTGGGATGCAGTTTTTGGATTTACCTGCGGTTATGCCATTCAGCATATGTCTTATGCCTGCAGTGAGATTATCAGGGTGGTATTGAAACTTAACAAAAATCTGTCTGATATTATTGAGTTTATTCTCTTTTTGCTACTGGCTATTCTGGGTTATAAAACAGTAGTTCTTCGCATTTCAAAGAACGGAAAATACCTTACCAGTAGCAGGGATTCTGTTGCTGCACTGGTTCTCCTTCTGGGCTTTGCATTTCTTCTGAATGTGATAACAGAGCAGAGCTATCAGTCGGATAATCTTTATGCACGAAGTATGTTTATTGTATGCAAACTATTTGCGGTGCTTTGCTGTGGTTTTATTCTTTGGATCCATACATCGATTTATAAGAAAATCTATGTGGAAAACGAACTGAACACTGAACGACAAATCTGGCAGATGCAGAAAAGTCAGTATGAGTTGTCGAAGGTCAATATTGATGTGATCAATCAGAAGTGTCACGATCTGAAGCATCAGCTGCAGGCTTTGCGCAGTATTTCTGATGATGCTTCCAGAGAAACTGTGCTGAAGGAACTGGAGGAATCGGTGCTGATTTATGATGCAGCGGTGAAAACAGGAAATAAGGCACTGGATACGATTCTCACGGAACGCTCTCTCCAATGCGAGAGACTTGGTATCAAATGGACCTGTATGGCAGATGCATCAAGGATGAGCTTTATCAATACAATTGATCTTTATACTATTATGGGAAATGTTCTGGACAATGCCATTGAAAGTGTTTCAACTGTCAGTCAGAAAGAGAGACGTGTGATCACGGTAAATGCACATTGCAAGGAGGATCTTGCCATTATTCGTGTATCGAATTACTATGAACATGAAATCATAATGAAAAACGGGATTCCACAGACCACAAAAGAAGATGTGAATTACCATGGTTTCGGTACAAAAGGAATCATAAAAACCGTAGAAAAATACAATGGTTCTGTGTCCTTTCATACGGATCAGAATATCTTTACAATCTGTATTATCATACCCTGCACCAGCTGAAAAGCTGGTGCTTTTCAATATACGAAATGAGAAATGCAAACCACGAAATGAAGCCTCTTTTTTGAAAAAAAGTATTCTATACTGCAACTACAAAAAAATATTGGGAGGTTATCATGAAAGGTAAAAAGAAAAAAACAATGAGTATGAAAAAGTTCTGCGCCATCCTGATTCCGGTTCAGGCGATTCTGCTGATCTTTGCTCTCGTACTCACACTTGTAACTAATCATTTTACACCATCTCTGGATGCATTCCTTGGAAAAGGTGCAAGAAAAACTTCCACCAAAGGTGATTCTGCATCCTGGGATACAGACTACTACAAATTTGATGCTCAGAATTCAGAAGAAGCTCTGAACAACAGTGCTGCAGTAGCAGAGAAAATTGGTGATGAGGGAGAGGTTCTTCTGAAAAACAATGGATTACTGCCGCTGGCTTCGGATAAGGCAGTTACCCCATTGGGTTACCGCTACAATAATCCAATTATGAGTGGAAGCGGATCAGGAAGCACAAACACTGATGCTGATTATGTTTATACTCCACAGAGAGCACTGGAGGAGGCATTTTCCAATGTAAATCACGGGCCATATAAGAAGATGAAAGATGCTGAGGCCGTTGTGATCAATCCAAAGGGAGCTTCTGGAGAAGGCGGACAGACAGCTTTCCTTGGCTCTGCAGTTTCAATCAACGAGTATTCTGCGGAGATCTACAAAGGTCTTGAGGACAGCTGCAAAGATACAGTTGGTATTGTTTTCGTTGGACGTTCATCCGGAGAGGGCGGAGATCTCTATGCTCTGGAGTATGAAGATGGAACACCTCACGAGCTGGCCCTTACTGAAACTGAGCGTGAGACACTGAACTGGGCAAAAGAGAACTGTACAGGCGGTGTTGTTGTTGTGCTGAACTCCTGCAACGTAATGCAGGTTGGAGAACTGGAGGACGACGATGAAATCGATGCGATCATCCAGATGTGTACACCAGGTGCAATGGGATTCAAATCTCTTGGAAAAATCCTGAATGGTACTGTAACTCCATCCGGTCGTCTTGTTGACACCTTTATGGCTGACGCCACAAAGAATCCAACCTATGTGAACTTCAACAACGGAACAGGAAATACAGATTATACGAATGCAGAGTATACAAGAGATATCTGGCTGTCCAAATTCAAAGGTGGTTCTGTATTCAATGCTCCGTTCAGAGAGTATGAAGAGGGTGTATACCTGGGATATAAATGGTATGAGACATCCGCTGATCTGGGATACTTTACTTCCACAGATCTTCCGGAGGGTGTGACAGATACCTATTACAACAGAGAAAATGGTGTGATCTATCCATTTGGATATGGTCTTTCCTACACAACATTTGATCAGGAGATCGTATCCTTTGATGCTTCCGGTGAGGATGTGGCTGTTGAGGTTAAAGTAACCAATACAGGTGATTCCTTCTCAGGAAAAGAGGTTGTTCAGTTATACTATGGTGCTCCATACACAGATCTTGATGTGGAGTATGGTATTGAGAAACCAACTGTTAATTTAGCTGCATTTGATAAAACAGATATCCTGGCACCAGGTGAGAGTGAGATTCTGACCCTTACCTTTGCAAAAGAGGATATGGCTTCCTATAGCTATAAACATGAGAATAGCAATGGTACAACCGGATGTTATATGCTTGAGGAAGGAGAGTATACTGTATCCCTTCGTAAAAACAGCCATGAGGTAATCGACCAGCATACAGTAACTCTTGACTCCACAATCTGGTTTGATGGTTCTGATGAGGATCATATTCGTAAATCAGATCTGGTTGCACAGTCAGTTCTTGACGATGAGGGAAATGTAATCAACAAAGCTGCCAACGAGGTTGTTGGATATAAGGCTGCCACAAACGAATTTGAAAATGCCAATACATACATGACTGACCCTGAGGTTGGACATGATGTAACAATTCTTACACGAAATGACTGGGCAAATACACAGCCATCTGCACCAACAGATCTTACACGTACTGCCAGTGACACAGTTATTGAATGGCTGGATTACAACTATGCAACGGTGGATCTTGGAAAAGGAACCTGGGATGACGTGAATGATCCTGTTCTTGGAAGCAACGAGAACAGTAAGGTATATACAGCTGATATGCCTGCTTCTAAGAAAGATAACGGACTTACCCTCTCAGATATGCGTGGTTTAAGTTACTATGATCCATTATGGGAGGATCTGCTGGATCAGATTGATTATGACAGTGACGAGATCACAGGCGCTTTATTCGCAAATGGATATGCTTCCGGACCGCTGACGTCTGTTGGCAAGATGAATACTACTGAGCATGATGGACCACAGGGTCTTGCAATCAATGACAACAACGGAAACAGCTGGGTTAATTGTTGTTCCTTCCCGGCAGAGACTACTCTGGCACAGACATTTAATGTAAATCTTGCATATGAGATGGGAGCCTGTGTAGGTGAGGAAAACTACTACATTGATGGTGGCGGCTGGTATGCACCTGCAGTAAACCTGCATTGGTCTACATTCAGCGGACGCAACTATGAGTACTACTCTGAGGATGCTCTTATTTCCGGAAAAATGGCTGCTAAACTGATCTCCGGTGCTGGTGATAAAGGTACATATTGTGCATTCAAACATTTCGCTATGGTTGATCAGGAGGAGGAACGCTGGTGGATTCCGTCTGTATGGGCTACAGAGCAGACCATCCGTGAAATCTACCTGAAAGCTTTTGAGGTTGCGGTCAAAGAGGCAACCAAGACAATTAACTATATCTCTGATGATCAGGGAACTGTTTCAAGCAAAACAATGCGAGCAACTGATTGCATGATGTCTTCCGGATGGTCCGGAATCGGTGGCCTGTTCACAGCATATGATTACAATCTGATGACAGAAGTTCTGAGAAATGAGTGGGGCTTCCAGGGATTTGTAATTACTGACTATGATCAGGGTAACGCTGCGAATGATGATGTGGCTGTAAACAGAATGGTACGTGCCGGTGTTGCACAGCATATGATTGATATGACTCTGAGCCCGGGGGCATATACATCTCTTGACACTGCTACTGGTGTTGCTGCTCTTCGCCGTGCAGTGAAAGATACTCTGTTTACAATGGCTAACTCAGCACAGGTAAATGGTGCTGCACCTGGAACCTCTGTTTATTATGGAATCTCTCCATGGAGAATGGCGGTATATGCAGTGGATGCTGCTATTGCAGTAATCATCCTGCTTCTTGCTGTTACTATGGTAAGACGTTCAAAAAAAATGAAACAGATGTAAGGCTGATTGTTAGAAATCTGATATAATAACCAAATGGAGAGTTTTCTGCCGGAAAACTCTCCAAACTTTTATTAAAAGGAGTATCTATGAAAAAACAGGTTTTTAATCCTTATCTTCCATCCTGGGAATATATTCCTGATGGTGAGCCACGGGTATTCGGGGACCGTGTGTATGTATATGGCTCCCATGATTGTTTTAATGCGCCTATTTTCTGCGTAAATGATTATGTCTGCTGGTCAGCACCTGTGGAGGATCTCTCTGACTGGAGATATGAAGGTGTCATATTTAAGAAAAATCAGGATCCAAAGAATAAGCTGGGACTGCGTCTCCTGTTTGCACCGGACGTGGTACAGGGAAAAGATGGAAAATACTATCTCTACTATGCATTTGATTTCTATGGAATGATCGGTGTGGCAGTCTGCGATACACCGGCTGGAAAATATGAGTTTTATGGTTGGGTCTCTTATGGGGACGGAACCATCTGGGGAAGAAAAAAAGGAGATCAGTTCCCCTTTGATCCGGGTGTGCTGGTGGATGACGATGGCAGAGTTTTCCTGTATTCGGGATTCTACACTCCCTGTCCTGCCATTGCCAGTGGGTTCAGAAAACTGAAAAATGACGGAGGCGTGGTGGCAGAGCTATCCAGTGATATGAAAACCATTATCTCAGAGCCGAAACTGTTATTTCCAAAAGAAGGACCGGGAGCATTTGAAAACCATGAATTCTTTGAGGCCAGTTCCATCAGAAAAGATGGGGATCGGTATATCTTTGTGTATTCATCCCGGCATAACCATGAGCTTTGCTACGCTGTCAGCAAATATCCGGATAAGGGATTTACATTTGGAGGTACCCTGGTGGATCTGGGGGATCTGTTTATGACGGAAGAAGCAGCCAATACTTGTATTTTTTATGATTCTGAGTACAGGAATATGGATGAGATAAGGGCATATGAGTATGGAAATACAGACGAGACAAAGGCCGCCAATTATCTCGGTAATACCCATGGTGGTATGCTGGAACTGAAGGGGCAGTGGTATATCTTCTATCACAGACACACCAACCGTCATGGTTATTCCAGACAGGCCTGCGCAGAACGACTGGTACGAACTGAGGATGGACGATTTCTTCAGGCGGAAGTGACAAGCTGTGGCCTCAATGGAAAGCCTCTGAAGGATGAGGGCTGTTATGAGGCAAGGATCGCCTGCAATCTCTGGGGGAAAGAGGGAACAGGACGATATGATTGTTCTGGGGCAAAAAAAGCATTCCGTACGCATCCATATTTTACACAGACAGGAAAGGATCGGACCGAGAATGGGGACCAGTATATTGCCAATATGAGAGATGGTGCCGTTGCAGGGTTCAAGTATTTTCAGTTTGCAACCTGCAATAGGGTGAAAATCCGTATCTCAGGAACAGTAAAGGGTACTGTGCTGGTTTCTGACCAGAGAGATTTCCGAAATATCCTTACAGAGATACCTGTAGAGGTGGATGGTTCCGAAAAAGAGTTTTCCGGAATCCTTCCTGGGATGGAAGGGGTGAAACCGTTGTATTTTCAGTATCGCGGTAAAGGGGCAATGAATTTTCATTCCTTTGAGCTTTGCCATGAGTAAGAACAGATGATAATTAGAGGTGAATACGATGTTAAAAAACCTGGAAGAAAAATACCCTAAAGTGATGGAATGGATAAGAAAGGGTGGATTATTCCTTATTTTCTGTTATCTGGTTACTTTTCTGAAAATGCTGCTTTTGATGTTCCTACCGGCAACATTCCGTAACCTGATCGGAAATGCAGAATGGCTATGGCCGAATATTCCTGTGAATATTATGGGAGTTAAACTGAACCTCGCTGTAATCGGGAATGCACTGGAGACAGATGCCAATGGTGTGATTACAGGGGGGCTTGCATTTACCCTTGCCAATCTCACCACCATTTTTCTTGGAGAATGCGTGAACTTTCCGTTGCAGAGAAATGTGACCTTCAAAAGTAAGGGGGCTCTGCTTCCCCAGATTGCAGCGCATTTCTCGGCAACTCTGGTAGTATTTTTGGTGATGAACCTGTTTACATGCATCTGGAATCCTGTTACAAATGCGCTGATCACAAATGAAGCTTTAAGAAATACCCTTCAGAGCATTGTTACTACTGTGGTAACAGGAGGAGTGGCAATGGTCATAATCTTCGCTGTGGATAACAAAATCTTTCAATCTTAGTGAAATATTGTGAAGTTTTTTGCAGTTCTGGAGAAGAAGAGAATACAGCAGATATGTGCACCAGCTGAGTAAGCTGGTGCATTACAAGCTATTGATAGCGCTTTCTGTTGCATTCAGAGCAAGTATCCATGTAGTGAGAGCAGTGTTTGCGGTGAAGACAATCATTGAATGGACGATAAGGAGCACCTTTTTTTTGAAGAATGACATGTTTCTTAATTTCTTTCGAAACAGTAGTACAATCTTTTCCGATAGAAGCGGCGATTGCCTTGAAGCTGAGTTGGTCATTAAGACCTCTTTCAATCTTGATACGGGTATCAAGATTCAAGTGTTTGTTTTTATTCATAGTAATCTCCATTTCCAGCAGGAGAGCGGAACTGGGAGATGTAATTATATCATTACGAATAAGTAAGTTCCACCAATGGCTTTGGAGATAGTAAGTTCCACATCTGTCTGACGAGGGGTGGAATTTACTTTTTCAAACGACTAGCTATTGATAGTAGGAAAAATAAATAAAATAAACTGTTGACATTCTGATTCTGAGATGCTATTCTATCTGAGCTGTCAGTTTTACGGATTGATTTCCAGTAAAACAGCACAAAAAAAGATGAAATCAGTTGTTGACAAATGCCAACGACTTGTGGTAATCTAATCTGGCTGTCGCTTCTGCCGATTGACTTCGAGCAAAAAGCGAAACAGAAAAAAATAAAAAAGTTGTTGACAGAGACATGAAGATGTGATAATCTAAATGAGCTGTCGCAAAAAACAACAGCAACGAACATTGATAACTGAACAGTAAAACACATCCTCGAAAATTC
>JAUNCZ010000039.1 GCA_030526405.1 Lachnospiraceae bacterium | reverse complement strand
ATTCAAAAAGGTGAAGAAAAAGGGGCCATCGCAACGGTTGTTGCGACAGCCCCTTAAGTTATTCTTCGATCTGCATCAGCAGATAACGCCCCACCACCTTGGAAAAGGTATCAATAGAACGGATGTAGGCAAAATCCTTTCCGAAGATTTTTCGCTCCGCAGACAGTTCCGCTTCATTTCCCACAAATACCCCCAGCACCGATACTCCCATCTGGCGCAGACGCCGTACCTCTGTTCCCGTATCCAGCACTGCGGCCCTTCCCTCGTAGGAGGTGGTCCGCTCAGACCCGTTCCTTTTCACCAGCAGATCGTTGGGTTTTCCATCGCTGAGAATGATCATAACCTTGTTGTTTTCCTCCCTCTGGAGAAGGGCCGCTGAGGCAGCCCGGATGGCAAGACCATCCCTGTTGTTGGAGGAGGTCATAAAGCCAAAGATATTCTGATTGGCCTCTTTTCCATCCTCATACTCTCTGAATCTCTGGAGAACCGTATAATCCCAGAAGGTACAGAAGCTCATAACCCGGAAGGGAATCTGAAGCTGGGACAGGGCCTCACTGAGGATATAGGCCTGCAGCACCACCTGGGTCTGTCGAACCCGCTGGGAACCACTGGCATCAATTAGGATATCCACCACAAAATCTCTGGAGTCGTTGCGGATCACTCTCTCAAACAGCTTAGGATCCTGGGTTCTCCCCACCTTCCACAGCTGGGAGGGGCGAATCTGTCCGTAATTCCCCCGGAGGATTTCCTCCTCCTCTCGAAGGACCATGGCTTTTTTCAGAATAGAGCTCAGCACATAGATGCTGTTTTTTACCATCCGATACTGCTCTTTGTATGCACTTCTGTTCTTTGCCTCCTGTTTGCGGAAGATCTCATACTGGGAATTCAGCTGTACAGGACTTCTCAGGATTCCATCTGTGAAATACACCTTGCAGCCTGCATGGATACCTCTGCAGAGCTGATAGTTCAGCATCTTCTCCTCAGAGGGTTTTAGATAGGTGGCCCCGAAATTTCTCTGCACAAAGGCATACATCTGATCCAGCGCCCTCTGATCCACCACCACTCTTCTGGCGGACAGCGTCTCCTTCTCCTGCTGCTGCTCTGCTGCTGTCTCTTCCCCTGCATCCCCGAGATTCAGGCTGGCCATCTCCTCTGTCACCTTATCCAGCACCAGTTCCAGAGAATGCTCCAGCGCCTCCTCATCCAGGAAATCCTGCCAGGAGAACTCTGTCAGCTCCTCCAGTGTCACCGCCAGAACCTGCTCCAGTGTGTGTTTCTCCTGCTCAAACCGGGGCTCCACAATCTGATTATACAGCTGGTCGATGGTGCGGATCAGAAGCTCTGTATCCTCTGTATCCTTCAATGGTTCCAGCAGGGCAAGCCACTGTTCTGTTTTTGCGGTTCCTCTGTAGCTGCCATCCAGTCCCTTTCTCAGTACTGCAGCCCGGAACAGTCCCAGCTGGAAGGAAACCATCCCCTGGAACTCCTGCTCCAGGGCCGTTTCATAGGCATGACGCCGGATAAAGGGAATTCCATCCCGTTCCTGATCCAGCTTGTAACCCACTGCCTGATCGATACACAGCTGGGTCACGGTCATCAATGCCTTTTCCCCCGCATGACAGTAAATCTTTTTCACCAGATACAGACTGAGTGCCTCCCGGTCAAAATACTTTGCCAGTCCACCCTGCTTTATACCCTCATAGAGGGCGGTGTCCCGGGATTTCAGAAAAGTATCCACATCCGGACGGATTTCCAGAGAATAATCCCCACAGATTGTCCACACCATATTTTTTATGCGGTTTTCCAATTCCAGACGATATTCCTCCAGATACCGATCAGTATACATCATGGCAGGTCCATTCCTCCGGAATTCTGGTTCGTACCACATCCCGGACGATCTCCTTCTCAAAAATATCAAAGCATTTATTAATTACGCCCATTTCCACCGCCAGGAAAGGATCCAGTCCCTGAGAAATGGTTTTTCCGGCAGCCATAAGACCACGAAGATCCAGTGCCTTGGTGGATATCTCTCCGTTTTCGGCCTTCTGCTGCAGATCCAGGAACAGGCCGATCCACTGGTGTCTTGCCCGATCCTTCATGCCCGGCAGCATTTTCCCCAGGATAAAATCCAGAGTCTCCTCTGTCTGTGCCGGCATATCAATTACCATAAAGCGGGATACCAGGGCCTCATTCAGCTCCTTTGTTCCTGCATAACCATAGTTCATGGTACCGATAAATCTTGCCGCCGGATGAAGGTCGATCTTGTCGTACCCGGGCACATCGATGCTTCTTCTGTAATCCAGTGTGGCGTGGAGAACCGATACCGCATCATTTTTCGCCATGTTGATCTCATCCAGAATGCCAAAGCCACCATACTGGGCACACTGGTAGATACTTCCTGTCCGCAGCTCCACCTGATTGTTCCGGAAGGTGTCGGTACCGATCAGCTCCGCACTGCTGGTATTCACATGAAAGGATACATTGTACATGGGTCTTCCGAAAATGTAAGCCAGATTCTCGGACAACACATTTTTCCCTGTGGCCTTGGCTCCGGTGAGAAGCAGGTTCTCCCCCTGCAGCAATCCTGCAATAGCCATCTCCAGGATCTTCTTTCCATAGAAGGGCAGTATCGGCTTCGCCAGTCTTGTCTGAGCCGCAGCCTCCACATCATATCGGGATCGAAACTCCTCCAGATCCCGGATCAGGCCCTCACTGACCTGCTGTTCTCTTAAAAAATCTAATTCTGTGTGCATATTTTCACTCCCTTATGTAAAGCGCATATTCGCAATCCGCTTTGCTGCTTGCCAGCAGGAGTTTTTTCTCCTGTTTTCTGACAGCTTCTCATTCTCAGTGCATCATATCATATTTTTCCTATTGTGGGATGTCTCATTTTATCCGGATCACAGCAACTGGAACAAAGTGCATCTGCAATGTACTCTTATTCCCTGTCAATTCAAGTCGACGCTGGCGGAGACCTGGTGCGGGATTCTGGTCAGCTTTAGTTGACATCTTCTCGACTGAGATAAAAAAATATAAATTTATGCTTGACTTTTCTTATTACAGAGTGTATCATAGATTTTGCTGATGAGGTCAGCAGATGATATGTGCGATTAGCTCAGCTGGATAGAGCGTTTGGCTACGGACCAAAAGGTCGGGAGTTCGAATCTTCTATCGCACGGACTAAAGAAACCTGAAATCCATTGGATTTCAGGTTTTTTGTTTTTCTCAGCATTTACTCATCCATCAGCAATACATACAGGATCATTCAGGCACTGAACATTATTCAGTGCCTTTAACATATTTTCAGCGCCTTTGCTCTTCTCATTGATTCTCTATGGCTCTCTCCATGATCCCGGTGGAAAATCCACGGAAGGACACATGCAGGATGATTGCAGCCTCCAGCAGCGTCTCATCCGGCTCCTTCGTAATATCAAGTCGTTCCACACCTTCCAACTCCAGAGCCAGCTCCAGAGTATCATCTGAATAAAAGTAGATTGTTCTATGCTCATCCGACATGCGGCCAGTCCGGGAGAATCCCTCTTTCTTCAGATCAGCAACTGTTTTCCCCACATAGACATCCAGCTCCTCCTGTGCAGGAATCAGACCGCTGAGATCGGTCAGCTCCACACGCTCCAGCGTCTGCAGGAAATAGATGAGCTGATTATCATAGAGTACGCCTCCCATATTCATCTGCTGAAGTTTTTCCTTCTCCTCCTCTGTCAGATAGGCAGTAAGAAGATATACAGAGTCCCTTTCCTCATTCTCCAGAAGCATCTGCTGTACTCTGTCGTCTCCTCTGATGCAGGTTCGCCGATAGCCCCTGCGCAAAAGCGCCTCCATGGTAACCTCTCCCTCTGTGTTCTCATCCTTCTGAAGGACTTCCTTCGCCTTCCAGATATTTTCTACATCCACATAATACAGGAACAGGGTATTGGTTTCACTTCTGTACACAGCGATGGTGGCACAGATCTGGTCACCCTTCAGCACTTCCGTATCTCCATAGGGATGATTGGCCTGCTTATTTCTGTTGTGAACAAAATAATATCCATTCTCAGTCTCCGGAATACGAACCTCCAGAGACTTCAGATTCCTCACTAGCTGCTGCATATCTCCAGACATGGGAAACCGATGCCATCTGTCGCTGGCTTCTATTTCCTGCAAGGGCGTTTTATCTGTAAAATGCACCCGCAGCATCCTGTAATCACTTTTCCACCCATTATCCCTCTCCTCTGTGCTGGCTTCCACCTTTCCCCCGGAGAGATCGATTCCCAGCTCTCTTGAAAAGCCCGTAATCATATCCTGTTCCCTGACTGAGGAGAGCACATAACCAGCCAGCACAACAGACGCTGCCGCTATGATGGCCAGCACAGCGATTACCCATCTGGCAATCCTCTGGTGCCGCCTGCTGTCCTTCGACATCTGAAGAAGGGTTTCCTCCGCCTTCTCCGGTAACTGCTCTTCTGGAATATCTTCTCCTGCAAACAATTCGTTGAGACTGATGCCCAACAGTTCACACAACTCTGGAAACAGAGAAACCTCCGGAAGACAGATTCCCCTCTCCCATTTTGAAACTGATTTATCACTCTTTCCCAGCTTCTCTGCCAGCTGCCTCTGGGTCAGACCGACATTTTTTCTTTTTTCGGCGATATACTTCCCAATCCTGATCAGATCCATACCATCACCTCCCGTTTTTTATAGCTTTATTTTACTGTTTTGCCAGAAATCTGTACACCTCTCAGAGGTAGAATCCCTCTGTTCTACCGTATTTCCCCTGTAATACTGGTAAATCGTATCTGTTTTTGAAATTTTATCATAAAATCCTAAAACTTTATGTTGACATTTCTCTCAAAAGAGAGTAATATAGCGGTGTTGACAAGTTCAACAGAGAATATGTGCGATTAGCTCAGCTGGATAGAGCGTTTGGCTACGGACCAAAAGGTCGGGAGTTCGAATCTTCTATCGCACGGACTAAAGAAACCTGAAATCCATTGGATTTCAGGTTTTTTTGTTGTGAGCGAGCATTCCAGGCACCCACCTTTTATTACTGCATCCCAGTCGAACGCAGGTGGAATTTGGCCCTCACTTCTGGTCAGCATTTGCCGATATATACAATTCAGAAAAGGGGCTGTCTTAGTGCGACAGCCCCTTTTCTATTTTTATCCTGTTTTTATTCTGTTATTCTATCTGCAGATCAGCACTCCAGCTTCTCCAGTGTACAGGTCTTTGCAATGCTCTTGCGGATTTCTGCACGAAGAGGCAGTACAGCGGATGGAGTCACGCTGAGCTCATCGATGCCAATTGCCAGGAATGTCTGAAGAAGGCTCAGGTCTGCGCCTAACTCTCCACAGATTCCGATCCAGATTCCATTCTCATGTGCTGCATCAGTTGCAATCTTCAGAGCACGCAGCACTGCAGGATGATATGGATCAAAGAATTTTCCAAGATCATTTGCCTGACGGTCACATGCCAGTGTGTACTGTGTAAGATCGTTGGTTCCTACGGAGAAGAAATCAACCTCTTTTGCCAGTGCATCAGCGATGAGTACAGATGCAGGAGTCTCGATCATGATACCGATCTCTGTTTCCGGATTATATGGGATTCCCTCAGCATCCAGTTCCTTCATAACTGCTGCACAGGCTCTCTTACACTCTCTTACCTCCCATACAGATGTGATCATTGGGAACATGATAGCAACCTTACCAAAAGCAGATGCACGATACAGAGCACGCAGCTGTGTACGGAATACCTCTGGTCTGTTCAGACAGATACGGATGGCACGAACGCCCATTGCTGGGTTCTCCTCTTTTGCCATCTGGAAGTAATCCACCTGTTTGTCAGCTCCGATATCCAGTGTACGGATTACAACACGTTTTCCTTCCATTGCTGCAGCAACTTTTTTATATGCCTGGAACTGCTCCTCCTCTGATGGATAATCAGAAGCAGCCAGGTACAGGAACTCTGAACGGAACAGACCGATTCCCTGTCCGTCGTTTGCCAGTACAGCATCCACATCCTCAGGAGAACCGATGTTGCAGTATACCATCAGCTCACGTCCGTCAAGAGTTTCATCCTTCTGACCCTTCATGGTCTGAAGCAGCTCTTTCAGTTCCTGCTGTTTTTTATATTTGTTTTTCAGAGCCATCTCAGTAAGATCATCCGGCTCCACGATTACCTGTCCTGTCTCACCATCAATATAGGCAAAGCGACCTGCAGTCTCCTCTTTCAGATCATCCCCCAGTGCACAGACAGCAGGAATAGCCATGGTTCTGGCAAGGATTGCTGTATGAGAGTTTCCGGAACCACCAGATGTTGCAAAGGCAAGAATCTTACTCTTGTCAAGCTGGATGGTCTCTGAAGGTGCCAGATCATCTGCGCAGAGGATCACCGGCTCATCAGCATCGATTCCGCCAGCTGCCACACCAAGAAGGTTGTTGATCAGTCTCTGGGAAACATCCAGAATATCTGCAGAACGAGCCTGCATGTAAGCATCGTCCATTGCCTTGAACATTGCTGCAAACTGCTCTCCTGTCTGTTTTACAGCATACTCAGCATTGCACTGTGCATCCTCAATGATCTCCATAACGGAATCCACATAGTCATCGTCCTCTACAAACATTGCATGGGTCTCGAAAAGAAGTGCCGCACCATCTCCTGCTTCTTCTCTTGCTTTCTCAGCCAGAACACCAAGCTGTGCCATCGCCTTCTCCTGGGCATCGGCAAAACGTGCTTTCTCAGCCTCGATATCCTCTACATTCTGAAGTGTAACTGTTGTATCCACTCTTTTGTAAAAATACAGCTTTCCACTGGAAACGCCCTTGGAAACGCCCTTTCCCTGCATAACGATCATACCCTGTTTCTCCTTTTCTTCTTCTCTTTTAATCAGTTAAAGTCTGTCTGTACCGGAACTGTTCCGATACTCAGTTCTTCAGTAGCTATATATGTAGTATAACTGAAAACACATAATTCTACTACCCGATTTTGCACTCTTCTGACAAAAGATATAACAAGAATGTCATTATTATGATATCCGCTGCGACAAAAATACCAGCGGAAATTTTCTCCTGTCATCTCTAAAAACACAGCATTTTGCCCATAGAAAGGACAGATGTGTCTTTACACCTGTCTTTAATAATATGTGTCTCAAAGCTTGCAAAAAACTGTCAAAAATCGTACAATAAAAAAAGTATACTATTTAAAATGTTTCACCTTAAGGAGGGAGATATGAAACAGATTATCACCAGTTTGCTTGAAACTGATATGTATAAATTATCAATGGGACAGGCAATTTACCACTTATATCCAGGCTACAAAACAACCTGGTCCTTTAAGTGCCGCAACAAAGATGTTCACTTCACAGAGGAGATGGTGGAGGAAATCAAAAAACAGATCAGAGCCTACTGCAATCTTCATTTTACCCCGGATGAGCTGGAGTACATCGATAAGATCAAATGGGTAAAGGGTTCCTATGTGGATTTTCTGGAGAGATGGCAGCCACGCTTTGATGATTTCACCATCAACACTGACGCTGAATGCGGACTTTCCATTGAAACAAGAGGCACCTGGCTCAACACCTCTATGTATGAGATTCCTGTTCTTGCCATTGTAAATGAAGTATATTTCCGCATGGCCTATGATTACGCTGAGCTGATCGCATCCTTCAGGGAGCGTACCGACAAAAAGATCCAGGCACTGATCAGCGGTGAGTATAAGATCGGACGCTTCAGCGAATTTGGTCTTCGCCGCAGACTCTCCGCAGAAGCTCAGGAATATGTGGTGGCAGAACTGGTAAAGCATAACCCGGAATATGTGGACTCCCTCTGTGTGGGAACCTCCAATGTATATCTGGCTAAAAAGTTTGGCATTACCCCTGTAGGAACCATGGCTCACGAGTGGCTCATGTGTGTAGGACAGGGTGATCACAGACATAATCCCGCTTACTCCAACTGGTATGCCCTGAATGCCTGGGTAAAGGAATACGGAATCCTCAACGGAACCGCTCTTACCGATGCCATCACCACCGATGTATTCCTGAAGGACTTCCAGCTGACCTTTGCCACACTGTTTACAGGTGTGCGTCATGACAGCGGTGATCCATTCCTGTGGGGCGATAAGATGATCCGCCATTATGAATCTCTGGAGATCGATCCCAAAACAAAGACTCTTCTTTTCAGTGACAGCCTGAATTTTGAGAGAGCCCATGAGCTGAACGCCTACTTCAGAGACCGCGCCAATGTTGCTTTCGGAATCGGAACCTATCTCTCCAATGATACCATCGTTCCGGCCCTTAACATTGTCATGAAGACCACCGCCTGCAACGGAATGGATGTGGCGAAGATTTCCGACACTCCAGGAAAGGGCATGTGTAAGAATCCGGCCTACATCGAATACCTGCAGCGCTGTATTGACTGGCGTCTGCAGAATGACTGATTAAAAAATAATACTAATCCGATATATGTTAGCATTGTCTAACCGTGTTAAATTTGATAAAATATGGACAATAACAGGTGTCTGTGTGTATACCTGTTAAGCAGTATTGAACAAATTATTGTAAACAGAGAAACGCTTATCTGTTTATCATCAAGTCGGAGGGAATGATCACATGAAAAAACTCAAAGTTAAAAAAGGCGCAGAGTGTATGGCATGTCTGGCATGTGCACAGGCTTGTTCAGAGGCATTTTACAAAGTAGCTGATCCTGCTAAATCCTGCATCCAGATCATCGAGAGAAAAGGTGAGCCAAAACCAATGGTTTGCGTACAGTGCGGTAAATGTGCTGAGGCCTGTGAGGCTGGAGCTATCACCCAGAACGCAAAGGGTGTTTACATGATCAACAAGAAACTCTGCACAGGCTGCGGAAAATGTGTTGAGGCTTGTCCATTCAACGTTATGGTTAAGGTTGAGGAGAATCCTGTTACAACTAAATGTATCGCTTGCGGTATCTGCGCAAAAGCCTGCCCAATGGAGATCCTTGAGATCGTTGAGGCTTAATCTGCCGGAGATCACTGAGAGTATTTCAGCATACTATCAGAGGGTGCAGTTCCTGTTCGGAACTGCACCCTCTTTTTTGTTTCCCTGTTTTCGATTTTTAATCTTTCTCCTCAAGCTCCTTCAGAGCACAGGTTTCATCTTCATCGGTTTCCTTTCCCGATGTTTCTTTCTCATCTATCTCCGTCTTTGCTGTATCCGGCGCCTCTGTGGGTTCTGCGGACTTCAGTTCTTTCTTTTTTCTCCAGATCCTTTTCTTTCCGGCATTCTTTTTTTCAGTATTTTTCTTTCTGAAGAGAAATCTGAACACAGCTCTCACCACAAGCAGGATTCCGGCTACAATGGCAAGAAACAGGATGATTCCCACAATATTTCCAAAGAAGAATACGAAAAAGTCCTCTATGCCCTCACCAATATCACTGATGTTGTTCATAAAGGTGTGCTTCACTCTGCCAAAGAAGCCCTCCTTCTCCTGGGCGGTGGGCACCTTCACCTCTCGGATGGTGATACATACTGTACTGTAATTGATCTGGTTATCAAGAAGCTTCAGCTGAGATTCATAGGATTCCAGCTCATAGCGGATGTTCGTCAGCTCATTCTGAATAGTAATGACCACATCCACGCTCTCAGCCTTTGAAAGCATCTCCATAAGAGCTTCCTGCTCAATTCTCAGGGAAGAGATGTGGGCTGCCAGATCTGAATAACGCAGGGTTACATCCTGAACATTGCTGTTTCTGGAAAGGATTGTGGCACTGTTCCCCACAAGTGTTTCAAATGCATTCAGCTGGTCATCGGGAATCCGCACTGTGAGATAGCAGTAGCGACTGCTGGATTTCTTCGTTCCGTCCAGAGTGCTGGATTCGATATAACCACCCATTTCCTCTGTTTTCTCTTCAATCATGGAAGAGAGCTGGTCAAATTCGGTGGTTTCAAGGTAAAGATCCACTGTGCGGATCAGTTTTCTGGCTGTTTTCTTTTCGTCTCCTCCCAGAGCCTGCTGCTCCTCCTCACTTAAGGATGCATCAACAGGATCGGATTCATTTTCCTGATAGGAGGCTGCCGATTCCTCTTTTACCTCCTCTGAAGGAATTCCCCATCCTGCATCCATACTGTAATCGGCTGCCGCCTCATAGGTATCCGCCGCAACAGCCTCCGAGGACAGATCCCTTCTTCCGCAGGCAGCCATACTTCCGGTCATGGCAAATGCAAGAAGCAATGCCGTTGCTTTTTTCCATCTGATCATACGTTTCTCCTCCATGTTTCTATTCCTTCTCGTCACGCCTCTGAAGGGACACCTTCTGATAGTTGCATTTTACCAAAGATCTGTGTTCTTTGTGTGAAAGAACACGGTGGATTTACAACACAAAATCCCTGTCACAGATCCTGTAAAACGGAACAAAAAAGAGAGGTATCCATTGTCAATACAACAGGACACCTCTCTCTGGGAAGGGGCTTAGTGCGACAGCCCCTTATATTTCAGGATCTGCACAATAACAGCCCTCTTTTATTCATTTTTTCTCTTCTCACGCTGCAGCTATTCTATCCCGGATCAGTCCAGGATCTCCAGTGCAATCTGATAGAACACCGGATCCTCCAATGCCTGTTCCGGATCCTGATAGGATGCAAGATATCCGAACAGATTCTGCGCCGGCAGTCTCAGACCATCCATATGATGCTGATTTGCAATCATAAAGCAACGACAATCCGGAAGAAGAGACGCATTATTCACAAGTTTTTTCATCTTTTTTACGGATATCGCATTGGGCTCTGTCACAAGCACAATATAGTCAGACAGATGCATCAGCTTGCAGGCTGTGGTATTCAGTGCGGATCCCAGATCCAGAATCACATAATCAAAATCCTGTTTCTCCTTGATGACCCGTACCATGTTCTCCAGCTCTGCTGCACCGATTCCCATGGCAGAAAGGGTCTCCGCAAAGGGAAGGAGACAACGCACCTCTCCATCATATTCCACATTCTGCAGAATATTCCAGTAAATATCCGCCCCGGGCTGTGTAAGCAGCTCTGCCAGCAGCGGATCTGCACACTCCTCAGACTCAAGAAAGCCTGAGATACTCTGCATCTCATCACATCCGATGAGCAGCACACTTTGATCCAGCTTTCTCAGCTTGCGTCCCAGTCCCATGGCAATGAGGCTCTTTCCGCAGCCTCCGATAGGTGAATATACAGAAATAACCTTCAGCGGCTTCTTATTCAGCTTCTCCGGAGGATTCTCTTCCCTCATGCCATCCAAAAGCAGATCCTCCATCACATCCATAATTTCCCTGATGGTACAGAATTTTGAGAGAACCACACAATCCTCCTGAGGATCGGTCATGGGAATCTGCTCCTGAACCGCCTCCTCAGGCAGTTCCTCATGCATCATTTCCGGCAATAGCACTGCCTCCTCGCCTGCATCCTCATTGACCACCGCATCCAGCTGGGCGATAATACTCTCCTCCAGATAAAAGCCGGAGGGAGTCTCCTCCTCCGCCATCGGAATCACAGGCTTATCTCCTGAAGCGTGATCCTCCGCCATCAGTTCATCCAGATTGACAGTAACCTCAAAATCCTCCGGCAGATCCACCGGCTTTTCCATCTCCATCAGAGACTCTTCTTCTTCTTTTTTCAGAACCAGAGTATGGGCAATATTGTGATTCTGCAGATAATCCCCGTAAAATTCCTGGCCGGTGACCAGAAGATCAATATTTCTCATCGTGCTGAAATACTGTTCTCTGAATAAGGGGTCTGTGATGAACTGAATGTCTGTACTGTCTGAAAACTGGAGAATAATCTGCTTCTCCAGGGTCTTCAGATACCCGTAATCAGGATCCATCACCACAAGTTTCTTTTGCTGTCTCATAATTTATCCTCGTCACTCCACACTAAAAGTATATTCTGCAAAGCGCAGAATACTTCCGAATCCGAATCTCACCTTCGTCATAGGATCAATTCTCTGATCGTTCACATAGGTCCCGCCTGCAGAATCCATATCCATCACACTGAAGCCATTCTCATCCCAGAAAATTCTCGCATGTACAGGACTGATCTCGTTCTCAGCTGCAATAAATCCATCCACTGAATTCCTGTCACTTCCAATCAGAAACTCCTCCTGTCCCACCTGAAATACCACCTCTGTAGGCGTATTGATTCCCTTCAGATAGATCATATTACTGGTTTCTGCATAGGGATCATCCAGAATCCCTACCAATTCCTTCCAGCCTCCCGGATTATTGGCTTTCTCATACTCCATTCTTCTCCAGATATCAGCACCCTCGCTGACAGCTTCACACATCTCCTCCAGAATAGCGTAAATACGCTTGATATAGATAGGATTGAGAAGAGATTCCTCCGGCAGTTCCACTGGTACATAAATACAGTGAAGAGAATGATCCTCACCAATGTAAATGCTGTCTGTATCAAGAGTAAGATTTTCCGGTGTCAGCAGCTCTGTATTTTCCAGACGGAGAACCAGCTTCAGAAGTCTGGTTCCGATCTCACACAACTGCTCCAGAGTCATAGAACGAATCACTGTGGTCAGAGAAGTATAGCCCTCTTCAAAATAGGCAAGTTTAATCTTATCATTAAATCGGATCCATCTGCAGGGAATAAGATCCTCTGCACTGTCCTCTCTCAGAAATCTGAGTGCTTCCTTATTCAACAGATTTTCCGAATTGATTAAAAACTCTTTCATATCTACACTCCACAGTAAAAAACAACGTCTTTTTTCTAATCATTTTACTCTATTTAACAAAAAGTGTCAAACCAGAGCAGATCTGTACAGCAGCAGGAGCTTTTACTCCTGCTGCTGCAAGCATCCCCCCTTACCCCCGCCTGCGTCTCTACAGCTTAGAGGCGGGGGACTGCTTGAAGTGGTTCAACTCCAGGTTATTTTACAGGCAACCCAGTATTTTTCTAAGCTCCTTCACCGGCAGCTGGCCCGGTGCAGATGCAGCTCCCACAGTTCCAAAAGTCATGGCAGAGCCTGTAAGACTTCCGCTGATCCTGGATACCACCCCCAGTTTCCCCATGGACATGGTAATCACCGGTTTCTCTGTCTTCTCCCGCAGCTCTGTGGTTACCTGAAGAAGACGGATCACATCCATCTCATTTTCCGGCATTACGGCCAGCTTCAGGATATCTGCTCCTGTGTCCTCCAGTTCCTGGAAAATCTGAACCAGCATCTCTGTACCCGGTGTCTCATGGAAGAAATGATTGGAAACCACCACCGGAGTACCTGCTTCGTGGATGGCTGCCACCAGAGCCCTGCTGTCCAGATCAGCTCTTCTTCCCTCCACATCCACCAGGGCAACTCCCTGCTGTGAGGCAGCCCAGATATTCAGCTCTGCATAGGCCTGGGCAGTAATCTCCTTCTCGCCGCCCTCCAGGCTGCTTCTGAAGGTAAAGAGCACAGGAATCTCCTTCAGGATCTCTGTAAGGTCACGGAGGGTCTTTTCTGCCTTCTCAGGCACAAAGATATCCTCATAATAATCCACACGCCATTCCACCAGATCCGGCTCCACAGCAGCAATCTCAGCTGCCTGTGAGCAGATCTCCTCCCGTGTACGTCCCACAACAGGAACGCAGATTTTCGGTGTGCCGTCTCCCAGCACGGTATGATTTAATGTAACTGTTTTTATCATAATTTATTTTTCCTCTCAAAATAAAGTCGTGGTATACTATGATAGTATACTTTAACAATAAAAAGAATAAAAGTATGCATTTTCCAAAATCAGAAAGAAAGAGGTACTATAGATGAATTCCTATTTTTCAATCACAGGGCACACCGGTCTCACAGGACTGCTGGGAAGTCCCGTAGCCCACAGTCTGTCTCCAATGATGCATAACACAAGCTTCCAGCATCTCGGACTGGATTATGTATATCTTTGCTTCGATGTGGGGGAAGAGGGCCTTGAGGAGGCTGTTAAGGGCCTTAAAATGTGCGGAATCCGGGGCTTTAACCTCACCATGCCTGACAAAAACAGAATGGCAGAACTGGCTGATGAGCTCTCACCGGCAGCTTCCATTATCGGCGCTGTAAATACTGTGGTCAATGACAACGGACGGCTCATCGGACACAACACGGACGGTGTTGGCTTTATGCGCTCCGTAAAGGATGCAGGACTGGATGTTGCAGGAAAGACCATGACCATCCTGGGAGCCGGAGGGGCTTCCACTGCCATCTGCGCCCAGGCTGCCCTTGACGGAGTAAAGGAGCTGAATATCTTTGCCCGTCCCACAAGCCGCTTTCACGAAAGAACCGTAAAACTTGTGGACACCATCAACAGCACCACCCAGTGCAGGGCTACCCTCATGGATCAGGCAGACGAGACCGCTCTGAAGAACTCCATTGATGACAGCTATCTTCTTGTAAATGCCACCTCCGTTGGAATGGCTCCAAATGTGGATGCCTCTGTACTCTCAGATGCTTCCATGTTGCATGAAGATCTGGCAGTGGGAGATGTGATCTACAATCCCCGGGAAACACTGTTTCTGAAGCAGGCGAAGGAAGCAGGCTGTAAAACCTTCAACGGTATGTATATGCTTCTGTACCAGGGAGCAGAGGCTTTCCGCCTGTGGACTGGCCAGGATATGCCGGTGGATGTTGTCCGGGATCTCTACTTCAAATAGGAAGATGTCAGCCAAAACTTTAAAAGAAAAAGGCAGGTTCGTAAGAACCTGCCTTCATTGTATTTTTTGAAGTTATAAAGCTTTCAAAATCTCTCGCAATAATGAAATTATTTAAGAGTGATTTTAGCTCCCTCAGCCTCAAGTTTAGCTTTGATATCATCAGCCTCGCCTTTAGAAGCTCCCTCTTTAAGTACTTTAGGTGCTCCGTCAACAACCTCTTTAGCCTCTTTAAGACCAAGACCTGTTACCTCACGAACAACTTTGATAACTTTAACTTTGTTTGGTCCAACCTCTGTCAGCTCTACGTCGAACTCAGTTTTCTCCTCCTCAGCTGCTCCGTCTGCTGCTGCTGCTGCAACAACAACGCCTGCTGCTGCAGAAACGCCGAACTCTTCCTCACAAGCTTTAACCAGCTCGTTTAACTCTAATACAGATAACTCTTTGATTGCCTCGATAAACTCAGCAGTAGTAAGTTTTGCCATGGTAAAATCCTCCATTTAAATTTTTATTCATGATACAGCTGCCAATGACAGCCTGTTATGCAGCCAGATTATTCTGCAGCTGCCTCGCCATCTTTCTCGGCGATCTGCTTGATAACGCGAGCGAAGTTTGCAATCGGGGACTGCATGCTTCCAAGAAGTCTTCCAAGCAGGATCTCTCTGGATGGGATAGATGCAAGAGCCTGAACACCCTTCTCATCGTAGTATCCACCCTCCACAACTGCTGCGAGCAGCTCAAGCTGTGGGTTTTTCTTAGCAAACTCAGCCAGTACTCTTGCTGGAGCTGTTGCATCCTCTTTACAAACTGCGATAGCGTTTGTTCCCTCAAGATGTTTGCAGAGCTCTTCACAAGGAGTTCCCTGGAATGCCAGATTCATCATTCTGTTTTTGTAGACTTTGTAAGTGATTCCAGCTTCTCTAAGATTCTTACGCAGCTGAGTATCCTGAGCAACGTTCAGACCGGAGTAGTTTACAAGTACAATACCTGCAGCTCCATCGATCAGTGTAGCGATCTCGTCAACAACTGGCTTCTTCAGTTCTACTTTTGCACGAATTGCCATGAATGGTGCACCTCCTTATAGAATATATGTACACGCACAAAAAAACCTGCTGGCCTAAAGACACAACAGGACAAACTTCAAAAATCGAAATCTTCCTCGGCAGGCGGATCATACGCTTACACCTTACGGCACCTGCTGTCTTCGGCGTGATACCTGTGTATCTTAGCACCAGTCTTTTGTTTTGTCAATAGTATTTTTAAATTTTTTAATTTACCAGGAAATTGACACAATTTCCTCTAACTATGAGAAACACGCTTTGCGAGTTTCTCAAGTTATCGCGGCAGTCGCCAAGGTCTCGTGCAAGGCACGGACTTTGGCTCGTTGCTCGCGTAAAAAGATCCCCCGATTGCTCGGGGGATCTGAAAGCTCGAACTATTCGATTCTATTATGCAAGCTTCATTGGGTTAACCTTTACACCAGGTCCCATTGTAGGAGCCAGTGTTACGCTCTTAAGGAACTGTCCCTTAACAGCTGAAGGTCTAGCCTTGTTGATTGCATTCATCAGCGTCTGGAAGTTGTCGCGCAGCTGCTCCTCACTGAAAGAAGCTTTACCGATCGGCACGTGAATGATATTTGTTTTGTCAAGACGATACTCAACTTTACCAGCTTTGATATCAGCAATTGCTTTAGTAACATCCATAGTTACTGTTCCGGATTTTGGGTTTGGCATTAAACCTTTTGGTCCAAGTACACGACCAAGACGTCCAACAACACCCATCATGTCTGGAGTTGCTACTACAACGTCGAAGTCAAGCCATCCGTCTTTCTGGATTTTTGGAAGCAGCTCCTCTGCTCCTACATAATCAGCGCCTGCTGCAAGAGCCTCATCAGCTTTTGCACCTTTAGCGAATACCAGAACACGAACAGTTTTACCGGTTCCGTGAGGAAGAACTACAGCGCCACGGATCTGCTGATCTGCATGACGTCCGTCACATCCGGTACGTACGTGTGCTTCAATTGTCTCATCAAATTTGGCAACTGCTAAGCTTTTTACCAGAGCAACAGCCTCCTCTGGATCATAAAGGTTAGCACGATTTACTGCTTTCGCAGACTCAAGATATTTTTTACCGCGTTTCATTGTCTAAATAACCTCCTAGTGGTAATTGCGGGATGGTCCCTCCCACGTCTCTTCTTATCAAAGGAATTTTCTGTAGAATTAGTCCTCTACTACGATTCCCATACTTCTTGCTGTTCCGGCGATCATGCTCATAGCAGCCTCAACAGATGCTGCGTTCAGATCTGGCATCTTCATCTCAGCGATCTCACGGATTTTGTCTTTGGAGATAGTAGCAACCTTATTTTTGTTTGGAACACCGGATCCGGATTTCAGGTTGCAAGCTTTCTTCAGAAGAACTGCTGCCGGTGGAGTTTTAGTAATGAAGCTGAAACTTCTATCTGCATATACAGTAATTACAACAGGGATGATCAGATCTCCCTTATCTGCAGTTCTGGCATTGAACTCTTTTGTGAACTGTACGATATTTACTCCATGCTGTCCAAGAGCAGGTCCAACTGGTGGAGCTGGTGTAGCCTTGCCTGCAGGAATCTGTAATTTAATATAACCTGTAACTTTCTTTGCCATAATTAGGCACCTCCTAATAAAATGTGGTAATTGCGGGGATTTCCCTCCCACAGACCGATTACTCAGTCTTTCTTACTTCTGCGAAACTGATTTCAACCGGAGTCTCACGACCAAACAGCTCAACATTGATGGTGATTACCTGTTTCTGCTGGTTGATTGTCTGGATTACTCCTGTTGTATCTTTCCATGCACCGCCAATAACGACGATCTCATCGCCAACCTCAAGATCCACAAGCACCTTCTCTTCAACGCTGAAGCCGAGTGCTTCCATCTCTTCAACAGTCAGCGGAACCGGTTTTGATCCCGGTCCTACAAATCCTGTAACACCTCTGGTGTTGCGAACAACATACCATGTGTCATCGTTCATGATCATGTTGAGAAGAACATATCCCGGGAATAATTTCTTTGATGCTGTTTTCTTAACACCATTCTTAATCTCGGAAACCTCTTCCATAGGCACACGAACCTCGAGGATCTGATCTTCCAGATGTCTGTTCTCGATCGTTTTCTCGATATTGGCTTTTACTTTGTTCTCATAACCCGAATAGGTATGAACTACATACCATCTTGCTTCTGACATTGATTCACCTTATCCTTACTTGATAATAAACTGAACAAGCTGCAGACCAACACTGTCAATCAGCGTAATAAGAAGACAGAGAATTGCTGTAATAACTACAACAGCCACACTCTGCTTTCCGAGTGTCTTTCTGTCAGTCCAGATGATCTTGTTAAACTCAGCTTTTAAGCCTTTAATCCAGCTTTTTTTAGCTTTGGATTTTTTTTCATCTGCCATAACTCACCTCACACCAGATTATTTGGTCTCTTTGTGCATTGTGTGTTTTTTACAGAATCTGCAGTATTTGCTGGTTTCCATTCTGTCGGGATGATTTTTTTTCTCTTTTGTCATGTTGTAATTGCGCTGTTTGCATTCAGTACATGCCAATGTGATTTTTACACGCACGACTTCCACCTCCACTGTTTATTTGCGTAAACTACGGACTTTCTTTTTTCCTCTCCGGATTCCACCCCTCAGGGTCTTCGGACTCCCAGCCATGCCAGTACTGTTTTCAAGGCATAAAAAAAAGACCTACTTCCATGTCGCTTCACAAATATAGCATGAAGTCCCTTTTCTGTCAAGATACTTATTTAAGAACAAAGTGCGTTTTCAACGCACTCTCGCAGCCAACATTTTACATAAAACGCAACTTTGTTCCGCGCGCGGAACGAAGTGTAGCTGCGCATCCGTGTTTTTATTTAACAGGAAATTGACGCAATTTCCTATGAAGATTACAGTGTCAAAAGGTCAGAGCCACCGGTGCTTGCACGTACGGTGGTGATAGACCTTGTGACACGCCCCAAAGATGAGGATGTAAGTGGGGCGCAAGCACCACGATATCCGAATCTTGGGGAGGATTGTGGGAGTACGAAGTACGAAACAATCCGTGTAATCTGTTTTTGGGGGCTTTCGACACCCGAATCCTATGAATTCAAGTCGACGCTTGCGGAGACTTGGCGCGCGATTCTGGTCAGCTTTAGCTGACATCTTCCTATCAGAATCGCTGCGCATCCTCGCGGAGCGTTTTATCTCAGTCGGAGATTGGACTCCCACTGAGACTAATTTGTCAATGCTCACCACCTATAGAGGTGGGAGTCTTCTCCACTGAGATAAAAAAAGAGCCGCCCTTTTGGGCAGCTCTCCTGAACCTTCTTATTATTAAGTTATTAAGTTGAAACTGTGTTGTTTCCTGTAGTGAAGCTTACTGAAGATCGTACAGTTCCGGATTTGTCGGTCTGTTCTGATCCCATACGCTGGCTGCATCATACAGATCGCTGGTTCTGTCATCTCCTCCGAACACTGCCTGATACAGACGGTATCCGTCAAGATTTCTTCTTCCCTGTCTCATATACAGATCACCAAACTCCACAAAATACTGGGAGGAATCCACATTACAGAAAATATTGAAGCCCTGATTCTTCAGGTACTGGAATTTCTCTGTGCTTGAATACTCCTCTGTCCAGTTTGCAAGATCCTGTCCATGGGCGAAGATGATGATATCACACTCTCCAAGAAGAGGTTTCACATAATTCAGCCATTTCTCTGTATCTGCCACAACTCTGTCCATTCCTGCATCGCCGATATGCATATGACCCCAGGTATGACTTGCAAATGTCCATCCGTCTGCTCTTACACAGTCAGCGACTGCCTTTGCCTTCTCACACTCCGCATTCCAGTCATATTCAGGATGAAGTGCCAGCCATGCCTCCTGGTCTGCTGTAAGTTCCACCCGGTCACGGTAGCAGTAATCTGTTCTGTATCCGAAGATACCGTTGTATCCTGTAAATGCGATGGTTCCCTTTGCTCCTTTGTAGGAGAAATCAGGATGCACCTCAAGGAAATCATCCAGAAGAGGTACACAGTCGTAGGAACCCACCAGGGTGTTGCCCTCTGCATCCACGTACTCACAGGTTGGCTTTCCGTCCTCTCCGATGATCATCTTTGTGGCACAGCCACGTCCGTCATAGCTGTGATAGTAGGAAAGGTCATCCAGAGACAGGACAAACGGAATCTTTCCTTCCGGAAGCATAATATCCTTTGGAGTCATGTGAACCAGTCCGTCCTCTCCAACAGTTTCCTCCACCATGTCATACAGGCTGATGAGCACATAGCCTCTGTCATACATCTGCTGAAGGATTCTGTTGTACTCATCCACAGTAGTCATCCACTCACAGAAGCCCTCTGTGGCATTGTTCCATCCCGGTACATCATCTTTCAGAGAAAATCCTCTGTAAGGATCCACCACCAGGGAATGGAAAAATACGTGGGTTACATTATAAGGAGAAGTTGGAACCAGTGACGCAAGGGCTGTCTGATACTCACTGATCAGTCCTGCCACCTCTGAATCGTTCTCGATATTGGATACGGTATTCAGCAGGTCGATGGCTCCCTGATAATCGTACTGTACTGCCAGTGCCTTTGCCTCTGCAATGATGCCCTCACGGCTTCCCGCTGCAGGTGCCGGCTCTGTATTTCCATTGTCAATGGGAACTCCCTCTGACTCAATCACCCCTCCGGAGGTGCCCTCGGAATTTCCTTCCTGTGAAACGGATACACTTCCCGTCTGTTCCGGTTTTCCGGAATCCTTCTTCATTTTGCCGATCAAGAGAATCAACGCCACCAGGGCGACGATCAGCACGGCAAGGATCGCAATGCGCAGTCTCATCATCTGCTGCTTTCTGCGTCGGGCAGCTCTTGCTTTTGCCCTTGCTCTTTCTTTTTCATCCATATGTTTTCTCCAGTCCTTATTTAACTTTTGACCTGTCAGCAGAGTTCATTCCTCTCTGCTTCTGTTCCCTATGCATCCCCTGTGCATACACAGGAATTATACCCTGTATTTCAGCAAAAATCAATTCAGCGGCTCTGTTTTTCACATTCTCCCCTGCGCTTTCCCACAGTTTACTGATGCCGCTGGGCATGGGCGGTATACATAAGCACCGCTGCTGCAATGGACGCGTTCAGAGACTCCACCTGCCCCTCCATGGGAATACGGATCAGATGGTCCGCTCTTTCAGAAAGGGCATCTGTCAGTCCGTTGCCCTCATTTCCGATAAGAAAAGCACAGCCCTCCCGGTAATTTTCCTCCGCATAGGAATGTTCTCCCTTCAGATGGGCCGCATAGGTCTGAACCTGATGCTTCTTCAGCCAGTCCAGGGCCTCCGAAAGATCCTCCTCATACACAAAGGGCATGCGGAAAATGGAGCCCATGGTGGACCGGATGGTTTTCGGGGCGAAGAGATCCACCGTCCTTTTACTGAGAATCACCCCGGTAACACCGGCTCCCTCAGCGGTACGGAGAATGGTTCCCACATTTCCCGGATCCTGAAGATCCTCCAGCACCATGATAAAGGGAGATCCACCTCTTCCCAGAAGATCTTCTCTATTATAAGTAGGAATTCTGATCACAGTGAGAATTCCCTGGGGTGTCATGGTATCACACATCTTTCCGAATACCTTTTCATCCACCAGTTCTACCTCTGTCCCAGCCAGAAGTTCCTTATGTTCCTCTGCAAATGCCTCCGTGGCGTATACAGCATGAATCCATTCCCTGGGCACCTCCCGGAACAGCTTCAGACCCTCTGCCACAAACAGTCCCGCCTCTCTTCTGGCCTTTGCTTTTGTATTCAGCTGAACCACCTGTTTTACACGGGGATTTGTTGTACTTGTAATCATATTTCAGCTCCTTTTCATGCTTTTCTCTACCACTCGGACATTTGCCTCTCCATAAACCTCTGACAGTCGGCGGAGCAATGCCTCATCTGCGGAAACATTTCTGCTTGGTGGAAGCTTTTTCATGGCTTTCTCCCGACGGATATACAGAACCACTGTATCCTTTCCATCAGATTCCCTCAGTAACTCGTACAGGCGGGCCACCTCCTTCTCGTAGGCCTCCCGGTCTGCAAACTGAATCCACAGCTCCTTCTGAACAGAATCAAAGGATGTGACCTTCTCAAGAAGCAGTTTGCTGGGTCGGTCCTCCTCCACATTCACTCTGCCCTCGATAAAGACCTTTGCCTCCTCCTGCAGCTGATCCGCATAGCGCTCATAATCTCTCGGAAATGCCACCACCTCCACAGTTCCCACCAGATCCTCCAGGGTCAGAAAGGCCATGGTCTTATTCTGCTTTGTATACTTAATGGTCCTGGCAGTAATCATCCCTCCGACGCGCACACGGCTGCCGTCTGCCACCTTTGGAACTCCGATCTCCTCATCCGGGATAAAATCTGTGGTGACTGCGGAAATATTTTTCCTCCAGCGCTCCTCATAGGCCTCCAGCGGATGGCCGCTGATATAGATACCTGTCACTTCTTTTTCAAAGGCAAGCAGTTCTTCCCTTGCATATTCACCGCAATCCGGCAGGCGGATCTCAAAGGCTTCCCTGCTTTCCGGGGCCATGAGATCAAAAAGACTCATCTGGCCTGTAAGGGAATTCTTCTTTTCCTGGGAAACCTGATCCATCACCTGACCATAGATCTGCATGAACTGTTTTCTCGTTCCTCCCATGCTGTCAAAGGCTCCGGCCTTGATAAAATTCTCCAGGGTTCTCTTATTGACCTCTTTTCCGCTTAAGCGACTGCAGAAATCACGAAGGTTGGTAAAGAGACCGGCAGCATTTCTCTCTGCAGAGATAGCCTCCATCACAGGACGACCGATTCCTTTTACTGCTGCCAGACCGTAGCGGATGCATCCATCCTCCACGGAAAAATCACCCTCGCTTCTGTTGATATCCGGTGGCAGGATTCTGATTCCCATTTTCCTGCAGTGGAGAATATACTCTGCCACCTTGCCCGGGTTATCCAGACAGGAGGTCATAAGAGCTGCCATAAACTCCACCGGATAGTAGTATTTCAGCCATGCAGTCTGATAAGAAACAATGGCATAGGCCGCTGCATGGGATTTATTGAAGGCATACTTGGCGAAATCCGTCATCTCATCGTAGATGTGATTTGCCACATTTTCAGGAATCCCCCTGCTGATACAGCCAGGAACCCCCTCCTCCTCATTGCCATAGACAAAGTTCTGACGCTCCTTTGCCATGACTGAGGCTTTTTTCTTGGACATGGCTCTTCGTACCAGATCCGAACGTCCCAGTGTATAACCTGCCAGATCCCGCACGATCTGCATTACCTGCTCCTGGTAAACGATACAGCCGTAGGTAGGTTCCAGGATAGGCTCCAGCGCCTCTGTCTCATAGACAATATCCTGGGGATTGTTTTTTCCCTTTATATACTGGGGAATAAAGTCCATGGGACCCGGACGATACAGGGAAATACCCGCAATGATATCCTCCAGGCTCTGGGGTTTCAGCTCCTTCATGAAGCTCTTCATTCCCGCAGACTCCAACTGGAACACACCCTCACAGTGTCCCCCGCCGATCATCTTCAGTACCTTTGGATCATTAAAATCAATGGCCATCATATCCAGAGCTTTTCCTGTGCTCTTCTCCGCCATTCGGGCAGCATTCTGGATTACGGTAAGGGTTCGAAGCCCCAGAAAGTCCATCTTCAGAAGCCCCAGACGCTCCAGGGTAGTCATGGTGAACTGGGTGGTGATGGTTCCGTCTGCCGCTCTGGAAAGGGGCACATATTCATCCACGGATTTCTGAGAGATCACCACACCCGCCGCATGCATGGAGGTGTGGCGCGGCAGTCCCTCCAGCCTCTTTGCCATACCGATCAGGCGGGCCACCTCCGGATCCGATTCCACCAGCTTCCGAAATTCCGGATTCATCTTCAGTGCCTTTTCAATGGTGATGTTCAGCTCATTGGGGATCATCTTTGCAATGGAATCCACCTGGGCATAGGGGAAGTCCAGCACACGACCCACATCACGGATTACACCCTTGGCCGCCATGGTACCGAAGGTTACGATCTGTACCACCCTGTCTTTTCCATATTTTTCCACCACATAATCGATCACCTCCTGACGTCGCTCGAAGCAGAAGTCCACGTCGATATCGGGCATAGATACTCGCTCCGGATTCAGGAAGCGCTCAAAAAGCAGATTATAGCGCATGGGATCCAGCTGAGTGATGCCTAATGTGTAGGAAACAAGACTTCCTGCCGCACTTCCTCGCCCCGGACCAACCATGATTCCGTTCTCTCGGGAATAGTGGATAAAATCCCACACGATCAGGAAGTAATCCACATATCCCATGGTTCTGATGGTGTTCAGCTCATACTCCAGGCGCTCCTTCAGCTCCTGGGTCACCGGCTGATACAGCTGTTCCAGTCCCTTCCAGCAAAGCTCCTGGAGATAGGTCCAGGAATCATAACCTTCCGGTACCTCATATTTCGGCAGCTTGGTCACACCGAATTCAATCTCCACATGACAGCGGTCTGCAATTTTCTGGGTGTTCTCCAGGGCCTGCAGGGCATAGGGAAACAGCGCTGCCATCTCCTCCGGAGACTTCACATAGTACTGTCCTCCTTCGTAGCGCATACGATTTTCATCGCTGAGCTTCTTTCCTGTCTGCAGACACAGCAGTACGTCGTGGGGCTCCGCATCCTCCGCATAGGTATAATGGATATCATTGGTGCAGACCAGCTGAATTCCTGTCTCCTGGGACATGCGTACCAGCTGGGGATTTACCATTCTCTGCTCGGGAATTCCATGATCCTGCAGTTCCAGGAAGAAATTCCCCTTGCCGAAGATCCCCTCCAGACGAAGGGCAGCAGCCCTGGCCTCCTCGTACATATTCCGGGCAAGATTTCTGGATACCTCTCCTGCCAGACAGGCAGACAGGGCAATAATTCCCTCATGATACTGTTCCAGAACCTCCAGATCCACCCTTGGTTTGTAATAGAAGCCCTCCACAAAGCCCTTTGAAACGATTTTAGTAAGATTTGCATAGCCCTGGTTGTTCTCAGCCAGGAGAACCAGATGATAATAGCGATCCTCGCCGCTGTTTAATTCCCTGTCAAAGCGGGAACCCGGGGCCACATACACCTCACAGCCCAGAATGGGATTGATACCCGCCTCTCTGGCAGCCTCATAGAAATCAATACAGCCATACATCACACCGTGATCGGTGATGGCTGCACTGTTCATTCCCAGTTCCTTTACCCTGGCCACATACTCTTTAATTTTATTGGACCCATCCAGAAGACTGTATTCTGTATGAACATGAAGATGTGCAAAATCCATGTCGGTTCCTTTCTATTCGTCAGTTTTCCTCTTAATTCTGTTCTCTGATCATACCCTTAAAGAATAGTATTCCGATAAGAAGATGTCAGCTAAAGCTGACCAGAATCGCGCGCCAAGTCTCCGCCAGCGTCCACTTGAATCCTGTTCTCAGAGAACCCTGTTCCAATATTCTTCCTATTATACAGCCATAGCCCTGCCATTGGCAGGGCTTCCGGTATCCTTCTTATTTATCTTCCTTCAGAAGAATGCAGCCATCCTTCAGAAGGATCACCTGCTCCTTCAGCAGATGTCCCACGGCACGCTTAAATGCTGCCTTGGACATGCTCATCTCCTGCTTGATCTTCTCCGGAGATGCCTTATCATCAAAATTCAGGCGTCCTCTGTTCTCCTGCAGCTTTTTGTGCAGCAGCTCTGCATCTTCGTTCATCTGCAGATAGGCATTGCGTCGTGTGCTGACAGTAAGCTTTCCGTCCTCCTTTTTCTCCGTTACAAACAGGTTCAGTTTCTCACCTACACGATAATTTTTCTGAACATTCTGTTTTGGGATCAGTGCAGAAAAACAGTCATCCACAGCTACAAACACACCAAAATTCGGACTGATCTCATAGACACGACCTTCCACCTGGTCACCCTTTTCGTAGGCTGAATCTGTGTGAAGATAGTGATATACCTTCATTGTGGCGCAAAGTCTCTGGCTTTTGTCCAGGTACAGAGCCACCAGCACCTCATCCCCGGGCTTTACCTTTCCTGTCTGCTCCCGGAAAGGAAGCAGAAGATCCTTCTCCAGACCCCAGTCCAGAAAGGCTCCGATTCTTCCCACCTCTTTTACCTTCAGCACCGCAGTTTTTCCCAGGGTGATCAGAGGTCTGTTTACAGTGGCAATAGGTCTGTCACTGGAATCCTTGTACAGGAATACATTGATCTTATCCCCCACCTCTGTACCTGCCGGTACCTGCTTTGCAGGAAGCAGAACCTGCTCACTCTTCTCCGCAGTCTCCTTCTCCGCAAGATAAACACCGAACTCTACCTTTTTAATTACCTGTAATGTCTGTTTCTTTCCTAATTCCAACATGTCTCTCCGTCCTTTCGTAACTGTATGATATGCTTCTAATGGTTCAAAAATTCCGCTGTGAAATAAGCTTCTCCTTCTGTGTTTTCCAGGGCGATCTGAACACCGCCCTCCACCTTGCACACTTTCGGAACGATCTCATCCCCCAGATATGCCTGTTTCTTATATTCTGCTCTGAAATGTACAGGAACAAACCCTTCCTCCAGATACTTCTCCGCCATGCAGATATACTGTCCGTTGTTCACATGATGATTCGTATCCAGCTGATATTCCTGAATGGTAAAATGCTCCTGCTCTTCTCCGGTTCCTTCCATGGCAATCTTTCGGGCACCGAAATCATCCTGAAATTTCTCCTCAGAGCCAAACACCTCCAGAAGTCCCTTTTCCACACGGGTTGGAATATTCTTATTCATATCCATCAGCACCCACTCAGAATCAGCCGCTGCAAGAAGTTCTCCGTCTTCTGTTTCCATGGTGTAATTTCTGGCACCGATAAATCCCCGGAAGGAATAGGGCCAGGTACGCACCACCACCTTCTCACTCATAAGGGGAAATCTTCGGATATGAAGCTGCCAGCCTGCCACAACCCAGGCCACTCCTCTCTCTGAAGTCCAGGCTGTTCCCCGGCCCACATCCTCACCGTGGAAGGTGCTGGCATCCTGAAAATAGTTGATCAGATGGAACAGTGTCAGTTTTCCATGCTGATCCACCTCACTGAACCGGATTCGAGCCGGCATCTCATATTTCATTGCTGTATCCTCCTGTATATCCATCCGTTCAAGTCGACGCTTGCGGAGACTTGGCGCGCGATTCTGGTCAGCTTTAGCTGACATCTTCCTATCAGAATCGCTGCGCATCCTCGCGGAGCGTTTTATCTCAGTCGGAGATTGGACTCCCACTGAGACTAATTTGTCAATGCTCACCACCTATAGAGGTGGGAGTCTTCTCCACTGAGATAAAGTGGATCTTGGAAATCCACTTTGCTGTCTGTTCATGAACCTCTGCTGCTTTCAGCAGCCCGTCAGGAAAAGCTTTGCTCCTGCTGATGAACAGTTAAACCTATTGTATCAGACACCGTGGTTTCTTACGACTGTCTTTTCGTGAAATTCCTGTGATTTTTCCCTGCAGAAAACTTCTCCGGATTTCCTGCAGGCTATGGGAAACACGCTTTGCGAGTTGCTCATAGTTTGCAGCAGTCGCCAGGGTCTCGTGCAGGCACGGACTTTGGCTCGTTGCCCGCGCAAAAAGAAAAAGCGATTACAGAAATCTGTAATCGCTTTACCGAAGCAGGGCTACAAGGATTCGAACCTTGAAATGACGGAGTCAGAGTCCGTTGCCTTAC